>JBARFA010000121.1:0-14015 GCA_049796755.1 Acidobacteriaceae bacterium
TTGGTGACGCGCACTGCCGGCAATCCTCTCCCGTTCTCCATTCCCATCCAGAAGCAGGTTGCCGCGCTCGATCCTCAACTCCCTGTCTATCTGGTGTTAACCATGCAGCAAATCGTCGCTCAAAGCACCATCAGCCAAAACTTCAGCGCCACACTCGTCCTTGTCTTCGCTGCATTCTCTCTGCTGCTGGCCGCCATCGGTCTCTATGGCGTGCTGTCCTATCTCGTCACCCAGCGCGTCAAGGAAATCGGCATCCGCCTGGCCCTCGGCGCGCAACGAGCCCAGGTGTTGCGCCTGGTGCTGATGGATGGCTTGCGCCCCGTCTTGTTCGGGCTGTTTCTTGGACTGGCCGGAGGCATCGCCGCCGGCTCGATGATTCGCTCCATCCTGTATGGAACCAGCCTCCTCGATCCCGTCGTCTTTGCTGTGATGATCGCCAGTCTTCTGCTCACTGCGGTCATCGCCTGCGTGGTGCCGGCCATTCGCGCTTCGCAGATCGAACCCATGCGCGCCCTTCGCACCGAGTAAACACCCCATCCCCGCCGCCATAATTTCCTGCTTTTTCTCAAAAGTTGGAATGTGATGGGTGCCCCATCCTAGCTCAGCTAGGGTGGGATAGAATCCGGCCCGCATTACCGTAGCCTTAAAAATGCCTTCGAGGATACTTTTCGCAGCTCTATCCAAAGATCTTCGCAAAAAATCTTCCCAGCTTATGGAAGAATCCCGACTTATGTGGCTTTGGCTGCGGAACCGGCGGAGCTTCTGCGACCGCGACCGGCCCCGTATTCACCGATGGCCCGAATCCCGGTGCCGGCGCGCTCGCAACCGTGGCTGCACTTTCCGGCGTCGCCATTCCAGATGGCGTACCTGTCGGTACCGTCTGCTTCGGCGCAGCGTAGCTCAACGTCGTGGTCACTTCTGAATGAGTTTCGCCCAGCGGCACAGCCGGTTTCGTAGGTATCGCGGGCGGTGGCGCAAGTCCCTCACTTTCCGCCAGTGGAAACGCCGTGTCCGCTGGCGTCGAGCTCGGACCCCCTAAAGCCTCTGCCTTCTCAGCGGGCTTGGTCGCAACCGTTTCTCCCGGCTTCGCCACAGCTTTTCCCGGTACCGCGGTTGACCCTGCGCTCGCCACTGAAATCGCCGCAGGCGCCGGACAGCCGCACGGTTGCGCTTCGTTGTCGACCACGTTGCGGACACTGCCCTGCTCGAACATCACCCGCTGATTCGGCATCACCCGGTACACGCCCGGCCCCATCTGCTCGCTCACCGTTACATACGGCGCATTGTCGCCGCGATTTGCCACGCACGTGTCGCCCGCTTCGTTCAACCGGATCCGAACGTCCGCCTCGCCAGGACCAGAAAGCAGAATGCGCAGATCCGGAGTCAGCACCACATCGGAATTTTTCCCAACCTTGTAATGCGCTTCAATCGCGCCATGATCCAGCGCCACCATCAGCGGACTGTTGGAATCAGCCGCGTTATATTGTTGCGAAAGATGTACGGTGGTCGTCGCGCAAAGATCCAGTTGCCCGCCGCGCGTCAAATGAATCGGCAACGTCACTTTCCCCGCCGTGACCGTACTGCCATTCCCCAGCGCTGTGCCGTCAGCGGTTAAAGTCACCGCGCCCGAGACCTGAACTTTTTCCGTGGTCGCGGAAACATCCAGACGCCCAATGGTCTGCTGCGCAACCGGCGTAGGTGCGCTCGTCGGCGAAGATGTCGTCTGCGCGCCCGCCGTCCCTGACAACGTCGCAATGGCAAGCATCATCACGCATCCCGCGACGCAACCCGGACGCACAAGAAACATCCTCTACTCCAGCTTCAGGAAGTTAGCGATCAAGCGCGCACCATCGCCGGTCAACACGCTCTCCGGATGAAACTGCACGCCCTCCACCGGAAAATTGCGATGGCGCAGCCCCATGATCAGTCCCTCAGACCGCGCGGAAATCTGCAGTTCCTCCGGCAATCCATCCTCCGACACAATCAGCGAGTGATACCGTGTGCAGATCATAGGGCTTGGAATGCCGCGGAAAATCGTGCGGCTGTCGTGTTCCACAGAACTGGTTTTACCGTGCATCAACCGCGGCGCGCGAATAATTCTGCCGCCAAACGCTGCGCCGATCGCCTGATGCCCCAGGCACACTCCCAGGATTGGCACCTTACCCGCAAAGTGTTTCACCAGCGGTATGCTGATGCCCGCTTCCTGCGGCGTGCACGGCCCGGGCGAGATGACGATCCGTTCCGGCGCCATCGCCTCAATCTCTTTGAGCGTCACCTGGTCGTTGCGGCGAACTTCCACCTCCGCGCCCAGTTCTCCCAGCAACTGCACCAGGTTGTAGGTAAACGAATCGTAGTTGTCGAGGACAAAGATCATGGGCGGGAAGATATAGCTGTACTCAGGATATCAAGCCACGCCATTTTCCACTGAACAGCACCGCGTACTCGGATGCTCGCGGCGTCAGGGTTCAGCGGTCAGGGAACAAAATTCACGAATCGCAAAATTCACACTTGACATTCACCAACAATCCACTACCATATGGTTGTGGATAACTTGGGCACAACATTTGCGGCTTTGTCGGATCCAACCCGCCGGGCGATGATCGAACGACTCTCCCACGGGCCTGCCTCTGTGCATGGATTAACAGAGCCCTTTGCACTCTCGCAGCAGATGATTTCAAAACATATTGCGACCCTGGTGCGGGCGCGGATTGTAGTCAAGACGAAGCGTGGACGAGAAAGCGTGTGCACGCTGAGGCCGCAGGCGATTAAGACCGTCAGCGACTGGGCGATTAGCTATCGCCGATTCTGGGAAGAGAGCTTCGACAAGTTGGAAGTGGTGGTGAAGGAAATGAAGAAAGCGGAGGTCAGAGATGACAAAAAACACGGTGAATGAAATTGAGCGGATGGTTGTCACACGAGTTTTTGATGCCCCACGCGAATTGGTTTGGAAGGCGTGGACAGACCCAAAGTACATAATGCAGTGGTGGGGGCCGAAAGGTTTTACCTCGCCGGTTTGCAAGATGGATTTTCGCGTGGGAGGAAAACTTCTCTGCTGCATGAAGTCTCCGGATGGCCAGGAGTTCTGGAATGCGGTCGAATACCACGAGATTGTTCCGCACGAGAAGATCGTTTCCTTGATGTACTTTGCCGACTCGAAGGGAAACAAGGTTGACCCTGCGACATTAGGAATAGAACATGAGGCCATCGACGATGCGTACGACGTGACCCTCTTTGAGGATCTCGGAAACGGCCGGACGAAACTCACCTTTATTGGAAATGAACCCATGGAGAGCGCCAAAAACAGCGGTCAACTCGAGGGCTGGAACGAGATACTCGATAAAATGGCTGCGGTTCTTGCGGGTATGGCGCAGTCGAAATAAAAAGTTGAAGTTTCGACGATCCTCATGCGCGATACAGCAAAGGCTGGCGGCGGAGGCCTGGTTCGAACGGGCCTCTCGTCGCTACCAATCCCCCGAATCAATCTCAACTCCCGTTCCACGCGTGCATTGGCCTGAAGTCGTCAGCCGAGATTTCAGAACGCTGGCAATGAGTCAACAAATTCCGGTATCCTTCTGATCATTTGCGCAGCCTGGTAAGCCGACTCCAATCCGCTGGTTTCGGCAGCCCTGGATCGGTACCGCTAAGCCGAGGAGATGTGCATGAACCCGCAGAAACAAATTCAGGAGTACATTGCCACTCAACCGGAACCAAAACGCGGCGATATGCAACAGCTGCATCACATGATTTTGGCGTTGATGCCAGCATCCAAATTGTGGTTCCTGGATGGCAAAGACGAGAAAGGAAAAATCGTTTCCAACCCAAACATTGGATATGGTTCTCAATCCATGAAATATGCCAATGGCAAAACCAGGGAGTTCTATCAAATCGGTATCAGTGCGAATACCACCGGCATTTCCGTCTACATTATGGGAGTCAATGACAAGAAGTACCTGGCCCAGGCATTTGCAAAGAAACTCGGCAAAGCCAGCATCACCGGGTATTGCATCAAATTCAAAACACTAGCAGAGATAAATATCGACGTACTCAAGGCAGCCATACAATATGGAATCGACCAGACAGCCACGCAACATTGATTTCAACTTGAGTCGATAAACTGCGCGCAAGCATCCGGTTGAGCCCAGCCTTCAGGCCGGGGATACGTCAAGGAAGATACGCCGGTGGCTTGAGCCACTCGGGTCAGTCAGAGCTTCCTCAGAATTTTTCGCCCTGGCTGTCTGCGTCCGCGCACCGTCTGGATCAGCCCTCCGCAGTGGTTGGATCGATGACTGCAGATATCACCGAGATACGGTTCGCCGGGAAGCCGCCCAGCAGTGCATGCTCCTTGATCAGCTCTTCATTCGGAGCGCGGTAAATGCAATAGACTTTGTCCCCGGTAACATAGCTGTGATCCCATTGGATTTCGAATCCCAGTTTGCGCAGGACGCTGCAGGATGTTTGCGAAATAGCCTGCAGTTGTTCGGCAGTCAATTGTCCTGCGCCGGGAATGTCGCGTTCGATGACGTATTTAGGCATGTTCTTCGTCTTCCTTTTCTCCCGGCGCACGCTGCAACGGCGTGATCGCCGCTGTGCCCTCTCCAGAGCACAGCGTCGAACCCCGCACCGCTTGCCAGGCCGGAGGTGTACAGACCTCTACCACTACCGCAATGCGCAACTCACGTGATTATTCCAGTCAACAAAAGGCCCCTGGGGATTGTCTTTCCAGGCCCAAACGTGCAATTCGAAAAAGCCCGGCAGCCCGTAACGGTTTTGCGGAGCATTTGGCCTTGTAGCCGAAGGACCGTCAATGTACAGCATCAGGTGACCATCCACCTCCGGAGCGGCATCGGGGGGAAGGGCGCTCGCGAGGATGATGAACTCGACGCCAACCAGCTTCATTTCACCATTGGACTGCGGCTCATAAATCATCGCTTGCGGTCTCGTCGGGTCGAGATTTTGGCCACTCACCAGAGTCGCTCCATCCAGAAGACTGCCATTCACGTAGTGGACACCCATGGCCCCATGGTCGGAACCGCTGACGCAGCCGAGGACGGCCCCGTATCCAGAAGGTGCCGCATTCTGGTACCGTTGCGTGGCATTGCGAACAATCTGGACAAGCTGGTCCCCTTGTCCCTCGAGTTGGTTTTGTTGCTGTGCGAGCGCATAAGAGGTTAGCGCCACAAAACCAACCAGCATCATCAGAAGCGATAGCTTTTTCATGTTCGGATTCTCCTTTGTAGGTCTCGCGGGAAATTGCTCAGAGGCCGCGTCGGAGCGTGGCATCGAGAGATGAGTTCTCGCAACAACGATCTGAAGTTTCCTCAATTCCCTTCCCGCGCGCAATCCTCGCGCCCTCCATTCGACCCCAAAGTTTTCTCCAGGCCTAAGCCATCTGCATTCAAGGGTGTTTTGCTGCGGGCGGGTGAAAGCAAGGAGTATTATGTTGGTCTACCCCACTACGAGGCGCCCATGGCTACCAAGCCGCTCGCTTCCGGAAGGTTGCGCTTCGACGATTTCGAGTTGGATGTCCGTGCCGGTCTGCTGCGCAGACAAGGAGTACGGCTTCGCCTGCGTGGCCAACCCCTGCAAGTTCTGGAGATCCTGCTGGAGTGCGCCGGCGATGTGGTGACACGCGAGGAACTCCAGAGCCAAATCTGGCCCAACGGCACCTTCGTCGATTTTGACCACAGCCTGCACAACGCCATCGCGCGCATCCGCGAAGTGCTCGGCGATTCAGCCGAGAACCCGCGATACATCGAGACCCTGCCTCGCCGAGGTTACCGGTACATCGGCCCTGTGGAAGATGTGCCGTCGCTCCCAGAGTCCGCCGAAAAGGCCGACGATTCTGGCGAGTTGATGAGTCTTGCCCCACCTGAAAAACAGAAGAGCCGCCTCGCGGTGATCATTCCCGCCGTCATTCTTGTTGCTGTTGTTGCGCTGTCACTCCTCGCCTGGACCGTGTGGCGATCGGTTCCCGCGCAACCGACGGTCGCGTCGATCCATTCCCTTGCGGTCCTGCCCCTCAGTAACCTGTCCGGCGATCCGTCAGAGGAGTTCTTTTCCGATGGCATGACCGACCAGTTGATTACGGATCTGGCCAGAGTGGGCTCGCTGCGCGTCATCTCGCGCACATCGGTGATGCAGTACAAGGGCACCACCAAGACCCTGCCGGAAATTGCCCGCGAACTGAACGTGGACGCCATCGTAGAGGGGTCGGTGATTCGTTCGGGCCAGCGAGTGCGCGTCACCGCGCAGCTGCTGCAGGCGCGCACCGACCGACACATCTGGGCTGAGACCTACGATCGCGACCGTGGCGATGTTCTGAAACTGCAGGAAGAAGTGGCAGGCGCGATCGCACAACAGGTTCGGGCGCAAATCACTCCGGCGCAGCAGCAACAGATGGGCAGGGCGGCCACCGTCAACCCAGCCGCATACGATGCCTATATTCAGGGACGCCTTTATTTCACGACTGAATTCACCAAACCCGCATCGCTTAGAAAGGCGCAGCATCTTTTCGAAGAGGCGATCCAGGAAGATCCAAACTTTGCCCTGGCCTATGCTGGCCTGGCAGATACGTACGTCTATCTAGCGTATGACGGAGCCATGCCGAAGCAGCAGGCGTACGATACCGCGAAGAAGCTCGTCACCAAGGCAATGCAGCTGGATGACGGCATCGGTGAAGCTTGGGACACTCTGGGCTCGCTCAAGGGGAGTTTCGATTGGAATTGGGATGCCGCCGACCGCGCCTTCAGCCGGGCCATCGCTCTCTCTCCCAGTTACAGCTGTGCACATGAAGATCGCGCCATATTTCTCGCTTCTCTTGGCCGCAGGAGCGAAGCGCTCGCCGAAATCGCAAAAATCGACCAGCTGGATTCCGGTTTCAGTTCGGCGCAGACAGAATCAGATGTGTATTTCCAACTGCGGGATTACGCCCACCTGATTGAAGCCGGAAAGAGGGGCCTGATCCTGGATCCAAAGGATTCGTCTCAGCACTACTATCTCGGCGCGGGTTACGAAGGCACAGGCAGGCTTCAGGAAGCAATCGCGGAATATCAAAAGGCCATGGAAACGTCGGACGCTCCGCGTTCAGCCGTGGCCCTGGCGCACGCCTGGGCGGCAGCGGGCGCGAAAGGCAAAGCTGAAAAGATGCTTCGCGACCTGGAGCACAATCCTAAGGCGACCGCTTCTCCCTACACAATGGCGACGATTTACGCCGGGCTCGGCGAGAACGACAGAGCGCTCGAGTCTCTAAAGAAGGCCGGTGCGCAGAAGTCGCTCGACGCTGGCGGGATCAGGTCAGACTTTCTGCTGGATAGCCTGCGTTCCGATCCTCGCTTTAAGGATCTTCTCCGCCAGATAGGTTTGGCCTAACCCGATACGAGATCAACTGCAGTGTGACCTGCTGCCCTACGCGTCTCGTCCCAGAAAAGATTTGTCATCCCGACCGAAGTGGAGGGACCCGCTGTTCCTGCTCGCATCCCAAAAAAACGCCGCCCGCTCCCTCATCGGCCCAACCACGTCGCGTCCACCCAAAATCGTCGCCGTCGACAATCCCGCCCGCCGCCACCAATCCGCCAATTCAATCTCAACTCCCGCGCAATGCGTGCTCTGCCCCGTTTGCAACAGCTTGAAAGTTAGCGCCGCGGAAGGATGTTGGACGGCTTGCGAGTCAGGTCATCACAGCTTGACAATCATCGCCGCCACTGTTTACTGTACTACTTGACTAGTACTCTGTGATCTTCCATCTCCATCCCGACTCCGGTGTCCCGATTTATCTCCAACTGGTACAGCAGGTCACCCATGCAATCGAAACGGGAGCGCTGCGTCCCGAGGATCAACTCCCTCCCATTCGCAGCGTTGCCGAGGACGTTGTGACGAATCCGAACACGGTAGCCAAAGCTTACCGCGAGCTGGAATACCGAGGGATCATCGAGTTGCGGCAAGGCACTGGAGCTTTTGTGCGGGCAAATTCTCCGGCGGCGGGCCAGGCCGAAGCGATTCGACGAGCGCACCGGCTGGTGGAGAACGCAGTGGCGACGATGCGCAAACTGGGCCTCTCAGAGCCAACCATGCGCCGGGTCTTTGAGGCGGAACTCACGCAGGAGCGTGACGTCCATGCGGCGTCTCGAACAGGGGGTAAGTTATGAATTCGGATCAAGCCATCATAGCTGTTCAAGGGCTTCGAAAGCGGTTTGGCGCGACTGACGCCGTCAATGGTGTCGATTTCACCGTGCCGCAAGGATGCGTCTGCGGCTTTTTGGGCCGGAACGGCGCAGGCAAGACCACCACCATCAAAATGCTGCTGGGCATGATGCACGCCGACGGCGGTGAGGGCCGCATCTTTGGGGAGTCGATCGGCACGGAAGCCGCTAGTGTGCGCATCCGTCAGCGCACCGGGTTCGTTGCCGAAGTCAAGGAGTTCTATCCGTTCATGACGGTCCGGCAGATGATCGACTTCAACCGCGCCTTTTATCCTCAATGGCAAGACCGGTGGGAGCAACGCTGCCTGAAGGATTACGAACTGCCGCTCGGGCAGAAGACCGGCAAGCTCTCGAAAGGTACGCGTTCCAAGCTGGCCCTGTTGCTGGCGTTCTCTCGTGGAGCCGATCTTCTGATTCTGGACGAGCCATCGGAGGGGCTTGATCCCGTCGCGGTCGAGATCTTTCTGGAACACCTCGTAGCGCTGGCCGCTGAGGGCCGTACAGTCTTTTTCTCCTCGCACCAATTGGACGAGGTAGAGCAAGTGTGCGAACGAGTCTGCCTGATCGACCATGGCCAGACTGTTCTCGAAACCGACCTCGATGATTTGAAAACCAGGATTCAGAAAGTATCGCTCACTTTCCCTGATGCGGTACCCGAGGACATTTTTGATGAAATGGCGGTGAAACGTCTCAAAGTGCGCGGGCGCTCCGCCTCCCTGCTGATCGATGGCGACGCGGAAGCGCTGGAGGCGCAAGCGCGGGCGGCAGGTGCCACCAGCATTGAGTTTGCGCCCGTCAACCTGAAAGAGATTTTCCTGGAAACCGTAGGAGGAAGGTTATGATCGCAACACTCTGGCGGAAACACTGGATGGAACTACGCGGGATCTGGGCGTTTAACGCGCTCTTCGCGATCCTCCCGGCAATAGGCTACGCTCACCTCGCGGAACACCACGCAGGGCCGGTTGCTCCTCTCGTACACAGTTTCATTTCCATTTTCGCTGTTTTCGCGCTCGGAATGTTCCCGGTTCGCTTTGCGGGCACTGGTTTAACAACATCGAAGGGCTTCCGCCCGGCACGAGGGGCGGACCCCTCGCTTCTTTTCACACTCTCGCTTCCGGCCCGCCGGCGGACGCTTTTCTTCTACCGCACAGGCTTTAGCCTTCTGGCAATGGAAAGCCTGGCGATATTGGGACTTGGGATGGGTGCCGTCGTTTTTGCGCACTCGGGTGGCTCCATGTGGGTATTTGCCGATGGCTTGTGGATTCTGCTTCTCATGGTTCCGCTCTACTTTCTTGATAGTCTTCTATCGATCCGATTCGATCCGGTCAGTATTACGCAGGTCCAGATATTCGGCGTCGTGGGGCTCTGGTTTGCGTCGCACCTCGTGGGCATGAATCCGCAGAGAATCGTGACTGTGCTGTCTGGGATCGCACCCATACCTTTCGTACTGGCTGCGCTATTGATCGCAGCGGGCCTGGCAGCCGTCACCGTCTGGCGACTCGACCAGCACGACTATTGATCCCGGCGGCTTGTAAGCAAAATAAACCGTAAGTGGAATGAGGCGCTGTATTCATGCAAGAAACTTTGAGGCAGACACGCCAGACTCGTCCCCACAAACGCCGATGTCGCCGGAAATGCTTCTGGATTGTCGCGAATCGGCAATGCACCGATTTGTGTAGAGTTGGCGGAACCGATTTGTACAAAGACTCACCTCATCTTCAGCCTCGGTGAAATCAAAAACCATGCAGAATCCGTGCTCATCGTGTTCTGTGCTTCTTTTCAGACATTCGAATTGATACCCAGACCGACGCTCGGACCAGTTGGCTCGTCGCCTCGCCACGGCGCCAACCTTGAGCTATCAGCTTTTCGGAATCACCAGATTACGGAATACCTTCCAGGTTCCGTCCGGCTGCTTTTGCCAAACAGTCAAATATCGGTCCATGATGCTCTTGCCGCTTGGAAAGTGTGCCTTGGCCACGCCCCATTCATACACATAGCGCCCCTGCTCGACCGAGCCCACGCTGACCACCGAGGCCGAGTCGGCCCTTCCCAGCTTCGCCATATCTCTCTTCGCTTGCTCATCCAGGGCAGAGCGGCCACGGATGCAATTCCCTTCCGGGCTGCAATCGACGGCGCCCTCCGCGTTTCCCGGCGCAAGCAGCGCTGCGTTGCCTTGCTTCATCGCATCGACCCATTGCTGGTTTCCCGCGTCAATTTGCCACCGCGCTTCAGGATACAGACCTATGCACTGGCTGTACTGACAGCCATGGATTGAGGCACGCCCTCTTTCTGTCTGGGTGCAAGCAGTCGCGTCGAATTCAGGATGAAGGTCAGCTCGGACGCGACATGAATGAACGCTGCCAGTAACGGATTGAGAAGACCGACTGCGGCCAGGCCGATGCCGACGGTATCGACGATGAGAGTTCCATAGAAATTCTGGAAGATAATACGCCGGCAGTTCCGGGCAATGCGGACCGTCTCAACGAACTTCATCAGATCGTTACCGATCAGCACGATGTCGGCGCTCTCGCGGGCCACATCGGTCCCTGCTCCCATCGCGACTCCAACGGTCGCTTCGCTGAGCGCAGGAGCGTCATTGATTCCATCTCCGAGCATTGCCACGGTATTACCTTTCTTGACTTGCTCGGCGACAAAGGCAGTCTTCTGCTCGGGGAGCAGTTCGGCGTGGACTTCACGGATGCCCAACCGCTCGGCAACTGCCCTGGCGACCAACTCAGTATCTCCGGTCAGCAATGCCACCTGAATGCCCATGTCCGTGAGCGCCTTGACCGCCGGGGCGGAGCTATCACGCAACTGATCCGTCACCAGAATGGAGCCAAGATAGCGGCCTCCCCGCGAAACGAGAACCTCGGTTCCCTCAGACACATTGGCTCGGGAAGGCAAGTCGATTCCGAGTTCTTCAAGCAAGCTCCGGTTGCCAACCACGGTCTGCTCCCCATGCAGCGAAGCCAGCACCCCCCGACCAATCCGGTACTCGAAGTGGTCGGGATGGATGACCGGAATATTCTGCCCTTCGGCAAAGCGAACGATGGCACGGCCCAATGGATGCTCCGAACCGCTCTCAGCACTGGCGGCCGCCTGCAGCATTACCTGCTCAGAGATACCCGAAACTAGATTGATCTCAGTGACAAGAGGCATCCCATACGTCAGCGTGCCGGTCTTGTCGAGGAAGACGGTATCCAGACGGCCTAACGCCTCTAGATAGATGCCACCCTTGATGATCGAGCCCTGCTGCGCCGCGCGGCCTATGGCGCCAAGGACCGCGAGCGGTGTGCCCGCAGCGATACCGCAAGCGCCAGCCACGATGATGACGGAGATGGTCGAACGGGTGTTGTGCGTAATCAGAAAGGTAAGCACAGCGGCGCCGAGTGCGAAATAGACAAGATATCCGGCAAGCCGGTCGGCGGTCCTCTGGATGGGGGCGCGGGAATGCTCTGCCTTCTCCACCGCTTCAATAATCTTGCCGAAAGTGGTCTCTTTGCCTAAGCGCTCGGCCCGGACTTGAAGCGTGCCGTTCTGATTGATGGCCCCCGCATAGATGGCGCTACCGGCTGTCTTTTCACGTGGCATAGGTTCGCCGGTAATAGCCGCTTCCTCTACAAAGGAGTGGCCGCTCACCACCTGGCCGTCGACAGGAATCCGGCTGCCAGGTCGAATCAGGACAATCTCGCCGGGGAGGATAGTATTGGTGGGCACTTCAAGGGTCTGGCCGTCACGCAACACGCTGGCGGTCTGCGGAAGGAAGTTGAGCATGTCCTGAATAGCTCGCCGCCCGCGCCCGACGGTCAAGCCTTCGAGGATTTCAGCCCCCAGCACGAAGGCGGTGATGACCAGCGCCGTAAAGAACTCTCCGATCGCCAGTGCGGAGATCAGCGCGATGGTCATGGAAAGCTCCATCGTCATGCGGCGTTCGAGAATGTTCTCGAATGCTTCTTTGAAGATGGGGTAACCGCCGAGCAGCGTAGCCGCCAGCCCGATCACGCTGACCCTATGGAACGGCTCCCACAGATGGAACCAGACCGCCGCTGCGGCAACTGCGACAAAGACCACACGAAGAACCTCGAAGAGTTCGAAGCCATGATCGTGATCGTCGTCATGATCATGTTCTTGCTGTGTTTCGCAAGAACCGCATGCGGAATGGCAGTGGATAGAAACTTCATCAGCAGCGCCAGAGCTGCGGTGTTGTTCGCTTGTTAGGCTCATGGCACTCTCCATGATTCAGTTCAAGTATCTTTTGACAATAGCCATCAACTCGTCGGCGGCCTCTAGCTGAGAGCGATGAGCCTTGCCTCTAGGGTCGAGAACATGGAAGCGCAAGTGTCCCTCAATCAACTCGGTCATCAAACCGTTGAGAGCTCCGCGGCATGAAGCGACCAACTGCAGAATGTCTTCGCACTCAACCTCGCCTTCAAGAGCCCGTTCAATCGCCTCAGTTTGTCCTTTAATTCGACGAATGCGCGACAGCAGCTTCCTCTTATCTTTGATCGTATGGGCCATGCATTGCCTCTCCAGATACTATAATCCCCTATAGTATATTTTTAGAACATGCCATCAAATGAGCCGCGCTCCCATTGGGACCTCAAGTATGAACAGGGTCTTCCTTCCCTGGAGAAGCCAGATCCATTCTTCCTGTCGGCATTCGATCAGTTCGTGGCAGATTCTTTTCCCAACGGCGGCACGGCTCTCGACCTCGCCGGAGGAATCGGCAGACATGCACTTTGGCTGGCGAAAAGAAGCTGGCAGGTTACCGTCGTGGACATCTCTGGGGTTGCGATCCGCAAACTCGGCCGAAGGGCGCAACAACGAGACGTGACGTTAAACTTGTTGGCTCAGGACGTCAGAGAATATACCTTCGAACCTGCTTGTTTTGACTTGATCGTGATGTTCTACCACTTCGATCGGGACATCTGTCCGCGGGTGCTTTCGACGCTAAAGCCTGGCGGCTTCCTGATTTGCAAAAGCAGCGTCTGCTGGGATCATCCTTACGAAGGAATTGCTCCGGTCAATCTAAGACCGTTGGCGAAGAGTGAAATCCTGTCTCTGCTTCCTGCGCTGTCAGTACTGCACCATCAGCAGCGGCCGGTTCGCGACCGCGGCGTGGTGGAGTATGTCGGAAAGAACCCCCGGTGAAATGGCGATATCCCCCTGGAGCCTATGGGTTTCGTGTCTGCCGGGTGCCCCCATGCAAGCCCACCCTGAGCGTAGTCGAACGGGTTGGCTTGAGTGGGAGCTGAAGAAAAGTTTTGTCATCCTGAAAAAAGATTCGTCATTCCGACCGAAGTGGAGGGACCTGCTGTTCCTGCTCGCACCACAAAAAACGAGGGTGCCCCATTCAAGCCCTCGGTTGGCTTGAGTGGGATAAGAAGAACTCATCCTCGCCCACCGCTCCAATCGATCCTGTCGCCGCCACCAATGCGCCAAATCACCCTCAACTCCCGCCCAATGCTGGCACGCCATGTTCTCGCCATTTGAGCTTTCGCTGCTCAGCAGTCAGTAAACATAATGTGACGTATCGGGACCGCCTCGCAATTGTGTTTGGATGAGTGGTGGGCCGGACCTCGTTGAGCCTCCGCGACACGCATGGAAAAAGTAAAGCCGCCTGTCGAGCGAGTTCTTCATATCGACCACATGTTTGAGCGCATGCAGCGTCTTAATACATACGAAGTAAAGACGAACCCCGCGACGAGAATCGGATCAAATTTATCCCAGGTACTGCCACCTCTATTTAGTTGTGAATAGAAATCGAGTAAAAGAGTGATCGCGAATCCAGCATAGACCCACTCAGTCAATCGAGGC
>JBARFA010000122.1:0-4751 GCA_049796755.1 Acidobacteriaceae bacterium
GCGCAGAACGGCAATCGCGGCGTCCGGATCGCGCGGCAGTCCCCAAACTTGCGGGCCGGCGAGCTGCATCGCGCCGTAGCCCATGCGTTTGACCGTCATCGAGGTGCCGGGGAAAGTGAAGTTGCCGCCAAGTTCAATCTGATTCTCTATCTGTCTCGCCATTGATTTCTCCTTCAGTTGTGATCCATTGTATTTTTCTGATCGCATATATTGGATGAAGGAAGCTTCAGTTTAGGAGTTCGCATTTGGTGCAGCGTGCCCATGCCGTGCTAGAGCCGCGTAAAACGCCAGTGCAAGCGCGATCCGTCGCGAGCGTGGATGCGATTCTTGAAGCGACTCTTCAGGTTTTGCTGCAAGTCGGCAAGGAACGGCTGACTACGACCCGAGTTGCGTCGCGCGCAGGCGTGTCGGTTGGAACCCTGTACCAATATTTTCCGAATAAGAGCGCGCTGTTGCAGGCTGCATTGAGGCGCCACATGGTCGAAGTTGCCTCGGCTGTCGAAGTTGTCTGCAAGGAACAGCGGGGAGCCAGGCTGCAGCCGATGGCGACCGCGCTGATCACTGCATTTCTCACGGCCAAGATGAAGGATGCGAAGACGAGCGTTGCTCTTTACTCTGTCAGCTCCGATGTAGACGGGGCGAAAATTGTGCAGCAGATGGGAACGAGGATCAATCAAGCTGTTTTGCGCATGTTGGCGACAAGCTGCGAATCGATGGCGACCGATCCGCAACTTGTCGCCTCTGTGCTGCAGGGAATGATGGCCGGGGTGAGCCGCAGGATTTTGGAGTCGAGCGCGCCGGAGAAGCAGTTCGAGATTTTGCGACAGGAACTGATCTTTGCGGCGTGTGCGTATCTGGATGCCTGCTCGACTCGAAAATTGATGCTGGATACAAGGCTCGCAGGTAGGTAGCGATCGGCGGCGATACGAATCGTTGGTCGCAATCGAAGATTGACTGCTGGAGTTCAGGAGAGATAAACCTGAATCTGAAGATGCTTTCACAAGCCCACTCAAGTCACACGAGGCTTGAATGGGCCGCCGGCTTTCAGGTCCGCTGCAAACTGTCGTGACCCGGCGCTGGTTTAGTGGACGGGTGGAGCGGGATTAACTCCGTCGCCCAGCCGAATGCTTTGAGCGATGGCGAAGAAGGGCACGACAGGCGCGGCCGACGCGGACTTTGGCGAACTCCCGGGGAGCGACGCAACGATGAGAAGCAGGTTGTGGTTCGTTCCCGAGATACTACCGACACCGGCAATGTAGCTGTCGATGGGGTCGCCGGCGGGGCTGGACGCCGAGAAGTTGTCGAAGGTGATCTCCAAGCCATGGCCGAACAGCTGGATGAGGCCGGCCCTACCGAAAGGCGGGGTACGAGTCGAGTTCACGCTCGCGGCGATCGCTTGCTCGTGGTGAAGGACGAGTTCCTTGGGATTGTTGGCGGTCCTGGGCATGAGGTTAATCCAGTAGGAGCCGGAGCGAAGCTGGACGCCGCTGACTCCATTGTCGCCTTCGGAGATGGCCTTCCAGCCAGAGGGGAACTCGATGGAGAAGCGACCGGCGGGGTCACGATAGACATTTGGGAAGTGAGTGTCGGACCCGGGGTCTTCCTTGCCGATGAGCATTCCCTGACGACGGGCGCAGTCCTCCTGCGAGAAGGCGCTGACCAGGCAGGCTTTTTCGAGAGCGATGCTGGCTTCTGATTTGGTGGGCTTGGGCGTGGGCGGTGCGGGATGGCCGATGATGCGCAGGCTGGCACGCATGTCGTCGAGAACGGGAAGCATTTCGTAGTAGAGCGAGAGTGGGGAGATGACGGTAAAGCCGATGAGGAGATAGTCGGGGGTAAGGGTGGCAAAATCCTCGGCGACGGCTGGCGATCTGGCGTCGCTGCAGGTACTGGTGGAGGTGAGCGCGGGGAAACCGACGAGCGTGGTGGGGCCCTTCTGGCGGTTTTGAAAGGTGGGGCACTGACCTTTGAGTTCATCAATGTTGCCGTCGATGAATTGTTTGGCGGTCATGGCATTGCTCTTATGCTGTTGCGATACGAGGACGGAGACAGAGACAGCGCCATTGCGGAAGGTGACCGTGCTGAGCTCGGGTTCCGATTTAATTTGCCAACCTGTGGGAACCTGGAGCGTGAAGCGGCCGTCGGGACTGGTGTAGAGAGTTTGCGCGGCAGTGACGAGAGGCAATAGGAGCGCTGTCATTGCGAGGTAGCGAAGGAGCTTGGTGATCATGGGCGGTTCTCCGTGGAGAAAAGTCGGGACATTCTCTAACGCGTCAAATGTGCGGGGAATGGCTCACGGAAAAGTCATGCGCAGTTCGATTCGACGGATGCGCTGGGTGAGATACAGGATAGATGGTTTAGGGGAGTTGGCAGGCCTCACGTCGCCCGGGAACTTATCCCACATCTCAGAAGCGAGATGTGGGGCACCCAGGTGTAATCCATCGAGCGCGGATGCGTTCTGGTGCTCTTGTTGCTTACTGGAGACGGAGGAGGCTTTCTACGGAGGGGACGAAGTAGTAGGAGCCGGTGAGGGGCTGGGTATAGCGGGTGAGAGCGTCGCGCTGGCCGTTGACGAGGCCGGCCATGCTGTCGAGCATTTTGGAAAGCCGCTTCTGATCTGCGCTGAAGCCGACGAACACGGTGCCGTGGTCTTCGACGTTTCCGTAGGGCATGTTGCGACGAAAGATGTTGCCAAAGTCGTCCTGATCGGTGCGAGCTACGTGGGAGTTTTCCGGCTTGTTTTCGAGTTCGATACTGTCGGGCTTGGTGCGTCCCATGATCAGCTCTTGTTGATGAACTGGCAGCGCTTCCCACTCCGCTGTTTTGTGCTTCCACTTCTGCAATAAAAGGACGGAGCCGGCAGCACCGGGAACGCCGTCGGGCAAGAGCGCATCGGCGGGAGCTTCGAGCAGGGTGGGATTCTCCGAGCCATCGATGAAGCCGGTGAGATCGCGATCGTGCCGGTAGGCCCAACTCGAAGTTTCTTCCGCGAGCGAGGCCTGACCTGCAAGGTCTTGAATCACGGAGCGCGCCATATCGAAGATCACGTCATACGAACTGCTGGATAGCCAGACCAACGCGTCATGTTGCGTCGCCGGCATGACGAAATCTTCAATGCCGCGGATGTCTTTGTTGAAGCCCTCGACGCCGGCGGGGGCGTCCTCGGGAACCATGGCGCGCCACAGCTCAGGCCGAAAGCCGATGACAAAGTTGACTCCACCCGTGGTGGTGCGTGGTTCATGGATGGCGGCAATGGTCGAGGCGAACTGCTGGCATTTGCCGGCGTCGAGAAGGTCAAACTCCAGATAGGCGTGCGAAGAGGTTCCAAGGGCAAAGATTCCAGCCTGAGGCGTGTACATGCGGGAATTATATCGGGCGCTGTGGCTGCCGATAGAAGCGCAGACGATCGGATTAGATGACGCGGCGAGCACCCTCTGGATTCTTCGCTGCGCTCAGAATGACTCGAATGTGGGGAGAAGCATGTCCCTCGACTGCGGTCGCTGCGGCGACCTTCGCTCGGGATGACGAGTTTTTTTGATTGGCAGTGGCGCTGTTGGTCTAGCGGGAGGACTACGCCAGATATTCCTGGATGTAGGGGTCTTTGGAGCGGAGGAGATCGACGAGGGAGCCGGTGAAGGCGATGTGGCCTTCCTTGAGCACCATGAGGGTGGTGTTGGGATCGATGCCGTCGTTCTCGATGCGCTCCATCTGATTGGTCTTCATGTTGAAGCGATGCGTGGCCAGGGTGAAGGCATCCTGCAGGCGATGCGTAACCAGCAGGGCGGTGCTTTCATAGACGTCGCGCTGCTTCATGACCAACTCGATGATGGTGGTCGAAGTGATGGGATCGAGGCCGCCGGTGGGCGAGTCGTAGAGCAGTAGACTGGGCTGGGTGATGATGGCGCGAGCGATGGCGACACGGCGGCGCATACCACCGGAGAGCTCAGCGGGGAACTTGTCGATGGCGTGTTCGAGCTCGACAAACTTCAAGGACTCGATGACGCGGCGATTGACGTCTTCCGGGTCGTCATGCTCTTCCATGAGGCGATAGGCAACGTTGTCGCGGACGGAGAGAGAGTCGAAGAGAGCGCTCTCCTGAAACACCATGCCGATGTGGCTGCGGAAATCGAACATCTCCGCCTGGGTAAGTTTGTTGATGTCTTTGCCGAAGAGGAGGACGCGTCCGGCATCGGGAGGGAGTAGGCCGTTGGCAAGTTTGAGCAGAATGCTTTTGCCGCCGCCGGCGGGGCCGAGGATGATGACCATTTCTCCGGTGCGGGCCTGGAAGCTGATGTTCAGCAGGACAGAATGGCCGTCGAAACCGATGGAAACATGCTCAAACGAGACCACCGGCGCGTTGGGATCGCCGATTGCCGGCTCTCGGGACGAAATGGTTTCAGTGGTCGACATAGGTGAATTCCAGCGCCGGTAAGCTAGCGGCCAAAGAGTCCAATGGTTATCTGACTGATCAGAAAATCGCTGAAAATAATCAACACAGAACTGACTACAACAGCCTGGGTGGTGGAACGGCCGACGCCCTGAGTGCCGCCGCGGGTGGACATACCGAAGTAGCAGCCGACGGTGGCGATAATGAAGCCGAAGAGAAGCGGCTTGACCAGACCTTCCAGAACATCTGGATAGCGCAATGACTGGTAGGCCATGTGGAAGTATTGCGAGAGGTCGATGCCCATGGTGCTGGAGATCCAGCCGCCGCCGAGGGTTCCCAGACCGTCGGAAATGATGGTGAGGAA
>JBARFA010000123.1:0-38987 GCA_049796755.1 Acidobacteriaceae bacterium
ATGTTTCTCGCACGAATTCGTGATTGACAAAAGGTGAGTAGCCGAAACGAAGTGGCACCTGCACTCCGGAATGAACCAGCGATGTGTTCTGTACAGCGCGATCCCGCAACAATAGCATCTGTTTGGCGTGGGATAGGAAAGCGTGTCCGGCTGGCGTCAAGGTGGTGCCGGCCGGTCCGCGAATGAAGAGCTTCGCGCCAAGGCCATCTTCCAACTGTTTGATTTGCGCGCTCAGCGATGGTTGAGCAACGTGAAGCCGTTCCGCAGCCCTGCCGAAGTTACACTCTTCCGCGATGGCAACGAAATAACGGAGATGACGGAACTCTGGGCCCTCGTACATCTTGCACCTGCCCTGGATCGTCTGCGGCCTCGATATCGGGGGACCTCAGGTGATGCGTTAACTTAGGTGCTGTAAATAGCAGAAACGTTGCACAAAAAAGCGCAACATAGCCTCGGCCGCGCAACCTTTCCCAAAATAGGTCTCCTGATTCGACGGGTCATCGACGGCAGCTATGACCCCATAGGTAAGAAGTATTGGACAAATCTCGTTGAGCGATTCAGGCTGGGTTACGACGCAGCACGGATAGCAAGTGGCAAAGTTAGCAACGGAGTTACGAAATGGCAGACCATCATACGATCGGCAGAAAGCGACCTGCCCGAGCCGAGATTCTCCCGGAGAGAAAACTGCTCGTCGGCCGAAATGAAGCAGCCAAAATGCTCTCGATCAGCGAAAGAGCACTTGACTATCTCATCGCGAATAAGCATCTCTCAGTACGTAGAATCGGCGCGAGAGTTCTAATCCCCATATCCGAACTGCAACGATTTTCGCGAGGCGATCATCCAGCAAGGCTTGCCGGATAATAGTGGATCCAGTTTGCCAGAACGGTTAAGTCGGATCCTCGCAATAAGGCGTGCAGATATGATATTTAAGACACACATTGCTCTCTTTTCTGAATGGAGAAAGCTTCTTCCGACACGAATTATTCGCTGCGCAGTTCACTTAAGTGAATCCCTGCGGTAACCACACTTCAAACGGCTATCAATCCGTCGTTCCGAGTTCCGCTCCTGCAAATGACAGAAACTGCCTGCCCGAACGCTCTGCATTCTGGTGATACTTATGGGGATACTTTGACTGGCACTTTAGTGCGACTAACTGCGCGTCTATGCAAACCAGTCCACGCTGTATATTGATGCAACAAAAGCGGTAAATCGTCCTATGCAGATTTGTGCAGCACTGTGCAGTCCTGTGCAATAATCCCAAAAAACGCACTTTTAATGCGTGGGTCCTGGGTTCGAGTCCCAGCGCGCTCACCAGATTTGCTGCAATCACAGGCGGTTGCAGCAGCAGTTTGGCCTGCATACGCCATCGCTTCGCCCGGCGAGCCCGGCTCGAATCTCTACCGCAAATTCAGTTCCGCAGCCGTGGAAATGATGTCCACGGCTTATTCGCTCGGATAGATCAGGTATGCCTTGCGGCGTTCCATGTATTGCTCGATTCCATCGCGCCAGGTATCGGCGATGGATTGCGGGTCTTCGTGATCCTCGAGTGCCTTGAGCGTCGCCTGATTTGCCAGCAGTGGCGCGATCGCATCCAGGTGGTACTGGGTCGGATACATCTTGTACAACATCGATGCAATCTCAATGCCCATTTCAGGCACGTTCAGCTCATTGCGGTTGGTGATGACGAACTGAACGCCCTTGCAGAGCTGGCCAGCGTAGGGATAGGGCGCTTGCGGAGTGAACTGGACTGGGACGAAGCGCATCCCGGGAATCATGCGGTGGTTCAGTGCGGCTGCAAATTGAGTGGCGTCGACCCAGGGTGCGCCCACCCAGCCGAATGGCGTGCCCGTGCCGCGACCGACCGAGATATTCGACGACTCAATCATTCCCAGGCCGGGATATAGAGTGGCCTCGTTCAGGCTACGCAGGTTGGGCGATGGATTCACCCAGAGCAGCGAAGTGGAATCGTACCAATCCCCACGCTGCCATCCCTTGATGGGGACAACGGTGAGCGACGCCCCCAAGTGGCCCTCGCCGTTAAAGTAGCGTGCCAATTCTCCCATCGTCATTCCGTGGCGGACCGGCAATGGCATGAAGCCGGTGTAACTGGAGCGCCCGGCATCCGAGACCGGGCCTTGCACAAATGAGCCGTTGATGGGATCCGGTCGATCGAGGATCACAATATCGGTTCCGGTATGCGCAGCGGCCTGAAGAAAATAGGCGACAGCCGTTTCGTAGGTGTAGAAACGAACTCCAGCGTCGCGTAGATCAATCACAACAGCATCCAAATGGCGCAGCTTTTTTATCGGAGGATGGCGCTCGGCGGCCGTAGCACCATACATGCTGACAATGGGCAGTCCAGTCGCTTTATCCGTGCTGCCCGAAATGTCTGTGGTGTCCATCTTGCCGGTTATCCCGTGCTCCGGGCTGAAGAGCGTTGTCACCTTCAGACCTGGCACTTTCGCTTCCGCATCGTGGAACAGAACATCGATGGTGCGACGGCCATGACTATCCAACCCGGTCTGATTGCTGAGGACACCCACGCGCAAATGTCCACCGTGCTTTTTTTCCAGGTCCGCGAGGGGAGCAAAATTTTCCTGCTCCAATACGTCGATGCCCGTTTCGACAGTGGCGTTGCGGTTTGGCCACCGACGCATATCCGTCAGAGATTCGTTGTACCCGGTGAGGCGCGAGATTTCCCGCCCCGACTCCGGAATCTGAATATCAAGCGCTTCGGCGGCAGCGTTGGCGAGCTTGCCTTCCAGCGGGATGGTGTTTGGACGGCGGTCGGGATAGTTGCGATTGCTGAGAAAAATAATATAGCTGTCGCTCCACGGATCCATCCAGATGTCAGTTCCGGTCCAGCCAGTGTGCCCGAAGCTACCTACCGGAAACAGTTCGCCGCGATTGCCTGAAAAAGGACTTTCGATGTCCCAGCCAAGGCCGCGAAGAGCGACGGCGGTCGCTGGATTTTGCGGCGTTGTCATCTTCTCGGCGGTCAGCCGGTTCAGAGGAAATTTGCTCGGTCTCCCAGCCAACAGGTCCAGCAGATTCTGGGCGAAGATCGATAGATCGGCGGCAGAGCTGAACAGGCCGGCATGACCGGCAACACCACCCATTCTTCTTGATGTGGGGTCGTTCACCACACCCTGAAGCATGTGATGATTCTCGTCGTACTGCGTCGGTGCGATACCTGGACGCCACGACTCGGGAGGTAAGAAACGTGTGTGGGTCATTCCTAACGGCGCAAACACATACTTCGCGGTGTATGCGTCGAGGGTCATGCCGCTGAGTTTTTCGACCAGCGCACCCATCATGATGAAGTTGATATCGCTGTAGCGAAACGCAGTTCCTGGCGGACGTTCCGGCTTCACTGCGAACGCCATGTCATACGCCGTCTGCTTCCCCGTCCACGGGTAACTGAGGTCAAGATCCGGCGGCAATCCGGAATAATGCGTCATAATCTGCCGAATGGTAATGTCCTTTTTTCCATTGGAAGCAAACTCGGGAAGGTACTTCGATAATGGATCGTTCAGGCGAAAGCGACCTTGTTGATAGAGCTGCATCGCCGCCGTGGTGGTGGCGATCACCTTGGTCAATGACGCCATATCGAAGATCGTGTCTTCCGTCATTGCATTGGGCGCGGGTATTGTGGAGCGATTGCCGTAGGCTTTGTGAAACACAACATGGCCGTCGTGGCCAATGAAAATCACCGCTCCCGGAACCGTATTGGCCTTGAGCGCCGAGGCCATGATGCGATCGATACTGCTGAAGTCCGGCGAAGTCGTCTGCTGCGCCGCGAGTGGCATCGCCAGCAAAAGAAACAAGACGGGCAACGCCCATCGCAGCAATCGCGTATTTCGTGAGATTCGATTGATGGAGAGATGGGGGAAGCAGGCTTTCAGTGGCGTCGCGCGATTTTCACTCTGCATTTTCAATTCACATCGCTTCCTTAGGTTGCGTACAGAAGGAGTGGATTCGCGTGGCGCCATCGGTCAAGGCAGTCCGCGCGACAGTAACAGCGAATTTCGATTCAGCGGTCGATATCGTGCGGGGCAAAACTTTATTACAGCTTCTAATTATGCGGCAGGCTTACAGCGTACAGATACCAGGCGGCGTGCGGCAACCACTCTTCCGTCCAGCGCCAGTCCTCATCCTTGCCGGTCCGGGCGAATCCTTCATTGAAAGCAATTCCGTCCTCATTATTGAAACCAGCGGTGACGCCATTGATAATCGCGCCGGGAGCACTGGTGTACTTGTACGAGCGGAAGAACATGTACGGCGCATTGCCGTGGCCGCTCCCCATCAGCATACTGGCATCGAACGGATTTCGTCCCAAAATCCAATGCAGTTGGTTCCATGCATAGGTTTCCAACTGGTGCTGAAACGCCGGATCTTCGTTGAAGAGAGGTTCGGCCATGCGCGCGGCGGCCGCCAATGACGCTAGGCGGGCGTCTTCACCTTGCCACCAGGGCGCAGCTTCGGTGTCATGTGGAAAGAAGTAGGCGCTTCGCATAGTGCCGTCGCCCATGCGAACTAGTTGCCGGGCATATCCAAAGGGATTGTTCGTCTCAGACGTGATCCAGAGTTCGAAATGCAGCGAGCGCGACACTGCATCGCGGACTTTAGCTTGCTGGGCTGGGCTCGCAATTTGCGCATACTCGAGCAGGCTGACGACCGGCAATCCTGCATCGGATGGGTGAAAGAACGGACGAGTGCCATTATTGGCGCGCCAGTAGTTGTGATATTTTCCAACCGAAATAAGCCGAGCCATCAGATGATTAGCTCGGTCATCCGCGGCTTGAAGATAGGTCGCTTTATGGGTCGCCCGATAGAGCTCCGTTGCCGCCATCAGCGCGCAGTAATCGTCCAGGATATTTTCTTTGCCATCGTTCAGCAGTTCGCGATTGTGCGCGGAGAGAAAGGCAAATGCATCTTCGGCAGCTTTTAGGTACGCTGCGTGATCCATATCGCCACTGATCGGCATGGTACTGGCGAGCGCAAGAGCGGCGATCGACATGCCGCCACCGGAACGAAAGCTGGCCTGATACGCGTAGGGACCTTTGGCCGGGCTGATTTTTTCTGTGCTGGCAGAAGCGCTGGTTTTGATCTGTGTGCGCCAGTTCGGATTGCCGATTTCACGGTCTTTGGCGAGTTTGTCTTTGCCCGGCGCCGAAATCGACTCGAAAAACGATTCTCCAGGCCGCTTCATACGGACCAGGAAGTCCGCGCCAAACAGCCCCTCATCCAGCAATCGGCGTTCATACTCAGAGAAATTGTCGTTGTTGCGGGCTTTCAGTACGCGGTAGCTTTCAAGACACGACCAAGCCACCAGTGGCACCTGCTGCGGATTGAAGTACGACGTCAGATTTTGATGGGATAGGTGGATGCCGTAATCTCCAGTCGCGTCGTACCAACCGCCGCGAACGTCGACGAATCCTTTTCCGTCCGGGAGAGGCAAATGTGCATCGGCTCGGTTGATAGCGCCGGTGGCCCGCTGCCCCTTGAAATAGAAAATGATGTTAGAGAGAGTATTTCGCTCCAGAACATTATGGTTGATGGAAAATGCACACGACGTGATGGCGCCGGCTTTAGTTGTTGCAGCGATTTTGTATTGACCCGGCGTTTGAACAGAGGAAAAGTCTGCGAGCCAGAAGGTGCGTCCCCACTGGTCAACCTGGCCTGCAGGCTTGAACGGCCCCGTCAACACCACTTTGCCAGTATCGGCATCTGTCAGGGTGAAGGTCTCGGGTGCGTCCTGACTGTCCTGGGTTCCGTCAGCAACGACTAATGCCTGCTTCTGGGCCGTGGTCTCGTAACCCACCTGATCTACGAGAATATGCATCTGCGCCAGGCAAACGGGCGCAATCAATAATAAAGAGCAGCCGAAGAGAAATCGCAGGGAAGAAGTTTTGATTTTGAAATCCTGGTGCAGCAGAATATCTGAAAGGATATTGGATCGCATTCGATTTCGCTCCCTGCGTTAGTTAACAATGATTAGAATGCAGGAGGAGGACCCATGAGCGCAACTATTCAATCGCGGCAGAGCGCACTTTGGTCGAGGCAACGGTTTTGGAGATCTCGGGCGTTCAAAGATTCCCTTCAATTTATGGTGCTGCTGGTTCTCTCGCTGGGACTTCTGTCGTCGACCGCCCACGCCAAGAAAGATAAGTATGTGATCGCCGCGTATGTGTTCCCGCAAAACCTGGTGATGACATCGGACCAGATCGCCGCGGAGAAGTTGACGCGCATTAACTTCGCCTTCGCAAATGTCGAACAGGGGCGCATCGTATTAGGCGACCCATCCGATGCAGCCAACCTGGCGATGATGGTTGGTCTTAAGAAAGAGAATCCTGACTTTACCGTGCTTATTTCGGTGGGCGGCTGGCTGTGGTCTGGCCGCTTCTCCGATGCGGCATTAACTCCGGCGAGCCGGGCAAAGTTTATCGATAGCGTCGCCGACTTCATCACACGCTACAAGCTGGATGGGTTAGACATTGACTGGGAATATCCCGCCATGGCGGGCGCGGCTGGAAATGTATTTCGTCCGCAAGATACGCAGAATTACACGCTGCTCCTGAAAGAGCTGCGTGAGCGCTTCAAGAAGATGCAGAAGCCGCTGCATCGCCGTCTGTACATCACCATCGCCGCGGGAGCTTCGACAGAATTCCTTCAACACACAGAGATGGACAAGGTGCAGAAGTATGTCGACACGGTCAACCTGATGGCCTACGACTACTACGAACCCGGGGACGACAAGATCACCGGCAATCATGCTCCTCTCTACGTCGATCCCGCCGATCCGAAGGGAATTTCGTCCGACAAGTCGGTGAAAGAGTTTGAAGCAGCCGGCGTTCCGGCGGACAAGATTGTGCTGGGTGTTCCCTTCTATGGACATGTTTGGGGGCACGTAGGCGCAACGAACCACGGTCTATTTCAGCCCGGAAATCCTGTGCCGAATGCATACTCGACCTATGGCAAGCTGACCCAGGACTTCGCTAATCAGGGATTTACTCGGTACTGGGATGCGAAGGCATCCGTACCTTACCTCTACAATCCGCAGAAGCAGATCTTCGTTTCCTATGAGGACCCAGAATCGTTGGCGCTGAAATGCAAGTATGTCATCGATCATCATCTGGCCGGCATGATGTTCTGGGAATATGAAAGCGATCCATCGGGAAAATTGCTGGACGCGATTGACAGAGGATTAGGTGTGGAGCAGTCGGCGTCGCAACACGCGGAGGCACAATGAGCGCATCACCCACGTTGGTCGCCACTCCCACCACAGTCAGCGCACCCACCGGTCGCATCGCATCAATCGATGTGTTTCGCGGCTTGACCATGATGGTGATGATCTTTGTCAACGATCTGTCTGATGTGCGTGGCCTTCCCTGGTGGACTTATCACGCCCACATGCAGTGGAATGTAATGACCTATGTGGACATGGTGTTTCCTTTCTTCCTGTTCATTGTGGGCATGTCGATGCCGATTGCCATTGCGGGAAGATTGAAGCGCAACCCATCCTACGTTGCGCTTTGGCGACACATTCTCTCGCGCTCCATTGGCCTGATTGTTTTGGGATTGATTCTCGCGAATGCCGAAAAGGGCGATCCGGTTCGGATGGGACTACCGACAGCCGCCTGGGCGCTGCTTGGATTGACGGGTGCGATTCTCTTCTGGCTCGTCCCCAGCCGCAATACTCGGCACGGTCGAATTTTTCTTGCCCTGCGGATCGTGGGATTTCTGGTGATCGTCGGCGTGTTTGCGATCTTTCGCAGAACAACGCACGGCGCCGGGGCCTGGATTGATTTCTCCTACCCTGAAATTCTCGGCTTGATCGGCTTCGCCTATTTCTCTGTCGCCCTGCTGTATGTCTCCACGCGGCGATGGTTGTGGGCTCCGCTGGCATGGTTTGTTGCGCTGACTGCGTTCTGCGCGCTGAATACGGCGCACATCATCCATCTTCCGCGACATTATCTTCTGTATTACTGGCCATTCGGCCAGGGTTCTTCGTCATCCATCGTGATGGCCGGCGTGGTGACGTCGATCATCTTCCTTGGCAAACATCGCTGGCAAACTCTCGACCAAAAAATGTGGCTTGCGCTCGGGTTTGCTGTCGCCACGCTGGCGGCGGCGTGGATACTGGCTCCGCTAGGCATCTCGAAAATTCGCGCCACACCGACGTGGTGCCTGGCAAGTGTGGGTGCCAGTGTGCTTTGCTTTATGTTGCTTTACTGGGTTTGTGACGTGAAGGGGAAAACAGGTTGGGCATTCTTCGCAAAACCGGCCGGAGAGAATACCCTTCTGACGTATTTGCTGCCCGATATCTATTTCTTCCTTACGGCGCTTGTCGGGTTCAGCTATCTCGATCGCTACTTCCGGACCGGAGCTTCGGGGGTCATTGGGTCCATCCTCTTTACTTTCGCAATTCTTGCGGTGTCGGCGGTATTGACTCGAATACGAATTCGCCTGCAACTGTAATTGTGAAGCTGGATGCGCATGTGCGGCTCGCTAGTGCATCCAGGGGTCCAGCGTTCCATTGAGAATGGCTGTCCGCAGGTTTGCGATATCGGGGTGCAAACTACGGTCGCGCTCGAGTTTCGCGACAACGCTGCGCACCTGATTCCATGCGGATTCCACGCGTTTTGCCGGTTTGAGTGGACGGCGATATTCCAGTCCTTCGGCGGCAGCCATCAGTTCGATGGCGAGCACCGACTCCGCATTCTGAACGATCTGCCGCAGCTTCCAAGCGGCCGTCATGCCCATCGACACGTGATCCTCTTTACCGCCTGAGGTGGGAACGCTGTCGACGGAAGATGGATGGGCAAGCACGCGCGCCTCGGCCAGCAGCGCGGCTGCGGCAACATGCGCCACCATATAGCCGGAAGAAACGCCGGCATGGGGCGTCAGGAACGGCGGCAGGCCCTCGTTCAAGTCGGGATTCACCAGACGATCGATGCGGCGCTCGCAAATACTCATCAGATCGGTCGTCACGATAGCCGCGTAATCGAAAACATAAGCGAGCGGCGCGCCATGAAAATTGCCGCCAGAAAGAATTGCACTTTCCGCAGTGTCAGCGGTCGCGTCTGCGACAAACACAAGCGGATTGTCAGTTGCCGAGCCCATTTCGATTTCGAGCACTCGCCTTCCCTGCGCCAATCCATCGAGCACTGCGCCGTGGACCTGCGGCATGCAGCGCAGGCAGTAGGCGTCCTGTACTCGGGGATCATGTTCGCGATGCGATTCGCGAATCTCACTCTCGGCCAGCAAAGAACGCAGATGTCGCGCAACCTCCATCTGGCCGGGATGCGGGCGAGCAGCTTGAATTCTCTCGTCAAATGCGGTCGGTGTCCCCTTCAATGCTTCCAGCGTCATCGCGCCGGCAAGGTCTGTGAGGCGAGCAACGCGTTCGGCGCGCAAGAGGGCGAGGCCGCCAACAGACGCCATCGCCTGCGTGCCATTCAGTAGCGCGAGGCCTTCTTTCGGTGCGAGCCGCAATGGCTCCATGCCGGCTGCGCGCAAAGCCTCGCGTGCGCCCATGCGTTTGCCTTGATAGAAAACGTCGCCCTCACCGATCATTCCCAGCGCAAGATGAGCCAGAGGCGCCAGATCGCCACTTGCGCCGACTGATCCGCGCGCCGGTACGACCGGACAGATATTTTTCTCCAGCATGGTTAGCAGATGTTCCGCCACCAACACGCGAACCCCACTGGTTCCCTTGGCCAGCACGTTCGCCCGCAAAAGAAGCATGCCGCGAATTTCCGCTTCCGACAGGGATTCGCCCACACCGCAGGCGTGACTGCGGACCAGGTTCAATTGCAATTCGGCAAGTTGATCAGTAGGGATTGAAACCTCCGACATTTTGCCGAAGCCAGTGTTGATGCCATATACGGTCGCGCCTTCCGCGAGATAGTGGTCCACAACCGCACGCGACGCCTCCATGCGCTGTCGTGCCTGCGGATGCAACACAACCCGCGTTCTTTCGTATGCCACTGCGGCAAGCTCTTCCAGGGTCAGCGGCTGTCCATTCAATTCGAGCGATGAGGAACTCAATTCGTTCGCCTCTTTTATTTTTCGAGTGTGTAGTGTCGGTTGCTCACGGCGCGCAATCTCTCGGCTGCGCTTTCTGGCGTGATGTCGCGTTGCGGCATTCCCAGCATTTCAAACCCGACCATAAATTTTCGTATGGTCGCAGATCGCAGCAGAGGCGGATAGAAATGCGCATGAAAGTGCCATTCCGGGTGCGATTTCGAATCCGTCGGACTCTGGTGAAAGCCCATGGTGTAGGGAAAGCTGGTTTGAAAAAGATTGTCGTAGCGCGTTGTCACTTGCTTCAAAATATCTGCCAGGCTCACTTTTTGCGCAGCATCCAGCTCAGTGAATGCGCCACTGTGACGCCGGCTCAGCACCAGCGTTTCAAAAGGCCAGACTGCCCAGAACGGCACTACGGCGATGAATTCCTGGTTCTCGCAGACGATTCGTTCCGCCGATTGAATCTCGCGCGCAACTGTATCGCAAAGCAGGCAGCTTCCATGCGAATCCAGATACGCGCGCTGGGCGGCCTGCTCCACCAGCGGTTCATCGGGAATATGCTCGGTTGACCAGATCTGGCAATGCGGATGCGGGTTGCTGGCGCCCATCATGGGCCCGCGATTTTCAAAAATCTGTACGTAGTTGATCTCGGGGCGCTGGCCTAAAGCCTGGCACTGTGCGATCCATGCTTCCACCACGTGTTCAATGTCCGGCAGCTGCATGCGCGCCAGCGTCAAATCGTGGTCGGGATGGAAGCAAATGACGCGGCAGATTCCCAATTCGCGCTCGGCTCGAAATACATCGTCATGCGGAGCATCTGTCAGCGGCGGGACATCCGGAAGCAGCGCGGCATAATCGTTGTCGAAGACAAAAACATTTTTATAGTCGGGATTTTGATGGCCACCGGCGCGAGTATTCCCGGGGCATAAATAGCAATTGGGATCGTAGTGAACCGCCGGCGTATTTTCGGACTTCGCAACCTCACCCTGCCAGGGACGCTGGGTGCGATGGGGCGATACCAGAACCCACTTTCGTGTCAGCGGATTGAAGCGGCGATGTGGAACTTGAAGCCAGGTCGATGGCGGCATAGAAGGTGGGTCAAAACGTCCCTACTCATGCTAATCGATGTTGGCCTTCACTGCTGGAAGACAGTGCCTTGCGATCCCTCGCGAAGGAGGGCAATGTATATCGCTCGCCGCGCATGGCCGCGACCTCCAACCTGGCCCACTCTTTCCACAGATCGAGCCCGTGGTGATCTTGCATCATGTTCTCGACACAACGGTCATCCACACTCGCGGATGTTTCCATGAAGTAGACATCTCCGGTCGCGTGCGAGCGAAGGAATTCCGTGTGCGTGACGCCGCGCGCCATCCTCATGCTGGATAACAGCGCAGTGTTCGAGCGCCTGAGTCGTTCGATTTCCGCTTTGCTGCTGGCTTTCTGAACTGTGGGCAACAGCTCACCCGTCGCAACACCTTCTGCTGACGCCGCGCGATACGGCGATACGGCAGAGAACACTACCGTTCCATCCGCTGTGAGGCTATCGACGTGTATGCGGTCACCCTCGATCGATTGCTCCAGCAGAAAACCGCTCTGAAAATCGCCCAGGGCATCGAGAGCGCGCCACACCTGCTCCGACTCGTGTAGCCGCCGGCTCTCCGAACTGCACGATGCACTCCGCGGCGTCAGCAACCACGGCGGTGGTACCGCCTGCATAAATTGGCGCAATTCGTCGTAATTTGAGACCGATGTAAATGCAGGTACCGCCATTTCCACCTGCGCCGCTTTGAGGCGGGCGGCTAATTTATCGCTGAAATAACATGCGGTTGTCACGCCCATGCCGGGAATTCGCAAATGCTCGCGAAGTTCAGCCGCGATGGGAACGTTGAAATTATCCAGTGCGATGATGCGCGCAAATTTTCGGGACCGCGCGAGGTACGTAACCGTATTTGTGATTTGCTGCAAGGTCATGCCAGCAGGCATGCTTTGCAATTCGCTGATGGCATCCGCCGGCCGTGCAGCGTCCCGATGCGCGTCGATGGTCAGCAATACTACCCGGCAACCGAGGTTCGCCAACTCCTCAAGGAACCGATCGCCCGTGTGGCTGGCAGCCATGCATAAGATGATCTCTCCATCCGTGCCGTTCATCGTCATATGGGCGCAAGTATAGCGCCATACCGGAGGTTGGACGAGGCGATTCTGTCTACGATGCCACAAGAATGCGGTAGGAACGGCAAATCAAGCATGCGCAATGAAGGTGAATTGCAGCGGGATCGGGGGGTCGACATCAGTATGATATTGCCTATGGCAGATGCCCGACAGCTTAACGGCACACAGGTTCTGAGCGCGTTCGACGGCTGGACTACGCTATGGCATCAGAGTCCCTTCGCGCAGCCGGTTGCGGACGATTTCGACGCCGCGATTGAAGGACTGCATCGCGCTAATTTTGAACTTTGGCATCAGGAAGATCAGGCGCGAGACGTTCGTTCCGGAGACGCCACCATTGCGGCTGCGAAGCGGGCGATCGACGCCATCAATCAGCGCCGCAACGATGAGATTGAACGCTGTGATGAGCTTTTACTGCAGGAATTGTCGACGAAAAAACTGCCGAATTTGCAGGCAGAACTACATTCTGAAACCCCGGGAATGATGCTGGATCGGCTCTCGATCATGAGCCTGAAGGTGTATCACACGCGTGAGGAGACGGAACGAATTCCGTCTCCCCCCGGTCATCGCGAGCGCAATCTGCGACGCTTGGCGATACTTGAGCAACAGCGCGGTGATCTGGCGTCGTGCTTAGATCGCCTGTGGCGGCGCGTGTTAGATGGCGAATTGCGTTTTCAGGTCTACCGACAGTTGAAGATGTATAACGATCCCGACCTGAATCCTGTTTTGTACGACAAGTAGAAACACGCGAAAATCGCAGCTACTGCTGCACGGAACCGGCGCTGGCCTGGTTGTTCGCTGCGGGTGGCGGATTCGACTGCCCCGTCGTAGCCGGAGCGGAGTTCATGGCCCCTTGCGAGTTGCCCTGCGCAGGCGGCTGTCCGTTCGTATTCTGAGCATTGGACAAAAGCTGAATCTCTACGCGACGATTCTTTGCGCGACCACTGGCATTGCTGTTGCTGGCGACTTCGACATCTTTTCCGATACCGATCAGATAAAACTTGTGAGCGGGCACGTTGTATTTCTCCGCCAGGTATTGCGCGACCGTTTCCGCGCGCCGTTCGCTCAGTTGATAGTTGTATTCCTTGCTGCCGGTGGAATCGGTGCCGCCGGTAATTTCCAGAATGTAAGACTTGGTGTTGCCCAACTGGCTGGCGAAGTTATCCAGGTCCTGTTTGTCATGCCGGGTCAGGATTGCCTTGTTAAAGGCAAAATGGACGTCGGTATCGGCGACCTGGTGATAGGTGTCGATGTTTTTGACCACACTCTCCAGGGTGTCGGCGTGGTTCATGGCCTCTTGCGCAGACTGCTGCGCCTGATCGGCTGCCTGGCCCGCGGCCAGCGCTTTCTGGTCCGCGGCGTTGGCGGAGGTTTGTGCCTGCTGGATGCCCTGTGTGGCACGGGAGTCTACATCCTGAATAGTGCGATGGTTGGCAGCCGTCTGATCTTCCAGCTCATTCGTGTGTTGAATCAGGGGTGTGGTTTGTGTGCGAACGTAATTCTTGGTTGCGCAGCCCGCGAAAGTCAGGATGAGGATGGATGCTCCGCCAAGGTAAATTTTTGAACTTCTTGCACTCCGTGTCATAGCCAGCTTCTCCCCGTAATGACGCAAAAGCATTCGGCGTCTTTTAGGATGTTGCAATCCACCAGCCAATCGGGCAATTTACGTAAACCTAATAGCTACCTGCACTTACATGAATCCAGTTAAAGTTCTAGCGACACAGCCGCGACCGCAAACGGCAATTTTTACATGCGAGCAATCCTCGAGGGGCAGCGATTCCGAAACTTCCAGCGAAACGCATAAACTGATATTGGCGCCCTCTTCCATGGACTTACACGAGAAAATCCGCACCCTTCCGGCCGGCCCCGGCGTCTATTTGTTTCACGATGTCGACGGAAAGGTGATTTACGTCGGCAAGGCGAAGAATCTGCGCTCGCGAGTTCGCTCGTATTTTCTTGAGGCGGCGCAGGCCAACGCAAAAACCGGCTCCCTGATGCGGGAGGCCGTCGACCTGGAATACATTCTGGTTGCCAACGAGCACGAAGCGCTGGCGCTGGAAAATAACCTGATCAAGCAGCGCAAACCACGGTTCAATGTGTTGCTGCGAGATGACAAAACTTATCCGTATGTGAAACTCACGCTCGGCGATCGATATCCCAAGGTTCTGGTGACGCGACGTGTGCGCAAAGATGGCGCCATCTACTACGGTCCATACTTTCCGGGGAATCTTGCCTATCGCATTGTCGATCTGATCCACCGCACATTTCTCATTCCCAGTTGCAAGGTCGACCTGTCGCGCTACCATCCGCGCCCGTGCCTGCAGTACTATATTCACCGCTGTCTGGGCCCGTGCGTTGAGGGCCTTACCACCCCAGACATCTACGCCGAGGCTGTTCGCGATGTGCGCTTGATGCTGGAGGGTCATGCCGATGAGTTGGAAAAATCACTGGAACTGAGAATGCAGGCCGCGGCTGCGAACGAGCAATTCGAGCTGGCCGGTCGCTACCGCGACCTTGTGATCACGCTGCATCAATTGCAGGAAAAACAGCGCATTGCCGCAGCCTCGGACGATGATGCTGACGTCTTCGGCTTCCATTACGAAAAAGGAATGCTGGCGGCGAATCTGTTCCATATTCGCAATGGCCGAATTGTCGATCGGCGCGAGTTCTTCTGGGAAGACTTACCGGAATTTCCTGAGTCCCAGGTTCCCACCGCCGCAGAAGTCGAACCAGACACAACGAGAGACGATTCTCTGGGAGAAGCGAACGACGCGTCGGCCAACGCCAAATCCGAGGAATCTTCGTCAGCCGAAACATTTGCGCCCGCAGTTTTTTTCTCTGCGTTGCTGAAGCAGCTGTATATCGATCAGCAATATGTTCCGCGAAATATTTACGTGCCGGTTGACTTTGCAGATCGTGCGCCATTGGCGGAATTGCTGTGCGAACATACCGGGCATAAGGTTGAAATCGCGGTGCCGCAGCGGGGTGAAAAGCGTTCCCTGCTGGACCTGGCCGGTCAGAATGCCAAGCAATCCTATGATCAACGCTTTCGAGTGCTGCAACCCAGCATGAAGGTGATTCAGGAGGCGCTGCAGGATGCGCTCAACCTCCCAGCGCTTCCAGAACGCATCGAGTGTTTCGATATTTCTCACATTCAAGGCGCGGAAACTGTGGCCTCCATGGTGGTGTGGGAAAAAGGCGCGATGAACAAATCGGAGTATCGCAAGTTTCAGGTCAAGTCAGTGGAAGGCGTCGACGATTTCGCCAGCATGCGGGAGGTGGTCACCCGTCGATATCGTCGGCTTCAGGAAGAACATCGGCCGATGCCCAGCCTGATTTTGATTGATGGTGGATTAGGCCAACTGCACGCTGCAGCCGCGGCGCTGGAAGAATTGAGCTTCACAAGCCAGCCGCTCGCAGCCATTGCGAAGCGGGAAGAAGTGATTTACGTATATGGCCAGGAGGATGAACCGGTGGTCCTCGATCGCCACTCGCCGGTGCTGCATCTGGTGCAGCGTATTCGGGATGAATCGCATCGATTCGCCGTCACCTATCATCGCAAGCGGCGAGAAATGCGCGATCGCGACTCCGACCTTCTGCGGATTCCCGGCGTCGGCGCGCAAACCCGCAACCGCCTGATCACTCACTTCGGCAGCTTGCGGGCGATCCAGTCTGCCTCTCTTGAAGCGCTGCAGTCGGTTGTGTCGCGCAAGGTTGCGGAAGCCATCTGCGCCCATTTCCAACCTTCAGTTCCCGCGAGCGAGCGGCCGGAATAGGACTGTTGACTCTCTCTCTGCGGGCATAATCCAACGCGAAGTTCACACGCGGGAACTTTTCAGCCGTATCTTCGTATTTTGATTTATTCGCTGTCGCAGCGGAACCCTGCACGACTGCTATCTGACCCGGAGAGCTAATGAGAATTCAAACAAGCACTGCAGAATCCTGGAAGCCAGTCGTTCAGCTTGCTCTCGCATTTGCGGCGATCAAATTTGCAATTGAGTTCGTTGGAAATCTGCTGGCACAGCATTTTGGCTACGGAATATTTCGCGACGAAATGTACTACATCGTCTGCGGACGGCACCTCGCATGGGGCTATGTCGATCAGGCGCCCATGGTGGCGCTGCAGGCGCGCATCGCCGAGTTGTTATTTGGATTCCATCATCTGGCCCTGTTTCGCGGCTTCTCGGCGCTCGCCGGCGCGGTCAAAGTTTTCCTGACTGGAATTTTGGCATGGCAATTAGGCGGCAGGCGAATCGCTCAGGTAATGGCAATGATCGCGGTCTTGATCGCACCCGTCTATCTGGGAATCGACAGCTTCCTATCCATGAATTCTTTCGAGCCGGTCTTCTGGATGGGATGCATGGTCGTGGTGCTTCTTATGGTTGCCGGAAACAGTCCGAAATGGTGGATACTTTTCGGTATCCTTGGCGGCCTGGGTTTACTGAACAAGCCGTCGATGGCGTTTTTCCTGGTGGCGCTGTTGCTCGGACTTCTACTGACTCCGCAACGGCGAATTCTCTGGAGTCGCTGGACATTGGCGGCGGTCGGACTCATCGTTCTGATCTCTCTGCCATACGTGTTGTGGCAGATTCATCATCAATGGCCGACGCTGGTCTGGCTGAACAACGTGAATCACAGCCATAAGAATGTGAAACTGGGGCCTGTCGCTTTCGTCGGCGCACAAATCATGATGCTGAATCCCATCAGCATTTTCCTTCTGCTGCCGGGATTAGTTTGGCTGTTCGTCGCGAAGGCTGCGCGCGGGTTTCGCTGGATTGGCCTGATGTATGTCGTGCTGCTCGCGATCATGATCCACCTGCTTGCCAAGGACTACTACGTGGCACCGGTCTATCCAGTGTTATTCGCTGCGGGTGCACTGGCGTGGCAGAATCTCTTTTCCGGTTCGCGAAAAACAGCGTGGCTGCTGCCAGCCTGGTGTGCCGTGATGGTCATCCTCGGAGCGATTACTCTGCCCATGGGAATTCCTGTCATGCCGCCGTATACCTGGATTCAGTACACCAAAGCGCTTCACCTGACCAGCCAAAATACTGAGACGGCAAAAACAGGTCCACTGCCTCAGTTCTATGCGGATCGATTTGGTTGGCACGGCCTGGTGGCCGAGGTTGCGCGGATTTACAACTCGCTGTCGCCTGCCGATCGGGCCAAAGCGGGAATCTTCTGCAACAACTATGGCGAGGCGGCCGCGATCGATTTATTCGGGCCGAAGTATGGACTACCGCCGGCGGTCAGCGGCCACCAGAATTATTATTTCTGGGGTCCGCGCGGCTATACCGGCGCGGTGATGATTGTCGTTGGGGAACGCAAATCCGATGTGGAGAAGTACTGCGAGTCCGTGCAGCAGGTCGGAGCAACCGACAATCCACTAGCCATGCCGTTTGAAAACAGACCCATCTATCTCTGCCGCGGCGGAAGGGGTTCCCTCTCCGCCTTTTGGCCGCACGTCAGGAACTGGTATTAGTCGAGCGCCTACAATTTGTGTTGCGACTTACCAGATACGAACACGATCCGGCGGAGCCAGGTACAGTGTCTGACCTGGTTTCACGTCGAAAGCTGCATACCATGCATCGATGTTGCGCACCGTATCCGCGCGATATTGCGCCGGTGCATGTGGATCCGTCATCACCTGGCGGCGCAGCGCGGCCGGCCGAGCTTTCGATCCCCAGTTCTGACCGAACGCGATGAAGAACTGTTGGTCGCCCGTGAATCCATCTTGTTCCGGCGCAGTTTTGCCTTTAAGCGATGCACGATATCCGTCATGCGCGGCGGAAAGTCCCGCGACATCCGCGATGTCTTCCGCCAGCGTCTGCTTTCCATTCACATGGAGATCAGGGAACGGCATATAGGTGTCGTACTGCGCGGCCAGCTTGGCTGTGGCAGCGTCGAAATGCGCCAGATCCGCTGGAGTCCACCAGTCACGCAAACGGCCCGTTGCGTCGAATGTACTGCCTTCTGTGTCGAAGGTATGGCTGATTTCATGTCCAATGATGGACCCGATGGCACCGTAGTTGGCGGCCGCGGGTGCTTTCGGATCGAAGAAGGGAGGTTGCAGAATTGCCGCCGGAAAGTTCAGTGCATCCTGCAACGGCAGGTTCACCGCGTTGACCGTTTGCGGCGTCATTGACCATTCCTTGCGATCGACATCCTTGCCGAGGCGATCAATCTGCTGATGGTAGCGGAACGTTCCACCGCGCCAGATGTTGCCGAAAATGTCATCCGGCTTGACTACATAGCCCTCGTAGCTATGCCAGGTTTCCGGATAGCCGACGCCGACGTATAAGGCATTCAGTTTTGCTTCAGCCTCAGCCTTGGTGGCTGGAGCCATCCACGTGAGGCCTTGAATGCGCACACGATAAGCCGCGATGATGTTGGCCACCATGGCCTGCGCCGCTGCCTTCGCTTCCGGTGAGAAGTACCGTTGTGCGTACATCTTTCCGACCGCATCCCCGAGCAGACCGTCGACGACGAAAACTCCGCGTTGTGCGCGAGGACGCTGCTGCGGCACTCCGGCCAAAGTCTTCCCAAAGAAATCGAAGTGCTCATCTGCAAGCGTTTTTGGCAGCACGCCTGCGTACTGTTCAATCAAGTGATACGCCAGCCAATCCTTCCAGGTATCCACCGGCGTCGACGCCACCAGCGCCGCTTCGCCGGTAAATGCGCTCGGCTGCCAGACGATGAAACTATCCTGATCTACCAGCTTTGCGGCACGGAAATATTCTGCCCAATCCAGGCCCGGAGCCTTCGTTGCGAAATCCGAGCGCTTCCACGTATTGTCCGCCTTGTGAATATTCTCATTGTCGGCCAAGCTTCGATGCGTTTCCGCAATTGCCTTTTCCAGCGCGATCACACGAGTTGCTCGCGCGCCGGCATCATCAAAGCCAGCGAGCCGAAACATCGCCGCCACATGGGTCTGATATTGCGCCTGGATCTGCTTCATATGAGCACTGTCATCCAGGTAGTACTCGCGGTTGGGCAGCTCAATTCCGCCCTGCAGGAGATATGGATGGTAATGTGCCGGATCGTGAAAACCCGGTGCGACCCACAAGCCGAACAGATTTGCCGTATGAAAGTTGGTGTTGTTGAGCGGATCCACATCGGCCCGCAGGCTCTCGCCCAAGACGCGGGCCAGGTCACCTTTGGTTTTGATCGCTGCAATGGCGGCAAGATGAGGCTGCAGCGGCTTCAGCCCTTTCGCCTCAATCGTGGACTGATCCATGTAGGAGTTGTACAGATCGGCAATTTTGCGAGCATTCGACCCCGCCGGAGCATTCGCCTTGGCAGATTCCTGAATCAGCGCTGCGGTATTCTTGTTGGCCGTATCATCCAACTTGGAGAAAACGCCGATCCCGGCACGGTCTGCAGGAATGACTGCGCGCTTGATCCAGTCACCATTGGCATACAGGTAGAAGTTATCTCCCGGCGTTATCGACCGGTCCATGTTGGCAACGTTGATTCCATGGGTCGCCGCCTGCGGCGCATTCTGCGAGCTCTGTGCGTGGACGACCAATAAAGACGGCGCCAGAACCATGCAAGCCGAAGCGATGACAATAGAATGGAGGGATGGACGGAACTGCATGCGAGTGCTCTCCTTGAGTCCTACATCGATGGCCCACGACGGCTATGAGATACAACCGTTTTCTGGGCACCGATCAGGGTAGCACGAACGAAATTGCCGCGAAGTTCGGGGCAACGACGGCTACCCGAGAGCTACACTGAAGATTCATGCTGAGTAGATTCCGTCGACCGATGACGAAGGCCTAAGACGACCACCGTGCGCATCCTGACACGCTACATTCTCGGCGAAGTTCTGTCCCACACGTTGGTGGGCATCGGGTTATTTACGTTTGTGCTGTTCATGCCCCAACTGGTGCAGATTCTGGAACTGGTCGTGCAGGACGGCGCTTCTCCGATGAGCGTTCTGAAGTTGGTGCTGTTCACTCTGCCGAATTCTTTAACTGTCACGATCCCGATGGCGCTGCTGGTGGGCGTGCTGCTGGGGTTGAGCCGGTTGGCTGCCGATAGCGAAGTCACAGCGATGCGGGCTTGCGGCTTCGGTGTGTTTCAGTTTGTTCGCATTGTAGCCATCGTGGGTGTTGCGGCTTGGTTTCTTGGTCTATTCAATTCGCTGTACCTTGCACCCAAGGCAACCACAGCGATGTTGAGGGTGGAAAATTCGCTGCGAGATTCGCAGGCCACGTTTCAGGTGCAGCCTCGAGTTTTCTATGAAGACTTCAAAAATTCCATTCTCTACGTGCAGGATGTCCGGGTTGGCCGTCACGCTTCCGTATGGTCACACGTATTTTTAGCGGATATCAGCGATCCTCGCTCTCCGAAAATTACATTAGCCCAGCAAGCCACCGTCGTTGGCGGACAGCACCACGATCTGCGCATGCGTCTACGCAACGGCGAGCAGCATGAAATGCCTCCGAACGATCCCGGAGCGTACAGCATTTCTACTTTTGCGGAGACCGATCTTCCCATTCAGATCAACAGCAGCGGACAGGACACGACGCGCATTGGTCATAGCGATGTTCCGATCCTTGCCATGTCGAATCGCCAGCTGTATGACCGTGCACACTCCGCAAATGGTCGCTGGTATCAAATTGAATTGCAAAAGCGCTATGCCTATCCCACCGCATGCCTAGTGTTGATGCTGGTCGGGATTCCGCTGGGATTGTCGTCACGGCGCGGCGGCAAAAGCATGGGCTTCGTGCTGACGATCTTCCTTGTCTTTGTGTACTACTTCCTCTCCTCCACTGGGATGGCGCTGGCCAGGCAGCAAAAAATTCCCGTCGTGCTTGGCGTGTGGGGAGCCAATCTGTTGTTCGGCATGGCAGGCACGTTGCTGCTGTACCAAATGTCGCGTGGTACGGTTCGTTTCCCCATGCCTCGGGTCAGCGAAAAGGTGCGCAAGATCTTTCGTCGAGGAGCAGAGCCATCCCCAGGGGCGGTGTTCGACGCTCTGCCGCGGCCCACGCTGTATGAGGGCTTTCCGCTAATTCTGGACGATTATGTGCTGCGCTCGTTTGTTGGCAGCTTCCTTCTGGTCGAGATCAGTTTCGTGATGCTGTCGCTGATCTTCTCATTGTTTGAGCTGCTCAGCGATATCATCCGCAATCATGCGTCTCTGGAAGTTGTCGGGGAATATCTGCTGAACCTGACGCCAAGCATGATCTACACCATCACGCCTCTTAGCGTGTTGATCGCTGTCCTGGTGACCATCGGGACGCTGAATCGGTCGAGTGAACTGACGGCGATGAAGGCCACCGGCATCAGCCTGTATCGCGCGGTGGTGCCGATTTTCATGATCGCTGCCATCCTTTCGGTCGTGATGTTCACCTTCGACCAGTTCTACCTGCCAAACGCGAATCGCAAACAAGAGGCATTGCGCAGCGAAATCAAAGGCAAGCCGCCCCGCACTTTCCTTCGTCCCGATCGTGAATGGGTATTTGGTAGAACTAAGCCGAATGAGGGCGCGCGCATTTTTTATTACGAATATTTCGACTCGGCTAACAATCGTTTCGCCAACCTGACAGTTTTGGAGTTTCAGCCCAACAGCTTCGTTCTCGCAGGGCGCATTTTTGCGTCGGACGTGGTTTGGGATCCGCAGCAGCACGAGTGGACATTCGAAGATGGCTGGGAACGAACCTTCCAGGGCGGCACAATTTCGTCGTATCGCAAATTTAACAGTGAAGTATTTTCGAGCATCACGGAACCGCCGGGCTACTTTAAGAAAGAAGATCTGCAGTCTTCCGAGATGACGTTCGCGGAACTTGCGCACTACATCCACGACCTGAGCCAGAGCGGCTTCGACACGCTTCCCTTGCGGGTTCAACTCGACAAGAAGATCGCGTATCCCTTGGTCACCCTGGTGATGGCAATTCTGGCTGTTCCCTTTTCGCTTTCGATGGGGCGGCGCGGATCATTGACGGGCGTCGCTGTCGCTATTGGTGTGGCCATTGCTTACTGGATCGCTGCAGGGCTATTTGAAGCCATGGGTAACGTCAATACCCTACCGGCCGTGCTGGCCGCGTGGTCACCCGATTTGCTGTTTGGGCTGGTCGGCGGATATTTGCTGCTGCGTACCCCAACGTAAGCACGTCGCCAGCGAACAATCTGCGATTCCTGCAACTATCCTTCTTGGCTACAATCAAATGTGAGAAGGCACCCCTTTTGACACTGCTCGAAAATCTGCGCCCCCTGTTTCCGTACATGCGACGCTACCGCCGCGGATTTCTGCTGGGCGGTTTCTTCGCCGTTTGCAGCAACGCCATCTGGATCATGCTTCCATTGGTTCTGATGAAGGCTGTCAACGACATTACTCACCATTTCAGTTATCACGATGTTGAGTATTACGCCGAGTTGCTCGTAGTTATCGCCGTCTCGAAAGGCATATTCCTTTTTCTCACCCGATGGGTCCTCATCGGTATCTCGCGCGAGATCGAATACGACATACGGAACGACTTGTTCCGAGTGCTGGAACGCCAGGCTCCCTCCTACTTCCAGGAGAATCGCACGGGCGACATTATGGCACGCGCAACGAACGATCTGAATGCCGTCCGAATGTTGCTCGGTCCGGCCATTATGTATAGCGCGAATACAATTCTGTTCACGATTGGCGCGCTAATTTTCATGGTTCGCATCAGTCCGTGGCTGACGCTGTTGGCGTTTGTGCCGCTGCCGGCGGCCAGCATTCTGGTGCAGTATTTTGGACGCAAGATCCATGAACGGTTTGAGCGCATCCAGGCCATGTACTCTGACATTTCCGCGCAAGTGCAGGAGAATGTTTCAGGCGCACGCCTGGTGCGTGCGTTTGCACAGGAAGAGGCAGAAATTTCGGCCTTTGAGCGTGCTAACACGGAGTACATTCATCGCGCCCTGCGCCTGGTTCGTCTGATGGGAATGTTGTGGCCCACTCTGGAATTCATGCTCGGGTTGTCCCTCGTCGTGGTGCTGCTGGTGGGAGGACATGAAGTCGTGAGCGGCAAAATCCTGGTGGGCGCGTTCGTCGCATTCACGATGTATATGACCATGCTCACCTGGCCGGTGATCGCGTTGGGGTGGGTCGTCAATCTGGTGCAGCGTGGCACCGCATCCGTAACACGCATCCATGACGTTCTTATCGCGGAGCCTTCCATTTCGGACGCCACCTTACCAGCGACCGGCGCCGTCACAACAGAGATTCGCGGCGCCATTGAGTTTCGAGATCTGAGCTTCACGTATGACAACGCCGCAGCACCGGTACTGCGAGATATCAATCTACGGATTCCGGCAGGCAGCAGCTTCGCGATTGTCGGTCCAACCGGCTCCGGCAAAACTACTCTGGTGCGCCTGATTCCTCGGCTGCTCGAAGCGCAACGCGGAATGCTGTTGGTCGATGGTCACTCGGTCATGGATTATCCGCTGGCAAAACTGCGAGAAGCAATTGGATTTGTACCGCAGGAGACCTTTTTATTCAGCGAATCGATCCGCGAAAATGTTGCGTTTGGAGCGCCGGCTGCAACCGAGCAGGAAATTCTCGACGCGGCCGCCACGGCGCATATCCGCAATGAAATTCTTGAGTTCCCAAAAGGTTTCGACACCCTCGTCGGCGAACGCGGCGTCACGCTATCGGGCGGTCAGAAGCAGCGCACTGCTATTGCCCGCGCGCTGGTCCGCGACCCTCGCATCTTGATCCTTGACGATGCGCTATCGAGCGTCGACACCTTCACCGAAGAGAGAATTCTGCAGGGGCTGGCAGAAGCCATGCGCGGCCGCACCACGATTTTTATTTCTCACCGTGTTTCGACCGTGCGCCACGCCGATCAGATTGCTGTGTTGGTGGATGGTTCCATCGTCGAGCTGGGAACGCATGACGAACTTGTCGCTCGCAACGGCTACTACACGCAGCTGCACGAAAAACAAATGCTGGAAGAAGAGCTTTCTGTCGTCAGCTAATTCGGTCGCGGCATCGATCATTGCGGAGCGATCTTGCGCCCCAGTTCCATAACACTCACTTCTTCAAACAACCGTCGACTCCAGTTGGCGCCGCAGGTCATCCGGCTGATGACAGTGGGCAAACGCAGTCTCACGAGAGATGCGATTCGCTCGAACCAGTTCGCCTAAAGATTGATCCATGGTCATCATGCCTTCACCGCGAGCGATCATGATTTGCGAACGAATCTGGTGATCGTGGCCCTGCCGGATCAGGTTGCGCATGGCGAAGTTGGCCATCATCACTTCGGTCGCCGGATAACGACCAGTGCCGTTTGACGCCGGGACAAGCTGCTGCGCAACGATGGCCAGCAACGCCAACGACAGCTGCTGCCGGATTTGCTGCTGGTGTCCGGTCGGAAATACGTCGAGGATGCGGCTAATGGTTTGGGCGGTGTCATTGGTGTGCAGCGAAGAAAGCACAAGGTGACCAGTCTCCGCAGCCGTCAGCGCGGCCGACATGGTTTCTGCGTCGCGAATTTCACCAATCAGAATTACGTCGGGATTTTGCCGCAGGACTGAGCGCACCGCTTCCGCAAATCCGCGTGCATCGGCGCCCACCTCCACCTGTTCAACAATGGAACTGCGGTTGGGATGCTCGTACTCGATGGGGTCTTCAATGGTGATGATGTGGTCGCGGCGTCGGGCGTTGATCAGGTCAATGAGTGCCGCGAGCGACGACGTCTTTCCGCAGCCTGTTGGTCCAGTGAAGAGGACGAAACCCTGGCGGCGCTCGGCGAGTTGGGCCAGGATGGCGGGGAGATGGAGCGAATCGAGCGACGGAATTTGCGCGGGAAGCAGGCGGATCGCCGCCGCCAAACTGCCACGCTGATAGTGGACGTTGGCGCGAAAACGGCCGATATTGGGGCGCATAAAGCAGAAATCCACCGAGCGACTTCTCTCAAGCTCCTGCGACAGCGTGCCGGTCAGCAAGGGTTGCAGATAGCTGCGCACTTCATCGGAGGACGTAAGGGTGCTGCTGGCGGTAGCCAAGGCTCCGTTGACGCGAAACGCGATGGGCGAATTTGCGACGAGCAGCAGGTCGGAGGCCTGCCGTTGAGCGGCGAGAGCGAGAAGTTGGTCGAGGTCGCGGGGACTTGTGCCGGTTTTGTCACCGACACGCGGCGCACGGTTGACGGAGCGGTTCAATTCCTCGACCAGGCGGGCGAGTTCGCTATCGTTGGCGGACATGCAACCTAGTATGACTGAGAATTGCAGCGCAATAAAGTGGGCTGGCTCGACGCATTCATGCGGCAAAATCAACCGGCGGCATCCCGCCTGACCTTGTCGTGCGGCTTCGCAAACAAAATAAAGCGCGGCGCCCTAGCCCTTTTCCGTTATGCCCATGGCTTTCACAATGATGCGCTTGCGTCGCTGCCCGTCGAATTCCGCATAAAAGACGCGCTGCCATCGACCCAAATCCAGCCTGCCGCCGGTGATGGGCAACGTTGTTTCATGATGCAGCAGTAGCGACTTCAGATGCGCATCCCCGTTGTCTTCTCCGGTCTGATGATGGCGATAATCCGGACCGACGGGCGCCAGTTTGTCCAGCCATTCCATGATGTCCTCGATGAGTCCTTCTTCCAGGTCGTTGACGTACACCGCGGCGGTGATGTGCATCGGCGAGACGGAGCATAGCCCATCCTGGATTCCGCTGCGGCGAACAATCTCTTCGACCTGCGGCGTGATGTGGACAATTTCTCGCCGCTGAGGCGTCTGCATGGTCAGGTATTCCGTATGTACCTTCATGAGACATAGGATACTGAGGAGAGCTGGAACGCTGCCAGCACATGAAAATTCCATGAGCCGCCATCATCACAAATCGTCAAGCAGGTCTGAAGGATCACAATCCGAGCAGCAATTGCGCAAGATGTACGCGGCGTTGCTCGAGGCCTATGGAACCCGCAAATGGTGGCCCGCCCAGACCGCATTTGAGGTCGTTATCGGTGCGTTCCTCACGCAGGCGACTGCGTGGCGCAGTGTCGAGCGTTCCATCGCGAACTTGCGCGAGGCCTGCATCCTGAGCATTGAAGGCATTCGAGACATCTCGGAAGAAAAACTGCGCGAGCTGATTCGACCCTCGGGATTTGTTCAGCGAAAGGCAGCCTCCATCAAAGCGTTTGTCGAATTTCTAGACGAACGCTACAGCGGCTCACTGGAAAAAATGGCGATGGCGCCCACGACGGAGTTGCGCACGCAATTGCTCGCGCTGCCCGGGGTTGGACCGGAAACCGCTGATGCCATTCTGCTCTATGCGCTCGAACATCCAGTGTTTGTCGTCGACGAGTATCTGCGGCGTGTGGCCACGCGGCATGAGCTTCTTCCCGCTAACGCGCGCTACTCGGATTTGCAGGCTTTGGGAGACGGCGCGATTGCCAGTCCTGCGCGCGAGGAAACAGCGCGCCACGCCAACGAACTGCACGCCCTGATTGTCGAAGTCGGCAAGCGTCATTGCGGTACTACGCCACGATGCGAAGGATGTCCCTTGCAGCCGTTTCTGCCGAACGCGGACTCGAAGCCGCTATACTGAAGGCTCTGGCTGGAAAGATTACTGCAGAATCAATTCCCCCATCTGAAAGGAATTCGTATGAAGAGCTTTTACTTGTCTGGAATGCTCGCGATCGTCGCCATATTGTCCGGCGGCGTTGCCAGCGCCCAGACCACAACACTGAGGGGCATCGTTAGCGATCAGATGTGCGGCGCGCACCACATGATGGCCGGTGCCAGCGCGCAAAAGTGTACGCGTGAATGCGTCGGCATGGGCTCCCCGTATGCGCTCGTCGTCGGTGACAAGGTGTATACGATTCAGGCTAACCCTGAAGTGAAGAAGGAGCTGTATGTGCTCGCCGGCGCGGCCGCAGTGGTCAAGGGCACGGTTTCCGGAATGACGATCCAAGTCGTCGCGGTGGCACCCGCCAAGTAGACATTTGTATCTCATCTCCGTCTGCGGGATTAGAAAGTTTTCGCCAAGCGCGACCAATCTCGCCAGCAGGTTCAATGAGAGATCGATTTCAACGATGCCACTTCTACTCCATGTCGCGACGACAAATCCTGGAAAACTTCGTGATTTCGAAGTCGCCTCCAAGCCGCACGCACACGACGTTGCTTTCGTCCGTCTTTCGGGAATGGAGCGCATTGATCCGCCAGCCGAGGATGGCGCCACATTTGAAGAGAACGCCCGAATCAAGGCGATTGAATACAGCCGTCATGCACCGGGAGCGATCGTGCTGGCCGACGACTCTGGGCTAGAGGTCGATGCATTACACGGTGCGCCGGGCGTACGGTCCGCACGTTACGCAGCGGATGCAGGTTATGATCCGGAGCCAATCCATCCAACCGACGATGACACGCGCAACAATCAGTTCCTGCTGGAAAATATGCGAGGAATTCCGCCGCTACGGCGAACGGGTCGCTACCGCTGTGTGTTGGCGGCGGCCCGCAACGGAGAATGCATCGCGGTTGCGCACGGCACCGTGGAAGGCAGCATCCTCGAAACTCCGCGAGGCAGAGGCGGCTTTGGCTACGATCCTCTGTTTTACGTGCCGGAGTTGCACCAGACGATGGCGGAAATCAGTCTGGAAGAGAAATATAAAATCAGCCACCGCGGACATGCTCTGCGCCGCCTGCTGACGCAATTGATTCCGAGCCCGCGTGAAGCGGCAAATCTATAGGCCGCGTCGAGGCTAGCTCTTCGCGATCAGTTCAACCGCCGGAGTGATATCGACCTCGACATCTTCACGTTTTCTCATGCTGGCGCAAAGGTAGTCGCGATTCATGGTGGCGATCACGCCCAAGGAAATTTCTTTGGGACATACGCCCGTGCACTCGCCAATACTGGTGCAATTGCCGAAGGCTTCGGCGTTCATTTGCGCAACCATGCGCAAGGCGCGGCGATCACGCTCCGGGCCACCCTGGGGAAGAATTCCAAGGTGTGCAATTTTCGCGCCGGTAAACAACGCAGCGGAGGCATTCGGGCAGGCTGCCACGCAGGCTCCGCAGCCAATGCAGGAGGCGGCGTCCATGGCTTGATCGGCGGTCTCTTTGCCGACGAGGAGCGTATTGCCATCTGGCGCGTGACCGGTCGAAACCGAGATGTAGCCGCCGGCCTCAATAATGTGATCGAAGGCGAGGCGATCGACCACCAGATCCTTGATGAGCGGAAACGCCAGCGCACGCCAGGGCTCAATCACCAACTGGTCGCCGTCTTTGAAGTGCCGCATGGTCAACTGGCAGACCGTGGTTGCGCGCTCTGGACCGTGCGCCACGCCGTTGATCATGAATCCGCAGGAACCGCAGATGCCTTCGCGGCAGTCATGTTCAAACGCTACCGGCTCTTCGCCGCGCTCGATCAGCGACTCATTCAGCACGTCGAGGCATTCCAGCATGGACATTTCCGGATCTACGTTGTCGACTGGGTAGGTGACGAATTTGCCCTTCTCTTTACAGTTCTTCTGCCGCCAGATTTTCAATGTGAGTTTCATTACTTGTAGCTCCTCTGGCTCGGATGAACGTAGTGGAACTCGAGTGGTTCCTTGTTCAGTTCAGGGGGTGCATCAGCACCGCGATAGCCCCAGGCAGCCACATAGGAATAGTGCTCATCGTCGCGCTGAGCTTCGCCGTCCGGCGTTTGATACTCCTCGCGGAAATGGCCGCCGCAGGACTCGTTCCGATCGCGAGCGTCGATACACATCAACTCCGCCAACTCGAAGAAATCGGCCACGCGCCCAGCCTTTTCGAGACTCTGATTCAGATCTTCTCCGCTGCCGGGGACGGTCACGTTCTGCCAGTATTCCTGACGCAGCGCGCGAATTTTTTCAATCGCAGTTTCCAGTCCCTCTGCCGTGCGCGCCATACCGCAGTAGTCCCAAACAATTTTGCCTAGCTCGCGATGGAAAGAATCCACGGTGCGCTTTCCTTGAATGGCAAGCAGCTTGTCGATCTTTTGACGGGCTTCTTTCAGTGCACTCTGCACTTCGGGACGCGAATCATCCACCTTGGTGAATTTGTTGGTCGCCAGATAATTTCCGACGGTATACGGAATGATGAAATAGCCGTCCGAAAGTCCCTGCATCAGTGCGCTGGCACCCAGACGGTTGGCGCCGTGATCGGAGAAATTCGCTTCGCCCAGCACAAATAGTCCTGGAATCGTGGTCTGTAGTTGATAGTCCACCCATAGGCCGCCCATGGTGTAGTGGATCGCGGGATAGATGCGCATCGGCACCTTATAGGGATCCTCATCCGTGATGCGCTGATACATGTCGAACAGATTTCCATAGCGCTCACGGATTGTCTTCTCGCCCAGACGCGCGATCGCCTCGGAGAAATCCAGATAGACGCCCAGCCCCGTCTTCCCTACCCCGCGCCCTTCATCGCAAACCGCTTTGGCATTGCGCGAAGCGACATCGCGCGGCACCAAATTGCCGAAGCTGGGATAGCGACGCTCGAGGTAATAATCGCGTTCATCTTCAGGAATTTCGTTCGGTGGGCGCTTGTCGCCTTTCATCTTAGGCACCCATATGCGTCCGTCGTTGCGTAGCGACTCGCTCATCAGCGTCAACTTCGATTGGTACTCGCCGGAGACCGGAATGCAGGTGGGATGGATCTGCGTGAAGCAGGGATTGGCGAACAGCGCACCACGCTTGTGCGCACGCCATATGGCGGTGGCATTCGAGCCCTTGGCGTTGGTCGATAGATAGTAGACGTTGCCGTAGCCGCCGGTCGCCAGGATTACAGCGTCCGCCAGATGAACGTCGAATTTTCCGGTCACCAGGTTGCGCGTGACAATTCCTCTTGCCTGACCATCGATCACGACCAGGTCCAACATTTCTGTGCGAGGAATCATGGTCACGGTTCCGGCATGGACCTGGCGTTCGAGCGCCTGATACGCGCCGAGAAGAAGTTGCTGTCCTGTCTGGCCACGTGCGTAGAAGGTACGCGAAACCTGGGCGCCACCGAAGGATCGATTCGTCAGGGTTCCACCGTATTCGCGTGCAAACGGAACTCCCTGGGCGACACATTGATCGATGATGTGATTGCTGATTTCCGCCAGCCGATAGATGTTGGCTTCGCGCGCGCGAAAGTCGCCGCCCTTCACCGTGTCATAGAAAAGCCGGTGAATGCTCTCCCCATCATTGGGATAGTTTTTCGCTGCATTAATGCCACCTTGCGCGGCGATGGAGTGCGCGCGACGAGGCGAGTCCTGAAAGCAAAAGCATTTGACGTTATAGCCCAGCTCGCCGAGGGAGGCTGATGCAGAGGCTCCTGCCAGGCCAGAACCAACGACGATCAGGGAATGCTTGCGTTTATTGGCTGGATTGACCAGCTTCATGTCGAAGCGGGCCTTGGCCCATTGCTGTTCAATCGCGCCGGAAGGGATTCTTGCGTCGAGTGTCATGTTATCTCACGAGTCCAAGCAGAATGCTAATCGGGATCGATATGTATCCCAGGACAATCAGAGTTGCAATCAAGAGCGCAGCGCGTTTCAAGTTCTGCGTGTGACGAGGATGGGCGATCCCGACCGACTGAAACATGCTCCAAATGCCATGGCGCAAGTGGAAGCCCAGGAGAATGATCGCGAAGATGTACCACACTGAGACCCACCAAACCTGAAAGCCAGAAACCAGATTGTGATAGACATCGCCCGGAATAAACTGCGCCTCGGGATGAATGTATCCGGCAGTGAACTGCAGCAGATGAAAGATGATGAACACCAGAACGATGGGTCCGCTCCAATACATGGTGCGCGAAGCGTACGAGGAGTTGATGGCTTCTTTGCGTGAGTAGCCGATCGGACGCGCCTTCTTGTTTCGCAACGCCAATTGCACCGTCGCCGTAATGTGCAGAATGATCGCGACGATCAACACACTTCGTACAATCCAAAGCACTTCGCCAATGCTGTGCAGAAAATGACCGTAGGCGTTGATTTTTTCTGGACCTTCAAACACCTGCAGGTTGCCGAGCAGATGGCCAATCACAAATAAGAACATCAGGGCGCCGGTAACCGCCATGACGACTTTCTTTCCGTTTGTGGATTGCCAGAATGTGACCGCACGATTTCTGCGCGGGCGAAGCTCTGCGCTCATCGTTGCGCTCATGAAGTTTTGCCAACCTTATCGAAGTAGTTCATGAATCTCCAGACCCCAGCGTTTGGTTGAGGGATTCTTGATCCCGCCCTATCCTGATGCTTGAGACGATGGATTCGATGCGCGTCCCGCGCGACCGATTCCTGTCGAAGGCACACGGCACTCCACGCGGTAGCGTAGAAACCGCCATCCAACTGCCAGGGAAGAACACGGAAGGGTCAACATCTATTATTGGAGCGCGATGGGGCCACAGTCAAGGAACGCAGTTGTTTTGGCGATTCCTGACCGAACCAAAGTTTCCTGGAAGAAAATTGACCGATGGACCGCCGCCAAGAATGATTCAAAGGCGGCGGGAAATGGAGAGTCTCGCATCGGTCTCAAAATTCCTTGAGAGACCAATGCGAGACTGGGGGAGGGCTGTCGCCCAATCAGTCTTTGCGACTGAATCCTGCTGTTACATGATTTCCATCTCGAAACAAAATGTCTTATACCGGACCTACGTTGCTGAATTCACCGCTGTCGTCCTTCTGCTCCCGATCGATCCCGCGTTCCGCCGCCTTGTTAGCCTCACGTTCCACTCGACGATGCGATCGTGCAGCGTCATCGGCTGCCGACCCAGGATCCTTTTTTCCTTCTGCCGGGGTGTCTTTATTCAATTCGCGAAGATCTGTCATCGTTCCACCTTCCTTTTAGGTAGAAGATGAAAATACGGGAAGCCGGGTTGTCCTCATTCAGTCGCTATTCTTGAAGCAACCAAAGAATTCACCGAGCATTCACTGGATCGCCAATCATCATCGAACCGACGTCACTCCTGTTGCGTCGTGTTCTATTGACACTGTTTAAAACTGATTGCCGAGGCCATCGCAGTTTCGCCGGAGCCGACCGCTACTGGTCCATTGGGCGCTTCCAGGCTGCCTGACGTACACGCAGCTTCCGTGCCAGTGCCTGGAATTGCGGCCACAGATTCCGCCGTATATCCGGGAGTGGTCCCCTGCTGTTGCTTAAACTGTGCTGTTTGTTCGGAGCAAGCGACGACATTCGGGGTGGACGTGGGTAGCTTCATCGAAAATGGCGCACAATCCACACCGCCCGCACAACTGGATCCATCCGTCGTCAACATTGCTTCGTCGTACGGGCTCTGCCCGGGCAGTAACGGCACGGTGATCGTGGCCCCGTCGGTGGCAATCTGCTGAAGCGCGCCTGCCTGCACTGCGAGCGAAACGCCAAGAGCACTCGTGCCTGTACCCTGCGTCGTGATCAGCCCTTCCAAGGTTCCCTGCTGCGATCCGGGAACCAACGGAATTTTGCCCGCCAACTGTCCAGACTGGATGCCCATCTCGATGCCTGCCGAATAGGAAACACTCGATCCATCCACGCCGACCGCGACCAGATCATACGTTCCCTGAGGCACCGGGCACAAAATAAAGGTGCCATCGCTGCCTGCGGACGTACGCATCAGAATCCTGTCAATCCCCGTCGCCGGATCCTTTTGTTCCAACGCAACCACGACGCTGCCGCCGGACAGCGGTTGCCCCGTCTTCGAGCTGACAACTGTGCCGCTGATCGTGCTGCCGGTCGACGGAATCAGGCCGGCATGGATGATTGGATTGAGTTCATATTGGCCGTTGGCCGCCGCCAGGATGGACGAGCACACGTCGATATTCAGATCGATATAGGGCTGGTCGCCGGCGTTGAACGCAATACTCCCGTTAATAATGTTGCTCCCTATCAGTTGAATTCCCTGGGTCGCAGCTGTTGGAAGCACCAAGTCATGCAGACTGTTGTCGGTGCGCACCAGGCAGTTCGAATACGAGGCTCCGCATGCATTATTCGAAATACTGGACGCATGTGAGTCAGGCGCGAGAAAGATGCGCACTTGCTGATAATTTCCAGCCGTCACTTGCTGACCTACACCCAGCGAAGCCAAGAAACAGCTACTGTTGGCTTGCCCCATCAGATCCACTTGCTTCGGAGCTGCGGTGAGACCAGGCGTCAGATCAACGAAACTTGGGTCGTTCGGGGCCGCATCTGCGTTGGTACTTGCCTGCACATCCGCAATCGTGACGTAGACATGAGTAAACGGACCGCCAGATCCTTTGCAGGCTTCGGGGTCGCTAATCACAATTGACACGGAAGCAGGATTGGTAACCGGTGTGGTAACTGGATTGGTAACTGGTGAAGTAACCGGATTCGTGGGGGATGTGAGGGTGGAGCCCGCAGTGGAGGGGGCCCCTCCGGCACATCCGAAGGACACGAGACATAGCAGCATGACCACGCACGCGGTGGGGATCCAGGGGCGCATTGACTCTCCGATTTCACTGTAAAACTTACGCATTAAGACGGTTGTGTCTATGATGATGCACGCGTGGTGCCACAACCAGTCTTGTTGATGCCTTTTGCAATGTGGAAATTGGTTTCATTCCGTAAACTACTCGGATCGTGTACGTATTTCCATGGCCGAGGTTACTTTAGCGTTACCAAAGTGAGACATCTTCCCATTTTGGGAATTTTTTGGCCATTCGTGCAACATATCACGGTGCGTACTTTTTACACGGAAGCTGGAGATTAAAAGACCTTGGGCTCGAGATAAATTCGCGGCATACATGCGAAGGATCGGGTGCATTTCTGAATCGCCGTTGAATTCCCAAAGCTCGGATCGCTACATGGCCACAGCCACAGAATTTCCTCGACCCGTTACAATACGGAGTGATGGTTCGTTCAAGTTTTCGACTCCCTCTCCTGTACCCAATCGCCCTTTTCACCCTTGTCGTCTACGGACAGATGTACGCCGCCCCCCGTATTGGCGATCGCCAGGCAACGCCACAGCAACAGCAGCAAACAACCCCACAGCAGTCGAATGACTCTGCCGGACAATCACAGCAGTCCGCTCCTGCCGCAACGGATTCTTTGCCTGACGATCCGGGAACGACGGCTCACATTGAGGCACCCATCGCACCCGACGGTCCAACAGCGGTGTTGGATACATCCATGGGCAGGATGACGTGCGGGCTGTACACCAAAGAGGCGCCGATCGCAGTCGCAAACTTTATCGGACTGGCAACGGGCACGAAGGAATTCAAGGATCCCATCACCCACAAGAAAGTGCGAGGCAAGCCCTTCTACAACGGCACCACATTTCATCGTGTGATTCCGGGGTTCATGATTCAGGGGGGAGATCCGACCGGCACCGGTGAAGGCGATCCAGGCTATTTTTTCAATGACGAGATCGATCCAAATCTGAACTTTAATGTGGCCGGTCGACTTGCGATGGCAAATGCTGGACCGAATACCAATGGCTCCCAATTTTTCATTACTGTAGGTCCACAACCCTCGCTCGATCAGCACTACACCATCTTTGGGCAATGCGATCCGGCCAGCGTTCTGGTCGCCGAATCGATTACGCAGGTGCCGCGAAACTCACAGGATAAGCCGGTCGATCCGGTATATCTGAACGGGGTCACAATTGTGCAGCCGGGCCAGGCCATGCCGCCTGCTCCAGCGGCGTCGACGCCTGCAGCGGCAGTGACAACTCCAGCGCCGGCCCCGAGCCAGCCCTGACCATCGACTTTTTTGAATTCTCAACCGATAGCAATCTGAATTTTCGCCTAGATTTCTACCTTTCAAGAGGAGTTCGCCAACCATGACCCAAACACCCGGAACTTACGCCACCTTCCAGACATCTCAAGGCAAGATCGTATGCCGCCTCTTTGAAAAAGAAGCGCCGAAAACCGTAGCGAATTTTATCGACCTCGCCGAAGGCAATCGCGAGTGGACGCATCCGACCAATAACAAGAAATCCAAAGATAAGTTGTTCGATGGAACAATTTTTCACCGTGTCATTCCGAAGTTCATGATCCAGGGCGGCGATCCGGCCGGAACGGGCTTTGGTGGTCCGGGCTATAAGTTTGAAGATGAGACCAAGGGTTCGCCGCACAGCTTTAATAAGCCGGGCAAGTTGGCGATGGCAAACTCGGGACCGAATACGAACGGTTCGCAATTCTTTATCACTGTGGCTGCGACTCCGTGGCTGACAGGAAATCATACGATTTTCGGCGAGGTCATCGAAGGGCAGGACATCGTAGATAAGATTTCTGAATTGGATCGTGACCGGTCCGACAAGCCGCGCACTCCCGTGGTGCTGGAAAGCGTCACCGTCGAGCGCGTCGCGTAGCTTAAATATCGCCGACCTGAATCCTTTTTGCGTTCACGTCGATCTAAGGCGTAAAGAAGGGCTCAGGGGGAAGAGATGAGCGAAAGCAAGAAAGTCGCGCTGATTACGGGCGCCAATAAGGGCATTGGGTTTGAAACTGCACGCCAACTGGGGAAGCTGGGCATCACCGTCGTGGTGGGTTCGCGCGATGCGGCCAGGGGTAATGCAGCAGCGGCAAAACTTCGTGCGGAAGGCATCGACGCGCAACCTTTGAAATTGGATGTGACGCAGGCAAAAGACCGCGAAGCCGCCGTGAAATTTATTCAGGAGAAGTTCGGGAAGCTCGATATTCTTGTCAACAATGCAGGCATCGCAGAAGACGGCGGCTGGGGGAGAAATACGACCAGCAGCACTTCTGCTGAGACGCTGCAAAAAACCTTCGAGACCAATCTGTTTGCTCCGGTCGCGCTGACCCAGGCCCTGCTGCCGTTAATTCGCAAAAGCCCCGCAGGACGGATCGTCAATTTATCCAGCATCCTGGCATCGAATACACTGCACAGCGATCCTAAGTCTCCCATCTATAGCAGCAAAGCTTTTGCTTACGATGCATCGAAGTCTGCGCTGAACGCGTTCACGATTCACCTGGCGCACGAACTGCGAGACACCAACATCAAGGTGAACTCTGCTCATCCAGGTTGGGTGAAAACAGACATGGGCACCGACGCCGCGCCTATGGAAATTGTCGACGGTGCGAAGACTTCGGTCGCGTTAGCCACCCTTGCGCAAGACGGACCGAATGGAGCGTTCATTCACCTGGGAAAGACGTTGCCCTGGTAGTGCGCTGATCAATCCGCAGGAATTTCGACAGAAAAGGCCCGCGCGATGCGAGCCTCTTCTTGCTGCCAAACAAATTCTAGACGCCGATTACAGCGCAAAGTTCCCTCACGGAATCTGCGCTCTTCTGGAGTCCCGCCTGTTCTTCGTCGGTCAGTTTAATCTGGATAATCTCTTCCAGACCGCGCGCGCCCAACTTGCACGGAACTCCAATGAATAGGCCATGAATGCCGTACTCACCTTCGAGATACGCGGCACACGGGAGAATCTTCTTCTTATCCTTCAGGATCGCCTCCACCATTTCAACGGCGGCTGAGGACGGCGCATAAAAGGCGCTTCCGGTTTTGAGGTGCTTCACGATCTCAGCTCCGCCATCGCGGGTACGCTGAATCAGCCGTTCAATCGTGGCAGCATCCATGAGTTCTGTAATCGGAATTCCTGCGACTGTGGAGTAGCGCGCCAGCGGCACCATGGTGTCGCCATGGCCTCCTAAGACGAACGCGGTTACGTTCTCGACGCTGACCTTTAACTCGTCTGCGATAAAGGTGCGGAATCGCGCTGAGTCCAGTACCCCGGCCATGCCGATCACGCGCTCGCGATTGAACTTCGAAAGCTTGTACGCAGCCTGGGCCATCGCATCCAGAGGGTTAGACACGATGATAAGGAAGCAGTCCGGCGATGCCGCGACAACTTTGCTAACAACATCCGACATGATCTTGAAGTTGGTATGGAGGAGATCGTCGCGGCTCATGCCGGGCTTCCGCGGAATTCCCGCCGTGATGACAACCACGTCGGAGTTTGCCGTAGCGGCGTAATCATTCGAACCGATCACGTGAACGTCCCGCTTTTCAACCGGCATAGCCGACATCAAATCGAGAGCTTTTCCCTGCGGAACACCCTCCACCACGTCGACCAGAACAATATCAGCCAATTCCTTGGCTGCTATCCAATGCGCAGTCGTGGCTCCCACATTGCCCGCGCCCACAATTGAAACTTTCTTCCGCATATTTCTCCTTTACAAAATTTCTTCAATGGCAATCAGCGAGTCATCGCGACCGCATCCATGTTGTCAATCATTCGAGTTGCGAACTCGCTGGTTCCAACCTTGGTGGCTCCCTGCATCTGCCGCTCAAAATCGTAGGTGACAAATTTCTGCTGAATCGTCCGCTCCATGGAGTTTTCAATCAATCGAGCAGCCTCTGTCCAACCGATGAAATCGAATAGCATGACGCCTGAAAGCATCACAGATCCTGGATTAATGACATCCTTGTCCGCATACTTCGGCGCCGTCCCGTGGGTGGCTTCAAACACTGCATAACCGTCGCCGACGTTCGCGCCCGGTGCGATTCCCAAGCCGCCGACCTGCGCCGCGCAAGCATCGGAAATGTAGTCGCCGTTCAGGTTTGGAGTCGCCAGCACGCTGTATTCATCGGGGCGAACGATCACCTGCTGAAAAATGGAATCCGCAATGCGGTCGTTGACCAGCAGCTTCTTCTTCCATTTTCCCTGTCCGTGACTGACGCCGATGCTATCGACCACATGTTTCACTTCCGCATACACTTCATCGCGGAACTTTTGCGGTGCATGCTCGAGGCCTGGTTCAATCATGGCAGCGTTCTGCTCCACCGTCAGACCTGGCTTCGATTCCAGGTTGCCAAGAATCCAGCTCTCGCGCTCGGTCACAATCGAATCCCGGAACTCGTCGACCGCGACTTCGTATCCCCACTCGCGAAACGCGCCTTCGGTAAATTTCTGGATATTTCCCTTGTGCATCAGGGTGACGGACTTGCGATGATGCTTCAGTGCGAAGGCAATCGCCACCCGCACCAGGCGCTTGGTTCCTGTAATCGAGATCGGCTTGATGCCGATGCCGGAATCTTCGCGAATCTTTTTCTTGGTACCGGCCAGCATGGTGTTGTTCAGGAAGTCTAGAATTTTCTTTGCTTCGGGAGTTCCCTCTTTAAACTCGATGCCCGCGTACACGTCTTCTGTATTCTCGCGGAAGATGACGATGTCGAGTTTTTCCGGATGCTTTACTGGACTGGGAACGCCCTGGTAATAGCGCACAGGACGAATGCAGGAATACAAATCCAGCATCTGCCGCAGCGTGACATTCAACGAGCGAATGCCGCCACCGACAGGGGTGGTCAGCGGTCCTTTAATCGAAACGCGCAAATCGCGGGCCGCTTGAACCGTGTCATCCGGAAGCCAGTTCTGAAAGCGAGAAAACGCCTTTTCGCCAGCAAATATTTCGAACCACTTGACGGCACGTTTTCCGCCGTAAGCTTTGGCCACAGCGGCATCGAACACACGTTGCGATGCGCGCCAAATATCGCGACCTGTTCCGTCGCCTTCAATGTAAGGAATGATGGGATTGTCGGGTACTTGATACGTTCCGTTGGAATATTCGATCGGCTTGCCGTCTTTGGGCAGCTCGACGCCACTATAACTTGCCTGCATTGCCTGCGATCTCCAATTTTTGAATCGGATTGTCCTTGATCAGGCTACCACCCCATCTCCGCTGCCGCTACGTTACGACCGGCGACAAACTCGGAGCATTTTGATCGGCGAATGCTCGAATCGAAGGCTCGCGCTACACGAGATCCGCAAACTCATCTAGGATGGAAGATGTGCCAGCATTCAACCTAAGCACGATTCGCCAACCCACTCCTTCCTCCTCATTCGGTTTCAGCCTTCGTCTCGCCGCATGGCTTGCAGCACTGATGTTCGCG
>JBARFA010000124.1:0-3780 GCA_049796755.1 Acidobacteriaceae bacterium
CAGCAATTGCGGCGTCGCGGGGTGCGAACGATTTTGATGGGCGGCGTGGCGACAAACTTTGGCGTGGAGTCGACGGCGCGAGTGGCGTATGACCGCGGGTTTGAGCTGGTGTTTGTGGAGGATGCGATGTCGAGCATGAGCGATGAGCTGCATCGTTTCGCAGTGCAATCGATCTTTCCGAGGATGGGAAGGGTGAGGTCGACGGAGGAAGTGATTCAGGCGCTGGGGTAGGGTTCTTTGGAGTGGATTGCTGCGGAACCTACCCCACTCAAGCCAACGGAGGGCTTGACTGGGGCACCCGGCAACACTCGTTAGGGTTGGGAGGCTGCTGCGCGTGGCAACTTTCTTCTGCGTCGAGTCCACCACATCAGCAGGCCTGTCACGGTCTGTAAGACAAGAACAAGCGACATGAATGCGGCGAATGCTCTGCCCCTATCTCCAAAAACAGCGCCTGTGTGAATGACCCGGCTAATCGTCTGAAGCTTATTTCCTAATGGAACCGCGCGCGAGTTGGCAACGGTAAGGACTTTGCCGGAGAATTGGTCAATCCAGACAGCGCTGCTGCCATTGTCAGAACGATCTTCGGGAAATCTCATCTTGACGAAGTAAGCTTCACTCGGCTGGCGCGGAATAACGATCCACAGGACGGTCGCTCCCGGCAATGCATCTTTAGCAGCGCTGGCTACAAGGTCGAGTGAAACTGGTTTGAGACCAACTTGCGGCGTTGAAAAAGCGGGCTGCTTTACCGGCTTGCTGGTAATTGCATAGGCTGGGGGGCCAAGTGCCATGTAGATGCCGGTGACCGCAAAAAGAAACAGAAACAAAGACGCGAACAAACCGATACTGTTATGAAGATCGAAGCAAAGGCGCTGCACATCGCCGGATAAACTTATTTTGATTTGTTTGCGCGGCCACCACAAATAAAGTCCACTGAGCACCATAAAAACCAAGATGATTGACGAACAACCCAGCACCCCTGCAATGGAATGCAGCTCCTTCATGATAGATGTAAACCGGACCGCACTAAGGCTGCCCAGCACCTGGCCCGTGTACTGGTCTACATATATCTGCCGAGGAATACGGCGGTGTGCTGCGAAAACAATGAATGAATAAGAAGTATCCGCTCTAGTCGAAGGCAAACAAGTGCCAATGGACTCCCCAGCATGCAACACGGATGCGGCACTGCTTGCGAGTTGGCTCAACGACAGAGGCTGACCTTCGGGAAATACCTTGAAGAGACTGGGATGCAGCAGGCAATCAATTTCGCCTGAGAACGCCATTACGCTTCCGCTGACTCCCAGAATCAACAGCAGCAGGGCGGCAGCTACACCGCCGACGCGATGGAGTTTGAATAAATAGAAATGTACGCGGCTGCCGGAGTTTTGTATTTGGAACCGCGCTCCAAGCATTGTAGATCCAATCTTTTGGTTGTTTATTCCTATGGCTGCTTTATCGTGCCAGTGCCTTTAACTACCCGCCGAAATGGTAGCAGGTCTAGGTGTTGCGGGAGAGACTTTCGATCCGCATGTCTTCCGTCATACGCTGGCGAAGAGTGGTCATGATTGGCTCCTTGTGGAACGGCCCGGTGGCCCATCCTAGCCTTCGGCTGCCATGTTATTCGATGGATCAAATGGGGTGCCCCGTCCTAGCTTTGCCGGGGCGGGAACTGGATGACGGGGCCGGCACGCACTCGGGGCTGTATTCCCATGGCTTCGCGCTTTCGTGCCGTCCACTTCGACTCGATTTCAACCACGCCCTCTATGCCCGTCGAATAATGCCGGAAGCTGGACCATGCCCAATCCTCCGGGTTCTCGACCAACCCTCTGACAACAGGGTTGCGATGCATGTAGCGCAGTTTCTCCGCTCGCTTGTTGTCGGTCCACACGTTGAAATCATAGTAACGCGCCTGCCAAAAGGGTTCGTCCGCGCGAAGGGCAAGTGTCCGAGACACTGATTGTTTGAGCGCCTGCAGTGCCGTGGCCAGCGGGGCGGTGTCGGGTTCGGTGAGCAGCAGGTGGACATGCTCCGGCATGACCACATACCCGGCGACACAAAACCCGTATGCTTGCTGGGTGCGTCCCAAGGACTGCTCGAAGATATTTCGAGCGCTCGAGGTGCCCAGCTTGGGCTGCCGCCGATAGCAACTGAATGCGACGAAGTGCAACTGCCGGGTTTTCTGGAATCTGCGCAGTCCGGTGGGCATATGGGTTGGTTGATATTGCGCGATCATACACGGCTTTCGGGGGCGAGGCTGTGTCGTATCCCGCCCTAGCGGAGCTAGGACGGGGCACCCCCGGTTATGGTGGAACTAGCTTTGCGAGGGCTTAGGCCGGGCCACCCGCCGAGGTGAATCTGGAAGCAGTGTACAAGGGGGCGATGCGGGTACGGGGGCGGCGCGTCTCGATGATGGATTCAGGCAGGGTGGATTTATTCGGAACGCGTGTGGCGCGACCAGATCGACTGAATGATGTTGAACAAAAATGCAGTGGTGAGGCCGAACAAAATCCATCCGTCCAGGGCTTCCAGCGAACCCATCAACCGCCATGGGGCCAGAAGATAGATCTCCGATTGACCGTAGGTGGTCATGGCATCGAGGGAATAGAGCATAGCGTTTACGCCTTCGGGCATCGCGCCCAGCATTCTGTAGGCGAAGGCCCACATGAAGGCCTCGCATCCATGGAGAGCGACGCAGCCAAAGGCTGTTCCACCGACGGCGACCACGGAGAGAATTTCGACAAGCATGGTTTTCGGCCTGCCACCCAGCAGCGCGGAGACAGATTGATTGAGGAGCCTGAGGCCAAATGCGTGGAACACGACGGTGGTGGCGATGATCGGCAGGCTCCATAGCCAATCCGTGCGCCAGGCTCCAATGGCCATGGTGGGGATGAAAGACGCTGCGATGAGCGGACTGACTCGGAGATGGAGGAAAAGTCCAGCGTAAGGCGTCACTGGTTGGCCTGCCTTTCACAATGGGTTGAGCTTTGCATGGAGGGTTCTGGCCAGGAATTGGCACGGAGCGTGCCAAATGGCCGACTGCAAATAACTACTTTTGCGTGTGCGAGATGTAGGTGGATGGGCGACGGGCGTCGTCATGGGGGCGTGGTGTTTCGGTGGAGCTTGATCCAAGATGTTGGAGGAATCGGGGGCTGGTGAAGTGAGGGAAGGGACGAAGGAGTGGCGGGATTTTGCGCGCGCGAGAATTGAAGAGCGGATGGGACAAGCGGCGCGGGGAAAGACATTGTGGCGGAAAAAAGCGCAAGAAGAATGTTGTGGGAAGAGCAGTCGGCGGGGAAAAAAGCGGAAGGGGCAAAGGTTGCTCGAAGGTGCATGAACAGAGGCGATTTATGCACAATTTGGCCGCGATTTGCACCGAAATAAAGCTTTAGAAACAGGGAGATCTCATGCAATACTCTTTTCAACGGAAGAGAAATCTTTCAGAGGAGAGAGTGGAACAGAAGCCAACCGGGGGAATCGGCAACGAAACCCGATTCGGGCAACCGAAGACGGCAGGCAGACGGAAAGCGACCACAACATGAAAAACCGGAAGGTGGATGGCGGTGCGGGCTCTGCTCGCAATTCCTAAGCCGGAAGGGATGACAGAGTTGTGATCTGGTCACCGAACACACCAGATCTTCGAAAGATCGGATCGCTGGGGGCGAGTTCTCGCAAGAGGATTCGCCCTTTGGCATTTTTGCGGGGAGTTCCAAATACCCCACTCAAGCCAAAAGCAGCTTTGAATGGGGCACCCTCCATGTACCTGCGGGTCGTGGGTTTTGACGT
>JBARFA010000125.1:0-33840 GCA_049796755.1 Acidobacteriaceae bacterium
TTGCTCAGGTTGCTTTCGTATGCCCGGAATCGATTGACCTGCTGCGACGTGTCGACCCGGTCCTGTTGATCGACCGTCGTGGCCTGCGTGTACGTGCCATCAGGATTGGCGACGAACGCATAGGTTATGTTGAGCGGATAGGAGAAGTGTTTTTCGAGCGTCCCAGAATAATATCCGCCGCGGGTATTCGTTTCTGAGTCCACCGTGGTTAGCTGCTGTGCGTTTTGATCGTCGGTCGTGGCATTGACAACAAATTCCTGCTTGTTGCTGAAATCCACGCTCTGCTTCACCGTCGTATCAACTCGACCCTGCGACGTGTTCACGTAGCCGCTGATTTCAAAGTTGCGCTTCGAGGTAACCAGTACACTGCCGGTATAGATCCCACCGGCGCCTTCGTTGATTTTTTCAGTGACCGCTGGGTTCGGCGCCGCGGCAAGAGTGTTGCTGAGAACGCCGCCCGTAACCTTCTGCTTGCCGTGGTCTGTATAGACCAGCAGGTTCGCAGTCGCCAAAAAATAGCTATCTGCGTTGTAGACACTAACACCCACGGTATGCGGATTGCCATCGTCCAGAACTCCAGCAAACGGCGTCAGGTCAACCCGGTACGGCTTAAAGTCGAGCGTCTGCACTCCTGCAATCGGCTCCCACAGATACGGGTCAATGCCGCCGGTAAAGATCCATGGATAGACAGGCGCGACGCCGGCAGGTTTACCGTCAATCGTTACCTCGGTCTCGCGGAAGGCGGTGTTGCCGCAGCTCTCCAGGTTGCTGGTTTGATCGTTGGGCACGCAGAAGTACCAGAATTCATCGTTCGACTGGCTCTGAGCAATGATGTCGAGATAGACGCGGTCCACATTCATCGGCAGATTCAGCACCTGCGTAATCTGATCGGTGGTGGTATTCAACGTGCCGGCATCGCCGCCGGTGCCATTCACAGGAATGACGATGTCCGGTGTCACGGCCGGCCCATCTTGCCACGAGGCTGGATAAAACTCCAAAGCTGCGTTGGCGTAAATAATACCGTTGTAAGTAACACCGTCATACACGCCCACAAAATTTCCAATGTTGGCTTCGCCGGTCTGGTCGGCTTTGAAGATCGGCGTCAGGTCAGTGACATCGCGCTCTACGTGCCACGATGGGCTCAACGTTGCGCGAGGTTCGGCAGTCGTGCCGTAATAAATGTTTGCGTGGCCCAAATAAAATGCAGCGGTGCGATCGTACTGGCGACCTGCGGTCACAGTGAAATCTGCAGTGAAAACGACCTTCGCCCACGGACCCGGACAGGCAACGGGAGGAGTGTAGCTAAATGCCTTGGTGTTGTAATCCGCGAACTCCATATTCTGAAAAAGTTGTACGATACACGGCTTGGTGTGGGGCCGCGGGACGGGCGGTTCAGCGGTGACCGGGTTCGACGATCCAAGCTGCGGAGTGGGGGGAGCAATCACTACCTGAGCACCCACCGCACTCGCCGACGCCAACAATAAAGCAGCGGTCATCCACGTCAACCGCCGCATACCGAGAGAACATGCTGTCGTTTGCATAACGGGCTTCCTTTCGAGCTGCCAAGATGCGCGCCCAATATATCATGGAGACTTCGCCAGGGTCGCCCGCAAAAAAATAACTGCTTTCGCCAGCATCCATTCAAGGAAAGATTTCATCTGAGAGCCAGATTCAGCGACACATTCCTGCTACGGAGCAGAAATATGCGCAGTGAAGTATGCCATGCGCCTACTTTTTGTTCGGCTGCGAGGCCAACGGCGATGCAGCATGATCGTGAGAGGGCAGCAATTGCCAGATCGCGGGATCTTCTTCACCCAGCACCCAGGAGCAGAAACCTTCAAGCCCATCCTGTTTCACCAGGTCGTAGCGAGCGGCAAAAGTGCGGCCATCGGTGTAGAAGATGTACTCGCGATCCTGAGCGCGGTAGAAGTAGAACCAGGCGGTTTTATCTTCTGGATCCCACTGCAGCTTGGCGTTGTAGGCATGCGCCAACTGCATCGCCGCAGGTGTGCCGATATATTCCGCGGAATTGTTCGGCACATTCTTTCCGTCGACGGGCATGCCGGCAAACCAGTGATAGCCGTACACAGGGATGCCGAGCGAGAGTTTGTCTTTCGGAACAACGGCGAGCGCGTACTTCAGATTTTCAAGCACCCATGGATAACCAGCGACCGGCCCCGGAGGCGTGTAGGCCGTGTGTTGATCGTAGGTCATCAGGCAGATCAAGTCGGCGGACTGCGCCAGCGCTTTCAAGTCGTAGGCGCCGCGCCAATCGCGAAACATCCACGCGCTATATGCTGTTTCTCCGGGATAGCCGGGTGCATTGGGCACGGTAGCGATCGAGAGCTGAAAGCCCGCCGCATGCAGCGCAGCCGCGGTTTCCGCCACCGTTTTCGAGAGCGCGTCGCCGTCTCGCCAGTCGATGTTTTCAAAATCGAACTGGATGCCGAGGTAGCCATTCTGCTTGCAGATGCGGACCAGCGCTTCATCCATCGCGTGACGCGCAGCTTGATCGCTAAAGAACTGATGATATTCCGCCGTTCCCATCCCGCTGCCACTCAAAATCGGCATGACTTCGACATGGTGTTCACGCGCCACCTGCATTACCTGCGGATTCGGGCCGCCCCACACCATCCCATGAACATCGGTCGAATACCAGGTGGGCACCAGAATGTCGATTTTGTCGGCATGGTCGAGGAACGATTGCACCGAGGTCTGGCCGCTGGTCATGTAGAACAGCGCTTTCGGCTGCGCGTGCAGGATCGGCGCGCTGATCGCAAGCCCAAGCAAAATACAAAGCGTACGCATACAAATGCCTCCGTGAGTAAGGCTCAAGCTCAACATCATAGTGACTTGATACAGTTGCAGAATTAAGCGCAGGGCGCCGTTCCACACAGCGACAGGACAGCGACCTGATTCTATCGTCTTCCTGGTTCAGTGAGCGATCCGACAAAGGAATGTTGCGGTGAGATCGGTGAAATTTTGCGGCGGTTCGTTGTTCCCCGTCAGGCGGCCGCTCGTCGCATGCGGATGGAGTTTTCATGCTCTGATACATTGATCTGGAAAACTGGAGGTGACAACTTATGTCCACAACTCGCCGGGATTTTTTGTCACGTACAGCGCTAATGGCTGCGGGAGTGGCTGGAAGCGGTGTGAGCGAAACCGCCGATGCGAAGGCTCGAGAAGACCTCCCGGTGCACTATCAACCGCCAAAAAAGCCTGTCATTGTGACCCGCGAGACCGGAGACAATACGGTTGCCGAAGCCTACAGTATGTTGGAAAGTGGCGCAGATACGCTGGACGCCGCACTGCACATCTGCCAGGCGCGTGAGGATGATCCGAACGATCATAGCGTGGGGCTGGGCGGGCTGCCGAATGAAGATGGCGTAGTGGAATTGGACGCCTGCGTCATGCATGGACCAACGCGGCGCGCCGGTTCCGTCGCCGCTGTTCCGAACATTCGCCATGCCGCCCTGCTGGCGGAAACGGTGATGCGGCGGACCGGGCACGTGATGATTGTGGGGAACGGGGCTGAAAAATTTGCGGTGGACGAAGGTTTCCATCGAGAAGATTTGTTGACGGATGACGCGCGGAAAATCTGGCTGCTTTGGAAAGAGCATAGCAACGGCTGGTGGGGACCAGGACTCGATAGTCCCGTCTGGAAGCCGCCCGTCGTCCAGAAACCCGCACAGGGTCCCATGGCCATGATGCTGCCGCGCCATCCCGCTCCGGAGGATTTGCCCACAGTAAGGAATGCAATGCAGCGCTTGCTGGAGATGGCAGACCGGATGGGGATCCGGCCGAGCCTGCGGCGCGAGGCAGCGATGCAGGTGCTGTGGCCGACTACCGGCACCATCCACGTCTCCGCCTTGAATACGAAGGGAGAAATCTCTGGAGCAACCACGACGTCCGGCTTGGCCTGGAAGATTGCGGGGCGGGTGGGCGACTCACCGATTATCGGTGCAGGTTGCTACACCGACCAGGACATAGGTTCGGCGGGCGCGACAGGAAATGGTGAGGAAAATATCAAGGTGGTCGGAGCGCACACGATCGTCGACCAGATGCGTCAAGGCGCCACTCCAAAAGAAGCCGGAATGGAAGCTTTGCGACGGATCGCGCGCAATTACAACAACGACATGACTAAACTGCGCTATCTAGACATGATCTACTACATTGTCCGGCGCGATGGCGCGTATGCGGGTGTGTCTTTATGGAGCACGCGTGGCACTGGCGCCAGAAAGAAATTTGTTGTGCATGATGGCACCCTGCGAACCGAGCCTTGCGACTATCTCTTCGAGGGCACAACCCTGAGCATGCACCCCTTCTGAATGGCAACGTAGAGGTTTTTGCGCGAGAACTTGGAGCGGTCCACCATGGTCAGAAATCTCAGAGTTTCCGCAGCAGAACCGTTCCACTGGCGGCGCACTTCAGGTGGCCCTGCACTATAACCTTTTGTCCGATGCCGGGGATAGTGAGAACCAGAACATCTCGCGAACCGGCGAGCGGCCGCAGCAGTTTCGGCTCTGCCACTCCTCCGATCTGAACAGTCACCTGCTCAATCGGGTCCGCGCAATTGCCCCATCCTGCTTGTGGAACAAACCGCAAACGATATTGCGTAGCGGCCAAAATCTTGTCGGTTACATCGATGTGGAAGCTGTAGTCGCTCCATGTTCCCACCTCGTCGTAGGCCCAGGCCTTTGCCGGAGCGTCCCAGTTTTTCGGGGGAGGAGCTTCCGTGTCGTAGACCGCGAGTCGGCGAATCACCGGGCGAGCCGCACTTTCGACGGCGACTAGTCGCACCGCGTCAGCACTTGTCGGCGCAACAGGTTGAATTCTTTTGTGTCCAATCGCCGTTCCGGTGCCCAGCGTCACCCACTTCCCTGCCTGACGCGCCTCAATTTTGTATCGGCGGACGCGCTCGCCGAACGAGCAATCTTCCTGCATCAGGAAAGTATCGACGCGAGAGCCCGCAGGCAGCGACAGAGTAACAGTCTCACCCGAACCGGACGTTTCAGCCACGCTCTTGCCAAAGCGGCGCTGAATTTCTTGTCCAAATTGCTGGGCACGTGCGACGTCCGCGGATGGCATTAAGCCTGTCGTGTCCGGAGGAATGTTGAGCAGCAGCTGCGCGCCGCGTCCAATCGAGCGGTAATAAATTTCCACCATTGCATCCAGAGTGAGCAGATTACGCTGGCTGGCTGGACTCCAGAACCAGTCCGGACGCAGGATAGAAACGTCCACCTCATTCGGCATCCAGACAGATCCATTGGGATCGCTGTTCAGCGCAGTCGCCACGCCGGTCTTGGCATCGGCGGCGGAGATGGAGTTCCACGCGGGATAGGGTACGAAGCCATCTTCATTGCCGGCCCAGCGAATGGTCGCATGCGGCCCTTGAAAAATCATCGCGTGCGGAGCATACCGATCGAGAATGTCGCCGACGGGAATGACAATCGAACCGTCGAACCATATCTCCACCATCGTGCCATATCGCGAGAGCACCTCTGTTAGCTGGCGCCGATACATGGCGTTGTAGATTTTCTGTTGCGCAGGCGTTTTGCAGAGACCACCGATTCCCGCGTCGTGCCTGGCATCGCGTGGGGAAACATAGACGCCCAGCTTCAATCCAAATTTTCGGCAGGAGGCGGAGACATCCGCCAGCACATCGCCATGCCCATCTCGCCACGGAGTATTGCCGATGCTGTACCTGGTCGTCTCAGTCTGCCACATGCAAAATCCGCCAGAATGCTTGGCGACAAAAACAACGTACTTTGCGCCCAGGTCGACCGCAGTGGAAGCCCATTGATCGGTGTTCAGCAGTTTTGGATTGATCTCCGACAACGGAGTCGACAAATTATCCTGCTCGACGCCCTGCCAGGTGTTGGGAGCGAAATGGATGAACATCCCCATTTCCAGGGCCTGCCAAGCCAGTTGATCCGGAGTGGGTAGAGCCAGGTGAGGATGCAAAACCGCCGACGACATTGAGATCTGTTCGCCCGAAGCGGTCCTCGCGATCGAATAGTCAGCGGCAACTCCAGCGAGAGAAGCGATGAATCTGCGTCGGTCCATTGTTTTATCTTCTCCCCGAATCTCCAGCCGCAGTGGATCCAAACAATTCAAAAGAAGGACGATACCACGGATTTATCGTTTTCCAGAAAATTGAGGCCAAAGGATCCGCGCGCAACGAATGATCAAAAACTGCGTATATTCTTCAAAAAAACAGTTTACACGGCTGTAAGTGAGCTATATGATCACCACGACGAAAGAATCAATCATATTTTGAGCGCTATGCTCAAGCTTTCAAGATTTGCACGAACTTCAGGCCGGAGGATGCACCAATGAAAGTATCTCGAATTATTCAGTCCCTCACGCTATTGTTGACCCTCATGTTTGTCAGCGCTGCAGTGGCGCAGACGGTCACCGGTACGATCACAGGAGAGGTCACCGATCCCAGCGGAGCGGTGGTGCCGGGCGCGCAGGTGGTTGCCCACAATATAAGCACTGGCGTGGATTCTCCAACCACGACGAACAAAGATGGCTTTTACCGCATTCAGTCGCTGCCGATCGGCCATTATGAAGTAACGGTGCAGGCTCCCGGCTTCAACAAGGAAACCACTCCGGAATTTAGCCTGGAAGTGTTGCAGACGGCGAATTTCAACGTCCAGTTGAAGGTCGGAACGGCTTCAACCACGATGAAAGTCTCGGCAGCGGCGCCAATTCTGGATACGACGAACGCGACTCTCGGAGCCACCTTGACGGCCAACACCATCCAGAATTTTCCGTTGAACGGCCTCGACTTTTCCGCCCTCACGCTGTACACACCGGGCGCCATCGATACCGCAGGTACATCGGGTACAACCAGCATCGAACGCAGCACGTACTTTGTCGATACTCCGAACGTGAACGGAAACCGCGCCCAGGCGAATAACTACACCCTGGATGGCATCGACATGAACGAGACGTTCAACAACCTCATCTCCTACAGTCCCGCGCCAAGATCCCTGCAGGAAGAGCATGTGATGACCGCGAATGCCCCCGCCGACTACGGCAACGTGAACGGCGGCGACGTGATCAGCGTGCTGAAGAGTGGTACCAACCAGTTCCACGGCCAGGCGTACGGCTATGTGCAGGACTACCGGGTGAACGCCAACTCATGGACCAACAATCAACAGAATCCGGCGATTCCGATTAACCCGTATTCCCAGGCGCAGTTCGGCGGTACCCTGGGCGGCCCCATTCTCCACGACAAGTTGTTCTTCTTTGTCGACTACCTGGGATCTCGTTATCACAAGGGAGGAACTGGATCAGATAGCGTATTCAGCCAGGCTATGCGCAATGGGGATTTTTCGACGCTGCTAGCCCAGACGAAACCAATCCAGCTGTACGATCCGGAAAATGGCTTCGCGCCCTATGCCGGCGACACGGGAATTCCGGTTATTAACCCGGTTGCCAAGTTTCTGTTCGCGAACCCGACCTTTTATCCACTGCCAAACGCGACCCCGACCGATGGAATCGTAGCCAATAATTATCAGGGTCCGACGCGCAGCTATAAAGCCAACAATCAGGGCGATATCAAAATCGAATACGATCCCGGTGCGTCCAATAAGATCACCGGATTTTATTCCATGTCCACCGCCTACGACGGGTCAACCCCGGTGCTAGCCATTTCCTTCCCTGGGGTCAATCTCTACCCGACCAAACTTGGCGGCGCAACCTGGGTGCATATCTTCTCGCCGTCTCTCATCAACTCGGGACGCATCGGCTTCACCCGCACCGTCTGGGCCCAGAATTTCCCGATCGACTCGACCGGTCAATTCGGTGACAATGGAAACGCCAAAGTTGGCATCACCTTTCCTAACCAATCCTTCGCCGGATATACCTACCAAGGCATCAATGGCGGCATCTTCGCCGGAGGCAATCCAGTGTATGGCGGAGGCCTGATCGACAACACCTACAGCTACATTGACGATGTCACCTGGCAACACGGGCTACATTCGATCCGCATGGGCATTCAGGCATTGCGGTATCAAAACAACTACCCTACCGCCAACAACAATGGGTATCTCGGCATCCTGAGCTACAGCGGAGCCTTCAGCAGCAATCCATCCGTAGCCAATGCGGGCGGCTACGGTGGTGCGGACTTCTTGCTGGATCGCGTGAGTTCTGCGGCAGCGACACTACATAGCGTCAACGTGGGACAACGCCAGTGGCGCGTGGCCGGATATGTGCAGGACGACTATCGGATTCGGCCGGACCTGACATTGAACATCGGCCTTCGTTGGGAATATGACGAACCGTGGATTGAACAAAACAACAAGACCGGCAACATCGACCTGAGCACTGGCCAGGTAATCTATGCCGGCCAGGTGCCTACCGGCGCACCCGCTGGATCTGGCGTCTGCAGCAACCGCGGTTGCTATCAGCCGAATTACCGGCAGTGGATGCCACGCCTGGGATTTGCCTGGCAGCCAACCGATCGCGCGGTACTTCGCGGCGGATACGGAGCGACCAGCTTCTATGAAGGCAACTCCTCCAACCAGCGCCTTACTTCAATCACACCGTTCATCCAGGCCGTCAACGTCACAGCCATTACGCCAACGCCCGGCAATCCGGGCGATCCGCGCACCGCGGAGCAAGGGTTCACCGGCGGTTTGGTTCAGTACGGCGGCACCTTCAATGTGTACCCGCAAAATATTCAGCCCGCCTACATTCAGGAATGGAGCTTGACGGGTGAATATGCCTTGACCCGCTCGACCTCGCTGCAAGTTGGATATATTGGAGAAACTGGGCAGCACATTGAAGATTATGGCAACGTGAACCAATACAGGGTGAACGGGGATCCGACTTCTGCCCCGTTTTACAACAACAAATACCTGGGCATCAACGCCGTCGACCCCAGCGTCAGCATCGGCTCCAACTCGCTGTTGATTACGGAATCGCGCGCCATGATGAACTACAACGCGCTGCAGGCAACCTTGCGCCAGCGCCTGACCGATGGGCTGGAGTTCACCGTCAACTACACCTACAGCAAATCGATGACCAACAGTCTGGGTAATTACGCCCTGAACGTCAACGGGTATAGCGGAGCTTTCCAGAACTACTATGACAGCGCCGCCGATTACGGTCCGGCCGGATACGACGCAACACATAATCTGTCTTTCACCAGCGTGTACGCCGTTCCTGTGGGCCGCGGAAAAAAATTCCTTCCCGATGCCAACCGGGTCATGGATGAGATTCTCGGCGGCTGGAAGGTTTCTGCCGTCGGTGTCGCCTGGTCCGGGTTCCCGGAGACGATTTACGGGCCCGGCAACAACTCCAACAGCTATGGCACATCGCGCGTCAATGAATACTTCAAACCGAAGATCGTCCATCGGTCCGTGGGTGCTGGATATCAGAGCCCGTTAAACCCTGGAAACTGGCTCGGCACCGACCCCTCGGCAACCCCTTGCACCCTGCCTGGATCACGCGTCAATGCACTAGGAGCGCTATGCGCGTTCGGCGCGCCAGCTCCCAATACATTTGGCACGTCTCGCAACGGCGTGATCCGTGGGCCAGGCTATGTGAACATCGATATGTCCGCGTTTAAGGAGTTCCAAACCTACAAACAACAGGTCATCGGATTTCAATTCGACGCGTTCAACGCCTTCAACATCGTCAGCTACGGCAATCCGGACACGAACATCAACGATTCCACTTTCGGTCAAATTGGGGAAACCGGGAGCATTCGGTCGGTGGAGCGTCACCTGCAGTTTTCCGCGTACTACAGGTTTTAACCTGCAGGCTGTCGCGACAAACCGCAACAGCGCACGTGCCCGAACCTTCTTTGCGTCCGGATTCCTTGTGACAAACATGGAATCCGGATGGCCTTGGAAAATGGGACTCAGTCATCATGATTCTCGAAATATGTGTTGATTCCGTAGAATCGGCGATCGCTTCCCGGGCAGGCGGAGCGCAACGAATTGAATTGTGCAGCGACCTGAATGAGGGAGGCATTACGCCCAGCGATGGCCTGATCCAGGCGGTTCGCAAGCACGTCGGGATTGAAGTGTTCGTGATGGTGCGACCACGCGGCGGGGATTCTTTCTACACATCCTATGAATACGATGTGATGAAAACGGACGTCGCTCGGATGAGGGAGCTGGGAGCAGACGGCATCGTTCTCGGATTGCTCAATCGAGATGGACACGTGGATGTGCAGCGCACGCACCAGCTCGTCCAACTGGCCGATCCGATGCAAGTGACGTTTCATCGCGCCTTTGATATGTCGGCGGATCTGGATGAATCGCTGGAAAGAGTGATCGAGACGGGCGCGCATCGCATTTTGACTTCAGGCGGCCTACAAACCGTCAGCCAAGGTGCCGAGCGGGTAACCCATCTGATTGATGCCGCAAAAGGACGCATTCGCGTCATGGTGGGCGGCGGGATCCGTCAGGAAAATATCCGCAAAATTGCCCAGCGTACCAAAGCGACGGAATTCCACTGCTCCCTGAGAATCAGGACTCAGAGTCCCGTTACTTTCCGGAATCATTCACTGAAATTGGGCTCTGTTGCCAATGACGAATTTGCGCGCTACGTCGTTCTCGAAGAGAATGTACGTGGGTTGCGCGAAACGTTAGATAAGATTTCCAGTGGAGTTGCCCAGGGTGATTACGAATAATGCACACTTCGCCGCATCCGGTGAAATCGAGGATAGTCCTGCGGTCGTATCTTCCAAGATCGACAAACGCGCTAAGGAGATTCTTCGGCTCCTGTTGCACCATGGCAAAACTTCCGTCGATGAGCTGACCGTCATTCTTAAGATGTCGCCCGCCAGCGTGCGCCGGGATCTGGTGCGGCTGGAAGAGCGTGGCCTGGTGCATCGCACCCATGGGGGCGCGATGCTTGCCGGCCAGGCGGTCTATGAACCCTTCCGCTTCGACGCGTCCTTCGGCGTTCGCGAAGAGCGGTTCGCCAGAGAAAAGCAGCGGATCGCGCAGGCGGCAGCGGCGTTGGTGCAAGAGAATGAGACGGTCGGCGTGACCGCAGGCACAACTACCACGAAGGTAGCCCAGTTTCTTCGTCATCGCAGTAATCTTCACGTCATTACCAACGCCGTCAACATCGCCATGGAGTTGAGCAACAGCGCCGGATTAGATACCACGCTGACGGGTGGCCGCATGCGCTGGCAAGGTGCCTTCTCATTGATCGGTCCCGCCGCGATCGAATCTTTAAACGTTGTCATGATGGATCGGGTCTTTGTGGGCGTCTGCGGAGTCGACCCGGAACGCGGCGCCACCACGATTGAAGCCGATGAGGCGGCGGTATTTCGCGCCATGACCCGCCAGACCAAGCAGGTCGTCGTAGTCGCCGACTCCAGCAAGGTGGGGATGATCAGCCCTGTCATCATTTGTCCGGCGGCCGCCATCGATGTCCTGATTACGGACGACGGGATCCCCGACGACGCGGTCGCAGCGTTTGAAAAAGCCGGCGTCCGCGTATTGAGCGTCTGAACCACCACCACATCCTCGCACTGATATCCTGATGTCCAGCTGTTGGAGGGTCCATTCGCATGAGACTTCCCCGTTCGTCGTCCAATTTTCATTCCCCACGTCCAATGGAAAGTCGACAAAATTCCTTTCGGCTACATCTGCGAGTACTAGCGAGCCTGCTGACCGTGATTATGATCGTTGCCGCCGCCACGGTGCTGATTGCGCAGGAAAAAGCGAAGCTCCCCGGCGAGGATTGGGTTTCCCTCTTCAATGGCACCGATCTGACCGGCTGGACAAAGATTGGCCATGAAAGCTGGACCGTCGAAAACGGAGTGATTCATGGCAAGGGTCTGACACCGGCATATGGATATCTTGAAACCGACAAGAGTTACAAGGATTTTCAACTGTCGCTGCGCTTCAAATGTGTTGGCAATGGAAATAGCGGTGTGTTTTTTCACACCGGGTTCAAGCCCGGATCAGTCGATACCACGCAAGGCATGCAGTTTGAAATTGATTGCACGATGATGCATCACACCGGCGGCGTCTACGGAGAAGACGGACGCGGTTGGGTGGTGTGGCCTGCTCCGGAAAACGAGAGCGTGGTGCGCATGGGCGAGTGGAACGACTACCTGGTGGAGGTGGTCGGCAACCGTTACAAATCGCGACTCAATGGTGTACCGATGGTGGACTTCACCGATCCCCATCCAAGCTCGTTCGATGGCAGGATTGCGCTGCAACTCCACGCCGGCGGCGAGGGTAATATGGAGTTCAAAGATTTGTGGATACGAGATCTCTCCCAGCGCTAGAACGTCTCGGTACCGCAAACGCTAGCGCGCGGTCCATCCTCCATCGATCAATAGCGTCTCCCCAGTAATCAGTGAGGCTGCCGGACTTGCCAGGAACACCACAGCTCCAGCTACTTCTATAGGCTCGCCAATGCGATGCAGCGCGGCGATATTCTGGATCACTTCGGCGCGAAACACCGGATCGGACAGCGCCGGCTCGGTTCCCGGTGTATGAATAAATGTCGGCGCCACAGCATTCACGCGGATGTTATATTTGCCCCACTCCACAGCGAGACACTTGGTCAAATGGCTGATGCCGGCCTTCGTCATGCAGTAGACAGATTCAGTCGGTAATGCCGCAAAGCCGGCTTGCGACCCCATGTTGATGATGCAGCCGCGCTTCTGACGAATCATGATGCGACCTGCTGCTTGGCTGGCAAAAAACGTTCCCTTCAGATTGATGGCGAGGGTCCGATCAAAATCTTCCTCTGTTACATTCTCCGCAAGATTGTCCGGAGCAATTCCCGCGTTGTTCACCAGAATGTCGAGCCTGCCAAAATGTCGATCAGCAGCATCGACCGCATCGCGGATTTGTCGCAGGTTCGTCATGTCCATTTGCAGCGGCAATACCTGGCGACCAAGAGCAGCGATTTCTTTTGCCAAGCCTTTGTCGTTGTCCAGTTGCTTTAACCCTAGCGCGATATCGGCGCCTGCTTCCGCCAACGCCAGTGCAATCGCCCGCCCTAGCCCACGCGCCGCGCCAGTCACCAGCGCGACCTGACCTTCCACATCAAACCTTGGCAATGCCTTCATATTTCCAGTGTACGAGCCCAAGTTGCGGCAAGCTTAAAACTTGTCTTAGACAAACAATAAAGAGAGGGCCACCGACGAATCGATGAACCCTCTCTTTACATGCCTGTCGAGCGCGTGTTGACACCGGTGCCGTTCGAGCTGATCTACTCGCCCTGATGGGCCGCCAGTTCGGCCGACCTGTACTCGCTATTAACAGCGTTCTTATCCAACACGGGAGTCGTCATCGGACCGATCTGAACAGAGCGAAGCAGATGAGACTGTCCTGCCAGGTCAAACTTAAGCACGACTTTGCTGGCTTCGTAGTCAGATGACCCGGGTCCGATAACCCACATGAAATGTCGGCTGGAATCTTGGTTTGTCAGGATCACATAGCTAGCGGTAGGATCTTCCTTAACCGAATAACGACCGGCGGGGCATGCCTTGCCGGCAACCATAAAGCTAAAGGGTACGTTGAGGGTTGTTTCTGCCATTGCGGAGTTGGTCGCCAAGACTGCTGCCGCCATCAATGCTGCTGACGCCAGAACGGTGTAAATTTTGGATTGCATATGTGGTACCTCCTGCCTACGTTCACCACATTAGCGATTCGCAAAAACAAAGTTGTTAAGTTCCCATCCAGAATTCGTCAATTTCTGCAGATGTGTTGTGCGGTTGTTTCGCGGCCCCAATTGCCAAGCGCGCCGTCTCCAACTCCGCCTGAATCTCTTGCTCAATGATTCCTCGTTCCGCGTCGTTCAGATTTTCCGCAATTGCCAGGCTGTGTTGCAGCAACTGTGTGGCTTCCGAAAACTCCTGACGCTGGTACGCATGTCGCGCCGCTGTTCGCAACGCGGTTGCCGCGCGCTTCCAGTTGCCAGCTGATTCATAATGCATCGCCACCTCTCGCGCAACTTTGTCCTCGCGTCCAGCGAACAACTCCCGCAAACGCTCTGCAATCCTGGTATGTCCTTTCGCACGGCGGGACGCGGTCTGTTTCTGGTATAAAACCTCGCGATAGAGCCCGTGCGCAAACGCGTAGAAATCTGAACGGGTGCCGTCCGGAAGTTCATCGTGGCCGGCGCGGTGGACAAAACACAAGCGACGCGCCAGCTTGTCGCATGCCTCTTCCGTTTCTGCGGGATCTTGGTTCAGCGCGGCTGCCACGGCCCACACGGGAAACACAACACGCATCAGGCTGGCTGCTTCCAGAACGCGCTGTTCGGCGGTACTCAGCTTTTCAATTTCCGGATCAATCAACTGCACCAGTTCCTGCGGTACGCCTGTTTCCATATCTGGAAACGGTGCATGCTGCTCCCATTGGCCGGCACCGTTCACGCCTGCGCGGATCAGAAAATGGTCGGCGATAAGATGTCGCAAAAGCGCCAGGGCAAACAGCGGATTGCCTTCCGAATGCTGATAGATGAAAGTGTCTAAGCCCGGTGGTAGCTCCTCTTGTTCCAATTCCCTGCTCAATAGCTGACGAATCGCTGTCTTTGCCAATGGCGCTAACGCCAGTTCTGTGCACTGCCGGTGCATCACCAGGTCCTGTTTCAGAGCTTTCAAGGGATGTTCCACAACTCCGCAATGGAAACTATACGTGGCCAGCAGCATCAACTTTGCCGGCGTCCGTCGCCGTGCCAGAGCCGATATCAACTCCAAAGTGGAATCGTTCGCCCACTGCAGATCTTCAAAAACCAGGACGAGCGCTTTTTCTTTTGCCAGTTCTTCCAGCGCTCGACAAAGATCTCCCGGCGCCTTCGGTTGCGACGATCGCGCATCAACGCTGGTTGCGTCAGGTTCCCGCCGAAGTGCAGCCAGCCATGCCGGCGCCATACTCGCGAGAATCCGCGTCGCCGTTTCTCCAACCGCGGAAGCGCAGAGCTGCCGCAGAAGTTCCATGACCGCGTAACAGTCTTCCTTTTTGCCGAGGCCGTCGACGCATTGGCCGCAGGCCACGCTGGCCGACAACATTGCGGCCATCTGGTGACACGCCGCGTCCACCAGCGCAGTTTTTCCGATGCCTGTGGGACCTGTGAGGAAGACTGTTTGCCGATGTCCACAGGCCAGGTCCCGCGCAAGTGTCTTGAGGCGAGCCAATTCCTGCTCGCGTCCTACAACTCCGTCAAAAATCGCAGCCTGCGGTTCACTTGTGGAGGCGGCGGAATCAGGCACGCCCTCATCTTTCACCTGAGCAACGAAACAATAGCCACGCTTCGGCAACGTCTGAATGAATCGTGGGCGCGCTGGATCGTCTCCGAGCGCTTTTCGCAGATCCAGCATGTACGTCCGCAACACTTGGGGCTGTACATAGGTCTCCGGCCACAGGGCATCCAACAGTTCGTCGTGGGAGATAAGACGGCCGGGATTCTCCACCAGATAACGCAACACCGCGAAAGGCTTGGGCGGAAGATTGATCTGGACCCTGTTTTGCCAGAGGCATTCATTCGAGGTGTCCAGCCGAAAAGATTCAAACTGCTTCATCCAGATCCTGTCCCCTGGGGAAATGAGTTCACAGTTAACGCAGCAAGTTGACTTCCAATTCCTAAATTACATCCAGCAATCGCTATCTGTAATGAATCCCGTGGATGACGTTCGGAAAGATCGTGTTTGCGACGAACAGTCGTCCACTTTCGGACAACACTGTCCGAATGCGAACAGTCAGAGGATAGCGTCCGATGCTGACTCATATCGATGGATACGTCGGGGAGAAGAAAGTCGTTCCATGAAAGGAGTGCAAATTTTGCGGAGGTAGACGGCGAGATCAGAAAAACATGGGGCTTGCGGCGAGCTGACATTCGAAAGCGATATATCGTGTGATGCTTTCGAGGAGCTGGCGTAAATTCACGATTGAGAATCTTTCCACTCTTCATACCATGCCATCTGGATGGCTTCGAGCTTGGACTCGTTCGACTTTTGCGGATCGTCGGCAAAGCCTGGTAGCTCTGTGACGAAGCGATGAAGTTCAGTGAAGCGCACGGTCAATGGATCGGTCTCAGGAAATTTTTCCTGCAGCTGAATCCCAATTTCTTCCGCATCATTCCAGGTAATCTGTGGCACGGCACGCCCCCTTGTGTCTTCACAATATTATGTCAAGGATTTGTGGGCGCCGCTTTTTCTTCGACCAGCGAGAGAGGCTTTCCTTCTGAGACGTAATTGCGATTCCACTTGGGAATTTCTACCACGTAGCTGCCTGGCCCGGTGATGACTGCCTGGCAACCAAGGCGGGAATTCAGTTGTACATCCGCAGCCGTCTCCATTCGATCCAGTTCGTCGTCATCTGGCTCACTAATTCCCTTTCCGCCGTCTTTGATCCAGAGGTGGCAAGTGGTGCAGGCGCACGAACCGCCGCAGGCGTGATCGAGAAAAATATTAAAGTTTTCCGCGACGTCGAGAAATGACATCGGCTTGCCGTGATGATCGTAGGGCATGGTTCCGTATTCAAACTCAACCGTGCGGCCTTCGGGAAGAAATGTGACGCGAACCATGCCCGCCGCGGGCGGTTGGCTCAGATCGATCGGCTTCTCAGTTTCAGGACTAGTCGTATGTGCCATAGCGTGCTCTCACTTATTTTGAACTTCAGACTCTTTCGGGGAAGCTTCAAACTCCGCTGCGGCCATGGGATGATGCGCGTTTGGCCCTTTACCGACGCGATCGCTGGCTGAATCCATGGTCTTGCCCTTCATCACGGAGCCGACCGCCACGTCCATCTGCAACTCAGCAAATTTTCTTGTCGCCTTGTCCAGAGCGTCAATCGCATTGCGAATCACATGATAATCATTGCCGCATCGCGCTTCTTCCAGTGTCGTACGCGCGTTGTGGATGTGCTCCACCTCGTCCTTCTGGAGCAGCTTCCATGCTGGACTCGAAGGCGCTTTCTCTACCGCGATCAAGATGGTCTCGGCATCGCTCTTGGCTTCAATCAATTGCCGCTCGCGGAAATCTTCTTCGGCGTGATCGAAAGAATCGAGAATCATGGTTTCGACCTGTTCGTCGGTCAGCCCATAGGTAGGTTTCACTTCAATTTCGGACTGTTTTCCGCTACGCTGCTCCAGCGCGGTGACGCGCAGAATTCCATTCGCATCGATCAGGAACTTCACTTCAATCCGGGGCATCCCCGCCGTCATGGGAGGAATCCCCTTTAGGTCAAACCGCGCCAACGATCGGCAATCTTTCGCAAGCTCGCGCTCTCCCTGCAGCACGTGGATGGCGACATTGGTCTGGCCATCGATGCCCGTCGTGAAATGTTCCGTGGCCGACGCTGGAATAGTGGAGTTGCGCTGAATGATGCGCGCCACGACGCCGCCCAGCGCTTCAATGCCGAGTGACAATGGCGTCACATCCAGCAGCAGCATGTCGTCAGTCGCCGAGGAATCTCCGGCGAGAATGTTGGCCTGTACCGCCGCTCCCAGGGCCACCACCTCGTCCGGATTCATTTCGGCATGGGGCTTTTTGCCGCGTGCCGCCAGTTCGAATACATCGTCCACTAATTTGCGAACAAGCGGAATCCGCGTCGAGCCACCAACCAAAACGACTTCGCCGATCTCCTCGATTTTCATGCCCGCATCCTGAATCGCCTGGCGACAAGGGGCAATCGTGCGCGCCACAACAGGCTGGATCAGTTGCTCGAACTGTTCACGTGTGATCTCGCGAGCATAGCGCTGTCCCGTGGGCAATATGACATCCAGTTTGGCGGAATTCTCGGCGCTGAGTGCGATCTTCGCATCGATCACGGACTTACGGATTGCCTGAATCGCCTCGCCATTATCTCGCACATCGAGACCCAGATCGCCAGAGATATCTTCCAGCGCAATCGCAATCAGAAGATTGTCGATATCATCGCCGCCGAGATGAGTGTCACCGTTCGTTGCCACTACTTCGAAGATGCCGTCATGCAATTTCAAAATCGAAATATCAAACGTGCCGCCCCCCAGGTCGTACACGGCGACGATGCCATCCTTTTGCCGATCCAACCCATAGGCGAGCGCGGCTGCTGTTGGTTCGTTCACCAGGCGCAACACATCCAGGCCAGCAATTCTTCCCGCATCTTTGGTCGCCTGTCGCTGCGTATCGTTGAAATACGCAGGCACCGTAATGACCGCCTTTTTCACCGTTACGCCGGGACCAAAAAAGCGTTCGGCGTTTTGCTTCAGCTGGCGAAGGATATACGCGGAAACTTCCGGCGGGGTCAGTTCGCGAGTGCCTAGCTTGATGCGAAGCACTTCGCCCGGGCCAAGATCATCCGCCAGCCGAAAAGGAAAGAACTTCAACTCCTCCTGAACATCTTCAACGCCGCGACCCATCAGGCGCTTCACGGAATACACGGCGCGATCCGGAGTTTCCAGCAGATTTTTTCGCGCGCCATTGCCAACGACGAATCGATCGTCGGCAGACAACGCCACGACAGAAGGCACGAGATTTGCGCCGTCTTCGCCGGGAATGACCACCGGCTGATCGCCCTGCATAAAGGCGATCAACGAGTTCGTCGTGCCCAGATCGATGCCTACTACTCTTTCATCTGCCATTCTTTGTACATTCCATTTCCAGAGAGGCCCTTGATTCAGTTTTTCAGCGCTTCTTCAACATCGCGCAGGAGGTTGCGAATATAGCTGCGCCGATTCAGCAGGTCGACCATTTTCTGTTGCGCAACTTGCTGCGTATTTCCGTCATCCACTTCAGCAGCCGCATCCCATTCGCGCCACAAGCGCTGCAAGTCCTGCTCGGAAGCTTTCATCTGCCCATCAAAATTCTGTTGTGCGGCTTCGAGATTAGCCCGCGTTTCCGGATCATCCGCGCCGCTGGCCTTCGCCATGCGCATTTCTTCCAACTGCATATTCAACTCAAAAACTTCTTCCAGCAGATCCGGTGGAACCACTTGCTGCTTGGTCGCTCCGTTTTCTGCGGCTCGATCGGAAGCGTCGCGAGATTGTTCTTCCAATCGAATTCCAGCAAGACCCAACAGGTATTCCGTGCGTGCCAGCGGTTCCCGCAGGGTACGCCAGGCATCGTTCATCACGGAACTTTTCTCAAGGCTCCAGCGCTGTTCCTCCCCGCTTGCACGCGCATACAAGTCTGGATGGAATTTCCGGCTGAGTGTGTAAAACTGCTTTTCCAGCGCAGCGGTATCCAATTGAAACCGGCGCGGCAGGCCGAAGAATGCAAAATAGTCAGTCGGCGTGTAGGGCTGCAGCTTGCCACAGTTGGCGCAAGACTGCGCGTCTGCGTCATTTTCGCTGCCGCACGACCAACAAACGTATTTCTTCGAGGGCTCGGCTACGACTGTCATGCATTCTCTCTTGGCTGATTGAAGATCCGACCCTCGCCCGCCACTTGCGCGCCGCGACGTCGGCTGTCAACAGGCGACCCTGCGCTAGCCAGAGAAAGAAGATCCGCAACCGCACGATTTGGTAGAGTTCGGATTGATGAAGTTGAAGCCTTGGCGCATCAACGTTTCTTCGTAGTCCAGAGTCATGCCGTTCAAATAGATAAATGATTTTGGATCGACGAAAACGCGCACGCCGCCATAGTCATACACACGGTCGCGCTCACGCGGTTGGGTATCGAAGCGAATGTTATAGCTGAGCCCGGAACATCCGCCACCCTGCACGCCCAGTCGCAGGCCACCTTGATCGGGAGCGATATTTTCCTTCGCCATCGCAACCCGAATTCGCTTGATCGCGCGATCGGTGACATGAATTCCCTTATGCGGCGAATTGGGCGCGACGGACGATTCTGCCGCTTGCCGGTTGGACGAGCCTTCCGATTGGCCGTGTGTCTGACCTATATCGCCGATCCTAACTGGTTCCAACGCGCTCATCTCCCTCGTCCTGTTACTTCGGCGCGGCGCAAGAATCCACTCCAAGCCGTGCCGCGAAAGCTAGTTCGCTGCAACCGCAACCGGAGCGGGCACTGCCTGACCTTCGACGACATTCTTCTTTTTCCAGTCGCCGATGGCAGCGCGAATCGCATCTTCCGCCAATACGGAACAGTGAATCTTCACCGGCGGCAACGCCAGCTCTTTCACGATATCCGTGTTCTTGATCTCGAGCGCTTCGTCCACCGTCTTGCCCTTTACCCATTCCGTCGCCAGGGAGGAGGAAGCAATCGCCGAACCGCATCCGAAGGTCTTGAACTTGGCGTCTTCGATCACGCGCGTTTCCGGATTCACCTTAATCTGGAGCCGCATTACGTCGCCGCACTCAGGGGCGCCGACCAGGCCCGTGCCAACTTCGGTGCTGTTCTTGTCCATCTGACCGACGTTGCGCGGATTGTTGTAGTGCTCAATTACCTTATCGCTGTATGCCATACTTCCTCCGAATGCTGTGAACTCAAAAACTCTTGCGCTGCTGTTAGTGCGCCTGCCATTGAACCTTTGTTAGATCGATGCCCTCTTTCGCCATCTCATACAGCGGCGAAAGTTCGCGCAATTTCTGCACAACATCGATGACCTTATCAGCAACATAGTCGACTTCAGCCTGGGTATTGAATCGTCCCAACCCGAAGCGGATCGAGCTGTGCGCCACATCGTCTCCCAGCCCAAGCGCCTTCAATACATAGGATGGTTCCAGCGTTGCTGAGGTGCACGCCGAGCCGCTCGAAACCGCGATATCGTTGATTCCCATCAGCAGCGACTCGCCTTCCACGTGGATGAAACTCATGTTCAGATTTCCCGGTAGATGATGTTCCATCGAACCATTCACATGAATAAAGTCCAGGTTCGATTCCAGCTTTTCTTTCAGCCGATCGCGCATCGCCGTCAACTTCGCCGCTTCCTCGTCCATTTCCAGGCGGGAAATCTCACACGCCGCGCCCAGTCCAACAATTCCTGGAACATTCAACGTGCCCGAACGCATGCCGCGCTCGTGGCCGCCGCCATCCATCTGTGCCGCAATCTGGACACGCGGGTTGCGACGACGAACATACAGCGCGCCTACACCCTTGGGTCCGTAGATTTTGTGGCCCGACAACGACAGGACGTCAATGTTCATCGCGTTCACGTCGACAGGAATTTTTCCCACTGCCTGCACCGCATCGGTGTGGAACAGAATTCCCTTCTCATGACACAGCTTGCCAATTTCCGACACCGGCTGGATGACGCCAATTTCGTTATTCGCGAACATAATGGTGACCAGGATCGTCTTGTCATCGATGGCACGCTTCAGATCGTCCATCTCAATCAAGCCGTCGGCGTTCACGGGCAAGTAGGTGACGCGGTAGCCCAACTTCTCCATCCGTTTGCAGGTATCCAGCACTGCCTTGTGTTCGGTCACCTGGGTGATGATGTGATTGCCGCGCTCGCGATACATCTCACCAATGCCCTTAATCGCCAGATTGTTGCTCTCGGTCGCGCCGGAAGTAAAAATAATTTCCTTCGCAGTAGCTCCGATCAGCTTGGCGATCTGCTCGCGGGCCAGGTCAACCGCTTTCTCCGCTTCCCAGCCAAAGGAGTGGTTGCGGCTTGCCGCGTTTCCAAATTTGTTTGTGAAGTAAGGAAGCATCGCGTCCAACACGCGCGGATCGAGCGGCGTCGTGGCGTGGTTATCCATGTAGATCGGCAACTGCACTCCGGCGGGTACTTTCGGTTCGCTTAGAACGGTACTCATTGAGGCTCCCTGTGAAACAAAAACTCTGTGGTACTTCTCCACTACGCGCGAGACATCGTTCGGCCCAGCGTCACTAACGGACCAGATTGGGCACTGCGCGTATATCCCGACGCTCCCAGTTTAGATTCGTCGCAGAGGTCGGAGATGCGCATATCGTTCAACAAATCTCGGATCGTGTCATTCAACTTGCGCAGCGGCTCTTTCACGATGCAGGAGCTCAGCAGATCGCAGTCGCCATGACTGGTCGTGCACGACGCAATGAACAGCGGCCCCTCAATCGAGCGAATCACTTCAAACGCCGTTATCTCGCTCGCCGGCCTCGCCAGCGAATACCCGCCATGGAGTCCGGCATGCGAAATTACAAGACCGGAACGCGCTAGCGTCTGCAAGATTTTTGCCAGCAGCGGAGGAGGAATGTGATACGCGTCCGCCATGTCTTTGGCGCTCTGCGTCGGATTGCCGGGGTGCTCGGCAAGGTGCTTCAGCGCCATCAGCGCATAGTCCGATTTTTTGGTGAGACGCAGCATAGAATTTGCACCCGTGACCCGCGAACGGACACTATAAAATCGCCGTTTCGCGGACATTTCTCCGGCAAATCCATTATAGGACTGATTCAGTCCTAGTTGCAAGCCTCGGTTTTAAATGGGATTGGCGCTGGGCGGACGCTCTTTCCCCAGCTAGCTACAATCAGTCGGACCAGATGCCTAACAATCTTCGCACCAGCAACGCCTGCCCTAAATGATAGGCGTCGTGATCCAGGCAGGCTAAGGCCTGACGCAGAATATTGCGGCCGTCGCTCCCTGGGATCGGCTTGAACAAATCGGTCGCCGGATCGAGAAGCAGCACCTCAAACTCGCGCATGGCTGCGTGATATCCCGCCAGATCTGCTTCCCAAGCGACGTCGTCCGCAACTGCATTTTCATCCGGCCAAAATCCTTCTGGCACGGGCGGCTCGACGTATCCCTGAACTCTGCTGGCGTCCAGAAAATCAACCACGCACAAACGAATATGCACCAGTAGCCGCCAGAGTGTGAACGGCTGTCCCTCTGGCTTCGCGTTGCGCATGTTGGCCGGAATATCGGCGAAAATCTTCTCTAACGGAATGTGCACGCGTTCATCATGGAAGGAGGCAACTAACTGCTGACGGAGCACTACTTCAGTATCTGCCTGGACGGAGTGCGAGGGTTGAGACGGAAGAGTCATGATGTCTGATATTCCATCAGAAGCAACCGAAAGAGCCAACCGACGACCTGGAAGGCCAACTACTCGGAGCCATAGCTCATGCAGCGACGGGCGGGCCGATCGAGACGCCTCGACGGATGACTCCTCCGGTTCCACGATGTTCAGGTGATTGTGAATTCGCGCAAATCGGCAAATTTTCTTTTGACAAACGCCATCGACTTACGGGACACTGGCGCAATCGGGGAGACTCCCGCATCTAAACAGTTAGCCATGGAAGCCTGCAAACACCCACGCGTTCGCGTACTAACCCGCGAAGAAGATGCCGAATTTGTGGAATGTCTGGAATGCGGCGAGGTCTTCGACTCGCACGAATTCACCGACATGGACATTGAAGAAAAAAGCCTCAAGAGCGCCGAGCAATCGGACGAATAGTCGGACTGTCCACGTCCGATGGCCAGCAACCGCACCGATTTCGGCCTGCGCACGTACGTTGAATTGCGACTCATTTCCGACAGGCAGAGAGAAAATTTCCGCTAACCTCGCACGCCCGCTTCGGTTTCCACCGGCGAACCCAGCCGCCGGCCGCTGCGCCACAGATAATGAAATCCAGAAAATACTGTCAGCCACAAGGTAGCTTCCAGCGAAACATGACGCGTCCACAGCACCCAGTATTGCGGGCGTGTCTGCGCCAGAACGACGGAACACACCGCCAATATTTGCGCGACAGTATTTGCCTTTCCCAGCCAGCTGGGATGAAAATCGCGTGTCCCTGTTGTCGCATATAACAGCGCCGAAATCACAATGATCCCGAGGTCGCGGCTGAATACCATGACGGTGATTCGCATGGAAACCAGGCCGACGTGCGTCAGCACCAGAAAGAGCGTGCTAAGCAACAGCTTGTCCGCGATCGGATCCAGATAGGAACCCAACTCTGTCCGCTGGCGGAAGAGGCGAGCCAGTGCGCCATCCAACCCGTCGCTGACGCCGGCAACCACCATCAAAATAAATGCGCGATGGTAGTGGCCATCCAGAATCGCGAGAACAAGAAACGGAACAATCGAGAGCCGAAGCAATGTCAACTGATTCGGCAAGGCACGTAATTGGCGCAGCGCAAGAATGGCAAGGGACCCTGATTCATCCTAACGCAACTGATGAAATCACAGGCCCAGTTTGCCCGCACCCCTCGATGGCATTAGAATCGATGGAGCGCTCGTAGGCGCGTAGCTCAGTTGGTTAGAGCGCTACCTTGACACGGTAGAGGTCAGGAGTTCGAGTCTCCTCGTGCCTACCATATGCTTCAAAAGATCTGCCGCATGTACTTCTAGATCGAGTCGAAGATTACTCCTCGAATAAAACTGGCGCCACGACCTTCTCTTTGAACTGCTCACCGGGCGCAGGCGTTCTGCGCCGGCCTCGGCTGGAATAGCGCTCGGACCCAGAATCCTCTCGAAACATCGGAACGTTTTACTGAACAGAGAATGAAACGCTCGATTGATGGATCCTGTTGTAACTGGCGTCGAGATCGACAACTGTCACCGTGTGATAGCCAGGCGCAAGTGTGTAATATTGGTTGACGTTCGATCCCGAATACCAGCCAAGTTTGACGCCATTATCCCAAACCTGCATCTGGCTGATCGGCACGGATTCGTTTGCGTTGGCAACAATATTGATCGCTGACTTGCTGATCGTCTCATTCGGACTGGGTGAAACGACTTGTACCCCATTGACCAGTGGTTGAACGGTATAAGTTACAGCCGTTTGATGAATGACTTTGTAGGTGGAATCCAAGTCGAGAACTGTGGTTCGGTGGATCCCAGGTGTCAAGTTCAATATGGCATCCACTTGGCTGCCATACACCCCCAGCTTCACTCCGTTATCCCAAACCTGTGTTTGGCTCACAATTTGGCTCTCCGAAGCGGAAGCAAGTAGATGGACGGCTCCAATTACGGTAGCCCCATTTCCCGGAGTTGAAATTGCAACACCGTCGGAGTGGCTCGGGAACGAAATGCCGCTGGTAAAAAAGTCCGCCATGGGCGCAGCACTCTGTGCCGCACCGGGGCAAGTCGTCAAACCCATCGCCACGCAGACCGTCTTCAGCACGTTCTCGCCGTGATAGGTGGCCGTCGACTGATAGCCCTGTTTCACTCGCGGCCCAATTACGAGGTCGGCGATTCGTCCACCGCAACCGGTTGCGACGGTGGAGGAGCAACGATTATCGAGATTATCTACATTCCCTTCATCCCAAATAATGAATAGAATGCCGTCGCCTCCGGGCTGGAATTCCGGCCTGGCAAGAATCGCGGGAACATGCGCTTGCAGCCATTGATCGGCTGCCTCAAGAGTTCCGTTGTGAGCATCGTCGTTCAGATCTGGAGTGATGAAGGCATAGTTCTCAACATTGCCGAGATCGAAATCCGTTGCCATTTGCGTATACGGAACACTGTTATCGGCCTGCACTGTTCCCGGACATACGTCTGTGAAGTCAACCAGCGGATTGTGTCGACGAGCGTAGAGATCGTCCGGTCCGCCATACAGCCCTTGATAGCCGGCCGACGGCATGTCCTCTTGATACGATCGCCAGGTGTAGCCGCCATGCTTTAACAGTTCACGAACAATGTTGTCATTATTGTGCTCGCAGGAGACTGTGTCGTTATTGGTCTCAACCGCAGCCCCAGCAACATACCACATTAATGCTGGAAGAGAACTATGCTGGTCGGAATAGGACTGCGTCGCCAATCCATATTGCTTGATGAGCTGGTTGTAGTACGGCATTTGAGAGTTGCCGACGACTTGTTCGAAGCTGTGATTTTCTTCGGCGAGAACCCAAACGTGCTTCGATATGGGAACATCTTGGGCATTCGCTGCTACTCCGGCGAGCAACAGGGATATAACTAAGCAGATTTTCAAAGACATTGGGGGATGTCCTTTCCTACCTTTGGGGTTGAACTAGAAAAGTAATTGACAAAGATATACATGAGGGCATTCCGACTTTTGATGAAGTGTGGATGAATCAAAGGCGCGATCGATGAAGTGTTCGTGAATTCCCGATTCGTGATTTGTGGAGAATTGCGCTCAGATCGCGAGCACAAAGATTTTGAACGCGTGTGTGATAGAAAGGATGGGGTCTTTACTCGAAAGTACGAACGACACATCGCCCAGTTTCAAAACAGGCGAAGAGAGTGTGCTGGAAGATGCCGTGAATCCAATGTGTGCGTATGCTATTTTCGCGCAGCGATCACGATGGTTCCCATGTCGTACCATCCATCAGCTTTGCGCCCTTGAATGCCGAAGCGAATTGCTGGGAGCTGGGTGCGAGGATCGAGCATTGCGACACGAAACGTATACGTTCCTGGAGCGAGGTTGTCGGGAATGTAAAGAGAATCATCGACCACGGCGTCGCCCGGCAGCCACTTACGAATATCCGCGGGGATACGAATCACTGTGCTGCCATTGGCGGATCGCAGTTCTACGGCCAGCCAGTAATTTCGGTAGATCGGCGCCACGCCGGCGTTGAGCCACCACATATGCATGGGCATCATCTCGCCCGGCTGCACGGTTTTTGGATACTCCAAGCGACGCAGGATGAAGCGATAACCCATCTTCTTTTCAAACGCCTCAAACTGAGGCTTCCAGTCCGGCGGAATGGGAGAAGACTTCACGTTCAGCGAACTGACGTGCCAGCGTAGCGCCTGGTCCAGAATGTAGGACACGTCAAATCCATCCTTCTTCCAACTCCACGGAGTGCCACATGTTTCCAGCGACACCGGGCTGCGCTGCCACACGTTTTCGATTCCAGCGCGCACGACTTGCTGCGGATAGACGTCGAGCATTTCCGGCGAAAAATATTTGTCGTTCGAAGATAAGCGCATGTCGCCGAGACAATCCAATCGCCAGCCGGCGCCTTGTTGCGTGCCGTAGGCCAGCGCCTCGGGCTGGTCGAAGTTCATCAGAAGAGTCGTGTGCGGAAATGCCTTGAGCCAGATGTCGATCAATTGTCTTTGAACGGAGAATTCCGGCATGTACGGACTCCAGCCTTCGCCCCAATATCCAACCGACGATATGTCGACGCTATCGAGATATGGATTGCCGTCGTAGCGTTCTCCCGCGGCCGCGACCAATTCTCCCCAATATTTTAGGTAGAGTGGATCGCTGAAATCCGGCTGCCAGACGCTGCCATCGGGGTCGGTTGGCTTGTTGGCACGCCGCGCGCCGGAGTTTCGATACCACGCCGGCAGCGGTTCGATCGAGCCTTCTTGTCCCGCATACGGCATCAGGCGAATCGCCAGCCTCTGCCCGTGTTCCCTCGCTTCCTGAAGCGCGAGATCAATAATGTCCCAGCGATATTCTCCTTGCTCCGGCTCGATGGTGTTCCAGTACCAGCGAACATAGGCGATCGAGGTGTCAGGAAAATCCGGCTTGGTCGCCGCCGGTTGCAGCCGTGTCACCGGGCCGCGTTCCGACCAGGTAAATTTCGGATTGATCGCATCGCCGTTGAATCGCTGAAATGTCGTGATCCCCATGCCAGGATTCACGAGCACATCCTGGATTTCCACCGGACGAATCACCACAGTGTCAGTTTGCGCGAATCCCGGCACGGCAAATGTCGCGAGTAGCAAGATCCAGAAGCAGCGGCGGATCATTGCGTTGACTCTGAATGATCGCAAGTTCAATCGATTTTTACGCATCGGAATGTTTCGCATAGATGTCAATTTCAATATCCTACAGAAAGCTAGCGATACGATAGGATTCAGCGCACGGAAAAACCAACCGAAAGCGAGTCGCGAATGTCTGATCCCGATCCGAAATGCCCTGCGTCCGGCGATAACAGCCTGGGCATGGATGAGCCCATCACTCGCCGGGATTTTCTCGGCTCCACGTTAATGGTTTCCGGAGCGACGCTGCTCAGCGGCATCAAACCGGCGGATTTGCTGGCTTCGACGACCACCGACGAGTTCACTGGCTATGGCGGCGTCGGCGAGTACAGCAATTCCAACGGCAACACGCTGCCCGTGATGCAGGCCGGCCACACCATCCGCGACGGAATTTACAACACGCTGCCCAACAACATTGCTGACACGGGAGAAACATTCGATTGCGTCGTGATTGGCGGCGGCATCAGCGGACTGGCTGCGGCTCTCTTTTTCCAGCGCAACACGCGTGCCGGAATGAATTGCCTGGTGCTGGAAAACCATCCCATCTTTGGTGGAGAGGCGAAGCAGAACGAGTTTATGGTGGACGGGAAACGTTTGATCTCTCACCAGGGATCGGCAATTTACCAGTTGATGTATCCCAACAGCTTTTTCACGCGCTTCTATGATTCCATCGGTTTGAAAACTCCGAAGTTGCAATATCAAACCTGGGGCGGACCTGGAAAGGCGATGCCACTCGCAAACAATCCTTACGACACGGTGGGAATGGAGAACGGCCAATACGGATTCTGGTTCGGCGCGAAGTTTGGGCAGAAGTCTGGAATGTGGGTGATCGATCCTTTGGGAAGCGGACCTAAAGGCGTGGGAAGCGGACTCAAAGACGCCCCCATTTCCGACACCGCGCGAACGGAACTGCTTCGCTTTCTGAAGGGAACGCCGCTGCCGGGGGATAACTTTGTTCCGCCGAAGGTGGAAGGCGACGCAACGTCGCGTTATTTGGATTCCATCACGCTGGAACAGCATATGATGAAGCGATTTGGCCTGAGTCAGGAGACCATCCGAACCTTTCTCTCTCCTGTGGAAGGCGGCGGGTCGGGCCTGGGCCCGGATGCGTTATCGGCCTACTGCGATTACGCATTTGAAATGCTGCATTCTTTGCATGACAGCAGTGGAGACATGACGCAGATGTTTCCCGGCGGCAATACCACCATCGCGCGGTTGATGTTGAAGAGCCTGAATCCAGCGGCGATCGACGGTGCGGACTCGGTGGAAGATGTCAGCAAGAATACGGTCAACTTCGGAGCGCTCGATACGCCGCAGACCCGCTCCAGGGTTCGGCTTTCCTCGACCGTGGTTGCGGTGGAGCATGATGGCGATCCCGCCAAGGCGAATTTCCTGAACATCACATACGTGAAGGCGGGAAAGCTGTATCGCGTGAAGGCGCGCTCGGCAGTTTTGGCTGGCGGAAGCTGGACCACCAAGCACATTGTGCGAGATCTTCCTGAGGCACAGCGCAATGCGTATAGCCAGTTCTATCGCTCGCCGTGCATGATGGCGAATGTGGCCGTGCGGAATTGGCAGTTCCTCTACAAGATGGGAATCAGCGGATGCCAGTGGTTTGAAGGGGTCGGCAATTACACCCAGGTTTGCAAAACGTCGCTGACTGGCCTGCAAGATCCCACGATTGGGCCGGACTCACCCATCGTTCTTTCGCTGAAAGTTTTGTATTCCTACCCTGGGCTTAGCACGCAGGATCAAGGCAACCGTGGGCGATGGGAATTGTTCGGGACTTCGTTCAGAGAGTATGAGAGGTCGATTCGCGAGCAGTTCAACACGATGTTCGGGAAGTATGGGTTCGATGCGCAGAAGGATATTGCGGGAATTATTCTCAATCGCTGGGGGCATGCGTATTTGAGTCCGCAGCCGGGATTCTTTTTCGGCAAGGATGGAGAGCCTGCGCCGCGAGAGATTCTGCGCCGTGCGCCGTTTGGGCGGATTGCATTTGCCAACACGGATCTGGCGGGAGCGATGGATCACCGGTTTTCAATCCTGGAGGCGCAGAGAGCGGTGAATCAGCTGCTCGATCAGGTGCTGGTGGTGTAGGGGAATTGCCCGCGAAGTTGAAGGATTATGCGGGCTAATTGAAGGATTGTGCAGGCTATTTGAAGGATTATACGGGCTATTTGAAGGATTATACGAGCTATTTGAAGGATTATACAGCGGCCGCGATGCCTATAAACCGCTATTTTACAATGGTCTAGAGAATTTTTTCTGCTTTCGGAAGGCCATTTTCCGTCCCACTCAAGCCAAAAAACGGCTTGAATGGGGCACCCGGCCTCATTCAAACAAAAAAACGAATGGGGCACCCTTCCCTGGTCATGTTTGCCACAGGCTGGATCCAGAGATAATGGAAAAACCCCAGGGTGTCCCGGCGGGGTTCAGGGCATCTACATCCATTCTACCGAGTTGAGCCTATATGTACGCCACGAGACCCTGGCGACGACGAAAAAAGAAGCGGCATGGGGCGATTGGCGACCATGCCGCTTTGGCATTTGTTGCGGATAGAGCTATGCGAGGGCCGAGCCTGCGCCTTCGGTGGATAATCCAAGTTCGGCAAAGGCCTTTTCGGCGACGTCGGCCTTGATGGCACCTTCGCGGGCCAGTTTGGAAAGTGTCGATGCGACGATCGACTCCGCGTCCACTTCGAAGTGACGGCGCAGATGCTCGCGATTGTCGGAGCGGCCAAAGCCATCGGTACCGAGCGAGACCAGGCGCGATCCAAGCCATGGAGCCAGGTTGTCCGGCATCGACTTCATGTAATCGCTGGCGGCGATGATTGGGCCTGCAGCTTTACCCAGAGCGGTCACGACGTACGGTGTCCGCTGCTTCTCGCCGGGATGCAGGCGGTTCCAGCGCTCGACCTGCAGCGCATCGCGACGCAGTTCGTTATAGCTGGTCACACTCCACACATCGGCGGCGATCTTGTATTTCTCCGCCAGAATTTGCTGGGCGCGAACTGCTTCGTTCAAAATGGCGCCGGAGCCGAACAGTTGGGCCTGCGCCTTGCCGCCTTCAGCAGCTTTGTATTTATAGATGCCGCGGAGAATGCCTTCCTGAATTCCCTCCCCTTGCGGCATCGCAGGCATCACGTAGGCTTCGTTGTACATGGTGATGTAGTAGAAGCAATCCTCGCCCGCCTCATACATGCGACGAATTCCATCCTGAATGATGACGGCCATTTCGTAGGCGTACGCGGGGTCGTAGGTGAGGCAGGTGGGGATGGTGCCAGCCAGCACGTGCGAGTGACCATCCTGATGCTGCAAGCCTTCGCCGAGCATGGTGGTGCGCCCTGCGGTGCCGCCCATCATGAAGCCCTTGCCGCGTGAGTCGGCGAAGGCCCAGGCCATGTCTCCAATACGTTGGAAGCCAAACATCGAGTAATACATGTAGAACGGGATCATCGGAATGCGGTAGTTGGTGTAGGCCGTGCCCGCGGCTGTGAACGATGCCATGGAACCGGCTTCGGTGATGCCCTCTTCCAGAATTTGGCCGTCGATATTTTCCCGGTACGAAAGCAGCATATCGGCATCATGCGGGGTGTATTTCTGGCCTTCGTGCGCGTAGATGCCAACCTGCTTGATTGCTGATTCCATTCCGAAGGTGCGGGCTTCGTCGGGCACGATGGGCACGATCAGCTTGCCGATCTTTTCATCTTTCATCAATCCGCGCAGAATCCCGACAAAGCCGCCGGTGGTGGAAACGGCGCGACCCTTCGAGCCAGAGATCCATTCGTGGAAGAAGTCCAGCTTTGGTGCTTGAAAGGTGGGCGTGGGAACTTCGCGCTTGGGAATCGAGCCGCCGAGCGCTGCGCGGCGTGCCTGCAAATACTGGATCGCCGGATCGCTGGGATCGGGGCGATAGAAATCCGCATGCTTGGCTGCGTCTCCCGGCAACGGAATATCGAAATGTTTGACGAATTCCGCCAGGCTCTCGTCTGTCAGCTTCTTTTCTGAGTGGGTTGCGTTGCGAGCCTGCGCGGAACCGAGCCCATAGCCCTTGACGGTTTTGGCCAGAATGACGGTCGGACTGCCTTTGTGCTCGACGGCGCGCTTGTAGGCGTTGTAAATCTTGGCCGGATCGTGGCCGCCGCGATGCAGTTTGAAAAGCTGCTTATCGGTCTTGTCCTCGACCAGTTTCAGCAGTTCGGGGTACTTACCCCAGAAGTTCTCGCGCAGATAGCGGCCATTCTTTGCCTTGAAGGTCTGATAGTCTCCGTCGACACACTCTTCCATGCGTTTCACCAGCAGACCCTGGTGGTCGCGCGCGAACAACTCATCCCAGTCGGAACCCCAGATCACCTTAATGACATTCCAGCCAGCTCCGCGGAAGGTGGCTTCCAACTCATCGATGATGCGTTTGTTGCCGCGCACCGGACCGTCGAGGCGCTGCAGGTTGCAGTTGACGACGAAAATCATGTTGTCCAGCTTTTCCCGCGAGCCGAGCGAAATCGCGCCGAGGGTGTCGACCTCGTCCGTCTCGCCGTCGCCAACAAAGGCCCAGACTTTGCGATCGGTCTTCTCGATCAGGTTGCGGTTTTCCAGGTACTTCATAAAGCGCGCTTGATAGATGGCGTTGAGAGGGCCGATTCCCATGGAAACCGTCGGAAACTGCCAGAAGTCCGGCATCAACCAAGGGTGCGGGTAGCTGGAAAGGCCGGGAGTATCGCGCAATTCGTGGCGGAAGTTGTTGAGCCGGTCGTCGTCAAACCGGCCTTCCAGATAGGCGCGAGCATACACGCCGGGAGAGGCATGGCCCTGAAAATAAATCAAATCGCCGGGCTGGTCGCCGTAGCGGGCGCGGAAGAAGTGGTTGAATCCCACTTCCAACAGGGTCGCCAAGGAAGAATACGTGGAGATGTGGCCGCCAATGCCGGCATCTTCCTTGTTTTGGTGATGCACCATTGCCATGGCATTCCAGCGCAGGAGGGCTTCAATGCGCCGCTCCAATTGGCGGTCGCCTGGATACGGAACTTCATCGTGTTTGGGGATGGTGTTCACGTAAGGCGTGACCACTTCGCCTACGGCAGGCACCCCGGCTTCGCGGGCTCGTGCGCGAAGTGCGGCCAGCAGAGCGGCGCCCTGCTCCCAATCCTGCGCAACCACCTCGTCAAATGCTTCGATCCATTCTGCGACCTCAGCGGTCAAATCTTTTTGAACGGCCTGGTCTACCTTGGTCGCCATGTCGTTCCCCTTTGCGTCAGTTTCATCGGATATCATCGCTGCTTTTAGGATAAATGGCGTCGTGGCCTAGACGCCAGTGGCGGGGGGTCTCTGCGCGAAACCGCGCCGCTACGAAGTTGTTCGAAATGAATGCCGATCAGTTGCGGAGCTTGCGGTCACGGTCTACATTGAGTGCAACACCTCAACATCCGGAAGCCCGCCATCAAGTGCACACACGCCTGCAGCGCACGCGTGGGGGCCAAACTGTTCACAGAAAATGAGGAAGCTATGCCGTTCCTGTCGATTCGAGTCTTGAAACTGCCTTTGTCTGTGCTTGCAATTTGTATCAGCGCGATATTTTCGCTGAGCGCATGTCCAGCGTTCGCCCAGGCACCCGTCGCCCAAGCGTGGACGGTGCTGCATGAGGGAGCGACCGATAAGAGCGCCGAACAGCGCCAGGCCACCATGCGTGTGCTGCGGCTGATTCCTGAAAATGCCGCAGCTGTAACTTTGGCGGAGCAGGGCTTGAAAGATAAGGACCGGGAGACGCGCGGAGCGGCGGCACTCTCTTTGGGCGCCATGGGATCGAAAAGCGCGATCCCTTCGTTGCTCGCGACCGCCAAAGGCGATACCGAAGGGTCGGTGGTGATGGCTGCCGCGAAGTCTCTGATCCAGCTTGGGGACGAAAAGGGCTACGCCGTCTACTACGCCATCCTGACGGGCCAGAGAAAATCTGGCGCGGGATTGATTGGAAGCCAGGAGAAGCAATTACACGACCTGCTGCAGCATCCGGAGCAAATGGAGGACATGGCGTTCGAACAGGGAATGGGATTTGTGCCGTTTGGGGGCATTGGGCTGCAGGCCTACCAGACGATTCATGCCAGTGAAGAGAAGGGACCCCTGGTGAAAGCAACGGCCATTCGAGTCCTGGCGAAGGATCCAGATCCAGTGACCGCCAAGGCGCTTGTCGCTGCTACGCACAACAAGGACTGGGTGATTCGTGTTGCCGCTTACGACGCGCTCGCCCGGCGCGGCGACGCCTCGTTACTGCCGGATTTGACGGGTGGACTGAAGGACCAGAAATATGAGGTAAAAATGACGGCCGCGGCGGCCATCATCCATTTATCCGGTCTGCCGAAGAAGTAGCCACT
>JBARFA010000126.1:0-5788 GCA_049796755.1 Acidobacteriaceae bacterium
GTGCGGGGGCGGGCACGGCGCCGGTTGCAGATTGTCCTGGCGGAGGCGCCGGCTGTTCCGAAGGCGGCGCAGACTTGTTGCATGCGGTCAGGAACATTGAAAGTGAAAACGCGATTCCAAGGGTAAAGGCGACGCGAGGCGAATAGCTGGTCATGACTGCACTCCGTACTTTCGTGGATGAGCCTGAGATTTTCTTTGAGGGGAGGAGAGTCACTTGCATTGTCGAGTGCGGCTTTCGCCTTGTCAATCGGAGAATTGATTGGATGAAAAGCTTCGGCATCGATCATAGCGACGGGAGATCGGGATGAAACGGAATTTCCACGCAAAAGCTAAGGTGAAATTTGCCAGCGGCGAGAGGAGAGACAGGGCAGGTTCAATGGTCGCCAGGCAGGGATATAGCGCTCCCTCGGAAGCTAATATCACGGCACGCTACAGGTATGGCGATGGGGCTGATCAGGCTTTTAGAGCTTCGCCTTTGCACTCGGGATGATTGCACTGGCAAGTCAGCTCCGTCATTTGCCTGCGGTCTTTGCAATGATCGCCGCAGTAATCCTTTCCATCCGTCGTCATGCAATTACAGGCTGGGTGCTTGCATTTCTTCGCTTGTGCCATGGTATGTCTCCTCTATCGCTCGGCGCGACGCGGCAGCCTAATTGCCTCGATACCCTGGTTTGGGTGTGTGCTGCCTGGTTGGTGAGATGCCGACGTCCGGGGCGGCGAAACTGTCCCCAAAAATTACTTTTTCTCCTTGTGAAAAAGGGTTGGAATAGCAAGCCGAGTGACGTCGAATGCAAGCAACGTAAGCGACCAATTTTTCAACCTAATCTACAGGGGGGTGGTTTATGGAGAACGATGGAATAAGGCGGGTTTTTTCTTCTTTGGCGATCTCGGGGCTGGCGGGAGCCTGCCTGCTTGCGGGCTGCAGTAGCGGTCCAAAATATCCAAATTCCAGGCCGAACGTGATCAGTTCGCTGGCGCAGGACCACTTGAGGAACCTGACCGTTTCGCAGGATCGCAACCATGGCGTCATCACATTGACCGGTACTGTGACGTCGCAGCAGGACAAGCTGCAGGCGGAAGACATTGCCAAGTCGGAAGCGCCAAAATACAAAATTGCGGATGAGACGACCGTGGTGCCGCCGCCCAGCGCGGTTGTGACGGCCAAGCCGTCGTGGACGGATATGCAGATCCAGGACAACTTCAATAAAGAAGTGAAACAGCATCATTTCCTGGATCGGCCGGGAGACGACATCAGCATTCACTCGACCAACGGCGATGTGGTTCTAAGCGGTAAAGTGCGAACGCCCTATGACAAGCAAGAGGCGGACAAACTGGCAAAGTCGATTGTGAACTTACACAACGTGAAAAACGATCTGGCTGTAGGCTAGGCTGGTTGGAGGGGATGCTGGCACGTAAGACGGGGTATCGTTGCGAATTTCGAAGGCGGTCTGGCGTGGGCCGGAAACGACTTAACGCACTCAGGCTTTTACTTAGGCACTGCTGACGAAGGCACAACAGTTAATCCGGGTAAGAGATGCCCGCTGCCGGCGAACATGTGATAGTGGTCGAATGTAAAGTCGTTCATTTCCGTTGCATGCGCGCCCCACGTTTCCAGCGCCAAATTCCACTCTTTGAGGGTTAATACCCGTCGATTTTGCAGAGAGTCTATGCTCCATACGGGCAAGATGTACGTCGAACCGCCGATGGTGGCCGGGCCGTAGGCCACGACCGCTTCCGAGCGGTCTGCGGGCGCGAATGTGTGCAGATCTTCCTGAACCTGCACACGAAGGATTGCACCGGTGGCTGGATCAATGGAGATTTCCCCGTGGTATGCAGGCACAATCTCGTAATGAGTTGCCCCGTTGCCGCTAGGAAGACAGCAGCCTTCCACGGAAAAGCTCGACCGATTCATTGGAACTTGAAAGCGGAAGACTGCCCGTCGTTGACCCGCAATCTCTTCCCACCGACTCCACGCCAGACCCTCTGGACGCGCGATTGCAGACCGCACTGCGCGCAGAATCGGACCAAAGGTACCGTAGGTCCACAGCGACTGCCCCCGCGGCGAACTGATCAGTTGCAACCCTTCGACGACTTCAGAGCCACGACGATACAGCACCGTGGCATTGGATGTTTCCTCCACATGGAACGGAATAGGGGCGATCACCTTGTCGAAATCGCTGAACCCGGCGGTCTCGGCATACTGAACTGTTCTCCGCGTCGCAAAAAAGTCGGGTAGCCTCGGAATGACGCGATTGAGATAATCGGCGGCCAAGGTGAGGATACGATTCTGTTCCGCAGAGTCCGGCGGCGCAGCAGAGGAAATTTCATCAGGCGGCGGCGGAAGGAATTGTGATTTCTCCGCAATCTTGTCCAGCGCAGCGCGGGCTGCGCTGCCGTGTACCTTCTTGTCGAGCACAAGCCAACGCGAACGATCGAGCCGCTCGGACAACACAACAGAGGAAATCTGTCGCTCCTCTTCCCTTTTCCCATGCGCCGCATGGATGATCTGTTCCAATTGCGCCACCGTCACCCGTTTAAGGTGCGCATCCTGATGGTCGTCGTAGAACGGCTGATCATAATACGCGGCTGAAGTGTATGCGGTCAGCCCTGGCTGCGACAGCTTCACTTTGAGAGTGCGGTATTGGTTGGGGTCAGACGTAGGCGGAGGATCGAAGGTCATGGTGTAATACACGCCGGCATCCGCGATGCATTCAGTGATCTGGTTAGCCAGGTCTTTTTTCGGAGGCAAAACGCGTCCCCCGCTCTGGATCGCAAGGATTTTCTTGTAGAGATCCATCCTGTTGACTTGCTGGGCGGACGGCTCGTCGGACAGGAATAGCTTCCATGCGTCGGAAAAGGGGATTGTTCGCGCTTGTAATCCCGCTGCGGCCGCTTGCGTTTGGGTGATTTCGAGACCGGGCAAGGCATCGTCATTTTGTCCGACGGAAAAGACGTCCAAGGTAACGCGTGCCCGCTGCAGTAGGGTTGAGATCCAGTAGACCGTATCGAAGATCAGCTTTCGATCATTTGGGCTGGTTTTATCCGGCGCCAAGGTGAGAACAACGGGATCATCGCGGGACTGATCACCATGAGCGTTGATGGGTTGCTCGAAAAATCCTTTCGGATACTGACCGCTGTTCTCGCTCGAATTCATGGGCCCAGTCAGACCGGGTCCCACCCAAAGCAATAGTTTTCTACCTGGATTTCTCGTCTCGCCGGCCGCGATTGTCGCTATCGCGCGCAGCCCGGTACGGCCCGCAGACTTGCGATAGTTGTCGTCAACGACGGTCGGCTCCCTGAAAGGTGATCGGGCGGGAGGCGCGAACAGCAAATCAAGTTTCCGATCGGAACGCACTGCTTCTGCCAAGTCATTCCCATCCAGCGAAGACTTGGCGACGAGAAAGAGTCCCGCCGTTTCCAGCGAATACATCGTCACCGGATAGGACAGACGACCGGAGTTTTGTCGAAGGAATTTCTCGACCTGTTCGCGTTCATAGGTCGCCACAGCGGGCGGCAATCCCAGCGTGTCGAGCAGCAGAATGATTGGCACGGATGAATCCGGATGATGATCATGACCGGTCATCGCGCGAAACGCGACAATCTTCCGAGGTTGGCCGGCGTCGAGGAGGCTAAAATCGTCGCGATTGAGCCCGGCAACCGGTTTGCCGGCACGATCCCTGACAACCACGTCCAAGCGAATCAGGCCGTCGAGCCCCACCGCTTCGTCGGGAGTCGTGCTCCACTGCGGGCTCGCGGGCACAGCAGACGTGCTTTGCCTTCCTTCCTGATTTGAACTTGCCGGCGATGCCGCGTCTTGCAGTCCAGCCATGGACGATGCGTTGTACGGTTGGCCGAAAACGCAAAGCAGAAAGCCAACCGCCAGCGTAAGCTTCAAATATCGCGAGAGAATCTTAGCGCACGTGTTGCTCCGATCCGCCACGCGCCAGTATATGTCTCGCGAGCAAATATGGTCTCGCCAAAAACGGATCTGCCTCCGGCCAGGATTGACGCGGGCAAGACGGGCCAACTATCTTTGGCTTGGTCTACGGTTGTGCGTAGTAGCCTGTCAGCGTACGAGCGGTCGCGGCACCTTGATCCACCGTCACAGAGATAGCACGATATTCGTTGGAATGATATGCCGGAGGTGGATCGACAGTGATGGTATAGAAGGCGTCTGCGTCCTGAACTGCCTGAGCGATTTCGCTGCTGATGCCGTTACTGGAGTTAAAGATTCTGCCGCCTGTATCGAGCGCCAGCACCTGCAGCGCAAGATTCCCAATACGCATATCCTGAGGAGAACGGACCCCTTTGGTGAACAACTTATAGAACATGGTACGATAGCCACCCGCATCTTGAGTTCCCAGTGGATCGACACTATAGAGCGTAATGCGCGCCTCTCGCAGAGCGGTGGAAATTGTGAGGAGATTACTGAAGAAGGCATCCTGTTCTTTTTTTGTCAATTGAACCTCGGGCCCAGACAGGAGAGGCCAACCGGGCGACACCCAAATTAAGAGTTTGCGGCCCGGACGACTCTGCTGCGCGTTAGACAGGTTGAGGAGGCCCGACGCGGAAATCTGAAATTTTTCTACCCAACCCCAAAAGCCCGTAGAACGAGGGATAGTCCGCAAAGGAACATTAGTTTTTTGCAGATAGGCAGCAAGTTCGTTTCCGTCCGTAGACGGCTGAGGGCTGATCCGCATTCCAGTATCGGTGAGTACGGCAATGGAAACGGGCTGCGCGAGGCGGCCTTGATTCTGTTTCAGGAAGTGCTCGATCTCCGAACGCTCATACGCCACGGTCGAGAAGCTGGTATTTACCGTGTCGATCATCAGGATCACTTCTACATGCGCGGCGTCTCCCTCGACAGCCTGAAAGCCAACGATTGACTCAGGCTTGCCGTTCACGGAAACGTGGAAATGCTGCTGCGAAAGGCCACCTATCGGCTTGCCGTTAGACTGTGAAACCACCACCTCCAACTGGAGAGCGCCGGTGGTAGGTGCGGGATTGCCGCTTGGAATCTCGGGACTCGGAGGCCGCGCTTGAGCCTGTGCTACACCGATCCATGAAATGACCGCGATGGCCGCGAGCAACGGCTTGATCTGAATGGCAGATTTCATCAGTTTGACTCCCTCGCGAATTTGGAAGCAAATCAGTCGGTACCGGATGAAAGGTCCATCGGCGATTGCGACGCCAAGATCGGAACCCGAACATCCATGGTAGAGATACACCTTTCCATGAAAATAAGCCAGAGTCTGGACCTCCGCCGCTTGGCTGGATAGTGCTCCACTACAAAGCCGCGGGCGTACATCTGCGCCCTACATGTATTCCGCGCTGCGCGTGCGGACACAATCGACCTAATCACTCGCGACTTTTATGAGTCACCCCATTCTTACGGGAACGATCCGCAACCACATCGCTAGAATGGGTGGGTGAGTCACAAGCACAACTGGAAGCGGCGGATGTTGCTGGCGATATTGCCACCGATTGGCGCGATTTTGTTTCGGCTGCTGGGTATGACGCTGCGATTTGAAGACATTGGCGCGCGGGGGACGCATGCCGACGATCATCCTGAGACGCGCGTCTATTGCCTGTGGCACCGCTCGCTGCTGTCGATCGCGCATCATTTTCGCAAGCGCAAGATCGCTATTCTGATCAGCCCGAGTTTTGACGGCGAATTGATTGCGGCCATGATTCATCGCGTGGGGTATACGCCGGTGCGCGGGTCGAGCTCGCGTGGCGGCGCGGCGGGACTGCTGGGGATGCAACGGGCGCTGGAGGCGACGAATGG
>JBARFA010000127.1:0-32923 GCA_049796755.1 Acidobacteriaceae bacterium
CTCACCTGATTTACCACTTGTTCGGCAGTCATTCCGCTGCGCGGATCCATCCGCATGTCCAACGGTGCGTCTGCCTGAAAACTGAATCCTCTCTGTGCCGTGTCCAGCTGCAGCGAGCTGACCCCAAAGTCGGCCAAAATTCCGTCGATGCTTTGTGGTTCCGCCCAGCTCGCCGCTTCCGCGAAAGCCGCTGCGTGGATCGTGATGCGGGGCATCTGTTCCTTCAGTTCCGCCCGCAATGCCATGAACCGTATCGCTGCGCTCTCGATGGCCTCCGGATCGCGATCAAATGCGATCAGGTGACCTTCCGGACCCAACCGGCGGGCAATTGCCGTACTGTGCCCGCCCAGGCCGAGCGTTGCATCCATATAGGTGCCGCCCGGCAGGATTCGTAAAAACTCAATTGCTTCTTCTAAAAGAACCGGCACATGTCGTTCGCTCCGACCGTGCGCCCCCTGGGGGGCTTTGTCTTCCATCGCTACAGCCCGTAGGCGCCTAATACATCCGCATCCGCATCCGTCAGTGGATTCGCATCCATCTCCTGGCGAATCGCATCCATGTTCGTCACTTCAAGAAACGTCAGCATTCCGAACACAGCCACGTCTCCAATCACTTGCGCTTTTTCCCGCAAAATCTGGGGGAGGAGTACCCGGCCCTGAGAGTCCATTTCTGCGTTCTGGCCGTAAAAACTGGTTGCGGTCAGGAGTCTTTTCTTCGACGGGTTGGAATTGGGCATATTCAGCAGCTTCTGTTCGATCTTTTCCCATTCCTCCATCGGGTACACCTTGGCCGTTTTTCCGTTTTCGCTGGTGATGTAAAACTTCGTCCCGTACCTTTCCTCAATCTCGCGCTTGAATTCCGCAGGCACCTTCAGCCGTCCCTTTTCATCGACCCGGGTTGGATGGTTACCGCGAAACATGCCATGTGCCTCTTCCGTCTTCCTTCAAAAATTGAGAAAACGACCAACTCGGCTCCACTTCGTTCCAGAGTCGCCCTGGTTTCGGTTTTGCTCAACCACTTTAGACCACTTTCGTCCACAACTCTATCGCAATCCCGCCGCTTGTCCAACAAAAATTTGCGGTCACAAAAGCTTTTCTCTGTGGAGAGGGGTGGAAAACTCCGGAAAGTGTGCCTCTCGGTGGGCTAGAGCCCTACGGATGGTGTTGGCGAGACAGATTCCAGGGCTGCGATGACGCTTGCACTGGACTTATGCGCACAGCCAGGAAGGTGGATCAGAGTGGTGCATCAGGATGGGAATTTGTGATTCGATGCCGAATTTTCGTTTAACGCGCGCTGTGGTGACAGGTCTTTTAGACGTCAGCGTTTTGGTCTGCAGGTTTCTTCGGCAGCACCAGCCATGCCAGGTAGATGGCGATCAGAATGTTCGCCAGCAGCAGCAGCAAGGTCCAGTGGTTCGGATGGTGAATTAACTTGATCGCTTCGAGAGGCAGCAGCGCGACTGTCAGGATAAGCGTGAAGTACTCTGCCCAGCGCTTCTCCAGCACCAGTCCGGTGCCCTCAACAAAATCGAGTCCCGCGTAAATAAAAATCACCGCGCTCAATTGCTTCAAGCGATGGTCATTCAGCAGCGTTACCTTGTCGAGCAAGATGGCAATGGCCTGCCTGTCCGGATCCAGGTGCATCGCCTCAACCGCCTGCAGCGCGAACAGGTACAGGTCGTGGTGCAGCATGCGCAGCAGCCCAAACCCCAGGGCAACAAAAAATGCGCCCTTCACCAGCTTCAGCACACCGATGAACTCCAGCCAGCGGTGATGCTGGGGAGGACCGGCTTTCCGCATTTGCAGCGCAGTTGTCACGCCGACAATCTCCTTGCCGGGCGACAAACTTGGCTGACGATTGAAAGTGACAAAGTTAGAACTTGAATACGAGGCCGACCTGAGGCTCGGCAATGTTGATCAGGCTGTTGGTAGCCAGCAGTGGATTCTTATAGCCCGGGGCGTGACCCACCAATCCGCGGTACTGGAGCCGGATGGACATGAAATTCGGGAGCATGGTCGGATGATAGTCGGCGCCGAAGCCATATTCAAAGGTCGGAACCTTGATGGGTTTGACTGGGAGTGCCGGTTGGCCCGGTGGCGCTGCAATGTAGCTCGAGATGTTATACGAAATCAACCCACCGCCGGCTAACACAAAGGGCTGAAATCCGTGGAAGAGATGCGGCGCGGTCGCAACGTAATCGAAGGTGAAAGACTTAGCGTGCGAATACACTACGCCATCCTGAATAGATGTACCGCCCGTGAAGTTTTGTGTCGCGGGGTTATAGCCGAAGTTGACTTCGAAACCGAAAATCGGGCTGAAGACATGGCGAGCACCAATTCTGAACCCGGCGGCTGAGTCGGCGGATTGTTTCAGTGATGTGGTACCCGGTGGAACCGTCCCGGTCGCCGACTCGGCCGAGGCATTGCCAGTGGCCGTCGACGGAAATGTTCCGAAGATGTTGACGTTGACGTCAGTGTTTTTTACGATCGCGTCCGTCTTTTCAATCAGCGCCTTCTGACCAAAGGATGACAAAGCGACAAAGAAAAATCCGGCTACACAGTACAGCGCGGCCCTGGAAAATCGCCGCATCAATTGTTTAGAAACCATTCCCATATTGTCATTCATAGCTGGCAGATTCGCCAAATGACAGAATCCATGCGTTCGGGTGGCGTGGCCCGAGAGGCCGCCCCCGGGATGCCTGCCTACTTCGTCAGTTCAACAGACAGGATCTGTCCGCCAATCGATTTGTCCGACACTTCTGCATACACCACCTGGGCTTTCATTCCTTCCATCATGGTGCACGGGTTCATGTTGCCTTCCGGCGTAAAGTTGCTAGCGGAATATTCAACATGCAAATAATCATTGCTGTAGAGTGCAACCGTCTTTCCCGCCTCTTCCACGCTGAGGGTCATTACCGACGGGGAATAGCACACCACGCTGTGAAGAACGCCGCGCACCGTATGCCTGACTCCGGTCGGCGCTTCCGTTGGATACCTGGGCGTGGTGGACGCCTCGCGAATCACGATCGCCCTGTTGCCGACCATCCGCACGGTCGTCGTTCCCAGTCCACCTCCGTTAACTGGTGCGCTGGCAATTCCAGGCGTACCCGCGACTCCTTGCGCTGCCATGGTGACGCCTTCTTTCTGCTGCCGTTCAACGGCAGCTTGATACGCTTCCGTCTGTCGGATCCGGAATTGCACATTCGACTTATCGGAAGACGACCTGGCCATGCGCGCGGCTGCATTCAACACCGCTAAGGCACTTGGAAACTTGTGCTGGTCGGCGAGGATCGAGGCGGCATTCATCCGGAACGTCAAGTTCTCAGGATCCACAGCACAGGCCCTCAGTTCTTGAAGGTAAGCCTCGTCAAGCTTTTGTTCTCTGCTCATGTAGAACATGGCCAGCGTGTCGTAGGCTGGAGCGAAATGGGGATTGAGCGCGATGGACTGATTCAAACTGGAGATAACAGCAGGGTCGTCGCTCGCATCATCGTTTCGCATCAGTAAAAATCCATAGTAGTAATGCGCCAGGTAGTTGGTCGAATTCAACTGTATGGCCTCGCCAAGCCACTTCTTCGCAGCAGCAGAATTACCTGCACGCAGTTCAATGAAACCCATGGTTTCGTGGGCTTTGACATTGTTCGGATCCTGCTGCAGCACGCTGGCCAGCAGCGTCCTCGCCTCCTGTGTACGGCCGACAAGTCCCAGCACATCGGCTCGGATCGCATCGGCATCCGCGTTGTCGATCGGCTTCGCCTGAAAGGTAGACTCGTCACCGGTAGGAACATAATTCGCCTTGTAGAGCATGAAGTTGAGTTGCCCCACATAGGCGTCCAGCGCGTGATCTAACTTTGTCAAATCTCCGAACGCCTCCTGCGCGGCAGCAATCGAATCCTGCCCGTCCATCATGAAATGCCCGTAGTCCTCCAGGTGATGGGTTTTATTCTCGCCATCTCTGATGAGCAGATAGTGTGTCAGCGCCCACGATTCGGCGTAGAAAATATTTCCCTTCTGCTGCTCGTGGTAATACGGCGACGATTGATCGATTTGCAACAGGGTCGCCACTGGGATCAAACGATTCTCGCGGAGCAGACGGATGTTCTCGACACTCGGCTGCCCCAGCAGCACTTGTTTCCCGACAATATCGGTGTTCTGGTAGAACTCTGCCATCCCTTCGCTCAACCACGACGGCATCCAATCCTCTGTGTTGCGCAACATGTAATGCGTGTACTCGTGGTACACAATCGCGAAGGGGTGTTCTCCCTCAGCGTCGAGGCGAAGAAGAATATAGTTGCTCTCCGGTGACCGCTGGAAATATCCCGCCACGTCAAGTTGCCCTTTCGCCAGATAGGCGGCGGGCTCCAGCGCCTGCATGCTCTTTTTATCCTTCAGCGCGAACACGGTCATGGGCACATCATCATCACTGGCCATCGACGGAAAAATGCTGTGGAAAACGGCGCGCATCTGTTCCAATTGATTCGCAATATGACGGCCGTTTTTCTCACTTGCATTGGTGAGCACGACGAAATGCGGACTCTGTATCTCAGTCCATCGATCGGCAGCCGGAGCAGCCGAGGCAGCGACAGTGGCAAACATCACAAACAGTCCAACGAGATGTCGACGCATGTGTGCCTCTCAGCGTAATCGAACAATACGATGCACGAAAATAAAAATCTTGCAGCCGTTTCGATTTGCCGTCGACAATGCGGGAAATGCTGCTAAACTAGGCCTAGATATTCCCTTCCTTCCTAGTCAAAAGACAAAATATTCAGACATTTGAGGTTTCTCTGCTGACGTTTCGGCAGTGAAATATTTTTCTCATTATCCGGACAGTCAAGCTGTATCCACACATTGCAGACAAAACAAAAACCGAAAGGCTGAACTTCCAGCCATTTGGAAAAACTGGAGCACACGTGACAAGCCAAACAGACGGCGCGAAACGCGAAATGCTTCTGGTTAGCGATTTTGACCAGACGCTCAGCTTTAACGATTCAGGAATTGTCCTGAGCGAGATGCTGGGCATCGGCGGCTTTGAGCATCGAGTCGGCGGCCTCGCCAAGATCCATCTCATCCAACAAGGCGGCGAACTACCTTACCTGCTGCTGCATGATCCGGAATACCGCCGCGTCCGCAAAGAACATTTGACGGCGGTGGGCAAACGCATCCGCCTCAAAGCGAACATCCAATTGATGCTGCAGTTGCTGCGGCAACTCGACGATTACCATTTTTCGTTTTACGTGGTCTCGGCTGCGCCGGAAGAGGTCATTCAATCGGCGCTCGAAGGGATTGTTGCGCCGGAAAATATTTGCGGCACGCAATTTCGCTATCATCCCGTCACCGGCGAGATTGAATCGATCGTTCGCGTTCCCGCAGGCTACGGCAAAGTGGTCGTCGTGGAAGACCTGCGCACTCGCCTGGGCCTGGGTCACGACCGCATCGTTTACGTCGGCGACGGCAGCTCCGACGTGAACGTAATGCTGCACGTCAATCGCCTCGACGGCCTGACCATCGCAGTTTCAGAAAATCCCTTCATTACGCAGATTGCCAAACGAACCGTCCTGAGTGACGATGCGCTCGGCGTGCTGGTGCCGATTCTGCAGGATATCGCCGGATGGAATTCCATGAAGGTACGCTCATTCTTCAATTCTGGAGGATTTCCACTCCAAAATTGGGATCAGGTTCGAACCGACTGGCTGACGATTCGAACCGCTGCGCCCGCGCCCCTGCCCGAGTTCGACCAGGAAGCCCTATGACGATCGCGTTGTTTGGATGGATCGCCACCGGGGTACAGACAGTTTCGTATTTTGTGCCGAAGGCATCCACGCTTAAAAAAATTCAGGCCGTGGCGGCCTGCGTTTGGATTGTCTACGGCATCAAGATGGGCGCGTCACCGGTCATCGCGGCCAACTTGATTGTTGGCGCGGCAGCGTTGTTGACTGCGCTTCGCAGCCGAGCCACGGCCGCTGGTCCTCCGCCGCTGCTGCCGGTTATAGCCGGCACCGAGAGCAATGTGCCGGATTGCGACTGAAATAATTCGGTGCAGTCATCGCTCAGGCTCCATTCGGAGGTGCAGCGTCTCTGGCATGCAACGATAGAGCAGCATCAACGCCGCCAACGCAATCGCCGAGAGAAACAAGAAGCCGGCGCGAAAGCCGGCATGATGGACGACTGCGCCGGCAATCATCTGACTTAGCGAAGCTCCAATTCCTACAGCGGCTGCAATGGCTCCTAGCGTCAAGTTGAAGCGCCCGGTGCCACGCGTCAGGTCTGCAACCACCAAGACCGACACCACGCCAAAGATGCCGGCCCCGATCCCATCCAGCACCTGGATCGCCACCAGCAGTGCCGTCTTCGACGTGAGGGTATACAGAATTCCGCGAATCGGTAGCACCCCGAAGGCGATCAGCAACAGCGGTTTTCGACCCCATGTCCCAGCCCTGCGACCTGTCCACGCGGCAATCAGCGTTATGACAAACTGAGTTACAACCACGCAGGCGGACATAAACAACATGGAACTTCTTCCCTTCCCTCTGGCCAGCATTTCACCCAGCAGCGGCAACATCGCCGCGTTGGCGAAGTGGAACAAGACCGCGCACGCAAGGAATAAAACTAGCGGACGATCCTCGAACAGTTTCCAAACACTTTCTGTTTTGCCACCGGCTTTGCCGTCCGTAGCCCCCCGTGCCAATTCGTAATCGATCTCTTCCGGCCGAATGAGAAGCAACACCAGCAGCGCAGGCACAGCAAGAATCGCTACGAAGTAGAAGATGCTGCGGTTCGAAACCATATACCCAAGCAGACCCATTAACACTGCCGCGGTCACATTGCCCGCCGAGTTAAATCCCTGGTTGCGACCTTGGCGGGCGTCAAAGGCTGTGCGACCAACGATTCCAAGAGAGATCGCGGCGATCGCAGGCATAAAGACACTCGATATCCCACCGACCAGAACCTGTGCTCCCATCACTGGCCAGAAGGATGGGAACCACGCGATCAGCAATCCTCCAGCGGCGAGCGCCACCAAGCCCACGGCAATGATCGTCCGCTTTCGATGCCATGCATCGATCAATGCGCCGGCTGGCGCCTGCGTCAGGATTCCTGCGATCCCACCGACCGTAAGCGCCAGGCCCACACGCTCCGCGTTCCAGCGGTAACTGGCCAGGTAAATCGCAAGAAAAGGGCCGACTCCCGTCTGCACATCGGCAAGAAGGAAGTTCAGCCAGTCAAGACCAAGCAAAGTTCGGCGGGATGGATGCAGGCGGATTGCCTCCATCACAACAGATGCATTCTGGGCGTGTGCTTTTGCATGTCCAGGCGGAAACACCCTCGCCGCATTTGCAGGATGATCGAATTCGGCCTGATTTTTGTTGGATGACATATCATCCCGCCGGCATCACACGGCGCGGTGAAACAGGCTAGTCAGAAATAGAGATGTTCGCCGGGTTCCAGCGTCAGCCAGTCACAGCGAAGCGTTTGCGCGGTAGCGTCTTCAGATAGGGTCGAGACTTTTCCAGCGCCGCCGTCACGGACAAGCCATATTTCTCGCGCAGCTGATCTACCTTGCCATGCTCGATAAAGGCATCGGGCCAGCCGATCCGCACCACCGGCACGCGCAGATTTTTGCTCGAGAGATATTCGAGCACCGCACCACCGAATCCACCCATCAGCACGTGATCTTCAAAGGTGACAATCAAGCCGACGCGGCGAGCATATTGTTCCAGCAACTCCGTATCGAGCGGCTTGGCGAAACGCGCATTCACCAGCGCGGCCGAATATCCTTCCCGCTCGAGCTGACTGTGAAATTCTGACGCCATCGGCACTAATGCGCCCAAGCCCCAGACCGCGACCTCGCTGCCTTCGCGCAACACTTCCGCCTTGCCAATGGGCACCGCGACTGGATGTTCCTTGACGACAGCTCCAGGGCCGGCGCCACGGGGATAACGAACCGCCGATGGACCTTCATGCTCCAGCGCGGTCTGCAACATGTCCGCCAATTCGTCTTCATCCTTCGGCGCCATCACAATAATGTTGGGCACACCGCGCAGATAACTGATGTCGAACAGCCCATGATGCGTAGGACCATCGTCGCCGGAAAGTCCAGCGCGGTCCATGCAGAACACTACCGGCAGATTCTGCAGGCAGACGTCATGAATGATAGGGTCGTAGGCGCGCTGCAAAAATGTCGAATAGATGGCGCAGAACGGATGCAACCCCTGCGTCGCCATCCCCGCCGCGAAAATCACCGCGTGCTCTTCCGCGATGCCAACATCGAAATAGCGTTTCGGATGATGCGGACGGAACAAGTCAAGCGCAGTTCCATTCGGCATGGCGGCTGTAATCGCAACCACCTTGTCGTCACGATCTGCCAACTTCACCATGGTTTCCGCAAACACTTCGGCGTATGACTTTTCACCGGTTGTCTTTGTCTCGCCGGTTTCTGGATCGTAAGGTCCCAGTCCGTGAAATTTCTTTTGCTTGTCCAGGGCCGGCTGGAATCCACGCCCCTTTTGTGTCAGCGCATGCAGGATGACAGGTCGATTCTGCGTCTTCAAAAACTTGAATGTCTCAATCAGCAAACCCAGGTTGTGACCATCGATGGGGCCATAGTAGGTCAGGCCAAATTCCTCGAAGATCAGAGACGGCAGCAGCATTCCTTTGGCCGCCTCTTCCGCACGGCGAACCACGTGGCCTACCGTTTTGCCGCCGAATTTCTCAATCAGTCGACCGGCCCGTTCATGCAGGTAGACATAGCGATCATTGGTGACAATGCGATGCAGGTAGGAAGAAATGGCGCCGACGTTGCGATCAATTGACCACTCATTGTCGTTCAGCACAATGATCAGCCGCTTGGTCTGGCTGGCGACGTTGTTCAGCGCTTCATACGAAATGCCATTCGTAAAAGCAGCATCTCCGGCCAGCGCAATCACATGCTCCTTACCGCCAGTCAGGTCGCGCGCCACCGCCATGCCCAGCGCCGCGGACAACGCCGTGCCCGCATGCCCCGCTCCGTAGACATCATGCTCGCTTTCCGTGCGCAGCATAAAACCATTCAGTCCTGCAGGCTGCCGCATGGTTTCGAAACGGGCGCGCCGGCCCGTCAGCAGCTTGTGAATGTATGCCTGGTGGCTGACATCGAAAACAAAATGATCCTTGGGCGTGTCGAAAACCACATGCAGGGCTAGAGTCAGCTCCACCACTCCCAGGTTCGGACCCAGATGGCCACCCGTCTTCGCCAGCACGGTAATCATGCGCTCGCGAATCTCCTGTGCCACCTGTTCCAGCTGTGGCAAGGTGAGTGATTTTACGTCCGAGGGAGATTCAATCGTATCGAGAATGTTGCTCATGTGTTGTTAGGAGCCATCCTGATTTCTTCGTCTATGGTTGAAGATTCACCGTAGTCGCCGGACGCTCATGTCCATAGCAAAGTATATCTGAGAAACACCCGCCGCCAATTCGCGCAAGCTGCTTAGTCGGATGCGTACTGTTTTGCAGAAGCCGTTTGCACGTTGCTTTTTCTGTAGCCAAAATATCGTTTCAGCCGCAGGAAGTGCACTTCATACAGGTGATAGCTCAAGAAAGCCGCCAGAAAAACTACGGCCGCGTTGAAGCAGAACTCCACCAGAACTGCCAGGGGGCGCGAATGGAGATGTGGAGTCAACCAAATGCGCAGGCTGGTTCCTAGCAATCGATCGGTCAAAGTCGACACTCCATGCGCCACAAAAATATGCAGTACATAGATGCCGTAACTGTATTTCCCAAGGCTGCGCAGCCACGACCAGCGAAAAATACGATGCGCGATCGACTCCGGTTCCAGCGATACGATTAAAACCGCAACGCATCCCAGCGCGATCACGGAATATCCGAAGGTGGCACCGAAGAAAAAATCGCGCATGTCCGTGCCCAGGTGCCACAGCGTGTATGCGACAATCACAACCGCAGCGACCAACGCGACCGGCACCATCCATTTGCGAGGAATCCAGTCGCTGTTTCCACGCACGACGAGCGCCACTAGTCCGCCAAGTAGAAGCGTGTCCATCCGGCATGGCGTCAGCATAAAGATCAGCAGTGGCGAGCTGCCATGCAGATACAGTGCGATTCGCAACACCAGCGCGACCGCTGAAAGCGCTAGCGCCAGAGCAATCAGCTGTCGACGACCACGCACCAGAAACACCAGCAGCGGCCAAAAAAGATAAAACTGTTCTTCGACCGCCAGCGACCAGAAGTGCTCCAGATCGGCCCAAACGCCTGGATGAAAATCTGTTACCGGAAACCAAATGCCGGTGTTCTGCAGATAAGTCAGCAACACATACTGTCGGCCATTCCATTCAAAATGCATTCCCGGACCCCAATGGCCCAGAATCAACAGAAAAAAAAGGAACCCGTAATATAGAGGAAAAATCCGCAGAAATCGCCGCATGTAAAAGCTGCGGAAATAATGCGGATCATGCAGCGTGTCGAACAGAATGCCGGTAATCAAAAAGCCTGAAAGCACAAAAAACAGATCAACGCCCACCCAGCCCAGGCCACGCAACGCGGACAACGAGTCGCCAAACCGGCTGCCCGTGCGATCATTGAACAGCATCAGGTGTGACACCAGCACCAGCAGGATGGCTAATCCGCGCACACCATCCAGCGCAGGGACATGTCTGCGGGAAGGACCTGCGACTTCGACTGCCGGGCTCTGCGTCACGCGGAACAGACTCCAATCTTTCGCAGTATAAGGTGCCCGCCGCGATATATTTCCGCGAACTATCGTCGGGCTAACTCCGTACACACTGATAACCGGGAATTCTCGAAATTCAGATACCATAGTCTCCTGAAACCCATGGCGAGCCGTACACAATCCAAAAGTTCGCGCACCCTGTACTGGTTGCTCGGTGCCTACATCTTGGCCAGCATGACGTTCTATTGCGCAGGAGTGGCTCAGTTTCTCGATGCGTATTTCAATCCCAATCATCATGCCCACGCGCCGTTTGCGTTCGACATCGAGTCGCTGGCCGTCACCTCGGTGCGACCGGAAGCGAAAGCAGTTGGATTGGCCACCGGCGACATTATTACGTCGCTAAACGGAGCGCCGTACGGCGGTCAGGCGCAGTGGTTGAGAATTCTTCGAAACTCTCATCCCGGCGATGATCTTGACGTCGGCGTGCGCAAAGCTAATGGGCGTGTCGCCAACTTTGTCATTCCACTCAACGATAAGACCACCCCTAGTCACGCCAGAGAGTGGGTCACGTATCTGCTGGTCATCTGTCTTCCGGCACTGCTCTGTCTCCTGATCGGCTATTGGGTGGCATTTGCCAGACCCCACGATCCTAATGCCTGGTTGATCCTGCTGGTTCTAAGCCTTCCGGAAGCGCTTTTCTTTCAGCCCACCTGGTGGCCCATGCCGTGGCTGGCCTTCCTCAGCGTCTGGTTTACGACGTTGCAATTTGTGGGCCCGCTGTCGCTGCTGCTAATCGGCATTTACTTTCCTGAACGTTGGCGACTGGACCTCAAGCTACCTTGGGCAAAGTGGATTCTACTGGTACCTCCCCTGGTGGCGCTCGGCGCGAACCTTTGGCTGCAAGCCGGAGAGTTGTTTCATCCCGCATGGAATCATTGGGACTCTCAACTCGATCCGTGGATTGACGGCGTCGTCAATCCGATCAACCTGATCTGTGTCTTGTTGTATTGGGTCGCGATTCTCGACAAGCTGCGCTCCGCCTCCACACCGGATGTCCGCAGGCGCATGCAGGTATTGTGCGCGGGTTCCGTGGTGGGGCTTGGAGCCGTGCTCATCTTTTTCGTCCTGCTGCCTCACTTCCATGTCATGTCTCGCCACGAATGGCTCTGGGTCGCAGGTGTCGTCCTCTTCCTGTTTTTCCCATTTGCGCTCGCCTACGTCGTTGTTGTGCAGCGCGCCATGGATGTGCGCATCCTGCTGCGCATGGGAACCAAGTATGCTTTGGCGCGCGCCACCCTCACGGCTGTACGCGTCAGCCTGCTGGCAACCCTGATCGCTTCGCTGATCATCGCTCTGCGCGCTCCCTCGATCACTCCCCGAGATGCGGTCGAGATTGCGGTGCTCGCGGCCCTATTGCTGCTGTTACGCTCGCAATACACCAAAAACCTGTCCTCATGGCTGGATCGAAAATTCTTTCGCGAAGCCTACAACTCCGAGCAGTTGCTTGCCGAGCTGTCGCATCGCGTCCGCAGATATAACGAAAGCGGTCCCATGCTGGAGATGGTCTTGAAAAGTCTGGCGGAGACACTGCACATCGACAAAATTGCTGTCCTGCTGCGCGGTGGAAAAAATCTGCAATTGCAGCAAGCGATTGGAATCCCGATGGATGGCTTTTCTGAAAACGGATCGGTGCAGCTGCCGATGAACTCGACCACCGTTCGGAACCTAATGCGCATTAATACACCTGTGCAGCTGTACCGCGAAAACCCCGATGGCTGGCTGCTACTCGCCAGCAGTTCAGAACGAGACATGCTCGACTCCATGTCGACCGAACTATTGTTGCCCTTGCCCGGACGCGACCAGTTGATGGGCTTGATGACGCTGGGACCGAAGCGCTCCGAAGAACCATACACGCCTACGGACCTGCGGTTGTTGGAGTCCGTCGCGACCCAGACCGGATTGGCGCTGGAGATTGGAAATCTGGCGCGGTCGCTGGCCAATGAAGCCACGCAACGCGAACGCATCCATCGCGAAATCGAGGTTGCTCGCGAGGTGCAGGAGCGTCTGTTTCCGCAGGAATTTCCTGCCATCGATGGCGTCAGCCTTGCCGGCCATTGCCGGCCGCAACAAGGTGTCGGCGGAGATTATTACGACTCCTTCCTGCTCGACGACGGCCGCATGGGCCTGGCCATCGGCGATGTCAGCGGCAAAGGAATTTCAGCGGCGTTGCTGATGGCGAGCCTGCGCGCCTCGCTCCGCGGCATGACTCTCGATGTTCCGCACGACCTGGCCACGATGATGGAAAAAGTGAATCGCCTCGTCTATGAAGCCTCGGCGACTAACCGATATGCGACCTTCTTTTTTGCGACCTATAACATGCAGTCGCGCGAGCTGATCTACGTCAACGCCGGTCATAATGCGCCATTCCTGATCCGCCGCACCGGTGAAATCTTCCATGTGGAACGCCTGGAAGCGGGTGGGCCGGTCATCGGTCTGCTTCCGATTGCGAAGTATGAGGAACAGCGCTGTGTGCTTCAACCCGGCGATCTGCTGCTGGCCTACACCGACGGCATCAGCGAAGCGATGACGGAGCATGAAGAAGAATGGGGCGAGGACCGCATGCTCGCCGCCGCCGAAACCTTGCCGGATGGCGGCGCGCAGCAGGTGCTGGAACATCTGTTTGCCGAGGCCGACCGTTTCACCGGCAACGCACCGCAGTTCGACGACATGACGCTGCTGGTGCTGAAACTGCAGGAACAACCAGCTGCCGAGGAAACCCAGACTGCCAGCATCTCTGGTTAGACTAGGGGCATGAAGTCCTCGCCTCGCAGATGGAACGTTTCGCTTCGTTGTTGTTTTCTCGCTGCCTTTGTTGCAACTTGTGCTTGCGGTGTCGCGCCTGCGCAAGCCAACAGCAAGTTGATCGAGCCCTTGCTGGCCCAGCATCTTCAGTCGCCGTCTGTGGTCGCGTATGAACTGCAACACTTCATGCTGCAGCGCGTCCCTCCGTTGCAATTACCCGCGTCACCGAAGCAATGGGATGAGGAAGCCGCACGCATTCGCTCTCGCGAACTTTCTGTGCTTTACCATGGATGGCCTCAGCCATGGATTGACGCTGCTCCACACTTTGAGCAAGTCGGAGTCATCGAGCGCGCTGGCTATCGCATCGTGAAGCTCCGCTATCAAGTTGTTCCCGGCATGTTCTCGACCGCGCTGCTGTATGAGCCGGACAAAATCTCCGGCAAGATTCCGGCGATCTTAAATGTGAACGGGCACGGCCCCGGAGGTAAAGCTGTCGGCCACAAACAAGCACGCTGCATCAACTACGCTCGCCGTGGAATTCTGGCGCTCGATCTGGAGTGGTTCGATTATGGCGACCTCGATCAGCCGGGCAATGCGCATGACAATGCTCGCCTGCTTGATCTTGCAGGCTATAACGGAGCTGGCCTTTTTTATCTCGAAATGCGCCGCGGTCTAGATTACCTCTACGACAACACTAACGTCGATCGCGCTCGCATCGGCGTCACCGGTGTTTCCGGCGGTGGCTGGCAGACCATCATGCTCAGCTCGCTCGACACGCGTGTTGGGCCGGCCGTACCCGTTGCTGGATTCAGCTCTCTCACCACCTCGATCGAGCATCCCGAGTATTCCGGCAACGATGCCGAGCAGAATCCCAGCGACTTTCGCCAGGGTGTCGATTATGCCCAGCTGATGGCAATCCGCGCGCCCCGGCCAACTCTTTTGATCTACAACTCCATGGACGATTGCTGCTTTCGCGCCGGCATTGTGAAACAGGGCGTCTACTCCGACATTAAGCCGTTCTTCAACCTGTACGGCAGGCCCGACAATCTGCAGTGGCATCTGAATCTAAATCCCGGAACTCACAATTACGGCTTGGACAATCGCGAAGCGTCCTACAAATTTTTCGACTCGGTATTTCACATCGACGCATCGCCGAAAGAATTTCCTGCCACCGATACAGAAATCGAAAGCGCCGAAGACCTGGCCGTTCCGGTTCCCAATGACAACCTCACTATTCTGTCACTGGCGCAATCGCTCGCGAAATCCATCCATCATGAAGTTCCGGTGCAGCCCACAGCAGAGTGGGCCGCTACTCAACGCGAGAAGTTGAAGCAAGTGGTGCGCTACACCCAGGTCAGCCTGATCCATGCATGGCCCATCAACGCCACTCACGAAAAAATGGTGGAAAGCCACGCCTATCGCTTCGAGTTCAGCAACGGCCTCAGCGCCACCGGCATCCTGTTGCGCTCCGTCACCACGCCGGCAACCGCGCCGACAACCATCCTGATGGCAGATGCCGGCATGCCTTCCACTATGGTGGATGTGGCCGACGACGTCGATCGCGGGCAGCGCGTGCTGGTACTGAATCCGCTGTTCTTTAGCGAAGGCAAGCTCAATGCCGATGACCGATCCGGCGCGACCGTCTTTGCCCAGCTGCTCACCGCACTCGGCGAACGTCCGCTAGGAATGGAAGCAGCACAGGTGAATGCGGTGGTGCAATGGCTGGGAGAAGATCTCGATCATGGCTCGCCGACTCCGAACAATTTTGATCTGCCGCAGAAGCCGACACCCGCGGTTCACATCGTCACCACCGGTCCGCGAGCGCAACTGATCGCGATGGTCGCGGCCGCCATTCATCCGGAATACTTTTCCGCGCTCGAAAGCCGCGAATCCGTCTCCAGCTTCGCGACCGCGTACGATCATCCGGAAAGATTTGTGCAGGCTCCGGAAATCATGTGCCTCGATCTTTACCGCGATTTCGACATCAACACCCTGGCCGCGATCGCTGCGCCAGTCAAGGTAAATCTGAACGCTGTTGCGCCGAAACGCATCTTCTGGGAATAGTTGCGGGTGGGAGCAGCAGTACCACAGTCTCTCTGCACGAAGCTTGATTAGTTGAAGATATATTCTTGTTTTACTCCGGTAACTCGCGCGGCTATTCTTCTTGTTCGCGCAACCTCGCCAGGATGCCAAGATCTTCCAGCGTCGTCGTGTCGCCCTTCACCTCGCCGGTTTCGGCAAGTTCACGCAGCAGTCGGCGCATAATTTTTCCCGAGCGCGTCTTCGGCAAGCTATCTGTGAATCGAAGATCATCCGGCCGTGCCAGCGCGCCAATTTCCTTTGCCACCCATGCGCGCAGCTCATCTTTCAGCGCCATCGACGGCTTGTACTGCGACTCCAGCGTCACGAAAGCCGCAATCGCCTGCCCTTTTAATGCATCCGGACGCCCCACCACCGCGGCTTCTGCCACCTTGGGATGCGCCACCAGCGCCGATTCAATCTCCATGGTTCCCAGTCGATGTCCGGAGACATTGATTACGTCATCCACACGTCCCATCAACCAGTAATAGCCATCGGTGTCGCAGCGCGCGCCATCGCCGGTGAAATACGCACCCGGAATCGTCGACCAATATTGCTTCACGTAGCGATCAGGATCGTTGTAAATCGTGCGCGCCATCCCAGGCCACGGCTTGCGAATAATCAGCAGCCCCCCATGACCCTCCGGCACCGGCTGACCTTCCTGATTCACAACGTCCGGCACAATCCCAAAAAACGGCTTGCCCGCCGACCCCGGTTTATTCGCCACCGCGCCGGGGACGGAAGTAATCAGGATGCCGCCCGTCTCCGTCTGCCACCACGTATCCACGATCGGGCAGCGACTCTTGCCAATCACCGCCGAATACCACATCCACGTCTCAGGATTGATCGGCTCGCCCACACTGCCCAGCAATCGCAAACTGGTTAGCTTATGGCGATTCGGAAATTCATCGCCCCATTTGATGAAGGCGCGGATCGCAGTCGGCGCGGTATAGAAGATGCTGACCTGGTGATCGTCGATGATCTTCCAGAAGCGATCGTTCTCCGGAAAATTCGGCGCCCCTTCATACATCACGGAGGTGACACCGTTCTGCAGAATTCCGTAAACCACATAGGAGTGCCCGGTCACCCAGCCGATGTCGGCGGTACACCAGTAGATATCCTCATCCTTCAAATCGAAGACCAGCTTGCTGGTTAAATACGTATGCACCGCGTAGCCACCGGTGGTATGCACAATTCCCTTCGGCTTGCCAGTCGTTCCGGAGGTGTAGAGGATATAAAGCGGATGTTCCGCATCCAGAGGCTCAGCCGGACACACGTTGCCCACCTGATACATCTCCGCGTCCCACCAGTGGTCGCGGCCTGCCACCATGGGAATCTTGGTACCAGTGCGACGCAGCACAATTGTCTTTTTCACCGAGGGACATTTTTCCAGCGCTTCATCCACCGTCGTTTTCAGCGGAATTTCCTGGCCGCGTCGCCACGCTCCGTCCTGAGTAATCACGAGCACGGATTGCGCATCGTTGATGCGATCGACCAATGCGCTTGCGGCAAATCCGCCAAAGATCACCGAATGTACAGCGCCGATTCGCGCGCAGGCCAGAATCGCGATGGCCAGTTCTGGCACCATTCCCATATACAACGCAACGCAATCGCCTTTCTGGACGCCCAGCAGCTTGAGCACATTCGCAAATCGCTGCACCTGGTCCAGCAATTGCTGAAATGTAAATTTGCGGACTTCGCCCGATTCGCTTTCCCACAGAATTGCGGTCTTGGTGCCTCTCCCTCGCTCCACTTGAAGGTCCAGGCAGTTGTAGGCCAGATTCATCTTGCCACCGACGAACCACTTGGCCCACGGCTCATTCCATTCCAGCACCTTTGTCCAGGGCTCAAACCAATGCAACTCGCTGGCGGCAGCGCCCCAGAATTCCTCCGGGTTCTCCACCGATCGGCGATAGAGCGCCTCGTATTCCTCCAGGCTACGGATGTGCGCCTTGGAAGCAAACTCCTCCGGCGGAGGGATAACTCGCAATTCGTGCAGCAGCGACTGAAAACTTGTATCGGGCTGTTCCATCATCGGCAAACCGTCAGCTCCCTAAATAGATGCATTCAATTGGCGTGCGATTACGCACTGCCCTACAGTAGCGGGTTTCTACTGCGACTCGCAAATCCACGCCAATCTATGAAGGATTTCGATCTCAGCATTGGCTTTCCATTCCTGCCGCCGCACATCCACTTATAGATTCGTCCGGGGCGACCGGCAAGCGGGACGTCGATTCCGGCCGTCCAACGGTGACACGTCGTCAGCTGGCGGGCAATTGCTGACGAATCAGCTGTAATTCCCGCTGCACCTGCTCCAGCCGGCTCACAATGTCCAGGTGATGCTCCTGCGCCTCGGTCGGCGTGCGGCCCTCAATGTAGAACGAGCCATTCGGCTCCAGCACACACTTTTTCACGCTTTCGAAGCCGTCGAAGCCCTGGCGGTGAATCACGGCGAGCAACTCACTTTCCGTGAGCAACTCCTGTCGCAGCGCTGCGTGATCGACCACTCCATCCGACACCAGCACATGCTCGGTGCCCTCCACCAGGCGATCCGCGTTGGGGCTGCTGTACAGAAACCGGACCACCAGCCAGTTAATGGTCAACAGCGACACCGCGCCCACGATGCCGCCCGTAACTGAATTGTCATTGCCGATCAGAGCGTTCTGCACCACATTCGACAACGACAGTAGAACGACCAAGTCGAATGGATTCAACTGCGCCAGTTCTCGCTTGCCGAAGATGCGAAGCAGAAAGATCAGGAAAAAATAGACGATAACTGGGCGCAAAATCTTCTCGATCAGCGGAATCTGGAGGTGGAACATGCTATGGAGCACGGCGGCAATTCCTTTCGTTAGTGGAGTTCCCCTCTTTCATACACGTTCAGCGACGGAACTGGAAGCAGGTTCGCAAAGGATCACTTCTGCCGCCCCACTCGATTTTTCGCTGTTTTTTCTTGGATTCTGGCATAATCGAATTGCTCTGGTGTCTCTGGCATTCTGGCGGCCGACGGTCGACTGTCGCTTCCGCGGGAGTGTTCAAGCGCCCCCAATGAAAGTAGTGCAACGCGTCTTTTCGCCAACCAAGAACCGCCGGCTGAATGAGCTGGTTGGGTTGCTGTTGCTGGCCTGCGCCCTCCTCTTGCTTCTCGCTCTGGCTTCCTATACTCCACTCGATCCCTCTCTCGACACGGCCGGTGGCTATTTATCGGGCCGTCCCGCGCATAACTGGGCTGGCCTGCTCGGCGCAGGGCTCAGCGATCTGCTGTTGCAGGCCGAGGGTCTGTCGGCCTTTTTGGTACCCCTGCTAATCGGTGGCATGGGATGGATCTGGCTGCGTTCCCGCCCGGTCGGTTCGCCGGTTTCCAAGCTTATCGGCGGCATCTTGTGTTTGATTTTTGTGCCCACGCTGCTGGGGCTGCTCCCCGGCCACATACGCTGGCTTCATGCGATACCGATCGAGGGCGTCATCGGCGGCGCCATCGCCGAATTGCTGACGCATTATCTGAATTATCCCGGCGCCTGCATCCTGTCGATGACACTGGTCGCGGCCGCGCTCTATATGACCACGACCTTTAGCGTCGCCAGCCTGCGCAACTGGCTCACCGTTCGCTTTGCTTTTATCGCCGCATGGCGCGACCGCTGGCGTAATTGGAGTACCCGCCGCGCCGAACGCAAGGCAGCACGCATCGCCGCACGCACCCTGGCGAAGGAACAGGCAGCGCTGGCGAATCATCCCGAAGACGACCCACGCATATTTGAGGACACCCGCAAAGACGTCGTCCCGACCCGCGTCCGCAAACGTCCTGATTTCTGGGAAGAACCCGTTCCCGCGCCGCCGCCACAACAGTTGGCGCATGGAGTTCCTCCGCGAACTGACGTCGATGACGATGACTTCGACACCGCCATCGATCCGGCGCGCGCCACTCCCGCCGTCTCAAAAGCCGCCAAGTCAGACGAGATTGAATTCGCTCGCCCCAACGCTTCCCTGCAGGCAATGCAACCTGGTCACCCGCCTGCAGATGCGTCTCCCGCCCTGCATGTGCAGATTGGGACCCGCGCCGATGCTGCCGCCAAATCCGTCACTGTCACCGCCAAAGCCATTGAAGGTTATCGTCTGCCTCCCAGCACGCTGTTACACCGCAGCGACGAAAAGCAGGTCGTTCGCGAGGATGCGCTGCTGGAAGAAGCTCGCGTTCTGGTGGAGAAGTACGCCGAGTTCGACGTCCACGGGCAGGTGGTCCAAATTAACCCGGGACCAGTCGTCACGACCTTTGAATTTCGTCCTGATGCCGGGGTGAAATACAGCCGCGTCGTCGGCTTGCAGGACGATCTCTGCCTGGCCATGCGCGCCGAAAGCATCTTAATCGAACGCATGCCCGGAAAAAGCACCGTCGGCCTGCAAGTCCCCAATGTCGAGCGCGAAACCATCTGGCTGCGAGACATGATTGAGGCCGACAGCTTCACCCACAGCAAATCCCGCCTCACGCTGACCATGGGCAAGGACATCAACGGACGCATCATCCACGCTGATCTGACCACTATGCCTCACGTGTTGATTGCCGGCTCGACCGGCAGCGGCAAATCCGTGGCCATCAATGCGATGATCATGTCGGTTCTATTCAAGGCGACGCCGGAGCAGGTTCGCCTGATCCTGGTCGACCCCAAGCGCGTGGAGTTGGGTATGTATGAAGGCATTCCCCATCTCTTCACGCCCATCATCACGGAGCCGAAACTGGCGGCCAACGCGCTGCGCAACGCCGTGCGGGAGATGGAACGCCGGCTGAAGCTGCTGGCGTCGCGCAGCGTTCGCAATCTGGAGCAATATAACAAGCTCTTTGAAACCACACCGAGTTTGTTTGAAGCGGATAATCCCGACGAAAAGCCGTTGCCGATCATTGTCATCATCATCGATGAGCTGGCCGACCTGATGATGCTCGATCGTGCCAACGTGGAAGAATCCATCACCCGCCTGGCGCAGATGGCACGCGCCGTCGGCATTCACCTGGTGCTGGCCACGCAACGGCCGTCCGTGGATGTCATCACCGGTCTGATCAAGGCCAACGTTCCCACCCGCATGTCCTTCCGCCTGGCCACCAAGGTGGACTCGCGCACCATTCTCGACTCCAATGGCGCCGAATCTTTGCTCGGACGAGGCGACATGCTCTTTCTGGCACCGGGGACCTCGCGGCTGCAGCGCATTCACGCTCCTTTTGTGACGGAAAAAGAGATTAGCGCAGTGGTCGAATTCTGGAAATCGCAAGGTACCGCCGAATACGTCGAAGGATTCCTGGAAGCTCCGCATGACGACAAGAGTCGCGAAGGTTCAGACGGTGCGGGAGATCAGGAAGCGAACGACGAGCTGTTTGAGGACGCAGTTCGCCTGGTGCTGGAGTTTGGCAAGGCCTCCACTTCCCTGCTGCAGCGTCGCATGCGAATTGGTTACGGCCGCGCCGCTCATCTGATTGACCTGATGGAGCGCGACGGAATTGTCGGGCCCGCAGACGGCTCCCGTCCACGCGAAATCCTCAAGCCGGCCGGCTGGCTGCAAGAGGTCGAGCAATCCATGCGCTAACACTGCATCTCCCCTTGATGAAACTCCAGACGCAACAAAGGCGAGTCCTCGGACTCGCCTTTGTTGCGTTCAGTAGCTGAGTTTCTTTACTTCGATCTGCGGAAATAGCGGGCGATGGTGCGTACAAACTGGCGACCCGCCGGCGGCGTTGCAACATCACCCTTCAGGATGGTGTCAAACGGCACGTCGTGTCCGTAGAATGTCCGCGTATCTTCCTGATTCTGGCTGACCACGGTTCCGTTCAGATCGATTCCGGCAAACAATCCCTGGCTGCGGGAATAGGTGAGCAGTTCGGACTTCAGTGTCAGGTTGGTCGCTGCGGATGCGTTACGACCCACGGGGCCCGCGGACGCTGCGGCATCTCCGCCGATCTTGAACTTGCTCTTTAACAGATCCTGCATGCCGCGATTGTTCACCGCGATCAGCACCAGATCCGTCGATTGACCGCCGATTTGGAGACCCCAGCTGCCGCCGATCATCTTAATAAACGCCGGAGCACTCCATTTTCCGTTTGCGGTTCTGCAGGTGACGACACCCTGGCCATAGCTTCCACCCACAACGAAGGCCGCTTTCTTATACCCCGGAACCACGGCAACGCAGGTTGCATTGGACATGATGCTCATCGGGATGGATTTTGCGGGTATCGATTCAATTTCGGTGATCACTGTGGATGCAGCATCCAGGCGATTCACAAGATCCTCGTGGCTCGTACCGGCAAAAGCCTGCGAACCCATAAATGTGACGGCGACAGCACATGTGGCAATAACAAATTTCTTCATCATAAGCAATTTTCGAATCCTCGCTCCCTTTTTCGAATGAACGTCCGGGGTAGCGCACCTTTGCTGCACCCCTGCCGCACGTTTACCGACTACAGAGTACTAGGATGCCAGAAATTGGTGAAGCGGGTTGAAAAAAAAGGACTAAACAAAAAAAAGGGCTGCAGCGCGCGATTTTCTGCCACCGCAACCCCCGGATTCTCCCAAATCCTTAGTCGGTGAATTCATTACAAACCAATCGAGATCGTTCGCAAAGAGTACGGACGGTCGTCTCCTTCCGTAACGTTACGCAGGGATTGAATGCAACGTTCTGCTGGCACTTACTTAATCGCCGGATCGGATTCGTGGCTGGAAGGCTGGTCTGGCGGTGCAGGCAACGGCGCGGGGAACAGCACCGACGTGGACCGATCCTGAGCGCGCATCGTCAGGGCCGTGCGGTTCTTGACTCCCATCTTCTGCATTAACTTTGTCACGTAGGATTTGACGGTGCGTTCTTCGATCTTCAGGCTTTTCGCAATTTCGCGATTGGAATTGCCGTCGAGCAACAAATTCAGAACCTGCTGCTCCCGGGTGGTGAAGGTCACCGCATGCGTCTGAGCGACGCGTTGCGACTCAAGAGCCGTCAACAGCCGATGGATCAAGTCTGCCTGTACGCGTCGAGGAGCCCAGAGCGCACCAGCGGCCACCATGCGAACCGCTTTTTCAAATTGTCCCGGTGTGCTGGCTTCATGCAGAAAACCTTTCGCACCCAGCATCAGAATCCTCAAAATTGCCTCCTGTCCTGAGGCATGGGACATGACGATGATGGGCAGTTCCGGGTGCGCGGAACGAATAGCGGCAATGGCACTGAAAATATCCGGCCCGGCGTTGGCCCCCACCACGGCCAGGTTGAAGGCGGAGTCTGGTCCCTGGTGTGACCTCGGCAACGACGAAATATCTTCCATCAGAATGTCGATGCCTGTATTTTTTTCGAAGATCGCCTGCAGGCCGGTGGCGCGCAATGCGTCGAGCCCCACCACATAGACCCGAATGCGCGTCTCCGGCAGCCGGACCACGGCCCGCCTGTCGGCGGACGTTGACCTGACCGCGTGGAGTGAGGGTGGATTTACCTCCGCCAAAATTCACCGTCTTTCATCGCATGCCCCAAAACTGGTTTGTCGAGTGCGTCGCCTACAGCTTGGGTAACACAATTCCCTGCTGATTCTGATATTTTCCTTTACGGTCCGCATAACTGATCTCGCAAACCTCATCCGACTGGAAAAATAAGATCTGGCACAAACCTTCCATCGCATAGATGCGGGCCGGCAAAGGCGTGGTGTTGGAAATTTCCAGGGTTACAAACCCCTCCCACTCCGGCTCGAACGGCGTCACGTTCACGATGATGCCGCAGCGCGCGTAGGTCGACTTACCCACGCAAATGGTCAGGACGTCCCGCGGAATTTTGAAGTATTCCACCGACCGCGCCAGCGCAAAGGAATTCGGCGGAATCACCACGGATTCTGCCTGGGTGGTGACGAACGAACGTTCGTCGAAGTTTTTCGGATCAATTACCGTACTGTTGACATTGGTAAAGATCTTGAATTCGTCGGAAACCCGCAAATCGTATCCATACGAAGAAAGCCCATAGGAAATGACCCCCTCGCGGACCTGTTTTTCGCTAAACGGCGTTATCATCTTGTTCTGGAGCGCATTTTCACGAATCCAGCGATCACTCTTAATCGACATCCTTCTCCTCGGTAGGTTGGCATGCGCGGGCGGTAGCCCGCAGCGCGGTCCCGCAATATAGTTGGCTTTAGGGCGAGTGTACGAGAGTGCCGCTCCATTGACAATCAGGAAAACTCGACCCTAGCATGGAGTTACGCAACTTGGCGGGCATCCAACAGTCTGAAGGGAGTCATTCACTTGATCAAACAAGACGTGGTACATAAAGTTGCCGAACGCACTGGCCTACCTCGCGTCAAGGCAGAGGCTGCCGTCGATACCGTCTTCATGAGCATGAAGAATGCTCTCGCCGCCGGCGATCGCATCGAGCTGCGTGGATTTGGCGTCTTCAGCGTAAAGCCTCGCAAAACCGGCATCGGGCGCAATCCCCGAACCGGCGCTGAAGTGCCCATCGCTCCCGGCCGTGCTGTCCGCTTCAAACCGGGCAAAGAGCTGCACCTGCTCGACTAGGCTCTACGCTCCTGCTTCATCCTCTTCGCGTTCGCGGCTTCGCGCCGTCGAGGTGCTCGGTTGTTTGCGCGCCGGTGATCCTTCAGGCCAGAGACTTTCCCATCCATTCGTCCGTCTTCAAAAAGAAGTACTCAATACCGTCGTGCGAGCAGGTCGATCCACGCGTCGGGCGCGAGAATGCTACCCTTCTTCTACAATCATGGGCGTGCCCCAGCAACAAATGAAAGCGCAACAGATCGATGCGTGGAATGCGGTGAACCGATTGTCCATCCACGAAATCTCTGCGCCATTTCGCGCGCCTAATCCAGCAATCCGCCGGAGGAGCGCATGAAGTTTTACCTCCGGTTGCTCGCCTATGTGCGCCCGTATTCATTGCAGGCGCTGGTCTCTATCCTGTTAATGGCCATGGTCGGCCTGTTGGACGCATTTCGCATCCTGCTGATCAAACCGATTTTCGACCAGGTATTGAAGCCCGGGGATATCACCCCGAAGTTACCCCTATTCCATTTTCCCTTTCACCATCATGTGATTCAGTTGAACCTGGAACAGCTGGTTCCCGGCCATTTTCACAACGCGTGGACGATGGTTGCCTTCGCCTTGGTCGCGTCGACCCTCATCAAGAGTCTTTGCGATTATCTCGGCACCTATCTGTCGAACTTCGCCGGTTATGGGATGATTACCGATCTGCGCAATGACTTGTACGAAAGCATTCTGCGCCGTTCGGTCTCCTTCTTTCAGAAACATTCGACCGGCACCATCCTGTCCACGCTGATCAATGACGTCGAAAAAGTGCAGTTTGCCATGTCGACAGTCATGTCGGACTTTCTGCAGCAATTCTTTACCTTCCTGTTTCTTATCGCCGTCGTGATCTTGTATGGAGGCAAGCTGGCCTGGGTGCTTCTGCTGTTCGTTCCGGTGGTCATGTCATCGGCACGCCGCATTGGACGCAGCGTTCGGAAAACCACCCGCACCGGTCAGGACAAACTGGCGGAGATTCAAAACATCCTGCATGAAACTGTTACGGGCAACCGCATCGTCAAGGCCTTCAATATGGAGGTGTGGGAGCTGATCCGCTTCCGCACCGCGGCACGTCGCCTGTTCCGCGCTAATCTTCGCTCGGTGAGCGCCCAGGCGATCAGTTCGCCTTTGATGGACCTGATCGGTGCGGTCGCCGTCGCCTTGCTACTGCTGCTCGGCCGGGTTCGCATTCAGCAGCATGCCATGACCGAGGGCGCCTTCATCGCCTTCATCATCGCAGTTTTCAAGCTCTACGATCCGGTGCGAAAGTTCGCCCTGTTCTATAACAATTTTCAGCAGGCCGCGGGTGCATCGTCTTCCATCTTCAACTTTATGGACGCTCAGGATGATGTCCGCGAAAAGCCCCGTGCCGTCCAGCTCAAAGCCTTCAAGAAGACGTTTGCCTTCAACCACGTTAACTTCTGCTATTCCGACGAAGAAGGCCAGAAGCAGGTGCTGCACGACATTAATCTGACCGCGCATCGTGGCGAAGTGATCGCGCTCGTCGGCCCCAGCGGCGCAGGCAAGACCACACTCGTCAATCTCATCCCGCGCTTCTTCGATGTCACCAGCGGCGCCATCATGATCGATGGTCATGACCTGCGCGACGTCAGCCTTCACTCCCTGCGAGCCCTAATCGCCAAGGTGACCCAGGAAACAATCCTCTTCAATGACACGGTGCGCAACAACATCGCTTACGGTCTGCCGGACGTTCCCAAGCAGAAGATCATCGACGCTGCCAAGGCCGCGCTTGCACACGAGTTTATTGAGCAGATGCCGGAAGGCTACGACACCATCATCGGAGAAAAAGGATTCCGCATGTCCGGCGGCGAGCGTCAGCGCCTGGCCATCGCCCGCGCCCTGCTGAAAGACGCACCGATCCTGATTCTGGACGAGGCCACCTCCGCCCTCGACGCTCAAAGTGAATCTCTGGTGCAAACTGCCCTCGCGAATCTGATGCAACATCGCACCGTTTTCGTCATCGCACATCGCCTCTCCACCGTCCGCCGCGCCACCCGGATTGCCGTTCTTGAAGAAGGTTCGATCACCGCCATCGGCACCTATGAGGAACTGCTCACAACTTCTCCCACATTTCAAAAGCTGCATCAACTGCAATTCTTCGATATCTCAGAGGCTGCCGTCGCAGCAAGGAATCATTCATGAGCCAGTTGCCCATTCGTTCCATGACCGGATTCGCCCGCCTGACCGGCGTCGCGCCTGGAAATATCAACTTCGTCGTGACATTGAAAAGCGTCAACCATCGCTATCTGGATTTGCAGTTCTACCTGCCAAATGGCATGGATGCGCTTGAAATTCTGTGGCGTAAAACCATTAAGGAACATATGGTTCGCGGTCATATTGAAGTGCGCCTCTCGCTGCAGCGAGAGAGTGTCGCTCCCGCGCCGCAATACAATCCCGCCGTAGTGAAGGCTTACATTGAAGCCTTTCGCGCTGCCAGCAGCGAGAACAAAATACGAGGCGTACAGCCAGATTTGAATTCCGCCCTTCGACTTCCCGGCGTTTGGTCCATGGAGGCCGCGCGCGCGGAAGAAACCGAGCAAACCCAGATTGAACTGGCCGCCGCAGCCGCGCTACAACCCGCCATGGAAAGCCTGAATGCCATGCGTTCCCAGGAAGGCGAAGTTCTCGCGCAAGAGTTGCGAAACATTCTGTCTCGCCTGCAGGAACATGTCGACGAGTTATCCTCGCTGCGCGCCGGCATGCAACAGGCGCAGACCGAGCGGCTCGACCAGAAAATGCGAGAGCTCCTCGGCGACACTTTCAACCTCGATCGAGATCGCATTCTGCAGGAAGCTGCGCTGTTGGCCGAACGCAGCGATATTGAAGAGGAGTTGGCAAGACTCCGCGCTCACATCGACCAATTTCGTCGGCTTCTCGATCAAGGCGGCGAAGTGGGCAAGAAGCTCGACTTCATGCTGCAGGAAATGACCCGCGAGGCCAACACCACTCTGTCAAAGACCGGCAGCATCGCCGCCCGCAGCTTGCGCATTACAGAGTTGGGCCTCGCAATGAAGTCGGAAATTGAAAAGGCGCGCGAGCAGGTACAGAATCTCGAGTAATCTGAAGGAAACAATTCCTTTTCAAGTTCAGGAGACTCCTGCACGTGGCAGGACTTTTATTTATTCTTTCCGCACCTTCCGGATCGGGAAAATCCACGCTGGTCAGCCAGCTTCGCTCCATGGTGCCCAATCTCGACTTCTCCGTCTCCTACACCACACGCGCTCCACGCGGTTCAGAGCAGGAAGGCCGCGAATATCATTTCATCCAGCGCGATCAGTTTCAGCGGATGATGGACGCCGATCAATTTCTAGAACACGCCGACGTATTTGGAAACTACTACGGTACCGCGCGTATCAGTCTGGAGCAAGCCGCCACGCGTGGCAACGATCTGTTGCTTGACATCGATGTCCAGGGTGCCGCGCAGGTCCTTCAAAACATGCCCCAGGCCATCACCATCTTTATTCTTCCGCCCAATCCGGATGTACTCGAGCGACGCCTTCGTAACCGCAGCCGCGCTGAAGGTGGGGTGGAAGAATCAGTTGTCCAGAAGCGCCTCGCCACAGCGCGTCACGAGATTGAAAAATATCACGAGTACCGCTACGTACTCGTCAATGACGTTCTGGAGCGAGCTGCGGAAGAATTGAGCGCCATCGTCATTGCAGAGCGGAGCAAGATGCGTCCTGCGAGCGAAAGTGATCCATCAACGATTTCGGAGCTTCCCCGCTACAAAAAATTAGCCGAGCAGTGCTTGTTGCGAAATTCGGCTACCCGCCTGCGACCCGTGCTGGCGTCTTTCGGTTTATCGCTGTAAGCTGAAGTCAATCACCCGAAGTCCCTGGATCGATTTTGAGCCAGCAATCACTTTCCCCGTATTGCCGGAGGTCGCACCATGGAAGAATTGGCTGTCAAAGAAAGTAAGTATCGCGCAGTTCATGTCGCCGCTCGTCGCGCTCGCCAGTTACAGTCTGGATCCAGCCCGATGGTCCCCAACCGCTCCAGCAAAGCAACCCGCATTGCACAGGACGAACTTCAGGCTGGCCTGATCAGCTACATTGTTCCCGAAGGGCCGTCCCGGAAAGAGCTCGGCTTGCCTGCCGGCTACACCCCGATCCTGCATACATAGTCGGCAGCGTCGCGCCATAAACTCAAGTCGGCAAGCAACCGAATACACGGGTTACAATCAGACCCATGAAGGTCACGGTCGGCGTTACCGGAGGAATTGCTGCCTATAAAGCAGCAGAGCTGGTGCGGGCGTTGCAGCAGCAGGCGCTCGATGTGCATGTCGTGATGACGGCGGCGGCGCAGCAATTCGTCACCCCGTTGACATTCGCAGGTTTGACCGGCCATCGCGTCATTACCGGCCTTTGGGATAGCGACGGTCAGGTTCCCAACGCGAACTCCGCCATTGAACATATCTCCGAAGCGCAGTCGACCCAGGCCCTGATCATCGCGCCGGCAACTGCGGACGTCATTGCTCGTCTGGCACACGGCATGGCCGACGACTTTCTTACCACCATGGCTCTTGCCACGCCTGCCCCACTGATCCTTGCGCCTGCCATGAACGTGCAGATGTGGGAGCACCCGGCCACGCAAGCCAATCTTGAAACGCTGCGTCTGCGCGGAGCCACCATCACGTCGCCCGACAGCGGCTATCTCGCTTGCGGCATGCTCGGCGAAGGTCGCCTGGCGAAGACCGAGGATCTGGTGCGGACTATTCTTGACGTTCTCCACCGTCGTCACGATATGGCCAGCGAAATCGTTCTTGTCACTGCCGGTGGCACGCGCGAGCCTGTCGATCCGGTTCGTTTCATTGGCAATCGATCCAGCGGAAAAATGGGATACGCACTCGCCGAAGCGGCGCGGCAGCGCGGTGCACGCGTCATTCTCGTCAGCGCGCCCACTCGCCTGGCTCCGCCTGCAGGTTGCGAGTTTATCTCCGTCACCACCGCAGAGGAGATGCGCCAAGCTGTCCTGAAACATCTTCCCGGAGCAACCCTCGTCATGAAGGCCGCAGCCGTCGCGGACTATCGGCCGCGCTTGCGGGCGGAACAGAAGATCAAACGTACCGGCCCCATCACCATTGAACTTGAGCCCACGTCAGACATTGTGGCGGAGGTCATGAAAGTTCGCCAGCCTGACACCCTCGTCATCGCATTTGCTGCGGAAACTGAAAATCCTCTCGAACATGCCCGCGATAAGCTGGCTCGCAAAGGCGTGGACGCGATCGTGTTGAACGACGTTGCCCGTCCGCAGATCGGCTTCGACTCGGATCGCAACGCCGTCACCTTCTTAACCGCAAACTCCGCGCAGGAGCTGCCGGAGATGCCGAAACGGCTGCTTGCCGATCGCATCCTGGATGAAGTCCAGCAATTGCGTCGTCCGCGCGCGATCGTCGCCGAGATGAATGCTGTTTCCGTCCTCGCCAAACAATAATTTTTCTTGCACACTGATGTACCGTACATGAAAACAGCTCTTTCTCCAGAACAGCGCCAGCAACTCACCACGATCCTGACCTATTGCAAAGAAATGGGCGGCGTGGATTTCTATCGCGGTACGCAGGAAGCGTCGGATTCGATTATCGAGCAGCTTTCCTCGCTGCCAGAGCCTGCACCCACACCCAAACCCGTTATCGCCGAGTCCATGCCCATCATGCCACCAAAATCCAGCCTTCTTGTAGCTCCCGCAGCTATCGATTTTTCCTCGCCTGCCATCGCACCGCAGGCCCGCGCCGCAGCGCTCGAAGTCATCCGCCAGGAAATTGGCGACTGCACCCGCTGCCAACTCGCGTTTGAAGGTCGCCATAAAATTGTCTTCGGCGATGGCGATCCCAATGCCGAATTGATGTTCGTCGGCGAAGGCCCCGGCGCGGATGAAGATATGCAGGGCCTACCCTTCGTCGGTCGTGCCGGTCAGTTGCTGAACAACATGATCGCAGCCATGGGACTGAATCGGCAGAGCGTCTACATCGCAAACATCGTCAAGTGCAGGCCGCCGAAAAATCGTGTTCCTGAGCCAGCCGAAGCCAATATCTGCACCCAGTTTTTGTTCCAGCAAATCGGTGTTGTGCGACCAAAGTTGATCGTCGCATTAGGATCGACCGCGGCAACGTATCTGCTCGGCTCAAAAGCCGCGCTGTCAGTCCTGCGTGGAAAGATGCATGATTGTATGGGTACCAAGGTTATCGTCACTTACCATCCCGCGTACCTTCTGCGCGATCCCCGGCAAAAGGCCGAAACGTGGAAGGATCTTCAGCTCGCGATGAAGTATCTCAACCTCACGCCGCCGAAACGCAGCGAGTCGTGAGAACCGACCTGTGACAGGCATATCCATAGCGATTGCATCCCATTACAAAGAGGAGAGTAGAAATGTCGCAGCACACACAATTGCAAGCCTCCGATGGCCACAAGTTGGATGCCTATATTGCTCAGCCCAGTGGCGAACCTAAAGCCGGCATTGTCGTCCTTCAGGAAATTTTCGGCGTCAACGCGCACATCCGTTCCGTTGCAGATCGCTTTGCCAGCGCCGGATATCTCGCCATCGCGCCGGCGTTGTTTGATCGCGCCCAGCGCGACGTCGAATTCGCCTACGGCTCAGAGGAGTCGAAACAGGGCATGCAGATCGTGCAGCGCATCCCGCTCGATCAAACACTCGCCGACATTGCCGCGGCCATCCAGTATCTTCGCGAACATGGCGCGCGCAAGGTTGGCGTCGTCGGCTTCTGCTGGGGCGGCACACTCGCGTGGGTCAGCAACACGCGCCTCCATCCGGACGCCACCGTCTCCTACTATCCCGGAGGAATTCAAAATTACATCCACGAAAGATTTACCTGCCCAGCAATTTTTCACTTCGGGCTCGACGACAATCACATCCCGCAAACCGTGGTCGAAGAAGTGCGGCATGAATATCCCGGATTTTCCGTCTTCACCTATCCGGGCGCCGGTCACGGCTTCAACTGCGACATGCGGCCTAGCCATAACGAGGCCGCAGCAAAATTGGCGCAGCAACGTACCCTCGCACACTTCGACGAATTCCTGGTCGCCGCCCACTGATCAGTTGTCTTTGGGCGCCTAACATCTCGCGTTTGAGATGTCGAATCTCGGACAACGAATATCGAGCGCTCCGCTTCCCATCCCTCGTGTAAACATTCCTTATGCCGCTTTTTTGTGAGGTCGCGTTGCCCGTACCCGTGGACCGCGTCTTCACCTATTCCATCGAGCGCGAGACCCCAGTGGTAGGCGGCCGCGTCCTCGTTCCATTTCGTCGGGAGCAACTCCAGGGCGTCGTGGTTGCGCTGCATGACCGAGCACCCGCAAACGAGAGCACCGCTTCACAGGAAAATATTTCTCCGGCAACGATTCGCCCCATCTTGCGTGTCCTCGATCAGAAGCCGGTGCTCTCTGAACATCTGCTGCAACTCGGCTCATGGATTGCCGAATATTATCTCGCGCCTGTTGGAGAAGTGTTGCGCACCATGCTTCCGCTCGGCGCCGAAATCCGCAAAGAGATTGTTTACTCCATCACACCGCGCGGCGCAGCGGCTTTGGAGATACCACAGCAGCAAACCCTGGAATCGAATGCCGCCGATCATTCCGAGCACGCCGACCACGCCGTTCTCACCTTTCTTGCTGAGCATGGCCAGTCTCGCGCGGCCACACTGCGCAACAAAACTTCCGCCAGCGCCGCTCTGTTGCAACAGCTCGTCGCCAAGCGCTTGATCACACGCGAATCTACCGCCGCAACGCGCGAACTTCGCACCAACGTACGCATTGCCGTGCTGATTCCGGATGCGCGACTGCCCAGGCTCAACGACAATCAGCAACGTCTTCTCGCCGAGTTGGCGAGCACCGGTGGCCGTCTCCTCGTCTCAGAAATTCGCCGGATTCCTCTACCCGACTCCACTCTCAACACGCTCGTTCGGCGTGAACTGGTGCGCATCGAAGAAGTGCCCGCCGTTGACGCCCTCGACAGCTTTGCACTCCCGCGCGATCTTCCATCCTCCTCGGTACCGGTTGAAAGCATGCTGAATGATGCGCAACGTGAGACCATGTTGCAGATCGCCGCCAGCGTTCAGTCCAGAAAATTCCAACCGTTCCTGCTCCGCGGTGTCACCGGCTCCGGCAAAACTGCGGTCTACATCGCCGCCATGCGTCGCGCCCTCGATGCGGGTCTGTCGAGCTTGCTCCTCGTGCCGGAAATCGGCCTCACGCCGGCCATGCTGGCGCAATTGCGATTTACGTTCGGAGATCAGGTGGCTCTGCTGCACTCCGCACTCTCCGGCGCTGAACGCACCGCGCAGTGGCACCGCATCCGCCGCGGCGAAGCTCACGTTGTCGTCGGCACTCGCTCCGCCGTCTTCGCTCCAATCGCCGATCTCGCGCTGATTGTCATCGACGAGGAACACGACACTTCGTACAAACAAGCGGAACTGCCGCGTTATCACGCGCGCGATGTCGCCATCATGCGCGGGCAAATGGAAAACGCGGTCGTCGTGCTCGGCTCGGCCACGCCGTCGCTCGAAAGTTTTTACAATTGCAAATGCGGGAAATTCTCGCTGCTCGAATTGCCGGAGCGCGTGGATAATCAAAAAATGCCGCACGTCCGCGTCGTGGACATGCGCCAGGCCGCGCACAAGGAAAAAGGCACGCCACTTTTTTCGCCGCAACTCAAGGAAGCGATTAACCAGCGACTTGATCGCGGCGAGCAGACGATTTTATTTTTGAACCGGCGCGGCTTTTCCACTTCGCTGCAATGCCCGTTGTGCGGATTTGTGGCGAAGTGCCCGAATTGCAGCGTGTCGCTGACGTTCCATCGAAAAGCGCAAATCC
>JBARFA010000128.1:0-14951 GCA_049796755.1 Acidobacteriaceae bacterium
TTGCCAACGCGTCCTCAGATTCCGAGCGTCTCTCGCCGATCGCCGATCCGTTTTGCTATCGCGATCCGCGCACGGGGCCAGCGATGGAAGCGCTCCACGCGAAGATTCCAGCCGAACGGCTCTATGCACTGACCGGTATTCAGGTTCTTCCTATCAACACTCTGTATCAGTTGTATGCGGATGGAATCGCCGGCATCCCTGCCAATCTTCCATGGCTTAATCTGCCTGAATACCTGCTCTATCGCTGGGGAGCGAAACCTGTCGCGGAATATACCAACGCCACACACACATCGATGGTTGCGCTCGGCAAGCAACAGTGGTCGCAGGAAATTTTCGGCGCCGCCGGCTTAGACCTCTCCGCAGCTCCTGAGATTGTGGCGCCCGGCTCCATCGTTGGCCGCCTGCAAGGCCCGCTCGCCGAACTACATGCTCTACGAAACACGCTGCTGATCGCGCCTGCCTGCCATGACACCGCATCCGCCATTGCTGGAATTCACGCACACGGTAAGGATTGGGCCTACATCAGCTCCGGCACCTGGTCGCTGGTCGGCACTTTGTTGGATCAGCCCTGCGCCGGGCCCGAATCCGCGCGATTGAACTTCACAAATGAAGGCGGCGTTGGCAGAACAATCTGCTTTCTACGCAACGTCAATGGGCTGTGGCTGCAGGATCAGTGCATGGAAGCATGGAAGGCCCGCGGCGAACATCGCACCGTGGAAGAATTGATCGAGGCAGCCTCGACGCTCCCTTCTCCGCAGGTTTTGATTGACGTGGATGACCCGCAATTGATCGCTCCGGGGCAAATGCCCGAACGTATCGCCACGCAATTGGAAAGCGCCGGCATCTCGGCAACGCCATTTCTAACGTCGCCGCCGGCCATGATCAACCTTGTTCTTCATAGTCTCGCCGCACGTTATGCAGCCGTCATTCATCAGATTGAGGCGCTGACGGCGAAGCAATTTCGACGCCTCTATATTGTCGGCGGCGGCAGTCGAAATCTTTTATTAAACCGCCTCGCACAACAAGCAACTCAACTGGAACTCGTTTGCGGAGCACAAGAGAGCTCCACCCTCGGCAATATTTCCATCCAACTCGCCGCCTTGGAAAGGCTGCACCGCGACTCGGTCAGCGAGTATCGTGGGAATGTGGAACAGCAAGGCGTGGACCATGAGGCAGTCTCTTTTTGGGCAGGCACGCTAGCGGATACGCAATCGCAATCCCCCGCGACAATTCAATCGTTTCCAGCACACACGGCGCGGTAGCGTCGAATGAGGAAGCTTCCATGACTACACCCGGCCCATCAGATGCAAAGTCACCAGTCATCACCGGCAACCTATCGAAGCAGCTCGATCAATTCGCGATCGAAGTTCCGTCATGGGGCTTCGCCAACACGGGCACACGCTTCGGAAAGTTTGTCCAGCCCTCGGCCGCCACTACGCTTGAAGAAAAGTTTGCGGATGCTGCCCAGGTCCATCAGCTGTCTGGCGCCAGTCCCAGCATGGCAACCCACGTGTTATGGGATTTCCCGAACGGCCTGCGCGACGTCGCTACGGTTCGCGACTTAAGCGGCCATTACGGAATTCGCGCGGGAGCCATTAATCCAAACTTGTTTGAGAGCCAGAATTATAAGTATGGTTCGTTCGGCAATCCTGATCCCGCAATTCGCCAACAGGCTCTCGATCATGTTCTGGAATCTGTCGCCATCGCGCGCGAATTGAACAACGCGGACGTTTCCCTCTGGTTCGCCGATGGGTCCAATTATCCCGGTACACAAAACATGCGCCACCGCATCGATTGGTTTCAGGAGGGACTCTCCAAAACTCACGCAGCGCTAGCGCCCGGCCAGCGCATGCTGGTGGAGTACAAACCGTTCGAGCCAGCCTTCTACCACACGGATATCGCCGACTGGGGCATGGCGCTGCTTTTCGCGCGCGCCGCCGGACCGCAGGCGTTCGTGCTGGTCGATACCGGCCATCACTATCAAGCGCAGAATATCGAACAAATTCTGGCATGGCTGCAACGTGAAAAAATGCTCGGAGGTTTCCACTTCAACGATCGTCGTTACGCAGATGACGATCTTACCCTGGGCTCCATCGATCCGTATCAGGTCTTCCGCCTGTTCCATGAGATCTTGTCGTATCACTCCGAGTATCCAGAGTCGACCGCGCCAGCCTATCTTGTCGATCAGAGTCATAACCTGAAAAATAAAGTGGAAGCCATGTTACAAACCGTCCTGACTGCTCAAGAACTGTACGCGAAAGCCTGCCTGGTCGATCACGCGAAGCTGGCAGAACTGCAACGTGAATGCCGCTTAGTGGAAGCGGAGGAATGCTTGCGATCCGCCTTCTGGACCGACGTGCGGCCCGCTCTGCGGCAATGGCGACGCGAGCGCGGACTCGCCGAAGATCCGATGCAGGCGCTTCGCGATAGCGGCTACATCGAACGCGCAGCTGCAGAACGTGGAAGTAAAAACAAGAGTGCAGTTTCTAGTTATGCCTGAGTCTGCCAAGCTGCATAATCCCGGGTTACACTTGGAAACATGAAAAAATTCACCCGGCGAAATTTCATCGTGGGGCTCGCGAGTCTTCCTGTAGTCAGCCAGGTATCGTTGGCAGCCGGCAGGCGAAGCAAGCGAATCTACATTGGCACCTACACCAAGAATTCGAGCCAGGGCGTTTACGTGTACCGCTGGAAACCTGAGTCGGGCGAGATGGAAGAGATTGGCCTCGCCGCAAAAACTCCAAATCCAAGCTTTCTGACATTGTCTCCAAACCACAACGATCTTTATTGCGTGAATGAACAGAGCCACACTGCGGGGAATGTTTCCGCGTTTGCGATCGATCACTCCACTGGGAAGTTGATCCCTAAAAATGTTGTGCCATCCGGCGGCTCGGCTCCTTGCAACCTGACAACGGACCACACGGGCCAAGCCCTGTTCGTAGCCAACTACGGCAGCGGCAGCGTGTCCAGTTACAGAATCCTTCCCGGGGGGAGTCTAAGCCCGCCTGTCACCAACATTTTTTTCAAAGGCCACAGCATCGACCCTGAGCGGCAGAAGGAGGCGCACACACACTGCACGACTGTGTCTCCAGAGAATAAATTTCTACTTGTGAACGATCTTGGCCTGGATCGCATCATGGTATTTCACTTTGATCCAAAGACCGCGAAGCTCACCCCGAACGACCCGCCCTATTACAGCGCGACGCCTGGATCCGGCCCACGCAACCTGACTTTTCATCCGAATAAAAAATGGGCCTACTCCATCGCGGAAATGGGCAGCATTATTGAATGCATGGATTGGAATGGCGACAAGGGAACGCTCACTCGCTTCCAGGTGATCTCATCGCTGCCGAAGGAGCATAAGTCTCCTACGGCCGCGGCGACGGTGCAGGTTCATCCCAATGGACGGTTTCTTTATGGATCGAATCGCGGAGACGACAGTATTACTGCCTTTTCCATCGATCCCGCGAATGGCCACCTCACATTGATGCAAAGAATATCCTGTGAGGGAGGCAGCCCGCGACACTTTGCCGTAGCGCCCGACGGCAGGTGGCTGGTCGTTGGAAACCAGGACACCGCGAATATCGTCATCCTGAAGTGCGACCCAGTAACTGGAAAGCTCGCGTCGACCGGCCGCCAGTATCCGCTTGACTCCCCAGTCTGTGTTGTCTTCGACGAATAAGGAGAAGAGACTCTGCATGCGAGTTGGAGTATTTACGCCCCTACTGTCCCAGCTACCGCTGAAAGATGTGCTGGCAAAACTCAAGACACTAGACATTTCGACAGTGGAGCTCGGTACCGGAAATTATCCCGGTGATGCCCACTGCAAATTGTCCATGCTGCAAGACAGCCGCCAGCTCAGCGAGTTCCAACGGATGCTCGCGGATCAAGGATGCAGCATCAGCGCTCTTAGCTGTCACGGGAACGCGTTGCATCCCAACCCGGCCCGCGCCAACGAAGCTCGAGAGACCAGCCGCAACACAATCTTGCTGGCAGAGAAACTCGGAGTTCCAGTCGTTGTCGACTTTTCCGGCTGCCCCGGCGACTCGCCTCAATCCACCGCACCCAACTGGGTCACCTGTCCATGGCCGCCTGACTATCTTGACGTTCTGGATTGGCAGTGGAATGAAGTCGTCACACCGTATTGGATTGAACACGGAAAGTTCGCCGCACAGCACAATGTGAAAATCGCAATCGAAATGCATCCGGGCTTTGTCGTCTATAGCCCGGAAACGCTGCTGCGGTTGCGTGCCATTGCCGGGCCAGCAGTTGGATGCAATTACGATCCGAGCCACATGTTCTGGCAACGCATCGATCCCATCGCCGCCATCCGCATATTAGGAGACGCCATCTTCCACGTGCACGCGAAAGACACGCAACTGTATCCGGCAAACCTGCCTAGAACAGGCGTGTTGGATACCAAACCGTACACCGACGAAAGAAATCGCGGCTGGATTTTTCGTACCTGCGGCTACGGCCATGGAGCGGAATGGTGGAAGGAATTCGTTTCCACATTACGCATGTTCGGCTACGACGGTGTACTCTCCATCGAACATGAAGACAGCCTGATGTCTCCCGAAGAAGGATTGACCAAAGCAGCGCAATTTCTTCACGAACTTGTCATCGAGCAGCAACCCTCAGCCCCCTGGTGGACATAGGGATTTTTTTCGAACAGGACATCGCCTAAGGAGCGGAATTGAAGCGAATTCGAACGGCAATTTTTGGAACGGGATTTATGGGGCGGGTGCATGTGGAGGCGCTTCGCCGCATCGAGGGTGTCGATGTCGTCGCCATTGTTGGACGAGAGCTGGCTTCCGCCCAACGCCTGGGCGCTGGCTACGGTATCGAGAAATTCGATTCCGATTATCGCAACGTGTTGCGCGACCCCAGCATCGACGCCGTCCATATCTGCACTCCGAACGCGCTTCACTTTTCCATGACGAAGGACGCGCTGCTCGCCGGCAAACATATCCTTTGCGAGAAGCCTCTTTCCACTTCGATTGAAACAGCAGAAGAACTGGTGAAGCTCGCCCGAGACCGAAATCTGCGCAATTGTGTCTGCCATAACCTCCGCTATTATCCGATGGTCCAGCAGATGCGCCGCATGCGCGAAGATGGCGATCTCGGCCGCATTCTAATGGTCCAGGGCAACTACCTGCAGGATTGGTTGCTGGACGAGGCGGCCTGGAACTGGCGCATCGATTCCGAAGCGGGTGGCCAGTTGCGCACGATGGGCGATATCGGAACCCACTGGTTCGATATGGCCGAACATGTCACCGGACTGCGAGTTCGTTCCCTTTGCGCCGACCTGGAAACTTTTTATCCGACGCGTCGACGCCCCACGAAAAACGTGCAGTCTTCCATCGCCCAACTATCGACGATGCCTGCCAGTGGTGGCGAACATGTGACCGTCAAGACAGAGGACTTTGGCGCGGTCGTCTTTCAAATGAACGAAGGAGCGCGTGGAACAATGACCGCCTGCCAAATGGCGGCAGGACGCAAGAACCAACTCCGAATGGAAATCTTTGGGACCAAGGCGTCGGTCAGTTGGAACCAGGAGCGTCCGGATGAGCTGTGGGTTGGCCATCGTGACAGCGCCAACGGCATTTACATCAAGGATCCTGGGCTGATGAAGGAGAAGGCACGCAGCTATGCGGACCTTCCCTGCGGGCATAGCGAAGGCTACGACGATACCTTCAAGCAAGTCTTTCGTCGATTTTATGCATCGATCCAGCACCCCGATGCGCCGGCGGATTATCCCGAGCTCGTAGACGGTTTGCGGCACATGCTGATTATGGACGCTCAGTTGAAAAGTCATCTCGCGAGGCAATGGGTTGATGTAAGAGGTATCTAGCTGAAACATCTCTGCGCACATGAAAGCCCTCTTCATGTGGCTTCGGATTCACGCGCAAGACTGAACGCAGGCCCGGTCCATCCGTTTCCATGCTGCGCATCCGAGCACTATAAGCCGTAAAACCGCCGCGGACACCGTCTGCATCCAATAGTGCGGCAGTATGAGAAGCAGACGGTATGCACATTCGATTCGATCTTGTACGAGTGCGCAGCGTGGCGTCTGCGTATCCTCAAATTCTGTATCGCCGTGGGTCACCGCAGTTTTTGTCGTCCTGCTCGTAGGCCTGGGATTCGTAACTCCGTCGGCGATATTTGCTCAGGCAGACACTGAGACGCCCAAAACATCACCGCAGACAGCCGACATTTTGCCTTCGTACGAGGGACAGAATGTCACCACAATCGAAATCGCAGGACAGCCGGATCTTCGCACCAGTCAGTTCGCATCGAGCTTCTCGCAACACGCAGGCGAGCCGTTTTCAACGGAAAAGCTGAACGCGACAATCGCCAACTTAAAGCGCGCCGGAAAATTCAAAACCATCCAGCTCCAGGTCTCTCCGGAGGCCAACGGAGTGCGCATCCTGATGGTCTTGGAGCCTGCGTACTACTTCGGAATTTATCAATTTCCCGGCGCCAGCCGCTTCGCCTATTCTCGCTTGATACAGGTGACGAACTACCCTCCGGAGGCGGCGTACAACGCCGATGACATTCGACAATCCACGACCAAGCTCATTGCATTCTTCCGCCAGGAGGGATACTTCCTCGCCACGGTTGAACCTGAAACTCGCATCGACGCGACCCACAAACTGGTCGACGTCATCTTCCACGTAACCCTGAACCGGCGCAGCAAATTCGGACAGATCGATCTCGCCGGCACAACGCCACAGCAAACCGCAAAGCTGATCCATGATCTTCAAACCTTGTGGGCACGCCTTCGCGGAGCGGCGATTCGTCCAGGGAAAAACTATCGCCGCAAAACACTGACCAACGCTTCACGGTATCTGCAGAACAAGCTGGCGAAGCAGGGGTACTTGAACGCACACGTGAAACTGTCGGGTGCGGAGTACATCACTTCTACCAATCGTGCGGACATCCATTTTGATATCGATCCCGGGCCCATCATCCACGTGAAGATTGAGGGTGCGCACTTGTGGAGTTGGACGCGCAAGTCACTTTTGCCCGTGTACCAGGGCGTCGGAGTAGATGATGAAGTTGTGCAGGAAGGCAATCGGTATCTCGTCTCCTATTTTCAGTCCAAGGGCTATTTCGACGCCAAAGTAGATTCACATTTTCAGAAATCCCCCTCGGGCGATACCATCGTGTACCAAATTGTGAAGGGCAGCAAACACAAGGTGGATGCAGTGCAACTGGTGGGAAATAGACCTGGGAGCACGCAGAAGCTGATGCCCTTTGTCACCGTGAAGAAGGCGCAGTTTTTTTCGCGCGGCAAATACAGCCAATCCCTGGTCCGCAGCAGCACCAGAAATCTCACCAATGTTTTGAAGTCGCAAGGATTCAGCGAGGCCAAAGTCACTCCAGCAGTCCTGAACAACAGCAAGAATATCAAGGTCACATTTCACATTCAGCCAGGCCCGCGGGATGTGGTCAATTCCTTACGCATAGAGGGTGCCAAGACTTTGACTGAGGCCCAGTTTGCACCCAAAGGCCTGCAACTCGGTCCCGGCAAGCCATACTCGCAAAAACTTGTTCAGACCGACCGGAACAATATCCTCGCCCGCTATCTGGAGCTGGGCTATCTCACTGCGACCTTTCGTGAGACGGCGAAATCTGTTTCAAAGAGCGATCCGCATCACATCGATGTCACGTATCACATTTATGAGGGGCCCCAGGTATTCACGGCGGGCATCCTCACCTTGGGGCGGCGACATACGCAGCAGCGTCTCATCAATCGCGATATTGCTTCCATTCAGCCGAACCAGCCTTTGACGGAAACAAAACTTCTCACGTCAGAAAGCAAGCTCTACAACAACACTGGCGTTTTCGACTGGGCAGAAGTGGACCCCAGGCGACGAATCACCACGCAGACAAAAGAAGATGTGCTGGTCAAGGTGCATGAGGCGAAAAGAAATCAGATCACCTATGGCTTTGGATTTGAGCTTGTGAATCGTGGGGGAAATATTCCCAGCGGTACAGTTGCAATTCCTACTCTGCCACCCATCGGTTTGCCGTCGAACTTCACGACCAGCGAAAAAACATATTACGGTCCACGCGGAACATTCGAATACACGCGCAACAATATACGCGGCAAGGGAGAGTCCCTATCCTTAACCGCATTTGCCGGCAGGTTAGATCAGCGCGGGGGTGCATACTACATTGACCCGAATTTCTTGTGGTCAAAATGGACCTCGACCCTGGCCTTGACCGCTGAGCACGATGGCGAAAATCCGATCTTTTCCTCGCAACAGGAAGTCGCTAGCTATCAGTTCCAACGCCCGCTGGACAAAGAACAAAAAGATCTTTTTTTCTTGCGATATAGCTTCAGCAAAACTGACTTGACCAACATCGAGATTCCAGAACTGGTTCCACCGGAGGATCAACATATAACTCTCTCGACCGTTTCCGCCAGCTTCACGCACGACACTCGAGACAATCCGATCGACGCCCACAAAGGAATGCTTCAGAGCGAAGAAATTGATTTCAATTCGACGAAGCTCGGTTCGAATGTAGATTTTGCAAAGTTGACGATGCAAACTGCTTATTACAAAAAGATTGTTCACAACATTATTTGGGCCAACAGCATTCGCATCGGATTGGCCCAGCCATTTTCCGGCAGTTTCGTTCCGCTCAGCGAAGCGTTTTTCAGCGGCGGCGGAAGCACCTTGCGAGGCTTCCCGCTGGATAGCGCCGGGCCCCAGCGGCCAGTAGAGGTCTGCAGCACCGGTTCGTCCACCGATTGCACCTATATTCAAGTGCCCAGCGGGGGCAATGAGCTCCTGATCCTCAATTCAGAATTTCGCATCCCGCTGCCCATCAAGAAGAACCTTGGCATGGCCGTTTTTTATGACGGCGGCAACGTATTCCCAAACGTCGGCTTCCATGACTTTACATCGCTGTATTCCAATAACGTCGGCGCGGGATTGCGATATGCCACGCCGGTCGGCCCGATTCGCTTCGATGTTGGACGAAATCTAAATCCAGTACCGGGAATTTCAGCAACGCAATATTTCATCAGTATCGGACAGGCTTTCTAAGAAGGATCGCAATGACTTCCCAGCAGCTCTCTCCAGAACCCGGCAACCACATGAGGCGACATAGATTGTGGATGAGAGTTCTGCTATGGATCACCGGCGGCATCGGATTTCTTCTCGTCTTGCTGGTGATTGGTGTGTTCGCACTGCTGCACAATGGCCGCTTCCACCAGTACCTGCTGCACAAAGCCGATCAAATTGCGAGCGAGCGGCTAGGAACCCAAGTCACTTTGCAGAATTTTTCGATCCACTTATCCGATTTGAGTGTCGACCTATACGGACTGACAATCGATGGCGCTGCGCCATACTCCACTCCGCCGTTGTTGCAGGTGCAACACATTGGGCTTGACTTTCGGATTGTCTCGCTCTGGCACAGGAAATGGTATTTCGAAAACATCAGCGCCGATAATCCGGTGGCGCGGCTGTTCACCAATTCCCACGGCATCTCCAACCTGCCTACTATAAAAAGTACAGGCAACAACCACACCAATATCTTTCAGCTGGGCGTGCGCCATGCGTCGCTGCATCACGGAGAACTGTATCTGAATGACAAGAAAATCCCTCTTGACGCCGAACTGCGTGACGTAGATTTTTCCTCCGCGTTCGACACTTCGAAACAGGAGTATTTAGGATCCTTGAACTATCGTGACGGCCAGGTGCAGTTTGGCTCATTCAATTCAATTCCTCACAGCCTGGAGGCGCAGTTCAAAGCGACTTCAACCGATTTTTGTCTGACCGACGCAAAGATCGACAGCGGATCCTCTCGATTCGAGGCAACAGCGACACTTGGCCACTATGATGACCCCACAATCAGCGGGCACTTTAGCGCAGTTCTCGATGGCTCCTTAATCCGCAAAATCCTCAAAGAGCCGTCGATTCCTTCGGGCATCGTTGTCACCAACGGTTCCGTTCAATATCAGCACAATGCACAATCACCCTTCCTCGAGTCGCTGACGCTCGACGGATTACTCACGAGCGCGCAGCTCGACGTGCGAGAAAAGCGGATCCGAGCCCAGGCGCGCAAGGTTGCCGCACACTACTCACTCCATAATGGAAACTTAATCATCCAGCGGGCCCACGCGAACCTGCTCGGCGGCGCAGCTGACGGCGATATGGTCATTCACGGCCTCGGTGGCAACTCACATGCATTGCTGAATGCCTCCCTGCAGGGAATTTCTATGGCAGACGCGCAGCAACTATTGGCGCCCCTCGCCTCCACAAAAGATGTGGCCCTCCGCGGAGCGTTGAACGGCACCGTTCAAGCCAAATGGGGACGAACAGTCGACGATTTGGTAGCTCAAACGTCTCTGTCGATCCGCGGATACGTTTCCAACGTCCACGCGAAACGACCCAGCGCAAACGTGCTCCCTGTCTCGGGAATAATCCACGGGGCCTATTCAGCTGCGAATCAGCAAATCAAGCTCACCAACAGCTACCTCCAGATGCCGCAGACCTCTCTCACGATGAATGGCACCGTTAGCCAGCGATCCAGCTTGGCGGTACATTTCAAATCGAATAATCTGGCCGAACTTCAAGCGCTCGCTGACACTTTCAACCCGAACATCCATAGCGACTCCAGCCAACTCGGGCTAGCCGGAACAGCCTCGTTCGACGGCATCATCAACGGCTCCGCTTCGGCGCCTCATATTGCGGGTCAGCTGGTTGCGTCCAATCTTCAAATCCGCGGAACTCAATGGAGATCGCTTCGGACAGGCTTGGCAGCCAGCCCATCGCTGGTGAGTTTGCAGCACGGAATCCTTGTTCCAGAGCCCCACGGAGACATTGATTTCTCGGGTAGCGTTGTTCTCCACAAGTGGTCGTTCACAAAGGAGAATCCAATTCAACTTGAACTCAATGCCAGACAGCTCGATGTAGTCGATATATCCAAGCTCGTCAATTCGACCCTGCCTGTGGGTGGAACGCTGGCGGCAAATCTCCAAATCCACGGAACTGCACTGAGCCCCATAGGCAGCGGGAACATCTCTCTGACGCATGCAAATATTTATCAACAACCGATCCGCTCCGCAAATTTGAACGTCTCCGGATCCGAGGGGCAGGTTCAAGGCAATCTCTCCGCGCATCTCGCTTCCGGCACCGTGCAAACTACGTTTAGCGTCCGCCCCGCAGAAAGGAGCTACACCGCGAAACTGTCCGCGACCGGCATTGTGCTGGCGCGACTCGAAATTCTCCAAGCCCACCACATCGACGCAAACGGTACCGTCAATCTGAACGCAAGTGGCGAAGGATTGCTGAGTAATCCGCAGTTCGATGCAACCATGCAGACTTCAAAGCTCGAAATCAGTCACCAGGCAATGGATGGATTGACGTTGCAGGCTTCTCTCGCAAACCACGTTGCAACCGCGAATCTCAGCTCTCAGGTGATCCACAGCTCGATACGAGCGAACGCAAAGATCAACCTCACCGGCGATTACTTTGCAAATGCAACGCTCGATACCCAATCAATCCCGTTGCAGCCTTTGCTCGCAGCCTACGCACCGGCACAGGCTGCGAATTTGGGAGGTGCGACCCAGGTCCATGCAACGCTACAGGGACCATTGAAAGATTGGAAGCAGCTGGAGATTCACGCTACGCTGCCCGAGTTGAAAGTGAACTACGGCAATTCAATCCAGCTTGCCGCAGCCTCTCCTATTCACGTCGACTACGTCCACGGCTTGATTGCGCTCCAAAAAGCTTCTATCCGCGGGACTGACACAGACCTGCAAATCCAGGGAACCATTCCGACCTTCGGCGATCGTCCCATCGAACTGCTGCTTCTGGGGACGATCAATCTACAAATTGCGCAGCTTTTTGACCCAGACTATAAAAGCTCCGGACAATTGCGCTTCAACATCAATTCCTACGGAGTGCGGACCGATCCGAACGTTGAAGGAGAGGTCGATGTCGTCGACGCCAGCTTCTACGGCGGTGACCTGCCGCTCGGTGTTCAACACGGCAACGGAGTTTTAACCCTGACGAAGAATCGTCTCACCATCAAAACGTTCAAGGCCAACTCCGGTGGTGGCACTGTTACGGCACAAGGAGGAGTTACATTTCGTCCGTCGATTCAATTTGACCTGGGGCTTGCCGCCAACGATATTCGCATGCTCTATCCCCAGGGCGTTCGTGAGGAGTTAGCAGGTAACATCCGCCTGGTAGGGAATACTGAAAACGCGGTCCTTGGTGGCCGCGTGCAAATTGAGAATTTATCGTTCACCCCCGATTTCGATTTAGCCAGCTTCAGCAGCCAACTCTCGGGAGGCATTGCTCCTCCCCCTTCGCTGGGCGTTGCGCAAAATACTCGATTGAATGTCGCAATTAGTTCCACGAATAACTTGAACTTAGTTAGTCGCACTCTCAGCGTCGATGGAACCGCCAATTTGCAAATCCGCGGGACGATCGCCCAGCCGGTGATTCTGGGCCGTGTCGATCTTACAAATGGCGACGTGATTTTCAATGGCAATCGGTTCACCCTCAGCGGCGGAACGGTTCAATTCGTCAATCCGTCCGAAACCCAACCCGTGGTGAACCTTGCCCTGAACACGACAATCCAGCAGTACAACATTCATCTGCGCTTCAACGGCCCGGTCGATCAGTTGCGCACTAACTACACTTCCGATCCATCTCTACCAGCTGCGGACATCATCAACCTTCTCGCGTTCGGTGAGACGACCGAAGCCAGCGCGGCGAATCCGGTGACGCCGACCAATCAGGCTGCGATGGGCCTGGTGGCGTCTCAGGTCAGCAGTCAAATCACCAGTCGTGTCGCGAAAATCGCAGGTATCTCCCAACTCTCCATCAATCCCGTGTTAGCTGGCGGCAGCATCCAGGGACCGGCGGGCGCCGTGGTGACTATTCAGCAGCGAGTCACCGGCAATCTCTTCGTCACCTTCTCGACGAACGTCGCAACCACACAGAATCAGGTGATCATGGGGCAATACAATGTGTCGCCCCGACTGTCGTTCAGCGTGACCCGCGACCAGAATGGCGGAGTGGCGTTCGATACTCTCTTCAAGCGAAAATGGTAGCTATAGCGGTGCTATAAGTTGGCCCACTCAGCAGATACGGTGTCTATCTTAACCACTCTCCGGCGGGTTTCAGAGGGTAATCCAACCCGCTCGAATCGCCAGCAGTGAAGTGGTTGCGATGATCGCCCACAGGCACACGCCCTGCAGAAACGGACGAACGCCCACGCGACGAATCGTATTTTTCGACAGTCCCGTCCCGATCAAGAACAATACGACTGTCAGACCAATTTTGCCGAGGTGACTCAGCACCGGATAGAGCTTCGCTCCCATGGGGAGATACGTCTTCGCAACAGCCGCCAGACAGAACAGAAGAATGAACCAAGGCCACTTGATGCGCGTTTTGCTTTTGGTAGCATAGGCTGTCACCATCGACACTGGGATAATCCACAGAGCTCTCGCGAGCTTTACCGTTGTCCCAATCTGCAACGCCTGCGCCCCGTACTTGGCGGCTGCGCCCACCACCGAACTTGTGTCGTGGATCGCCAATGCCGCCCACAGACCAAATTGCGTCTGAGTCATGTGCAACGCGAAACCAATTGCGGGGAAAAGCAGAAGAGCCACCGAGTTAAGAACGAACACCGTCCCCAACGACATCGCCATTTCCTCCTCATCCGGATGCGTGATCGAAGAGATCGCGGCAATGGCGCTTCCGCCGCAAATGGCCGTGCCCGCAGTAATCAGGAAAGAAGCCTTCTTCGTCACTCCCAGCATCCGGCCCAGGGCCCACCCCAGCAGCATGGCCACGGTGATGCTGATCGCGGTGTAGAAAAATCCGGCGCGGCCGGCATGAATTACCTGCCGCAGGTTCATCCCGAAGCCTAATGCAACCACTGCAGCCTGCAATAGAAAGTGAGAGAGATTCCTGCTGTCCAGATGGTAGGGATGAGGAAAAGTAAAGCCATAGGCGATTCCAGCCACCAGTGCAACCGCAGGAGATACGATCCCGCTCGCGGTCAGTATCAGCCCAATAAAAAAGATCGTCCTCGAATTCAGGGAATTCAACGGTTCCTCCAGTCTTTAGTCTCCCGGCGACAGAGGCACAAGTCCAAGAGGAAGTTCTTATCGCGAATTGGTTCTGCTTATACCCGCACTCTTTAGGCATCCATCGCGAAATCTGCCTGACGCCCAACGTTCTGCGACAATCAGGAGAACGGCTCGCGCGTTGCAGGAGCGAGCCCAATCGACAGATCGGCGGACTCGACTCCGCCTGAACGAGTTGGCCTTGCAATGGAGAATTTTCGCTTCAAAGTCTTCCGAATCGTGGCGCAGCACTTGAATTTCAGCCGCGCTGCGGAAGAACTTTCTCTTTCCCAGCCCGCCGTCACACAGCAGATCAAAGCCCTCGAAGAGGAATTTGGGATGCCTTTGTTTGACCGAAGCGGAGGTCGAATCGCTTTGACACCTGCCGGCAACGCCTTGCTCCCTTTCGCGAACAAGTTGAAATCAATCTCAGACGAAGCCTATCAAGCCGTCATCAGCACCGGCGGTCAAACAGCAGGAAACCTTGCGCTCGGCGCGTCACAAACCATTGGCCAATACCTTTTGCCACAGCTGGTGGCCGCTTTTCTCCGGGATAATCCACGCATTTCAATCACCGCGACCAGCGGGAATACCGATGAAATGCTCGCAGCCCTGACTGCCGGGCGAATTCAGCTGGCATTGGTGGAAGGCCCCGGCTTGCGCAAAGATGTCCATATCGAACCGTACATGGAAGACCACATGGTCCTGGTTGTGCCGGCGAGTCACGAGTGGGCTGATCATGAAATCGAGTTAGTCCAGCTAAAAAAAGAGCACCTTCTCATGCGCGAATTTGGGTCGGGATCGCGTCGGGTCGTGGAGGCCGCATTATCAAAGGCCGGCCTCAAGA
>JBARFA010000129.1:0-6115 GCA_049796755.1 Acidobacteriaceae bacterium
GTTCCCGTCTTGAGGCGGCAATTGCGCAGGCAGAGACGCTTCAACGATTCGCCGAGCAGCACGGCTGCGGGCTCTCCGCTGCGGCCGGCCGGATAGTGCTCTTCTCCGCAATGGATCAGGCCATTCAAGAAGGTTCCGGTGGTGATGACGGTCGCGCCGGCGTAGACGATGCGTCCGTCGCGCAGCTTTACGCCACGGACGATTCGATGCGGCGCGCCGGATGTTGCGTCGGGCAGATCTTCCAGCACGACGTCGACAACTTCCGCCTGCTTGATGTAGAGATTCGGCTGCGACTCCAGAACCTCGCGCATCTTGACGCGATATTGCTGCTTGTCGCATTGCGCCCTGGGCGACCAGACGGCGGGCCCGCGAGACGTATTGAGCAAGCGAAATTGAATGCCGACCGCGTCTGTGACTTCGCCCATGACGCCGCCGAGCGCGTCCACTTCGCGCACCAGGTGACCCTTGGCGATTCCGCCGACCGCGGGATTGCAGGACATCTGCGCGATCAGGTCCAGGTTGAGCGCAAACAGAGCTGTGCGCAGGCCCATGCGGGCGCCCGCCATCGCCGCTTCGCAGCCTGCGTGGCCAGCGCCGACGATGACCAGATCGTATTGTTCCGTAAAAGCCATAGACCTCTTGATTGTACCGTGTGGCTGCATGGGAATTGAAGCGGGGCAGGCCGCATGGATAGCGGCGAAAGCAAGCGTCTGCTAATCAGGAAGGGGATGGTCCCGGTTGCGATTGGGCGCGGTCCAGCAATTCGCGGACGGTTGCGTCGCTGACCTGGGAGAATTCGCGATACCACTCGCCTACCGCGTAGAAGTCGGACGGCGTCGCGAGACAGACAACTGCGTCGGCCTCGTGTTGCAGCTGCTTGCGGGCGGCAGCAGGAGCAACCGGAATGGCCACGATGATTTTGCGGGGATTCTTTTGGCGCAGCGCTGTGACTGCAACCCTCATGGAGGAACCGGTGGCCATGCCGTCATCCACAAGGATCAGGGTGTGTCCCTGAATGTTCGGGGCAGCACGATCGCCGCGATAAAGATGCTCGCGTCGCTCCAGCTCTTTTGTTTCCTGTTGCGTCACCGCTTCCACCTGCTCGGGCGGGAGGTGAAGACTGCGAATGATGGCCGCATTCAGCAGACGGGCGCCGCCGGAGGCGATGGCTCCGATGGCTAGCTCCTCCTGGCCGGGAAATCCGAGTTTGCGGACGAGAAAGACATCGAGCGGAGCGTGCAGGGCCATCGCAACTTCAAACGCGACCGGCACGCCGCCTCTGGGAAGCGCGAGCACAAGGAGAGGTTTTTCGTTTGCAAATTGAGCCAGGCGCGCGCCTAACATTCGGCCTGCCGCAGATCGATCGGAAAACACCATCCTGCACCTTTCAGAGGATGGAACAAGCGTTTTTGCAAGGCCGGTCAGGGGCGAAAATGACGCTGGCTGACGAGAAGTCGCAGCATCCTGCGATTCCGTCGCGCACGCTTTAAAATCAGCGTATGCCCACGCACTTTTCTCCGCAAGCCATTCAGTTTTTGCGCGGTCTGGCGCGCAACAATCGCCGCGACTGGTTCGACGCTCGCAAGCAAGTGTATGAAACAGAATTGAAGGCGCCGCTGCTGGCGTTGATTGAGGAAATCAACGGAGAATTTATGGATTTTGCGCCGGAACATATTCGACCGCCGCAGAAATGCATGTTCCGGATCTATCGCGACACTCGATTTTCACCGGACAAAACTCCATACAAAAAACACATCTCCGCGTGGTGGGCGCGGCAGGGATTGGAGAAGAAATCCGGCGGCGGATATTACTTTCATATTTCGGGAAAAGAATTGGTGATTGCCGCTGGCGTCTACATGCCGGAACGAGAGCAGTTGCTGGCCATTCGCAATCATTTGATGGAGCATCATGAGGAATTTCGGCGTTTATCGAAGGCGCGCAACCTGAAGCGACTGATGGGAGATTTTGACGGGTTGCGCCTGACGCGGCCGCCGAAGGGATTTCCCAAAGAGCATCCGGCGATGGACCTGATCGCCTGCCGGCAGTGGGGAGTTTCGACCACGTTGCCGGCGGAAACGGCAATCAAGGCGAGCTTGCGCAAGGAAATCGTTTCGCGTTTTCGGGCGGCTGCGCCGCTGATTGAATTCCTGAATCGGCCGCTGACAGCGGAAGCTGCCAGGCCAGACCATCTGATTGATTTCTTCTGATTTCTGTCGGGAAGATGGTGCGATCTGATCGCGAGGGTGCCGGAAGGGGTTCCGGGGAGGAATATTTGTTCCACAACTCCTTTGTCTGGCGTGGAATAAAGGCACGCAACTTTTATTTGAAACTAACGTTCTTAAACGTAGAGGGATTCAGACAGCCAGGATGGCGTGAGTCCACTAGGCAGCGATGTGCGACTGCTAAAGGGTTGATGAGGAGGTTTGAGAATGCGATATCTACGGTACATCGCACTACTGGGGATTCTGCTGGTTCCCGCTACATATTCGCGGGCACAGGTGGGCTTCGGATTCAGTTATGGAGCGCCTGCCTATGGGGGCTATTACAACGGCTATTATGCGCAACCAACCTGCGCCTACGGATACTACAACTATTACCCGTATGCGTGCGCTCCCTACGGATATTACGGCCCAAACTGGTTTTATAACGGCGTCTTCCTGGGGATTGGACCCTGGTACGGATGGGGCTGGGGCCGAGGCGGCGGATACTGGGGCCACTATTGGGGTGGACGCGGCTACGGATATCGTGGCGGGTATGGGTATCGCGGCGGCTACGGATATCATGGCGGATATCGCGGCGGATACGGCTACCACGGAGGATATGGACGCGGCGGGTATGGATACCATGGCGGCTACGGCGGTGGATATCATGGTAGCCGGGCCTACGCAGGCGGCGGATACCATGGCGGTGGCGGCGGCGGATTCCACGGTGGTGGCGGCGGCGGGTTCCACGGCGGCGGTGGAGGTGGATTCCACGGTGGCGGCGGTGGAGGTGGCTTCCACGGCGGTGGTGGCGGACATGGCGGCGGAGGACATCGCTAATCCGCAATTGATCTGACCTTTGGTTCTACTCCTGGTGTGGCGGCTGTCGGCTCGGTGCTGGCAGCCGCTTCATTTTTGCTCAAGGGTTTTGCAGCGATCATGGATTTCGGTCGCGATGGATGAGGGCTGTATCGCGGGCATTACTGGGGGTCTGGCCGAGGCGATGCAAAATCGTATAATCAGCGGATGAAGCGAGCTCCGCTGGTCGGCGTGGTCATGGGTAGCCGAAGCGATTACGACATCCTTCAGCCTGCCATAGAAATTCTGCAGGAATTTTCCGTAGCGCACGAGGCGCGTGTGGTCTCGGCACATCGCACGCCGGATTGGTTGTTTGAATACGCAGAGACAGCTGAAAAGCGCGGGCTTCGGGTGCTGATTGCGGGCGCGGGTGGCGCTGCTCATCTGCCTGGAATGCTGGCGGCAAAGACGCATCTGCCGGTGCTGGGAGTGCCGATTCCGGCGACCATGCTGGCGGGTGTGGATTCGCTGCTTTCTATTGTGCAGATGCCTAAGGGCGTTCCGGTGGGTACACTCGCCATCGGCAAGCCGGGAGCTGCGAATGCGGCATTGCTGGCGATTTCGATTCTTGCGCTGGAGGATCGAGCGCTGCGCGACCGCCTGTGTGCGTGGCGGGAAAACCGCAAGCAGGAAGTGCTGAAGCAGACCCTTCCGTCGACGGAGCCAGGCGCCTGATGCCGACGCAACAAGTGATTCTTCCTGGATCGACGATCGGTATTCTGGGCGGCGGACAGCTGGGTCGAATGATGGCGATGGCGGCGCGTTCGCTTGGCTATCGCATCCAGGTGCTCGATCCTGATCCGTCCTGTCCGGCTCGCTTTGTGGTGGACGCCTGCTTCGAGGCAGGCTGGAACGACGCGCGTGCTGCCGGCGATCTTGCCCGGGGCAGCGATGTGGTGACGCTCGAGATTGAGCAGATTTCTGTAGCTGCGCTTGAGGCTGCGGAGCGTCATGCGCCGGTTCGCCCGAGTTCTGCAATGCTGGCGATTATTCAGGATCGTATTTTGCAGAAAGAGTGGCTGGTACAGCATGGTCTGCCGGTCGGCGACTATCGCGCCGTAACTGATCTTGCTGAATTTCATGTGGCGGTGCGTGACTTGGGCGGGCGATGCTTTGTGAAGAGCGCGCATGGCGGGTATGACGGGCGCAGCCAGGAAAAACTGGGATTTTCGCAAGCAGCAGATGCCGCGGCGATCGAAGCCGCATGGAAATCTCTCGGCCAGCGGCCGCTGGTGGTGGAGCGAGCGGTCGAGCTTGCCATGGAAATTTCGGTAATGGTGGCGCGGTCGCCGCGCGGAGAAATGAAAGCCTATCCTGTGGCGGTCAATCATCATGAGCAGCAAATTCTGGTGTGGAGCGCGATTCCGGCGAATATCCCGGCTGCGACGGCTGCACGCGCGCAAGAGCTGGCGCTGTCGATTGCCGAGCAGTTCAATCTGGAAGGCTTGCTGGCGGTTGAAATGTTCATCACCAAAGGCGGCGAGCTGCTGGTGAATGAACTGGCTCCGCGCCCGCATAACAGTTATCACTCGAGCGAGCGGGCCTGCGTGACCAGCCAGTTTGAGCAGGCGATTCGCGCGGTGTGTAATTTGCCGCTGGGCGATGTTGCGGTGGTGCAGCCTGCCGCGATCGTGAACCTGCTGGGAGATGTGTGGCTGAATGCGAATCCGGAAACTGGCCCACGATTCGATCTGGCGCTGGCGGTTCCGGGGGTTCGCCTGCATTTGTACGAAAAACATGTTCCGCGCGCCGGCCGCAAAATGGGCCATTTATCCGCTATTGGAAAGACCGCGGAAGAGGCTGTGCAGCATGTTGTGGATGCAAAAAGTAGATTGTAACTGTCACTGTGACAGTATGGCGAAGGCATTTGCAATGCTACTGTGATGCCGGGCTGCCTTCTATCCCACCCTAGCTACGCTAGGATGGGGCACCCATGACATTACGCGGTCCGCTGTAAGCTGCTCCCCGCGCAAATTGTAACTGTCACTGTGACAGTTCGGTGGAAAAAAGAAAAGGCAGGCCCGTGGGCCTGCTTTTTTACGTTGAAGGAGAAAATCGCTTAGCCGATGTCGCCGTCCCAGTTCTCCAGGGTCTTCTTTAATTCGGCCATAAATTTCCCGGCATCCGCACCATCGATAATGCGGTGATCGAACCCCAGGGTGAGCCGCATAATGTGGCGAACCGCGATGCTGTCGTTTCCGTCCGCGTCGGTGACGACTGTCGGCTCCTTGAACAGGCCACCCACGCCGAGGATGGCCGTCTCCGGCTGATTGATCACAGGAGTGCCGAATTGCTCGCCAAAGATGCCGGGATTGGTGATGGTGAAGGTGCCTTCCGCCACTTCATCCGGCTTGAGTTTCTTGCTGCGTGCCCGAGCCGCCAGGTCGGCGATGGCGCGAGCAATGCCAAGGAAACTGCGCTCCTCAGCATTCTTGATGACGGGAACGATCAGGCCCCAGTCGAGTGCGACCGCGATACCGATGTTGATGTGTTTGTGGTAGCGAATCGCGTTGCCTTCCATGGAAGCATTGACGATCGGCATTTTGCGCAGGCAACTGACGACGGCGCTGGTGACAAATGGCATGTAGGTCAGCTTGACGCCGTTGCGCTGCTCGTACTTCGATTTTTCGCGCTCGCGAATCTTGACGATCCGAGTCATGTCGATCTTGAAGACGCTGTGGACGTGGGCGCTGGTGTGCTTCGATTCCACCATGCGCTGGGCGATGATGGAGCGCATCTTGCTGAGCGGAACCAGATCGCCTGGAATGGATATTTCCTGCGGAGCGGAGGCTGCGATCGAGGATGCGACTGAAGGCGCGGCTTGCGAGGTAGTCGCTGCAGCAGCGGGAGCATTGCCGCGTTGGCCAACATAGGCCAGCGCATCGTCTTTGGTGATGCGACCGCCCGCGCCGGTGCCGGGAATCTGCGAAAGGTCAAGATTGTTTTCTTTTGCGATGCGTCGCACCAGCGGCGAGGAACGCTGCCGTTCTCCCGTCGTTGCTGCCACGTGTTGAGCCGCAGGTGTCGGCGTGGTGCTGGGTTGCGGAGTCGGGGCC
>JBARFA010000130.1:0-4159 GCA_049796755.1 Acidobacteriaceae bacterium
GCTTTGACGACGGCCACGGATATGTCGTTCCCGGCGCGGATTGGGCACATGCCACGCCCGAGTCTGAAGGATTCTCTGCAGCGCGCCTCGAAGCATTGCGCTCGTTCTTGAAAACACATCAGACCGACGCGATGATGATCGTTTCCCGCGGCCATGTTGTCTTTGAATACGGTGATCTCTCGCTCGTCAGCAAAGTAGCATCCGTTCGAAAGAGCGTGTTGGATCTTCTTTTCGCCGTTGAAGCTCACAAGGGGCTCAATTTCGATCAGGACATGAATCAGACCGTCGTGCAACTCGGTTTGCAAGACAAGGTCCCGTTTCTTGAAATCGAGGAGCACGCAACGCTCGAGCAACTCATGATGTCGCGTTCCGGCATTTACATTCCAACCGGAAATGGAGACCAGGAAAAGATCTTGCCCAAACGCGGCTCGGCATATCCGGGCACGCGCTTCTTCTACAACAACTGGGACTTCGACGCTGCGGGTATTGCCTTTGAGAAGCTCACCCACAAAGACATCTTCGACGCGCTCCGCGATGACCTCGCAATTCCCCTGCGGTTCCAGGATTTCGACCGCGCACGGCAGAAGAAAAACTACGGAACCACAACGAACCAGTTCGAGTATGCAACCTATCTTTCCACGCGTGATATGGCTCGTCTTGGATTATTAGCACTCCGCAACGGAGCGTGGGGCAACACGGTCTGGGGCGATCCGGGCTTGATCGAGTTCAGCACCTATCCCACCACACACTTCAATGAGATTGGCGATTGGTATTGGTCGCCAGGCTGGACCGGCCGCTGGGGCTATGGCATCCTCTGGTGGGCGTGGGACGCGCCATAGTATCCCGGTGACATCATGACTGGCCCATACCAGGGCGCCTTTTCCGCAATCGGAGCCAATGGCCAGTACATCACGGTCTTCCCGCTGAATGACATCGTTGTGGCCCATAAGGTGAACATCGACATCGATGAATCGCGCGCAGTCTCTGGTCCGACCTATATGACCATTCTCGACATGGTCCTCGACGCAAAGTGCGGTGATAGTGCCGACAAGAGCTGCAAATAAAGGCGAGGTTCAGATTGTCCATTGGGCAGCGTGCTAGGAGGAGTACCCGCAACCCGGATGTTGCACCATTTCTTGTAAGGTCGGGGTTGCCCATCTATGTAAGTCCAAGTCAAGAGAAAAGCACAGAATTCCTGGGCGCGCACCGGAGGGCGCGCAATTGGTCTGATCAGGATCTGCCGCTACGCAACAGTGCCTCTCGGCTGATGATTCCTGCATCAAGCAGAACCACACATCCATTTGCTGTCTAAGACTCCGAAGAGTCCGCACAGAAGATTGAGTTTGTGTTCTCTGCCAGCCCCGAAACAATCCAACGGGAGCCTCCGGAGTTTTTACTCCTTCGCACAGTGGGCTACTTGCGGGGCCTGGCAGTCTGCGCATCGGAATAATCCTGGTGTTTTTCATTCATGGGCAGATTTTTAGGCTGCCACTGTACCGTATCCGTCTGACCAACCACATCTGTTAAGTATGTCTCAGCTGTGATGGACTGTTTTCATGAGCGGAGAGACTGGAGTGGTGGTTCGTCGTCGTGGTCGGGCAGAGATTGCACGAGTGGCAAGTTCGTATCGAGCGAGCGGGTTGGGGCGAAGCGAGTTTTGCCGGCGTCATGGTTTGGCATTGAGCACGCTAAACCGTCATTTACAGAGACAGTTTGAGGAGGAAGCCCGTCGAGACAGCGATGTTGTTCGACGTGGTCCTCTAGTCGAAGTGAAGCTGGCCGATGTCGTAAATCCTGTTTTCGATTTGGATCGGCCATCATCTCTGAAGGTGTTGTTGTGCAACGGTCGCAGGGTGGAAGTCGGTGATGGATTCGACGATCAGACACTGCGACGTTTGGTCGCTGTTCTTGAGAGGTCATAGCGTGTTCGGCTTAGGCGCTGCGACGCGCATCTATCTAGCACCCAATGCAACCGACATGCGTAAATCATTTGATGGCCTCTACGGGCTTGTCCGCGACCAGTTGTTGTGCGATCCGTTGAGCGGTCATCTGTTCCTGTTTTCAAACACCAGGAGGAATCGACTCAAGATCATTTTCTTCGATGGAACCGGACTCTGGGTCTGCTCGAAGCGAATTGAAAAGGGACGGGTGCACTGGCCTTCTGTGGATAAGGATCAGCGCAAAGTGGTGTTGAGTCAGGAGCAATTTACGATGCTTGTTGGGGGTATCGATCTTACCCAGACACGAGAACGCAAGTGGTTTCGCAAGCCCATCGCAGAAGAATCATCGGAGTCACGGAAAAGCGCATGAACACTGTGCATTTCACTTGTTCATCCAAAGGTATTTCTGCTATTAAATACGCATCGTGAGTGCGAACATCGATCCTTCCCGAACGTCTACTCCGACCGATGGTTCGTCTTCCCGCACCGACCTTCTCGAACAACTCAAAGCCCGACTTGATCCATCGCTTTTTGCCGCGGTGAGCGGCAAGTTCAACTCGTACGAGTTCCAACTGCAGAATGCTCAGTTGAAGGTACAGGTTCTTGAAGAGCGGTTACGCTTGGCGCGAATCGCCAAGTATGGCCCCGGCAGTGAGAAGCTTAGCAGCCTGCAGTTGGAACTGTTGGAGCATGAACCTGGCGTTAGTAATGTAGAAGTGGCTGCCGAGAGCGAACGCGAGACACTGCCCGGTTCTTCGCAGGATGTGAAGAAGAAGAGGCGTCCGCATCCTGGTCGCCAGACACTACCTGCCGATCTGCCTCGCGTCGAGAAGATAGTTGCGTGCACGCCGGAGCAGTGCAGATGCGGAAGCTGCGGCGCTGAGACGAAGGTAATCGGCTACGAAGTGAGCGAAGTTCTCGATGTGAAACCAGCCGAGTATTTCGTCCACGTCATCAAGCGTGAAAAGCGTGCCTGCAGCAAGTGCGAGGAGCAAGGAGTAGCCACCGCGCCGATAGCCGCGAGGATCATCGACAAGAGCCTGGTGTCAGACGGCATTATCATCGACACAATCATTTGCAAATACGGCAATCACAGTCCCCTCTATCGTCAAAGCGCCATCCTACTGCGTGACGCGGGCATCGACATCAGCCGCGCCACGATGTGCGGCTGGATCATGACTGTCGGCGAAATGCTGGCGCCAGTAGTGGGTGCGATGCGGAACCAGTTGCTGGCAGGCGACTACATCCAGGCTGATGAAACAACTGTCGATGTGCAGACGCATGATCGTCGTGGCAAGAACCACCAAGCATACTTGTGGCAATACGGCTCACCAGGGAGTTCTGTGGTGTTCGATTTCCGCATGGGCCGCGGACGCGAAGGCCCAGCGCGCTTCCTTGACAAGTTCGAGGGCATTTTACAGACGGACGGCTATGTGGCCTACGAAAGTGGTGTAGGCGGCCCGAAGATGGTGCATGCGGCATGTTGGAGCCATGCGAGGCGGGGCTTTGTCGACGCGATCAAGGTAAACAAACTGGATGTAGCCTCGATAGGCATCGTGGAGCTGATGGATAAACTGTTCGCGATCGACGCTGGTGCTCGCGAGGAGAAGATGGATCATGCTGCGCGTCATGCCCTGCGCCAGAAAGAGGGTCCGCCTCTGCTCGAGAAAATCCACGCCCAGATCCTCGAGCTGAGCAAGAACGTGTTGCCGAAAAGTGCGGCGGGGGAAGCCTGCGGCTACACGATCAAACTATGGAAGAAACTCTCCTGCTTCCTCGAACATCCGGAACTGGAGCTTAGTAACAACCTGGCTGAAAACTCCATGCGAGGCATAGCGTTGGGCCGAAAAAACTGGACCCATATCGGCAGCAGGCAGGCCGGACCGCGTGTCGCCGCGATCCTCTCCGTGCTCGAAAGCTGTCGCAGGCTCAAAATCCCGGTTCGTGAATACCTGAATGAGATCCTGCCCGGCCTTGCCAATCGGTCTATTCAGCAGCTGGACGATCTCACACCGGCGGCATGGATCGCAAGACACACTCCTGATAGCCTATAAAACCGAACACCGAACCTGGTCAACCATGTGCTTGGTCGCACGCATACGTTTTTTCGCATAGGTCCCTGCAAGCGCCGTAGGTACGAGATTGATACTAGGATCATGCTATTTGCCTCGGCTTTTGGAGGCCGTTTTAATGGCGAACAGCAAGATGAAGCTTAAGAG
>JBARFA010000131.1:0-6500 GCA_049796755.1 Acidobacteriaceae bacterium
ATCTCCACCATGGTGAAGGCCTTGATGTGGACCTTGGGAAAGCGCTGCTTTAGGCCGCTGATAAGGTCGAGAAAATATTCAAGATGCAAATCCGGATGAAGCCCGCCGACCAGGTGAAATTCTGTGACCGCTTCGGAATAGCCTTCCGCAGCACGCTGCCACGCTTCTTCCAATGCCATGGTGTAGGCGCCGGGCGCGTCCTTCTTTCGTCCGAAAGCACACAGCCGACAAGCGGCAACACAAACATTGGTTGGATTAATGTGGCGATTCACATTGAAGTAGGCAATGTCGCCATGCATTTTCTCGCGCACCCAGTTGGCCAGCCAGCCCACCGCAAGAATATCCGGCGAGCGATAGAGAGCAACACCGTCGTCGAAGTTGAGACGCTCTGCAGCAAACACTTTTTCGGCAATCGGGGTCAGACGCGCGTCATCGGTCTGGAAGGAATGGCGAGATTTCTTGATTTCTTCCACAGTTGGCCCCTGCGTCTATGATATCTGACCGCGGCGATCCGGAACAAATGACTTGGGTCCGTCCGATGAGGCGGTTGCGTAGTTGACTCGCTCCTGAATTATCCTTCTACTTGTCGATACCTCGGAGTTCAAATTGGATAAGACTGAAGCCATGAAGACCAGGTCCAAGCGCGTCGCACTGGCAGTTCTCCTAGTCCTGTGCGCCACCACAGCCGTCGTGCACGCAGCGAATGATACGCAACAGAAAATCAAACTCGCCGTGGACGCCAGCATACGGCCGATGATGGCGAAATACGGCATTCCCGGCATGGCGGTCGGTCTAACTGTCGCGGGTAAGCCCTACGTCTTTACCTATGGAGTGGCATCGACTGCAACTCGCAGGCCGGTCACACGTGACACGTTGTTCGAAATTGGCTCGATCAGCAAGACATTCACCGCGACACTGGCCTCCTACGCCCAGGTGATGGGCGATCTTTCTTTGTCAGACAAGACGAGCAAGTATTTGCCGGCGCTGCAAGGGAGGCCGTTTGGCAACGTCAGCCTTCTCAATCTCGGCACCCATACGCCCGGTGGGCTTCCATTACAGGTGCCGGAAAATATCAAGAACAACGATGAGCTACTGCAGTATTTCAAGCACTGGCAACCCGCCTATCCCCCGGGAACGCGTCGAACCTACTCCAACATCGGCATCGGAACGCTCGGCTGGATCACTGCCCTGAGCATGCGGCAGGGCTTTGCCACGTTGATGGACCAGCGCCTGTTTCCTGGACTCGGTTTGAGGAGCAGCTATATCCACGTGCCCAAGTCCGATATGGCGAATTACGCGCAGGGCTACACGCGGGGAGATATGCCGATCCGCATGGACAACGCGGTTCTATCCTCTGAAGCTTACGGGGTTAAGACGACCGCTCCGGACATGATTCACTTTGTCGAAGAGAACATGAATCCATCGGAACTGAACAAGCCGTTGCAGCGTGCGATCACAGAAACACACACGGGCTACTTCCAGGCGGGGCCGATGACTCAGGATTTGATCTGGGAGCAGTATCCATATCCAGTGACGCTGAACGCGCTGCACGAAGGAAACTCAGCAGCGATGGCGTTTCATGCGACGCCGGTGACGGAGTTCAAGCCGCCAGAGAAGCCGCGCCAGGATGTCTGGATCAACAAAACCGGGTCGACGAACGGCTTTGGGGCATACGTGGCATTTGTCCCGGAGAAGAAACTGGGGATTGTCATCCTGGCCAACAAGAATTATCCCAACGATGCACGCGTCACGGCCGCATTCGAAATTCTCACGGCAATTGCCAATGGAACCGAAGGAGGTTCCAGATAGCCGACAGAGAGAGTGAGAATGTTCAACCGAACAGTAGGTGCGAATGAAATGCAGCCCTAGGAATTCCGCCGGTGTCGCCTATAGACTGCCCTGCCCACCAAAATCGCCGGATCGCAGGCATGGCTCATTTCGTGGTGAACCAACGCGGCTTCATCTTTGGTCTTCGCGATTGTCATGAAACACTTTGTACAGATCGATTCGAACGATCCATCGTAAGTACGCCTGTGTGGAAAAACAGCTTTCCTAGAAGCATTCACGGTACGCCCCAATTTCTGGGAGAGAGATAAAGATTATAAAGCTGATTCCCCCTATTTTGTCTAGTTTTTTCTAAGTTTTCTTCGATCTTTCATGATATCTGCAATCCAAATGTGGTAAGAACCCCAAATGCTCCGGGCGATGTTTGAAGGCATTGGGCGGAAGGTATATTTTCACTGCCATTTCAACGGTGCTGTTAGGCTGAGACAGGATCAATTGCTGGAGCCTATGCGTCCTCCTATTCTGCCTAAACGTCTCGTCCTTGTGTTGCCTATCGTCTGGATTCTTATCGGCCTGTTTGCGCAGAGCGTGTCATCCCGGCCCGCCCCGGCGCTTGGGGAGTTTGCAACGATTCAGGCCACCAGCCTGGACGGTGTCCGCATGAATCTGCCGGCTGATTTCGCCGGTCAGTTGAACCTGGTGATTATTTCTTTCGCACGGGAACAGCAGCAGGAAGTGGATAGCTGGATTCCGGCAGCACGCAAGGTCGAGTCCGCCCACAGCCAATTTCGCTACTACGAATTGCCCACCATGTCGCGAGAAAACCTTTTATATCGCTGGTGGTTCGACGAGGCATTGCGCAGCAACACAACAGACAAGCAGTTGCGCAGTCGGATTCTGACCGCGTACGTCAACAAGCGCACTTTCAAGAAATCGCTCGATATAGAGAATGAGAAACGTGTAGTGGCGATCCTTGTCGATCCAAAGGGACACGTCTATTGGCGCGCCGATGGGTCATACAAACCCGCGGATACACCGGCGTTATTGTCTGTACTTGCGGCACACGGCGATTGACGCCACGCTTGGATATGTATGCCGCGCGAGAGACGATGCGGCGGGATTGTCTTCCGTTCGAGCAGATGGTGCGCAGAGGCTAAAGTAATTCTTTTTGCATTCTCCATGCATCGACCTTGTGCAGGTAATATTTCGGGACACGGTCAATGACACTAAATCCCAGACGCTGATAGAAGGCGAGCGCATCGGCATTTTCGACAGAAACATGCAGGTGGATGCTGGTCCCTCCCCACTCGCGCAGGCCGGCCTCCAATCTGCGGTAGAGCGCGCCGCCGATTGATTCCCTGCGATACTCGGGCAAAACCTCAATGGTGACAAGTTCGCCATAGCGCGGAGTCTCACGGGTGCGGCGACGACGTTCAAGAGCCGCCAAGCCGACCATGACACCGGCATGTTCAGCGACCAGAGTGACGACGGTGGGGTTCAACAGGAGGAACGCGATCTCTTCGCGGGGATAGGCAATGCCAGGAGGAAAGCAGAGCGCGTCAATGCGCGCGAGCGCATCCAGGTCCTGCGAAACTGCCGGACGGATCGAGATCGAACCTTCCGGCAGTTTCGTCATTGAGAGGCCGGGCGACCGATTTAAAAGCTACCCGCGGCCAGTTGCTTGTTCTGTTCCACGATGACGCCATGAAGCAACGTTGCAGCGACCAAGTGACCGTCGGAGGAATCCACAATGTGAGTGCGCCATCCGGGATTCCAATAGTCCCAATGCTTCGCCGTAGCATCGATGCCAAAGACCAGATCAGAATCATAGGACGTGGCTACGATGCGTTTCAGCTGCGCATCATAACGCAGACCGCTGATGTCGTTGATCGGAACATCGACGGTCTGCCAGCTTTGCCCTTGATTGCTACTGTAGGCGACGCCCAGGCGACCACCCACCCACAGATTGCCGCCGTCATCGACAGCAACGTGGCGGACCCTGTGCCAACCTGTCGGCAATGACACAGACTGCCAGGTTTTCCCCTGATCAGGCGAAAAGTACAGAACCGTCTGACCGTTGGCGAAGACGGAATTGCCGGACACGGCAACCCCGTAGAACGGAATCTCGGAGTGTCCTATCCGCGCGCTTTCATGACCTGTCTCTGGATGGAAATCGACGCCGAGCCATGCATACTTCGGATCGTCGCTGGAGTAGAGACCGTCCTCCGTTGCGGCGTACCACTTGCCACCGGAGAAAGTAACCGCGTGCACCGCGTCTTCAAGCTTGCCATCGGGAACCGGCACATACTCCGTCGTATAGGTCACGTGATGCCTCTTGTTCACGTGTCGAATCTTGTGAGGCGTCAACGCGACACGTGCGTCGACGATCTCCCATTTGTCATTCCTTAAGCGGAAAACCCCATGGTTCGTGCCGGCCATCAGTATGCCCGCAGGCGACATGGCAAGCGAGAAGACATCATCTCCATTCAGACCCGCATTGACCTGTGTCCAACCATGGCCGCCATCCTTTGAAACGAAAACTCCGCCAAAGCGCTTGTCATTCAGGACGCCGACATAGAGAGTATTCGGCGAATTGGGATCGGCAACCATGGAAGAAACCTGGCGTTCCGAAAAGCCTTGATTGGCTGCATGGAAACTGACTGAGCCGTCGTCGCTAGCCAGCACACCGCTGCGATCGGTGGCCATTAAAATATGCTGCGAGTTTCTTGGATCGACATAAATGTCATTGATGATGATGTCGCTCGGCGTCATCAGCGACCATTTTTCGCCGGCATCCAGCGTGCGATAGAGGCCTTCAGTTGTTCCGGCATACACGATGTTGGAGTTGCTGGGATCTTGCATCAACACGCGAGTGCGGCGAGCCGCGCTGGGAATGCCCTGAATCTTATGGAAATTTGCGCCGGCGTCGATGCTCTTATAAATCCCTGAGCAGGCGCTGGTGTAGACGGTGCTGGGTGCCTTGGGATCGATGATGATGGAGAATACATCCGAGTCCACAATCAAACCCTGCTTGATGTTCTGCCAGGTTTTGCCGCCGTCGACGGTTTTCCAGGGAAGATGCCAGGTGCCGGCGTAAATCACTTGCGGATTCACGGGATCGATGGCGATGGATTCCACTTCATGCAGCTCCGTGCTGCCCATCGGGCTGATCAGCTTCCAGGTAGCGCCGCCATCTTCGCTTCGATAAATTCCGGCAAGGGTGCCGGCGATAAATATTTTTGGATCCGAAGGCGCCTGTGCGAGAGCGCGGACGGATTGGCCTTTCATGTCTTCGACGGCCTTCCAGTGATGGCCTTCGTCCTGGCTGATATAAATTCCGCCGTCGGGCTTGTCCAATCTCCAGGCTCCAACCAGAACGCGCTTGGGATTCGATTTATCGAAGACCATATTGTCTATGACCAGCGAATCGTCCGGAGCGATCTTGCTCAAGCGTGCCCAGTGCTGGCCATCGTCGGTTTCATACACCCAGCTGTTGGTGGTTCCGAGGAGGATGTGAGAGGGGTCTGCCGGGCTGTACGCGAAACTGCGGGCGTCTCCGCCGTAGGGGCCAACAGTATGCCACTGTTGGGCACTTGCTCCGGTTCCACAAAAACTGATCAGACCAAAAATGACTGCCGTAATCGAGGGGATTATACGTTTCATGTTGTGAACCATCCGTGTGTATCGCTTTGTGTTCTTGAGGGAGAAGCGAAACTCACCCGTCGGACTCTGCCAGGGTGATCTGTCACTGCTGTAAAACTCGAGTATGCTCCAATCTTTTCTTCAACGAAAAGGGCCAGCCGCTTCTCTAGCCGGCCGGCCCTTTTCAACGTTCTGTCAATCGTTACTGATTGGCAGGAGCTGCGGTAGTTCCCGCCGCCTTGTGATGATGACGGTGGTGGTGTGGTGCTGTCGAAGTTGCCCGTCCGTGTCCGTAGGCGTTCTTTGAAGCCTTGATGTCTCCGGATACGGGTGTTGTGCCCTGCACGTCGTTGTCGAACGTGGCGCCTGCAGGTACCAGGTAATTCTGGACAGTGTCAGAACCGGAATTTCCGGTGCGGACATCGATGCGGGAAGGATCAATTCCCTTCTCGTTGACCAGGTAAGCCTTGGTATTGACGGCGCGCTCTGCAGCTCGCTTGTCGGCCTCACGCTCGTTCGGAGCGCTGCTTCCAACCAGAACTGCCTTAGCATCGGCGCTGCGCTGGAGGTTCAAAGCAACATCATCCAGGCAAGCCTTAGCTTCATTGTCGACGCGAACTGGACGACGCTTGTCGCGGCCGAAGGTGATCGAGCACAGAGTCTCGGTCTTCGGTGCGGGGGGCGGCGGCGGCGCATTGATCGTTACTTCCGTGGTGGCGGATGCGGTTTGACCCTTATCGTCGGCCACGTTGCAAGTGACGGTGATGGCGCCAGGAGCAGCTCCTGTCGTGTTCAGAGTTGCGGTCGTGTTGGAACCACTGATCTGACCGGACGAAGCGCTATAGCTGTAGGTGAGAGGACGATTCTGCGGGCTGACGCCGTGAGCGGTAATCGTCGAAGAATCGCCAGGGTTGAGCGAGGTCGGATTGGCTTCGCAGCTAATCGTCGGCGGCTCAAACTGCTTGACTGTGAAGGTCGCGTTGCAATCTGCGGATTGACCGGCCTTGGGACCTTCCGTCACGTGACCCGCGACAGTATAGGTTCCAGGAGCCAGATCGGTGGTATCGACGGTT
>JBARFA010000132.1:0-102352 GCA_049796755.1 Acidobacteriaceae bacterium
AGGCAGAGCAGCGACTGGCATCGCTGCTCTGCCCGCCAAGCGATACAAGCGTGTTCGGCCCGCCTATTCGCCGGCCACGCTGAGTCACATATCGGAGGCAGCGTGCAGCCAGCCAAGCCGATGTTCATGTGACTCCGATTTAGCAAGAGTCTCCATGCTCGACCGTTCCGTACGAACCTACATAAGGATTATCGAATTGGTCGACACTCCGGCAGTGATATGCGTCACACCATTGACTGTTCACGCTTCTTTTTTCGCGCCGCAATTCCTGACAGGGTTTGGTAGGCTCAGAGCCATCACCTGCGAGCCGGCCAAGCCCGCGCACGCTCAAGGAAATGTGGCCGGCTGATGCATGAGTTTTTCCAACTTCTCCGCGAAAATCGAAATTACCGCTACACCTGGACAGGGCAGATTGTTAGCGAAATTGGCGACAATTTCAACAACATCGCGGTCTTTGCCCTGGCCATGGCACTGACTCATTCTGGCCTGGTGGTGACCGGCGTTCTGTTGGCGCGCGCCATCCCTGCCATTGCGATGGGCCCGGTCGCAGGAGTGCTGCTCGATCGGCTGGACCGCAAAAAGATCATGATCGCCAGTGACCTGACTCGGGCGCTGGTGGCGCTGGGTTTTATTTTCGCTTTGACGGCGCATCGCGTCTGGGTGCTGTACCTGTTCAGCACGCTGCTGATGGTCGCATCACCATTTTTTACCGCGGGGCGGTCTTCGATCCTGCCGACCATCGCCAATGCCAAGGAAATTCATACCGCCAATTCCCTGACCCAGACCACGCAATGGATGACGCTGACTGTTGGGACGTTTCTCGGCGCGACTGTCATTGCGATTGGTTACAAGTGGGCCTTCATCTTTAACGCGCTGTCATTCGTGTTTTCTGCCTGGTCGATTTCCCACCTGAAGGCGCCAGATGCGCACGGTTTCCGCGCCAAGCGAAACATTCTGGCGGAAGAAGAAGTCGTTCGTCCCTGGCATGAATACCGCGAGGGCCTGCGCTACATGCGGTCCGTGCCGCTTGTACTCGCGATCGCACTGCTTTCTGTGGGCTGGGCGATGGGCGGCGGTGCGGCACAGATCCTGTTCACGCTGTTCGGCGAGATCGTCTTCAATCGAGGAGCATCGGGGATCGGCATCATCTGGGGCTGCGCCGGCCTGGGACTGCTTTTCGGCGGAGTCTTCGCAAACTGGCTCGGCAGAAGGCTTTCTTTCGACGCGTACAAGCTGACCGTCTTCATCGACTACATCGTCCACGGGGCAGCGTACATTGCCTTCAGTCGCGCCGCGGGATTTAAGATGGCGCTGCTCTTTATTTTTATTTCGCGTGGGGGCATGGCGGTGAACTCCGTGTTGAATTATTCCTACCTGCTGCGGACCGTGGCCAACAATTATCGTGGCCGCGTGTTCGCCACCATTGAAACTCTTACGTGGACGATGATGATGATTTCCATGATGGGGGCGGGTATCGCTTCCACGCATTACACGCCGCGCCAGATTGGCACCGTTGCCGGCTTGCTGAGTTCTACCACTGCGATTTTCTGGGGCTGGGCCAACTGGTCGGGTCGCCTTCCCCGCCCCCATATTGCCGCGACCGCGGAACCGCGAGCCAAGGTCTATCGCGAGCGTGCCGTCTAGGCTCAAGCGGCGTTCTTGAATAATTCTCCTGAGTGTGAAGTACTTGCCTGAGGAACAGGATCATTATGGATCGCAGAGATTTCATCAAGGCGAGCGCGATTGCCTCGGCCAGCACTTTGATGGCCCAGGCTTCAGGGAACGCACAGCGACTCCGGCCGCAACGCATCACTGTTCGCAACCAGGCACCCGATTCTGTTAAGACGCGATTAGCGACACGTGAATTGCTGAGCGGCCTGCGAATGTTGCATAGCGCTCCGCAAATTGAGATGGTGAGTGGCGCTCCTGCGGCGGATACCGTGCAATTGACGCTGCAAATCGAGCCGTCGCGATTCAGGCAATCCCAAGAATACGAAATTGCTTGCGCCGGCAAGAGCACCACGATAAGCGCAGTCAACGAGCAGGCACTCCTGTATGCGGTGTTCGATTTTCTGGAGCGCCAGGGACTTGTGTTTGGCATCGATGGCACCACCGTGCCGATTGATCTGCCAGTGCCGCTGCAACTCCCCCTTGATGGTCGACGATGGAGCGGGTCGCCACGATTTGCGGTTCGCGGCCTGCTGCCCTGGCCGGATTTTTTGAACTGCATCAGCGTCTACAACGAAGAAGATTTCCGCGCTTACTTTGCAGCCATGCTGCGGATGCGGTTCAACATGTTCGGCATGCATGTGTACACGCAAAACGATCCCAACCCGATGGCGGAGTCATACCTCTCGTTCGAGTTTGCTGGCAGCGGCCATCGCGCCGCACTCGAAGACACCACCATGCGCAGCTGGGGATATCTGCCGCAGCGCACCTCGACCTATTCCATGGGCGCGGCACAGTTTTTCGATACGGATACATTTGGCGCTGACGCGACTCGTCTCGCAGCGGACAACTGGGACATTGCCGCGCGCACCACCGCAATGATGCGCTCCGCATTCAGCTTTGCTGGTGATCTTGGTATCCGCACGGGCATTGGATTCGAGCCATACCAGAACCCGGCGGAGATTGTCCGCGCGCTGCCACCGGAGGCGCTATCGCACCCGAATGGATTTATCGAATCGACCACGGCGCACGATCTGCTGGAACGGCGACTCGCCGATCTGCTCGAGCGTTATCCCATGGTGGATTATGTTTGGCTTTGGCAGGATGAAAATGCGAATTGGGAGAGTCGCGACAAGAAAATTCCACTCTCCGTCACGCCGTTTCTTCAGGCGCACAGTTTTCTACAACGAAATGCGCCGAACAAGCAGCTTGTGGTCGCCGGATGGGGAGGTGTGACGCGGCATTTTCAATCGCTGCACGAGCGACTGCCGGAGGACATTGTATTTTCTGCTTTGAGCGATTCGCTCGGCTGGGACCCTGTCAATGAGGCCTTCGGCAAGCTCGGCAGCCGCGAACGCTGGCCAATTCCATGGCTGGAAGATGATCCGTCCATGTGGTTTCCGCAGTTTCGCGCCAGCCGCTTTCAGATGGATATGAATCGCGCGCAGAATTTTGGATGTCAGGGGGTGCTCGGCATTCACTGGCGGCATCGCATTGTCGATCCCACCGCAACCTATCTTGCACGCGCCAGTTGGGACAGTGATCTGACGGCCAGCAAGCATTATCAAAATTTCTGCGCTGCGCAGGCATCGGGTGGTCGCGCTGACGAGATGGCGGCGCTGTTTGAGGAGTGCGATCGCGGTCATGATATTTCCTCGACGTTTCTCGGCACGCGCGACAAGCAAGACTTCGCGAATACGCTGGCGCTGACGGGCGACTACGATGAAGCCTTCAACTACGCAACCGTCGAGCCGGAGGCAACTGTACTGCCGCATCAGCGCGCCACGGCGGAGAAATTCAAGCAGCTTGCGTCGCAAGCGGCATCGCCGACGGAGCGGGATCGCATCGGCTATTTCGCGAGCTTTGTCGGGTTCATGGTTCCCTATTGCGACGCGTTTGAGAAAGCGCACCAGCTGAATGCGGTGCTGCAACGCGCGGTCTCGCTGCGAGCAGCCGGCAACAGTGATGCTGCGCGGGCGGAAGTGCTGCAGCATGGAGTTCCGCTATGGCTCGCGATGGCGCCTCTGGTGCGACAGACCATGGTGGAATATCAATCGGCGATCACGACCCGCAACGATCAAGGACAGCTTGCCTCGATGCAGAACAAGTTTGTACGCCTGTCGCTCGAACGGCTGCGGCTTTCCATCAAGGAGTTCTTGAATGAGTTGCCCGGCGACATGAATACCGCATACGTCGCCGCGACATCGGCCACAGGCGCGAACCGGGCACGCCTCTTTATTCCAACGCGACCCTCTCTGTTGAAGCCGGGTGAATCGCTGCGGATTTTCATTGTCGCTCCGGGTCAGGCGGACATTCTTCCAATTCAATTCCTCATGCGACGCCAGGGTACGCAAGCGTGGCAATCCTCTCCTGTGAGTCACGTCGGGCGGTCTGTGTATGCGGTGGAGCTTGGCCCATTTGCAGAAGGCGACGACGTCATCGAGTATTACGCTATCACCGGCGGTGAACAAGGCGCTCTTACTGCGCCGCCGCAAGCTCCGCGGCGGACTTACATGCTCAGCGTGCTTGCCTGATATGCAAAATGAGCGCTGCTGAATCGCTTCCAACGGGAGAGCCCGCGTTCTATCGATTGGCGTATTCTGTGTGCGTATCTGGCTGCCGCGGAATTGCATTGGGAGCGTGGGATGAGCGATTTCATTCTGAAAATTAACGGGACGGATCGACATGTCACCGCTTCGCCAGACGAAAGCCTGCTCTCCGTGCTGCGCGATCGCCTCGACGTGACTGGGCCCAAATATGGATGCGGCGAAGGCGAATGTGCCGCGTGCACGGTTTTGCTCGACGGCAAGCCGGTTCATTCCTGCATCACTCCGCTGTCGGCCGCGGGAAACTCTAACATCACCACCATTGAAGGCCTGGAAAAGAACGGTACGCTGAGCCCGGTGCAGCAGGCGTTTGTGGAGGAAGGCGCGTTTCAGTGCGGCTATTGCACCTCCGGCATGGTTTTGCGTGCCACTGCTTTACTGCGCGAGACGCCGCACCCGACTGAAGATCAAATCGTCACCTATATGGATGGAAACATTTGCCGGTGCGGCACCTATCCCCGCATCATTGCGGCGGTGCAGCGAGCCTCGCAGTCGCCGATGAAGGCAGGCGGCGAATGAGCGCCCTCGAACCGCTGCCGGCAGAACTCGCGCAACATACGATCGATGACAGGCCGTACTGGTTTCGTCTCGATCGCCGCGATTTTTTAAAACTGTTTGGCGGAGGATTGCTCGTCTGTCTGAGCGATGTCTCCACACTGGCGCAGGAGTCCGGTCGCACCTTCGGCAGTCATGAACTACCTGATGACATTGCGGCCTGGCTCGCCATTGCGTCGGACAGCCACGTCACGGTGTTCACCGGCAAGGTGGAGGTGGGACAGAACATTCGCACCTCGCTGGCGCAACAGGTTGCGGAGGAGCTGCGAGTTCCCTTCGACTCCATCACCATGCTGATGGGTGATACGGATCTTGTTCCCTGGGACGCGGGTACGTTTGGCAGCCGCACCACGCCGACCATGGGTCCGCAGCTTCGCAAGATGGCCGCAGCCGCGCGACAACTGCTGATCGAAATGGCTGCTAAGCGGTGGAATGCGGACTCCTCAACGCTGACCGCGGCCGACGGAAAAGTGACGGGTCCGCATGCGGGCCAATTGCTCAGCTATGGCGAGTTAACTCGCGGCGAAAAGCTGATGCAGACCGTCTCCGCCGAGGTTCCGCTGACCCCGGCCAATGATTGGAAAGTCGCGGGAACATCTGTTCCCAAGGTGGATGGCCGCGACTTTGTGACTGGCCGGCACAAATATCCGTCAGATATTGTTCGCCCTGGGATGATGTTCGGAAAGGTGCTGCGGCCGCAGGGATTCAATGCCACTCTGATTTCGCTCGACGCAACACAAGCGGAGAAAATACCTGGGGTGACAGTCGTGCACGATGGGGATTTTATTGCCGTCGCCGCAGCCGACCCGCCAACCGCGGAACGCGATCTTTCAGCATTGCACGCGACCTGGAACGTACCGACCCAGCCATCGAATCAGGGACTGTTCGAATCTTTCAAGAAGTCTTCCAAAGGCGTGGACGACACAGACGGCCAGCAGCAGTCGAGGGGTTTTGTCTCACAGGCTGTCGCGGCGGCGCCGATCCGTTTGCACCAGCAGTACACGGTGCAATACATTGCGCATGCGCCGCTGGAGCCGCGTGCTGCCGTCGCCGAGTGGGTGAATGGCAAGCTGACTGTCTGGACTGGAACCCAGCGGCCTTTTGGCGTTCGCGACGAACTGATGGCTGCGTTTCATCTGCCGCCGGAGAAGGTTCGCGTCATTCAACCCGACATGGGCAGCGGCTACGGCGGCAAGCACACAGGCGAAGCCGCTGTTGAAGCGGCACGCCTGGCCAAGGCAGCCGGCAAGCCTGTCAAAGTGGTCTGGATCCGCGAAGAGGAATTTACGTGGGCGTATTTTCGTCCTGCCGGATTGATTGAGATCAGCGGCGGCGCCGACCACGATGGCACTCTCGTCGCGTGGGAACATCACAACTACAACTCTGGGCCAGCCGCCATCAGTACTCCGTACAATGTGGCGCACCAACTCAGTCAATTTCATCCGGCTGACTCACCGTTGCGACAGGGATCCTACCGCGCGCTGGCGGCCACCGCGAACAACTTCGCGCGCGAAACGCACATGGATGAAATGGCGCATGCGGTCGGCATGGACCCGATGGAATTCCGCATGAAGAACCTGACCGACCCCCGACTGCGCGCCGTGCTGCAGGCTGCGGCAGACAAGTTTAGCTGGGGTGCATCAAAATCCACCGCCCAGCGGGGTTTCGGCATTGCGTGCGGCACCGATAAAGGCGGCTACGTGGCCACGTGCGTCGAAGTGGAAATGGTTCCCCCTGACAACAAGATCAAAATTCGCCGCGTGGTTCAGGCCTGGGAGTCAGGTGCCATCGTGAACCCCGACGGCCTGCGCAACCAGGTTTCTGGGGCGATCGTCCAGGGGATTGGAGGCACATTGTTTGAGCAAATTCAGTTTGCCGATGGACGCATCCTGAATCCGCACTTTGCTCAATACCGTGTGCCGCGCTTCAGTGACACACCGCAAATTGAGATCGTTCTTCTCGACCGCAAGGACCTGCCATCCGCTGGCGCTGGAGAAAGCGGCATCATTGGCCTGGCGCCGGCGGTGGGCAACGCCATCTTCGCAGCCACGGGCACGCGCTTGCGTAACATGCCGATGACTCCTGTTGGAACGGTTCCTGGAAAATCGGCAGCCGAGATCCAGACTGGTCAAGGGGTAGCGGACGATTCTGGTGCCAGTGGATCGTAAGGACGAGTAGAATGCAACGTTGAATCTGAAGATTTTTTTGTGAGGCCCCGTGATTGGCGAACCCGCTGAAGTAGTTAAAAAAGAAACCACCATTCTGCTGCTATGCTCCGACTCGAACCTGCGCCTGGTATTGCAGGAAGTGCTGGAAGACAAAGGCTATGTGGTTTTGCCGGCCAGCGATCTGTCTCGCGCGGTGGACTGGCTGAGCCGCTGCAAGCCCGACCTGCTGCTTGTGCGACCGTACCTGAGCGGCATCTCCGGCTATGAGGCTGCCCTTTACCTGCGAACAAAAAGGCATGGAATTCGCATCATGATGGTGAGCGGCTATCTCCAGGATGATCGACTGCAATACCAATGGAGCCTGCAGGGGATCGAGGTTTTCCCCAAGCCGTTTACCGGCGAGGAGTTTTTGCAAACGATAGCGAATGTGCTGTCCACCCGGACTGACATTACCACCGACGCCCCGGCATAGAAGCGCGCGATTCCATGCTGCGAGGGGACGTCGAGTATAATCTAGTCAGATAGTCAGATTGTATTTTGAGAACGAGAGTGCAATGTCCATCCCCTTGCAAAAGCACGCCAAACGAATTCCGAAGCATCAAGCAGTCCCAGCTCTGGAACGTTGGAAGTTGGAAGACGCCAAGGCCAGATTCAGCGAGATCGTGCGGTTAGCCGCGACTCACGGTCCGCAACTGGTGACAATTCGCGGCAAAGAAGCCGCCGTCATCCTTGCGCCAGAAGAGTATGAGCGACTACTCCCAAAGCCGAAGGGGCACCAGCCATTGGTTGAATTCCTACAGAGTCTTGACCTGCACAGGATTGAGATCGCGAGAGAAAAAGACATCGGACGGGAAATTGAACTGTGAATGGCTGGCTGCTGGACACAAATGTAATCTCGGAACTCAGCAAACCTAAGCCGGACCGCGACGTGCAGAACTGGATCGATTCCCTTCAAGAGCACTCTCTATTTCTAAGCATTTTGACGCTTGCTGAATACCAGAAAGGCATTCAACATCTTCCCCTTGGTGCGAAACTTCGTCCACGCCTGCAGCAGGCTGTTGTTGCACTCGAAGCGCGATTCTCGGGGCGCATACTTTCCGTTTCGGATGCGGTTGCTCTGCGTTGGGGAACCATTAGCGGAGAAATAAAACGCCTCACCGGACATGCTCCATCCGTGATCGATACCTTGCTCGCATCGACGGCGATCGAACACGGCCTCTACTTTGCGACAAGAAACGTGGTCGATGTGGCTAACACCGGAGCGGCAATCTTCAATCCGTGGAAGGATGACCCGGCCCGTTTTCCTTTGGTATAGACAGGACTTTGCGCGGAATCCAAAGGGTTCTAGACAGTCTTCAATGTGTCGCGCCGTCCAAATCCACATTACAAAGGGCAGGTCTTAGATAGCCCCTGCCCTTGTGCAACCGTACATGATGCGCCCGTCAGCTAATTCATATAGCAACGCTCCAGTTGAGAAACGACGTCTCCGGCATTTGTATCCCACCAATACAACAGCGCTTCCGTCACGACGCAATCCAGCGAAAGTCCGGTCGCATCGGCGAACCGCTGAACGCATGCCATGGCTTCATCGGAAATGAGCGGGTTGGTTTGAGTGAGTGTTACGGGTTTGACGTGCCTCAAGCGAGTGTATTCGGGCTGATCCATCGACGGCTGTACTTGTGAACCAAGGTTTTTTGCTGCCATAGTTTCCTCTCGTGATGCGAGCTAATTGCATGAGACAAAGAGTTGCACGTCGTTCGCCTGCTGGTCGTAGCCGTGCTTGATCCGCGCATCGACCGAGCCTCACTTCACGACCAAGAATTGAACGATACAGGAACCGTATCACGCACTCGTTCGTCGGCAGTCACCGAACCGCGCAGCAAAAGGTCACGTGTATTCGCCTGCGCATTTGCAAGTTAGTCATCGATGCGCCGAATTCGGTTACTAGTAACGTTGGTTACTGGTAACCAGTCCAAGCGAAGGCACTAGACAGATTCAAGTGCCGGGAATTTTGCATCACCGCGAGCTGGTGCGCGCCGGCAAAAACAAGACTGGCTCGAACCTCAACCTGGTCCGGGAAGACCGGGGGCCAGATCGAGGTTGAGCCAGTGAATTACCTGCGCCTACCTTGCGGGGTTACGCAAGGTCAAAACGATCCAGATTCATCACCTTGTTCCAGGCTGCGACAAAGTCATGAACAAACTTCTCCTGAGCGTCCGAACTTCCGTACACTTCTGCGACTGCCCGAAGCTCGGAATTTGAACCGAAGATGAGATCGACACGCGTGCCGGTCCACTTGAGTTCGCCTGTTTTGCGATCGCGCCCTTCAAACACGTCCTCGGCTTTTGAGACCGGCGTCCACTCCGTACCCATATCGAGCAGGTTCAGGAAGAAGTCGTTGGTGAGCGACTCCGGCCGCTTGGTGAAGACGCCGTGCTTTGTCTGTCCGACGTTGGTGTTTAGAACACGCAGGCCGCCGATAAGAACCGTCAACTCAGGCGGGCTCAGCGTCAGTAATTGCGCCTTGTCGATCAGCAATGTTTCGGACGGCACGCTGAATTTGCGTTTGAGGTAGTTGCGGAAGCCGTCCGCGACTGGTTCCATCACGGCGAAGGACTCCACATCGGTCTGTTCCTGTGTGGCATCCATTCGCCCCGGTGTAAAGGGAACGGTGACGCTGTGGCCAGCATTCTTCGCTGCCTGCTCGACACCTGCGCAACCGGCCAGCACAATCAGGTCAGCAAGCGAAACCTTTGTGCCGCCGGTCTGTTTGCCGTTGAATTCGCTCTGGATCCCTTCGAGCGTCTTCAGCACTTTTGCCAGTTGCGCCGGCTGGTTGGCTTCCCAGTCCTTTTGCGGCGCCAGGCGAATTCTGGCGCCGTTCGCACCGCCACGCTTGTCGGATCCACGGAAGGTGGACGCCGACGCCCAGGCGGTCGAAACCAGTTGAGAGACCGACAAGCCCGACGACAGGACCTTGGCCTTGAGGGCGGCGATTTCCGTCTGTTCAATCAGCTTGTGGTCGACCGCGGGGATGGGGTCTTGCCAGAGGAGTTCTTCGGCAGGGACTTCCGGGCCAAGATAGCGTGCGCGCGGACCCATGTCGCGATGCGTCAGCTTAAACCAGGCACGAGCAAAGGCGTCGGCAAGCTGGTCGGGATGCTCGTAGAAGCGCCTCGAGATTTTTTCATAGGCAGGATCGACGCGCAGCGCAATGTCCGTGGTCAGCATGGACGGCGAGCGACGCTTGGACGCATCATGCGGATCCGGCACAGTCCCGGCGCCTGCTTCACCCTTGGGCTTCCACTGATTCGCTCCGGCGGGGCTCTTGGTCAGCTCCCATTCGTAGCGAAACAGATGATCGAAGAATTGGTTACTCCATTTTGTCGGTGTGGACGTCCAGATGACTTCCAGGCCGCTTGTGATCGTATCGTTTCCCTTTCCTGTGCCGAACCTATTCTTCCAGCCGAGGCCCTGCTCCTCGATGCTGGCGCCTTCGGGCTCAGGTCCCACATAGGTCGGCGACGCGGCGCCGTGAGTTTTGCCGAAGGTATGGCCACCCGCGATCAGCGCGACGGTTTCTTCGTCGTCCATGGCCATGCGCGCGAAGGTCTCGCGGATATCGTGTGCAGCGGCAGCCGGGTCCGGGATACCGTCCGGGCCTTCCGGGTTCACGTAGATCAGGCCCATCTGCACGGCTGCAAGTGGATTCTCCAGATTGCGCTCGTTGGAGCCGCCACCGGTGCGATCTCTTTCGCTGCCGTGCAGCTCCTCGTCGGCCACGAGCACACCCTCTTCGGCGTGCTTTCCTTTGCCGTAACGGATGTCGCCGCCGAGCCAGGTAGTCTCATTTCCCCAGTAGACGTCCTCGTCCGGCTCATAGACATCGTTGCGGCCACCGCCGAAACCGAAAGTCTTAAAGCCCATGGATTCCAGGGCGACGTTGCCGGTGAGGATGATCAGATCTGCCCAGGAAATTTTGTTGCCATACTTCTGCTTGATCGGCCATAGCAGCCGGCGCGCCTTATCAAGGCTGACGTTGTCGGGCCAGCTGTTGAGAGGGGCAAAACGCTGCTGACCGGAGCCGGCGCCACCGCGCCCGTCGCCGATGCGGTATGTACCGGCGCTGTGCCATGCCATGCGAATGAACAGCGGCCCGTAGTGACCAAAGTCTGCCGGCCACCAGTCTTGTGACGTTGTCATCAGCGCCAGAAGGTCCTTTTTCACGGCTGCCAGGTCGAGACTCTTGAACGCTTCCGCGTAGTTGAATTCCTTGTCCATAGGAGTGGAGCGGGATGAGTGCTGGCGCAGGATTTTGAGGTTCAACCGGTTCGGCCACCAGTCACGATTCGATGTGCCTTCACCTGCGGCATGATGGAATGGGCATTTTGCTTCAGTTGCCATAATATTTTTCCTCTCTGTTTCGCTGGTACTGTTTGAATTCCGCCGCTCGGCCCTGTTTACAGTTCAGGGCTCCGATCGGCGAAGATCCTTTTGCCAATGGCATCACGAGCAACGCCGCCGTTTCATCTGTGTGCAGAGACCGATCGGACTGGCCGTCGCTCAAGTTTTGGTTGTCGCCAGCCCGATGTCTGGCGTTGGTTGCTATAGCTGCGCTTTTTGATTGGCCATGTTTTTTTCTGAAATACACACGACAAATTTGGCGCAGTGACATTCACGTTTGTCTCAATGCACACAATGTAGCATTATGGAGACAGATAGGGCCAATAGATAGCTCGCATTCTGAGTATAGGCATTCTCTATGGAATTTCATCAGCTTCGATATGTCTGTGCTATCGCCGAAACCGGCAGCTTCAGCCGCGCCGCGGAGCGCTGCCACGTTGCGCAGCCCTCGCTCTCGCAGCAGGTGCTGAAACTCGAACAGGATTTAGGAGCCAAGCTTTTCGACAGGCTCGGCCGCAGTGTCCGGCTCACCGAGGCGGGCCGCGCCTTTCTGCCGCACGCCCGTTCCATCCTTCATCAAATGGAGGCTGCGCGCGCTGGTATCGAAGATCAGCGCACTGACGTTCGCGGCAGCGTTGCTGTCGGCGCCATTCCCACCATTGCGCCGTATCTCATCCCGGGCTACACCGCCGCATTCGCCAAAAAATATCCGGATGCCAGGCTCCGCATCGTGGAAGAAACCACCCCGGTCCTGGTCGAAAGCCTTCGCAATCTCTCCATCGACCTGGCCATCCTCGCCCTGCCCTTGCGTCACAAGGAATTTGAATTGTTTCCGCTTCGCACCGAGCCGCTGTTCGCGGTGGTGCCCAACCATCATCCTCGCGCAGCGCAGAAATCCATCTCTCTCAAAGAACTTCGCGGCGAGCCGTTTGTGATGTTGCGCGACGGTCATTGCTTCCGCGACCTTAGTTTCGCCGCGTGTGCGCAGGCGCGTGTGAACCCGCGCATTGCTTTTGAAAGTGGACAGTTCAGCAGTCTTCTGGGAATGGTGGCCGCCGGAGTTGGCGTGACCCTGGTGCCGGAAATGGCGATCGACAAAAACGCGGACTGCCGTTACATCCGCATCGGCGATGCGCGAGCTACACGCACCATCGTAGCCGCAGTGCTGCGCGGACGCAGCTTCAACCGCGTGCAACAAGCGTTTTTGTCAAGAATCAAGAATTAGAGAGCGGTCAATGAATCCACTGAGGTAAAGGTTCGGGTGGGTATGGGGATGGACGAAGTGATTTTTCGAATGGTCGGGGCGGAGGGATTCGAACCCCCGACCCTCTGCTCCCAAAGCAGATGCGCTACCAGACTGCGCTACGCCCCGACATCTGTTGATTGTATCGCACGCATGCCGCGCATCAGCACGCCACGGACCTTGCAACACTAGCTTCCCGCGTGGGATTCCAGCAGCCTGACGACGATCCACGTGAGCACGATCAGTGGTATCGCAAACACAGAGACGAGCACCGCTCCAAGCGTCATCAAAAAAGCCCAATCCTTCCAAGTGTGCACCTTCGGTTGTTCCATGTGCCTCGTCAGCAATTTAAAATTGCGGCGATTCGCTTTCCAGGCAACGTCAAATGCATCGCCGAGTAGCGGGACCGAACCGACCAGCACCTCGATGCCGACATTGACTGACATTCGAATCAAGGTGACGTACGGAACGCCGCGAAACCACGCGGCCACGATCAGGATGCAGGACGCCAGTCCGCCGAGGACGTCGCCAATGCCCGGAACAAGGCCGACGATGGCATCCAGGCCGAAGCGAATGGAAGTTCCTGGGATGCGCAACCAGTCATCCAGAACATGCGACAGCATATCGAGATTTTCATCGTTGAAGACACGGCTGCCACGACCGCCGCGCGGCGGCAAAACCTGCGGAGGATGCTGCGGATAGATGCGCGACGGCAAAGGCTGGCTCCGATCCACCTGCAATAAATCAGCTGCGGTGAATGCTACAATTCTATTTGTTCATGGCGGCTATAGTTCAGTGGCAGAACGCCGGTCTGTGGCACCGGATGTCGTGGGTTCGACCCCCACTAGCCGCCCCAAGCGAACGTTATCGCGTTTCAAATCTTTCCCCGATTTTATTCCTGGCGGCGACCGCTGCAGCAATATGATGCGTTCCGTGAACGACGCGCAAATTCTCACTCCCACCTCTGATCGAATCGCCCAAAGGGAAGCTGCTGCCACGTGGCTGACAGAATTTCGTCCGCGCCGTATCGCGCGGCACGGCGACGTGCAGACGTTGCTGGCAAATTTCTTGCCTCGCCGTATCGAGCTGCCTTCGCCCGAAAGCACGATCGTCGAAGTCGATCCCGCGACCCAGAGTCGCGTCCTGTGCCATTGCAATTGGCAGCCCGAGTCGGTGCGCAGCGAGCGCATGACACTGCTTCTGCTGCACGGCCTGGAAGGCTCGTCGCAGTCGCAATACGTGCTGGGCAACGCCGATAAAGCGTGGCGTGCCGGATGGAATGTGATCCGCATGAATATGCGTAACTGCGGCGGCACAGAATCGTTGTCGCCGACGCTCTACCATTCCGGCCTTTCCGGCGATGTTCGCGCAGTGGCGGAGTTTTTTGCGGACCGTTTCAACTTGAGTCAAATGGCGTGGGCCGGCTATTCCATGGGCGGCAACATGGTGCTGAAGGCTGCCGGTGAATATGGCGATTCCGCGCCTGCCTGGTTGCGTGCCGTGATTGGGGTGTCGCCGGTGCTCGATCTGCAACCCTCGGCCGACGCGCTGCACGATGCACGCAATCGCATTTATGAGTGGAATTTCCTGCGCAACATGCTGGCGCGGTATCGACGCAAAGCGGAGTTGCTGCCAGGACGTTTTTCACTCGACAATTGCAAGCGAGTTCACAGCATTCGCACCTATGACGAATACATTGTTGCCCCCAACTGCGGTTTCACTGGAGCGGACGACTATTACACTCGCGCGGCCTCGGCGCGTGTGATCGATCGCATCGCTCGACCCACGTTGATTCTGCATGCGGTCGACGATCCGTTCATTCGCATCCTTCAAGTAACGCTTGAAAAGATCAACGCCAATCCACACATTGCATTCATCGAGACGAGGCACGGCGGCCACTGCGGTTTTCTGGCGGCTGCAACCGATCACCACGATGGATACTGGGCAGAAACTACGCTGCAGGGCTTTATCCGGTCCACGCAAATGCGCGGCGCGGACCCAAACTAGATGCAGTCTGACTGGACGGTCGCGTGTGCCGCCGATGATCCGGAAGTCGTGATCCCGTGGGCCGGGAAAAATCCTTCGCTGCGTTTTATCGATTTGCGGCAATCGCCCGAGGCGCTTGGCGAGATTCGCGAAGCTGCAGAATTTCCCTGCGTCGCGGAAGCCCTTCGGCGCTGGAATCAGCCGGATACCGCGCTGTTCACGGCGAAATGCGACGTCTGGAGCTATCCTGCAAAGCTTTTCGATGCAGAAGACCTGCCAGAATTCGCCTTCGCGCGCGGCAGCTACATCGATCTTTTGTCCTCCGACACTGCAACATTTACGAGCTTTGAGGCGTGCGAACGGCAACTGCGCGCGTGGACAGAAATCTCTCGCTCCATTGACCTGCCGGCCTGCAGAACGGAGTGGACGCTGCGCCCGGCGCGACTCTTTCCAGCGCCCGGCGAACCATTCCCGACGCAATGCTCTCCGCAGCATGGCTTCGCGACTACGCTCTACGCATGGGGTTACGGCAGTTCTCCTGAGTTGGCCGCAATTGCCTGGGATGCTGCATTGCAGGCGTTGATCGAACCGGTGTTGACTTTCAGCCCATCATAAAAATCTACCCAAATCCTGCGATTCATGATTTTTTTGCTTGTCGAAGCGACGCCGGAATCAGTACATTCCGTGATGTATCACATTTCGCTTGGGGGAAACGTCATGAGCTTTGATCTGGAAGGAATTCTCGATTCCGCAAAAGAAAAAGTGGTTGAAGCGGCCACCGAAAAATTTGGTTCCTCCGCAACTCCGATCGCTGAGGACGTCGCAGAGAAGATGGAAGAAGCTGTCGCCGGCAAAATGGGTGTTGCGCTGCACGGAAAAACCGACGCCGCAGCCACTGATTCCGAAAAGTAATTGACGTAGCTGGTTCGCCATTCTTACCGGGCAAACTGGAACGCTACAATAGAGCGAAGCCACGCGTGTGGCCGCAGACGCGCGTCTGGGCGAGTAGCTCAATCGGATAGAGCACCGGCCTTCTAAGCCGGGGGTTGTGGGTTCGATTCCCGCCTCGCCCACCATTGCGACGTTGCCAAGTATTACCTCGAGGTGGTCGAATCCCAGTGTCCAATTTCTTTTCGCGCCGAAGCCTGTTGAAGTTGTTCGGAACTGCGGCGCCGGCCGCATTCCTGCCGTCTTCTCTTCCAGCTCAAAACGACTCTGGTTCTTCAATGGGCCAGGAGCGCCGATTTCCTCAGGGCTTTCTGTGGGGCTCGGCAACCGCCGCGTATCAGGTGGAAGGTGCGGCAAAGGAAGACGGACGCGGCCCTTCAATTTGGGATACGTTTTCGCACACTCCTGGAAGGACTGCGCATGGCGACACCGGCGACGTTGCCGACGATGAATACCATCTCTATCGCGAAGATATCCAGCGCATGAAGGACATGGGGCTGAAGAGCTATCGCTTCTCTGTTTCCTGGCCGCGCGTCATTCCGCTGGGCACAGGTGCAGTCAATCAAAAAGGACTCGATTACTACGATCGCGTTGTCGACACGTTGATGGCCGCAGACATCACGCCGTACTGCACCTTGTACCACTGGGATTTGCCGCAGGCGCTGCAGGACAAAGGTGGATGGCAATCGCGAGACACTGCGAAAGCGTTTGCGGATTACGCAGGCTTTGTCGCCGGCAAGCTGTCCGATCGAGTCAAACATTTCATGACGATGAATGAGATCGCGAGCTTTATCAGCGGCTATGTTAGCTCTGACAGCGCGCCTGGTCTGCACGTCGATGAAGCGGCATTCGTACAGCTGACGCACTATGCCGTGTTAGGCCATGGATGGGGAGTGCAGGCCGTTCGCGCGCACGCGCGTCCCGGGACGAAGGTTGGGATCGCGGATGATCCTATTGTCACCACTCCGGTGATTGAATCGGCGGAGCACATCAAGGCGGCAAGTTTGGCGATTCGCCAGGAGAATGCGGCTATCTTGACCGTGATTATGGAAGGGAAATATACCGATGCATACTTGCACCGGCTGGGTTCAGCCGCTCCAAAATTCACGCCCGAAGAAATGCGCGCCATCGGCAGCCCACTCGATTTTGTCGGCCTGAATGTCTACACGCCGTCGTACGTGCGCGCTGCCGACAATTCTCAAGGGTATGAAATGGTTCCCTTCCCGCATTCATTTCCGCACATGTACAGTCCGTGGCTCTACATCGGACCGGAGTCGCTCTATTGGGCGCCGAAACTGGTGTCGCAGGTATGGAAGCCGAAGGAAATTTACATCACGGAAAACGGAGCTTCTGCCATCGACACGCTGACGCCAGAAGGAAAGGTATTCGACGTGGGCCGCGTCATGTACCTGCGCAATTACCTGATGCATCTTCAGCGGGCCGTTGCCGAGGATGTTCCGGTGCGCGGATATTTTCTTTGGAGCTTTCTCGACAACTACGAGTGGGCCGATGGATATCAGCGACGGTTCGGCATCAACTATGTCGACTTCAAGACAGAGAAGCGAACTCCGAAACTGAGCGCCGAGTTTTACCGTGAAGTGATCGCGCGCAATGCGGTTGTGTAGTTTGTTCGTTGTGACCTTGCGAAGCTTCGGCTCATTCCTTACTCCACGACGCGATTAGGGAACTTCCGCGCATAAAGATGCATCGTTGTTTCTGACGTTGCCGACTGCGCTCCTTACCTTCCACGATTTCATCGCGTCGGCATCGTAAGGACGGAGCAGGTCGATTGGAGGCCGCGCTTCATCTTCAGGCGTCAGCCATCGTGTGTAATCTTTTGGCTCGACGATTACCGGCATGCGAGTGTGCACCTTGGCGGCCACTTCATTGGGATCGGTGGTGATGATGGCAAAGCTGTCGAGAGGTTTTCCATCGGGAGGCATCCATCGCTCCCACAGGCCCGCAAATGCAAACGGGTCGCCGTTCTTCATGCCGAATGCAAACGGCTGTCTGTTTTTGGCATCGAGTTTCTGCCACTCATAAAAAGCGTCGGCGGGTACAAGGCAGCGGCGTTGCTGCAGTGCTCGCCGCCAGATTGGCTTGCCCATCAGCGACTCTGCTTGCGCGTTGATCGCGGACACGCCCAGATGTTTTGGATCCTTGTGCCAGCTGGGAACAAGGCCCCACCGCATCATTACAAGCTTGCGTTCGCCAGTGGAGGCACTCAGTCGAATGACGGGCTGAAAGGTTGTCGGCGCGACGTTGTAGTCAGGCGGCAGGTCAAACACGGTTTCGCCGGTACGGAAATATTCCGCGATCCGCTGCTTGTCTGACCGTCGAACGTAGCGCCCGCACATGCAATCAATCTATCGCAATCGGCATTGCGACTTCCAAACGCAGGGCGACACGAAAATTCAAAGCTGCTTGTAGAAATGGAACTTCGCCATGACGCGGCGCGGCTCTACACCACGGCCATTACCTCCGCCGCACGCACGACGCTGACGACGGTGATGTCATCTTCCTGGCCAAACTTCTGCGCGGTCTCGGCGATGGTGGTTGCGGGTTGATTGCTGATCTGTTGGGTGCGTGCGAAGCCGAATAGTTCCCTTTTCTCATTGGTGGCTTCGACCACACCGTCGGAAACAAACGTCAACCGATCGCCGGGCTGTAATTGGAAACGCATCACCGCGAACTCCGTGCCTTCCGCGGTTCCCAGAGGCAACGCGCCTTGCATCGACATTTCCTTGCCATTCACATAGGGCGGCAAATGTCCGGCATTCGCCAGTGTCGCCGAGCCATCCGGCGCGATACGCAGCGCCAGGCACGTCGCATTGGCGTGACCACGGCCGAGCAAGCGGCGATTCAACGACTGCAGCAGGCCCAGAGGATCAAAGCTTGTCTCCGCTTGATTGCGGATGGCGCCCACCAGCAAGGAGACCAGCATGGCGGCCTGCAATCCGTGGCCAGCCACATCTCCGACAACGATCAACACACTTCCATCAGAAGGATGGGCGAGGATCTGGAAGAAGTCTCCGCCGACCCGCTGGGTAGGACGATACTCGCTTTCCAGCGTGAGGCCGGGAACCAGCGGTAGCGCCTCCGGAATCAGCATCTGCTGCACCTGCCGCGCCTGCTCCATCTCCATCCTGAACTGCTCGCGCTCATGCTGGCCGCGCAGAAACCGGCGCAGCAGCAGCACGGTGATGATGGCCAGCGAGAGGATGGTAGCGACAGTGTTGACGCCGATTCCGACTCCAAAAGGATAGACAGCCGTCGGCACATGCAGTACCAGGAGTTCTTCGGAGTACCGCGACACAATCACCAGTAAGACAGCAGGAAGAGCCAGCCAGCCCTCGGCCCGGTTCTTGCGAATGCCAAGGACCGTCACCCAGACGAGCAAAATACCCAACAACAGCTTTAGCGCAAGGGCAAGCGGCGAGAGCCAAACGCTGGCATGGACGGGAACCAGGCTGCCATAGAGGGGCGCCCGCATCATGGCAGTGGCAATGGCCAGCACCAACACTAGCCCCCAGACCACGCGATGCAGCCGGGCCATGGCTTCCAGCCGAAACCAATACGCCCAGAACAGCACCCACAGGCCGATGGTTGCCGGTACCAGGACCGCGTCGTTGAGCAAAAAGAATGTATTTCCGTCGAACCACGTGGTGTAGGTTGTCACCACGTTCAACACGACATTGGAGAGCATGACCGCGCACGTGAGGCCCAGCCAGAGATAGGCGGGTTCCTTGCGGTCCAGCCAGAACAGACCAAAGGCCACCAGAAGGGCCAACACCAGAATTACAAATTGGAATAAAGAGGTATAGTTCGAGCGATCCAAGACATCCCAATCGAGCTGGAGCAGCCCGCCGATGGCGGAAGCCTGACCCAGTACCGGTGGCCCATGCAATCCGCCGGCGTCGGGGTCTACCAGCGGTGTGTAAGGCTCCATCCACATGCGGATCGCGAAGGTCACCGGGCCGCTGCGGAAATTCTCCGGCAGAAGAAAAGTTCGCGGCTGGGTAATAAATACCGTGACACCGTGCGGGGTGAACTGGCCGAATTCACCGATAGGCTGGCCGTTCACATACACCTGGTAGGCGTCGTCGACATCGTCCGGTAGCTTGATCGCGAGCCGGGTCTGCCCATCCTGCACGTTGGTTTTCAGCCGGTACCAGGCATAGCCGGAGTATCCCTTGTAGCCGCGTGCGGTCCATCCTGGCAAGTAGCCGCTGCTGCCCAGCACCGGGTCGTAGGAGCCCTTAGGCGGAGTCAGGTCCATCGTGGCCCAACTGGAATCGTCGAAGTCCGGCTGCGCCCATTCCATGTTGTCGCCGGTGCGGAACTTCCACGGGCCGTTTAGCGGGGTGGATGCGTTGCCCAGCGTGATCTGCGTCTGGGCGTGCGCGCCCGACACGAACGATCCCAGAAAAAGTGTGAGAAGAAAGCAGGCAGAAATCAACCGCGATGCGCGCATGGATGCGTTTGGCCCCCCAGCCACAAACAAACCATTGCTGGCCGTTTATATCACACAGAATGTATCGTTTGGGGGCTTTTATTTGGACCGGGCGATGCAAGTGATTGAGTCCGCATGCGCTCAGTGGGGCGCGCTTGGCTGATAGTTGCCTGGGACAAGTCGAAAGCCTATGGCGATGCGATTCCAGGCGTTGATGGTGGTGATCGCGAGGGTTATGTTCACGATTTCTTCTTCGCTGAAATTCTTGCGCAGCTCGCCGTACACCGCGTCGGGTGCGTGTCCGTTCTGGATGTTAGTGAGGGCTTCCGTCCAGGCCAACGCCGCCCGTTCCTTCTCCGTAAAAAACGGCGTTTCGCGCCATGCATCGAGCGCATAGATGCGCTGCTCCGTTTCGCCCTTGAATCGCGCGTCCTTGGTGTGCATGTCGATGCAAAAGGCACAGCCGTTTAATTGGGAGGCGCGAATCTTGATCAGCTCGAGCAAGTGGGGATCGATGCCGCTGCGACGCACGACGCCTTCCATTTGCAACATCGCTTTATAGGCCTCAGGCGAGGCCTTGGTGTAGTCCAGACGAGCTTCCATGACAGAGTTCTTCCTCCTGAAACGTAGGATTCCGTATTTATTTTGCCGGATGCAATGATCGCCGGGCAACGCAGCAACGGCGCGCGCTGTGAAATCTTTCTTGAGAACGTGCTAGCATCGTCTTTCCTATGATTGACGGCAAGTTACAGATTATTCCCCTTGGTGGCCTCGGCGAATTTGGCAAGAATTGCATGGCGATTCGCTGGCAAGACGACATCTTCGTCATCGACGCGGGTCTGATGTTTCCCGACGAGGAGTTGCTCGGCGTCGACGTGGTTGTGCCTGACATTACCTACCTAATTGAAAACCGCGAGCGTGTGCGCGGCATTGTGCTGACGCATGGACATGAGGATCACATCGGCGGATTGCCGTGGATTTTGTCGGAACTGCGTGTGCCAGTGTATGGTACGGAATTTACGCTGGCGTATGTTGAAGGCAAGCTGGAAGAGCATGGATTGCTCGACGACGCCGAGATGATTGAGATGGTGCCCGGCGAGCCGTTTTCGCTGGGAATCTTCAAAATCAATCCGATTCGCGTGACCCATAGCCTGGTAGATTGTGTTGCGCTGGCGATTGAGACGCCGGCTGGCGTTGTGATTCACTCCGGCGATTTCAAAATTGACCTGACGCCGCCGGATGGCCAGCCGTTCGATCTGCACGCTTTCGCGGAATATGGACAACGCGGCGTGCTGGCCTTTCTGCAGGATTCCACCAATGTCGATCGACACGGACACACTCCCAGCGAGCGCGCCGTTCGACCCGCATTGGATGAAGTGTTCGCGCGGACCAAGCAGCGGCTTTTCTTCAGCTGCTTCTCTTCTTCGATTCATCGTCTACGCATTGCGACAGACCTGGCAGCTTCCCACGGACGCAAGGTTGCGATCGTCGGCCGGTCGATGCAGAACTCGTTTGAGATTGCGCAGGATTTTAATTATCTGGACGTTCCCGATTCGCAATTGATCGCAGCCGGGCAAGTGAAAGATTACGCGCCGGAAAAAGTCTGCGTCTTTATTAGCGGTACGCAGGGCGAACCCATGTCGGCGCTGACCCGCGCCGCGGTCGACAATCATCGGCAGGTCAAGATTGAGCCGGGCGACACTGTGGTTCTGAGTTCGCGCGTTATCCCGGGAAACGAGAAAAGTATTTTCCGCATGATCGACCACTTATATCGTCGCGACGCGCATGTGATTTATGACGACGGGACCAATGGACTGATCCACGTGAGCGGCCACGCCAGCCAGGACGAACTGCGGCTGCTGCTGCATATGCTGAAGCCAAAGTTTTTTGTTCCGCTGCATGGCGACTATCGCCACCTGAAGCTGCACGCGGAATTAGCGGCGGAGTTGGGCGTGGTGGAGAAAATCCTCTTGCTGGAAAACGGCGACGTGCTGGAATTGACCAAGGACTCGGCACGGAAGCATGGCAAGGTCGCGGTCGGTCGAGTCTGCATCGATGCCGGTTCGACGGCCGGAGTGGTAGAAGATGTGGTGATGCGGGATCGACGTCATTTGAGCGAGGGCGGCATCGTGCTACCGATCCTTGCCATCAACCAAACGACGGGACGCGTCGAGAGTATGCCGGAAATTGTGACCCGCGGTTTTGCTGCGGGTGAGGAAGCTCTGATTGAGCAGGCGCGCCAGGTTGTAGGGGCAACGCTCGAAGCTTCCAGCGCGGAAGAGAAGGCCGACTACGGTGTCATCAAAGAGAAAATCCGCCAGGATTTGAAGCGCTACATCCAGAAAAATACCAGCCGCCGTCCGATGATCATGCCGGTCATCCTGGAGATCTGATCGAGCGATTGGCTTACCTTTGGTACAACTGAAAGTGTGAACGCTTCGCCCCATTCCAAAACTTCCTCGGGACGTTTTCGTCGCGTATTTTTTATTGTTGCGGCTTGCTTGATTTTTGTTCTGCTGCTGCCGATTTTCTTCTGGTCAAAGACACGCGCCTATTTGCAGGCGATGGCGATTCTGGATCAGTTGAATGGCAAGCCTGTTCCGCGGCTGCTGCAACCGATCGCGGCGATGCCGGTGACCACGCGGACGCTCACCATTCCCTCTTCCGCAGGCATGGTGCAAGCGCGGCTATACACACCGACCCCTGCGCCGAATGCGCCTGGACTTGTGCTGGTTCCTGGCATTCATTATCTGGGAATGGATGAACCTCGGCTGATGGCTTTTGCGCGGACTATGTCAGCATGTGGCCTGCAGGTTTTGACGCCGGAATTGCCGGATAGCCGTGACTATCGCATCCAGCCCTCGGATGTGCAGGCGATTGGCGACTCAGTCCAGTGGATGCAGAACACCACAGGGCTCCCGGTTGGATTGATGGGGCTGAATTTTTCTGGTGGCCTGGCGCTGATGGCGGCTGCAAGACCTCCGTTCTCAAATGAAGTTTCTTTTGTTTTTTCGGTGGGCGCGCATGACGATCTGCTGCGCGTCGCGACTTTCTATGCGACGGATGCCGATCCCCTTCCCGACGGCGACGTGGAACGCGCCAAACCGAACAACTACGGACCGTGGGTGCTGGAGTACGAGCATCTTGAGGATTTTGTACCGCAGGCGGATGTCGCTGCCATTCGCCCGGTGCTGCGCGCACGCCTCTACGAAAATTCGGCACTTGAAAAACAATTGCTGGCCAACCTGACGGCGACACAGAAGGCTGAGTATGAGAAACTCCTTGAACCGAAGGAAGAGGCCGCCGCATTATTCGCCTCCAATAAAAAGCACGCGGCGGAAATGGATGCTGTGTCTCCGCACGGGCACCTTGCTAGCCTGCACGTGCCGGTGTATCTGCTGCATGGACGCGGGGACACGCTGATTCCCTTTGCCGAGGCGAAATGGCTGGCAGAAGATTTGCCGCACGGAACTCTGAAGGAGTTGCTGATCAGTCCGCTGATTGCACACGTCACCACCGACACCACCAAGCCGAACATTTGGGATGAATGGCAGTTGCTTCACTTGCTGGCGCGGGTGATGGAACACGCCGAGCATCCATAATTTCTACACGCGCGATGCAGTCTCGATGTGAGGTACAGTAACCAGCATGCACTCCGTCGAGGGAAACAGCCGGTCGCACGATGGAAACGCCGACACTGCGCACACGCTGCCGCGCGTGCTGGGTCCGTGGCAGGCGACGGCCATCGTCGCAGGCACCATCATCGGCAGCGGCATTTTTCTTGTTCCACGGGAAATGATGCGAGCCGCGGGCTCCTCCAACCTGGTTTACCTGGCGTGGATTGCTGCGGGAATTCTTTCTCTGTTTGGCGCGATGACGTACGCGGAACTGGCGGCGATGCGACCATTCGCGGGCGGCGAATACGTCTATCTTCGCGACGCCTACGGCGAGCTGCCGTCGTTCTTGTACATGTGGACATGGTTCTCGCTGGCTAAGCCCGCCTCGATCGCCAGCAGCGCCATCGGTCTGGTTCGTGTACTGGGAATTTTTTCGTTGTTGACGTGGCTGGGGCGGCCGCTGTTGCTGCATCCCTTTCGCTTGGAGTGGGGACAGGTTGTAGCCATCGGCGTAGTGTGGCTGATCACCGGCTTGAACTACCTGGGACTTCGGCGCGCCGGAGAATTTCAATTAGTCTTTACGCTGCTGAAGGTCGCGCTGATTGCTGCCATCGTGTTTTTTTGTTTCGACAGCTCACTGGGCCATCGCGGGAATTTTGCGACCATCTTCCATGGAGCGACCGGCGGTGTCGCTGGATTTACCGTGGCCATGATCGCGGCTCTCTGGGCTTATGACGGATGGAACGATCTGAACATGGTGGCCGGCGAAATCAAACGGCCTGGGCGGTCCATTCCGCTCGCTTTGGTCGCCGGGGTTTTGCTGGTCGCGTTGCTCTACATGCTGACCAACGCAGCTACCGGATATCTGTTGCCCGCAACTGCCATTGCCAACTCTCCGCGTCCGACCGCCGATGCCATGTTTCTAGCTGTGGGCGCGTGGGGTGCAGGACTGGTTTCGATCGGCATGGCGATCAGCATTCTCGCATCGCTGAATGGAACCGTTCTTTCCGGGGCACGAATTCCGTTTGCCGCGGCTCGCGATGGAATCTTTTTTCGCTCGATGGCGTACATTCATCCGAAGTTTGAAAGTCCTTCGGTATCGCTAAATGTGCAGGCCGCCATGTCGACTGTGCTGTTGCTGATGGTGGGAAAATTTCAGGCGCTATTCGAACTGGCGCTACTCGGGGAATGGTTGTTCTACATGCTGACGGCGACAACGGTATTTGTGTTTCGCGTACGCGAGCCGAAGAGGGAGCGGCCGTATCGGGTACCTGCTTATCCCGTGTTACCCGGCGTGTTTGTAGTGGCGGCGCTGTTGGTGATTACGTACATTTTTCTCAGCAACCTTCATAATTCCATCGGAGGGCTGGTGGTGATTGCGCTGGGGTTGCCGATGTACGTGTGGATGCGATATCGACGGCAGAATAGCATCGCTGAAAAGCGACCTGCTGAGTGATTGGTAAGCACGCGGTGCTCACTTCTGGTGGGACTCAATCAGCTGATGGTATAGCTGGATGGTTTGATCGGCGATGGCAGACCAGGCGAACTTTTCTTCCACGCGCCGGCGGCCCGCTTCGCCAAATCGCCTGCATTTCTGCGGATCGTTTAATAGATCAGAAATCTTTGCGGCCAGGTCGCGCGCAAATTGGTCTGGGTTCGATGGAAATCCTGTCGTTGGATCCGCAGCAAATGGAACAAGGAATCCGGTCTCGCCGTCGACCACAACCTCAAGGATTCCGCCAGTGGCGCTGGCGACTACGGGCGCGTGACACGCCATTGCTTCCAGATTGATGATGCCGAAGGGCTCGTAGACCGACGGGCAGCAGAAGACGCGCGCGTGGCTGTAGAGCTGAATCACTTCCGGCTTGGTCACCATTTTTTCAATCCACACTACGTGCGGATGGGTGGCCTGGGCCTCGGCAACTTTCTGGCGCATCTCGGCGGCGATTTCGGGCGTGTCGGGCGCACCCGCACAGAGGACGACCTGGGTTTCGCGGGGCAGGTAGCGGATCGCCTCCACCAGATGAGTGACGCCTTTCTGTCGCGTGATGCGGCCCACAAATAAAACGTAGGGCAGCGAAGGATCGACGCCGTATCTGGTCAGGGCGCTAGTGTCGCTGGTCTTGTCATATTCAGCCAGGTCGATGCCGTTGTAGATGACGTGAATTTTTTCCGGCTGCAGCTCCGGATAGACGCGCAATATGTCTGCCTTAGTGCCGTTCGATACGGCAATCACCGCGTCGGCGTCCAAAATGGCAGTGCGCTCCATCCATGAACTCATCGCGTAGCCGCTGCCCAGTTGCTCGGCCTTCCATGTGCGCAGCGGTTCCAGGCTATGCGTGGTCAGAACGAAGGGAACCTTGAACAGCTTCTTCGCCAAGAAGCCGGCCATCGATACATACCAGGTGTGGGTGTGGATGATGTCGATCTTCGCGAGAGATTTCATCTGCAGCAGGGTCAGGCTGAAGGCTGCCAGGGCGGTGTCGAATTTCTCCGGCGTGCCTTGGGCCAGATCGGACCACGGCTCTGCACCGCACACATGGAGATTGCCCTGGTCGAGACGTTGATCGCCCCAGCAATGCACCTCAACTTCAATTTTCTTTGCCAGTTCACGGCTCAGATATTCGACATGCACTCCAGCGCCGCCATAGACGTTGGGCGGATATTCGCGCGTCATCAGACCTACTCGCAATGCGGTTCTCCTTGCATCCTATAAATCTTCGATGCGCTCAGTTCCCAGTTGCAACTTGCGGAACATGAATCCTTCATCGGAAGGGTTATTCTAGAAGCTGTCTCATATATAGCATCGCGACTTCGGCCGACGACCTGAGACCCGCTTTGATTGCGGGTCTCACACCCGACCTATCGAGCGATTTCGAGTGTATGAGACAGCTTCCAGAGCAGTTCGATCGTACTTGGAATGCGGCGAACAATCACGCGGTGCTCTCCACGGCATGTCCCAGAAAAAACCTAAGCTCGGCCAGAATTTTCTTACCGATCCCAGCGCTCGGCAACGCATCGTCGAGGCGCTCGGCGATATTTCCTCCAGCACGGTGCTGGAAATCGGCCCGGGTCGCGGTGCGTTGACAGATCTGCTGGCGACGCGGGCTCAAAACCTGATTGCGGTCGAGCTGGATCGAACCCTGGCGCCGCAGTTGACGGAGAAATGGAAATCCGCGAGCCATGTGGCCATCCTGCAGGCGGACATATTGGAGTTGGAGCTGGCGGACGTGCGCGTGATGACCGGGACCGCGGGCGATACGCCGTTGGTTGTGGTCGGAAACCTGCCGTACTACATTACATCCGACATTCTGTTGCACCTGTTTGCACAGGCGGCATCCATTTCGCGCGCGGTCGTCATGGTGCAGGAAGAGGTTGCCGATCGACTAGCTGCGACTGCCGGAACCAGCGCGTATGGAGTGTTATCTGCAACGGCGCAGATGCACGGACATGTGGAGAAACTGTTCACGCTGCCTCCGGAAGCGTTTACACCGGCGCCGGGCGTATCTTCCGCCGTGGTGCTTCTGGACATGCATCCACGCTTTGACGAATTGCAGGTGGAACGAACCGCGTTCATGCGGTTTCTGCAACTGTGTTTTCAGCAGAAGCGAAAAACGCTTGTTAACAATCTGAAGAGCGCGCAGGTTGCCGACGCGGAGCATATCCACGCAGCGATGGGAGACGCCGGGCTACGCTTGGATGTGCGCGCGGAAGCGGTTTCGTTGGAGGCGATGGCTTCTATCTATCGTTGGCTGCATGCGAAGCGAGCATAAAAATGAAAACCGGCGATTAGCTCGCCGGCTTTCTGACTTCTGCTCAAAGTTTGGATTAGTGATGGCCGCCGCCACCTCCACCGCCTCCGCCGCCGCCATGTCCGCCGCCGCCGAAGCCACCTCCACCACCGTGGAATCCGCCGCCTCCACCACCATGGAAGCCGCCACCGCTGGAGGCACCGTGGAATCCACCGCCGGAGAAGCCGCGAGCACCGCCGCTGATTGACTCGCCGTGGAACCCACCACCGAAGGATGGGGTGCTTCCGTGGAAGCTGCCGTGGGAGCCGAAGGTAGCATGATTCCCGAACGCGCTACGGTTTTGAAAGGCCGCTGCGTTCTGAGCGCGCATGCTATTGAAGGATGAGGATCGCATTTCGTTGGAGGTTCCGCGGAATTCATTTCCTCCGCGGAATTCATCGCCCCCGCGTACCCCAGATGGACCATGACTCGAAATCGCCTCGTTCCGCCCGGTGAACCCGCCATGTGGCGCGTTATCTCGGAGGGCGGCATTTCTCAGCGACATCTCCGATCCACTTGTGACGCTGTGCAGCGGCTCAACCTTGGTTCCGTTGAAGTCGATCGTGCGCGCATGATCTTCCGCGTGTCCACTGTGTACGAAGCCTCGCGCCGCAGTTTCCGGGGAACCGACGTGAACGATATTTTCACTCGGCCGACCTCCATTGATGCCGCTCCGCAAACTCGCAGGTGCGATCGGAACATGGTATCCGGCTGGGGAGGAATAGATTCTGGCAGTGCCACGGCCCCAGTAGTGTCTTCCGTAATAGCCACCATAGCCGTATCCGTAACCGAAGCCGATACCGCCAAAGCCGCAACCGCCGGGCATCCAGCCCCAACCGAAGCTACCGATATACGACCAGCCTCCGCATTGGAATGGCAGCCAGCCCCACGGATATCCTGAAATCCACGTCACGCCAAATCCGCCGATATTTGCCCACGAGCCATACCCATAGGGATTGAAGCCGGGACCCGCGCCGTAGGGCTGCCAAACCATGCCGTAGCCGGGAAGCGGATACCAGCCGCCATAGCTGTCCAGATCGCCCCAGCCATAACCCCAACCGCCTTCCAGCATGCTTCCGCCGCCCTGCTGGGTACGTGCCACAGTCTGGTTCGAAGCCTGCTTGGCGGCCTCTTCGTCACGCTGATCGTTCCACTGATCGAAGCCATTGGGAATAATGCCGTCGGTGATGGTGTATGGGGTGTTCGAGGAAGCCTGAAATGCGATCATTTTGTTCTGAGGAACTGCGGTCGCGACCTCGTTGTTTGCGCCCAGAACCTGCACCCGTCCGTCAATCACGGCCACTTCTGAAGGGTTGGAATTCAGGTCCACGCGGAATGTGCTGTTCACGGCTGGCGTCACTTTATGATCGCCAAATTCCACAGTGAAGTTCGATCGCGGATCGCTACGCAGTTCGTAATAGACGAGGCCCTTCGGCTGCTCCAATGTTGTTTCCAGCGCTCCGGTGGACGAAGTGCTCAGGTTCGTCAAGGTCAGGGAGCTATTGGGCGTGATCCTGGAGACGCTGCCGTCTTCGAACTCAACCTCTGCGCGACCGTCGGGACCGGTTTCAATCTCAGCGCCCTGGGTCAGCGGCATATTCATCACTGCGTGGGAAAACTCTGTCTGATGGTCGCGCACAATCTGGACGGTGCCCTCGACATCGCTCAAACGAACCACGCGAACGTTCTGGGTCACGGCCATGGGACCCGGCGCTCCAGCGGCATCCGCCGACTGGCTGGGGGCTTGCGCGACAGCGGTCTGTGGATTCGTATCGGTCGTGGTGGTCAAGGCATGGCATCTGCAAGCCAGGAATAAGAGGCTGGCGGTCACAGCAAGCAGCGTCGCCGTCGTGCGCGTCCAATTGCGCGACGGGCTGGGTGCTGTGGCTTGGATTATTGTGGATGGATGAACTTGCTCAGCTTGCGGGATTCGCATGGCTCGCTCCTTACCCTCCCCTATTAGACACGGGTTTGCCGCTTAAGTTGCTGCCATTTCATGATCGCTTGCGCAAATGCAACCAGGGAGTCAGGGTTTTGAGGTGATTCCCTGCGCCAATGTAGTCTCCGCGATGTGAATATGGCAAATTGCGACCGCCAGCGCGTCCGAGGCATCCGTCGGTTCCGGGGGTTCGGCCAGGCGCAACAGGCGAGTCACCATGAACTGCACTTGCTCCTTATCGGCCCTGCCATACCCGCAGACGGCGGATTTGACGGAAAGCGGGGAGTATTCCGCAATTGCGACTTTGCAGGTTGCAGCGGCTAACAGCGCAACGCCGCGAACCTGGCCGAGCTTCAGCGCGGTTTGCGCGTTGACGGCATGAAACACCTCTTCAATCGCGACTACTTCGGGCTGGTGTTCGCCAATCAGGTCTATCAGCCGGTTATAGATGATGGTCAGTCGATGCGGCAGGCTATCGCGTTTGGAGAGATGAATTGCCCCGTGGCAGACCGAGTAGAGGTCGCCCGCCGGATGTGTATCGACGACGCCGTAGCCCGTCCATTCGGTGCCGCAATCAATTCCCAGGACCCGCATCGTGTAGGTTCCGATCTGAATTCGACATCGTTAACGGGAAATACCTTCCAGTGGCGATGAGGCGGTTGCATACAGTTTGCGGGGCATACGACCGGCGAGAAAGGCCTGACGGCCAGCAAGAACCGCGTGCTGCATCGCTTCTGCCATCAGCACAGGGTTGTCGGCGCCGGCGATTCCGGAGTTCATCAGGACAGCATCCGCACCCAACTCCATCGCCAGGGCGGCGTCGGAAGCGGTACCGACGCCCGCATCCACAATTAACGGAACCTCAGTGATCAGCTCGCGCAGAATTCGCAGCGAAGTAGCGTTTTGAATGCCAAGGCCGCTTCCGATCGGAGCTCCAAGGGGCATGACGGCGGCGGCTCCGGCGTCGATCAATCTTTTCGCAACCACAATATCATCAGAGGTATACGGTAAAACAGTGAAGCCTTCCCTGACCAGCACTCGGGTGGCTTCCACTGTCGCGAGAACATCGGGATACAAGGTGGCCTGGTCGCCGATGACTTCAATTTTCACCCAGTCGGAGAGGCCAACTTCCCTGCCTAATCGGGCGGCTCGAATCGCTTCCTCCGCGGTATAACAACCGGCCGTATTTGGGAGCAGAAAATAGCGTCGCGGATCGATGAAATCCAGCAGACTTTCCTTGCTGCGATCCAGATTCACACGGCGCACGGCGACGGTCACCATTTCCGCACCGGAGGCTTCAATGGCCCGTTGGGTCTCAGCTCCGTCCTTGTATTTTCCGGTACCGACGATCAAGCGCGACTGGAAGGCCTTTCCAGCGATGACAAGAGTGTCCATAACCCTTATTGTAGTGCGAGCGCTTCCTTGGTGGACGCGACCACCGGATCGATATCAATCTTCAACGGGTGCCGCGCGGTGAAATGCATTCGTTTGCCCGAAGGGTTTCATGGCGCGAAAGAAGTTTTTTCTTGACACGCTGGGAGGCACAGCCTAATCGTAGATGCAATTGATTTTTAACGTGTATTTCGGGGAGACCATGATCGATCGTCGAAAACTACTTCTCTCAGTTCTGACTCCCATTCTTGCCGGATTCGTTCTGGTCGGCTCAACCTTCGCATCCTCCAGGAAGAACGAACCCAGCACCATCAGCGCCCAGTCGACGGATACCACTGCGTCTACGGAAAAAACCACGTCCAAGAAGAAGAGCAAGAAGTCCACCAAAGCAGCCACCGAGGAAGCCAAGTCAGATACAACCAAGGCCACGAAGAAGAGCAAGAAGGCTGCCAAGGAAACAGCCAGCGAAACCAAGAAGGACACCAGCAAGGCTACGAAAGAAAGTAAGAAATCCGCCAAATCGACCGCGGCCGAAACAAAAGAGGAAGCTGCCAAGACTCCCGCCAAAGCCGAAAGTAAAAAGTCGGCTCCGGTAGAGGCCAAAGTAGCGGCCCCTGAGGCAAAACCCGCCCCAGCTGCCACCACCCAACATGCAGCCACACCTGCTAAGAAAGAAACCAAGGCAGCCCCGACCAATACCTCTGTGTCCTCGAGTGAAATCGCGAGCGCGAAGGCGAAGGGACTGGTCTGGGTGAACACCGATTCCAAGGTGTATCACAAGGACGGAAGATATTACGGTGCCACCAAGCAAGGAAAATTTATGACCGAAGCCGATGCGCAGAAGGCCGGATATAAGGCCGCGAAGAGATAGACTCGCTTTCAAAAAGCGCGCAGAAAAACCAACGGCCCGATGTCTCCAATGAGACACCGGGCCGTGGCCGGTGAGTGGTTAGATTGACCGGAGGCATCCCCGCAGGTGGGCCTCGACGAAGGTGGTGCTTACCGTCAGGACTGGCGAAGAACGCCTAAGCCCCAGTCACCTCACGTGATTTGCTACAACTACCTTCAATATTTTTCATTCTCTGGATCGCCCTCCTTTCCCGTGTACGGATACTATGGCGCGAATGCGGCCCGATCGTCAAGATACGCTAAGTTATCAGCGCCAGCATCGTTGACGGTGTCGAAAACTGCGGGGTCACATCACGAAAACTTTCATCACATCATGCCTTTCTCTTGAGAGATGAAAACCTTGATTCGACCGAGCCCGGCTTCGACGGCGGTTACTTTCGTACATGTGTCGGGCGAAAATCACATCCACCGCGACAATTTCCTGTTGCAATCAAACTATCCACCCTTCTCTTTGAATTTGAACCGATTGTGATTGCACCACGATGATCCCTGAACACGCTGGCGGAGCTTTATGGCGCAACTTGTTGAATTCTTCGGCGACAGCCGGGTAGAAAACACGCCTCCCCTGCTGCGTGGCGATCTGCCGCAACAACTGGATCGTCTCCTGCTGACGTCCCGTTCTGTCTCCGAACTTTATTCCCGCCTGGGAGAGTTCCTGTTACAAACGGTCGCTGTCGACGGAATGTGGCTGGGCTCGCCAGATGAAAATGGGCGGGTGCAGTACCACTATTCAGCGGGTGATGGAGTCACGGAATTTCTTGGAACTGAAACAATCCTGATTGGCGATAATCTCGACAGCCCCTTGGCGCGTGCCTGGCGAATTGGTACTCCCCAATTTGGTTGCGACTGGACAGATTCACGGAGCCATCTTCCCGGTGCCTTCTGGCGGGAGCGAGGGCTGCGCTTTGGCTGGAGATCCTCCTGTGCCGTCCCTATCGCCGGAGAGTCTGGCAAACGCGACATTCTGATCCTTTACAGCAAGCGCCCGAAGTTCTTTGGCAGAGAATATATCCGTCGATTTGTGCTGCAGTTGCACAGCCTGCTCGGCTTCGCATTGGAGCGGTTGCGGCTGCTGGAAGCCACGCAAAAGGGTCAGCAGGCTCTCAAGCTCTATAAAAGCGCGATGGACGTTTCAACTCACGGCATTCTGATCGCCGCTGCAGAGAAAGATCTGCCCATTCGTTATGTCAACCCCGCATTTGAACGCATCACCGGCTACAGCGCGGAGGAGGCGATTGGCAGGAACTGCCGCTTCCTTCAGGGCGCCGACACAGCGCAGCCCCAGATGGAAACCATTCGCGAAGCGCTGAGTCAGGGAAAATCGTGCACCGTCGAGCTGCGAAATTACCGCAAGAATGGGACGATGTTCTGGAACTCGGTGAGCATTGCGCCAGTGCTGGATGAAGCCGGCCGGACAACGCACTTCATCGGCGTGCAAAAAGATGTTACCGACGTCAAAACTCTGCTGCGGGAAAGTATTCATTCCAACGCGCTCTACCGTGCCTTGATGGGTACAGCGGAGCTGGTGATCGGCGCGCATACCGAGCGTCAATTGCTGGATGGGCTGTGCCATCTGCTGGTCGATAGCAAATTGTTCTCCCAGGTCTGGATTGCGCGTCCTACTTTAAGCGGCGACCTGCAGATCGAATCCATCTGCAACGCTGGCGACGAATCGAAGGACGTCTCACACTTGCCCAATATCGTGAGCGGTGACGAGAGCACGGACCTGACGGTGCGAGCGTGGCGGCTTCGCGAGCTGCAATATACCAACGACAGCAGGACAGCCACGATGCCTGGACCTGTCGAAGACGGCGCGCGGAAAGATCCTCCATCTTCCATGGCCGTGGTTCCCCTCTATCGCGGTGGCGAGATTTGGGCACTGTTGACGCTGCAGTCGAAGGAACGCGAAGTTTTCAGTCCCGAATTGTTGGAATTGATGGAACGGATTGGTCGGCTTGCCGGGCATGGGCTGGACGCTCTCGATCTTCGCCGCACACTAGAAGAAGAGCGTAAAGTTCAATCCTGGCTGGCCCGGCACGATGCTTTGACAGATCTGTTGAATCGCCGTGGGTTGATGGAGCGTGTGGAAGAGGCCATTGCACGATCCCGCCAGGATCATGGCTCGATGGCGGTCGCGTTCATGAGCTTGAATGGCTTTCAGTCCTTGAATGAACTTCACGGTCGCCCCGTCTGCGACCGCTTGCTATGCATGATTGCCCAACGACTGCGGGCCTGCCTGAAGCGGAGCGATTCCGCGGGCCGATTGGATGGAGACGATTTTGTGCTGGTGCTGGAGGCACTTGAACAGGATGAACTGACCGCCACGCTAGCCGAAATCCAGGCGGCGGTCGAAGGGCCGATCGAGCTGTCAAATGGACACGCGCTGACCATCCAGACCAGCCTTGGCGTGACCTTGTTTCCTCACGATAACTCCACTGCGCAGCACTTGTTGCGCCACGCGGACCGGGCGCTGTGCGCGTTCAAAGAGAGCAGGGGCACGGCCGCCTCACGCTGGACGATTTTTCAGCCTGAAGCGGACACGAAAAAGCGCAACCGACAGACAACTGTGCTGGCACTGTTTCATCAAGGAAATGTGCGCGTGCATTATCAGCCTCTGGTGGACTTGCATACCGGATGTGTCAGGGGTGTGGAGGCATTGGCGCGGCTCGTCGACAATACTGGCAAGGTCCTCCCTCCCAGCGAATTTCTCGATTGTTTCCGGCCGCACGAGCTGACCGAGTTGACACTGCAGGTGCTGGCGCGGGCGTTGAAAGATGTGCGTCAACTGGACCGTTCTAATTGCCGCCTCAATCTTGGAATCAATCTGGAACCGGCCACACTGGCCGACGTAAAGGCCATGGAAAATCTGCGACACCAGATTGAAACCAGCGGGCTGAGCACAAACCGGATTGTTCTGGAGCTACTGGAACATCCCGACACGCTATCGCTGACTGGCTCTCGCGAGGTGCTGCTCGATCTGAAGCGTTCCGGCGCGAGGGTTGCGCTGGACGATATCGGAAGCGCCTATTCCTCACTCCTGCGAATGAAGGAATTGCCGGTTGACGGAATCAAACTGGATCGAAGCTTTTTGAATGGACTGGATCGCCAGCCGAAGGAACTACGATTCCTGATGCATCTGATGGATCTATCGCAAACGCTGGGAGTGGATCTGATCGCGGAAGGAATTGAAACCACCGCCTGCCTCGACGCAATCGCCGGGTTGGGAATTCGGCTGGCCCAGGGCTACGTGATTGCGATGCCGATGAATATTGAGGAGTTGGAACAGTGGCTGCGGCAATATCGACCATCGCCGTGGACGGGCCCCACCACGCCGCTGGGAGCAGTCGCGCTGCAATTGCGCGAGCTATCGATCGTCGGAAGAATTCTCGATCAGGATCCATCGCTGCTGCGCGCAACCGCCTTCTTTGAGCCGAAATGCACTTGCTCGATCGGGGATGGATTCCGCGCCGTTGGGCCGAATGCGATTCAGCTATTTTCCGCTCATGCAGCGTGGCACCGGACGATGGCTTCTCTGTGGAAACAGTCGCCGGGCTTTATCGATTCTGCTGCCTTTCAAACCGCCCGCGCTGCTTACGAGGAGAAGTTGTTTGGACTTGTGCTGGAATCTCGGATGGAACAATGCGGCGGCGTTCACTCTTCGTAATCCGAATTGCGTAGACTGTTGTCTATGCCCATTGAAGACTCAACGAGCGCGGACGACGAGCTGTGGCTGAAAGCCGCTCTGGCGCAGGCGGAAGAGGCTGAGGCCGCCGGCGAGGTGCCCATCGGCGTTGTGATTCTGGGGCCGGATAAGACCCTGATCGCCCAGGGGCAGAACCGAGTCATCCGCGACCATGATCCAACCGCGCATGCGGAAATCGTTGCGCTACGTGGCGCAGGATTAGCTTTGGAGAATTACCGCCTGGAGCAATGCACGTTGTATGTGACATTGGAGCCTTGCTCGATGTGTGCCGGAGCTATGATTCACGCGCGTATCGGCAGGCTGGTCTTTGGAGCCTTCGATCCCAAGGCAGGCGCGGTGGGAAGCGTGCTGAGCGTGCTGAATCATCCGCAACTGAATCATCAGATTGAAGTCACGAGCGGCATTCTGGCAGACGAATGCGGCGACCGGCTGCGGCGATTTTTTCAGTCTCGACGGTAGGGTTCGCTGCATCAGCAGCCACGCGTACCGACAAGCCGGCCCGCATGCACCCAATCATTTCATCGCGTTCAAATTCGCCTGCGCTTGAGGCACCAGGCTTTCATACGCGGGCGGAACATTAGACAGGAATGCTTGAAATGCTGTGCGCGCGCACGGAGAATCGTGCGTTTGCGCACACGCCATACCCAGGTTGAATTGCGCGAGAGGCACGATACTCTGCATGGCGGGCGGAGCTTTGGCGAGAAAAGATTGAAAGGCTGTGCGGGCACAAACCGCATCATGCAATCGCGCGCAGGCGACGCCGAGATAATATTCTGCCTGCGGCATCATGGCTTGATATTTCGGCGAAGTGTTCACCACAAACGCCTCAAGCGAAGATCTCACGCAGGGAATATCTTTGATTTCCGCACAGGCCATGCCGAGATCGTATTCAGCCTGGGGAACTTCATCGCGATACTCCGGAGAAGCTTTGGCGAGAAATGTTTTGAACGCGGTGACCACGCAGGGAAAATCGCGAGTCTGCGCACAATACAGGCCAAGATTGTACTGCGCCTCCATGTTCAACGGATCGAGTTGTAAGGCGCGATCGAAGTCGGCGCGCGCGGCGGGAAGATTGTGGCGGCTGATCTCGATGGTGCCGAGCCCGTTGTAGGCCGGGGCGTTCGGTTGGATTGCGTTCACGTGCTGGAAAATTTCTTCGGCCTTGTCCAGCTGTCCATCCCGGCTCAGAGCACTCGCCAGATTCGCCTGTCGCTCCAGGTTAAGCGGGTCCATATTCACGCCCTGTTGCAGAAACAGGATTGCCTGCCTGGTATTTCCCTGGTGCATGTAGAGCGTCCCGAGCAGCGAAAAGATGACGCCGTTGCGGACGCCGTGATGAAGCGCTGTGAGGCACGTCCGCATTGCCAGATCATTCTGACCTGTCTGCCGATATTGCTCAGCCAATGTGGAATAGAGATACGGATTGGTCGGGTCTTCTGCAATCGCCTGCTGCAACATTGCGATCTTGCGCGTCGGAGAAAGTTTGGCGCCGTCAGGGCCCGTAACCTGCTCGAATATTTTTAGAACACCGATGCGATCTTTCGGATCCGCACCCTTTCCGTTCAGCTCGACATTGCTGTCGGACGAGCCGCCGACATAGCCTAGCGACCGCAACTGGTCGATCGTCTTTTGGTCCATCGGCTGCGTCACAACCGTCTCCGTATTGTTGCTGCCGAGACGGCTCAAAATTTTTAGCTGGGCGTCTAGCTCTCGAAATACTTTCGGCTGGTCGGCGATGACGTTCTTCAATTCGCCAGGATCTTTGTCGAGATCGTACAACTCGGGTTTCGGCGCGCGAATATACATCCAGTGAGCGGTGTGAATGCCGCGCAGCTCTGCCCAGCCCATGTTGATTTTCGGATACAGCGTTTCTTCATAGGAGTACGTCGTCGGCACGGGCTTGCCGGAAAATGCGGGCACCATGCTGGTTCCTTGAATCGCGGAAGAAGCCTTTCCACCGAGAAGGTTCAGCACTGTAGGCAGCGCATCGATTTCGCGGGCCTGCTGCTGCACTCGAACGCCGGCCGGAACGCCGGGGCCATCCATAATCCACGCAATGTGCACTGTGGAGTCATAGAGAAAAATGCCGTGACCATCTTCGCCATGTTGTCCAAGTCCTTCGCCATGGTCGGAAAGCAGCAGGATTAAAGTTTTTCCTGCAGAAGATTTCTTGTGGACCACATCCAGAAATCGGCCGAGCTCGTGGTCTTCGAACGCGATCTCCGCGTCATACGGATCGCCTGGATACTGTCGGCGAAATTCTGCGGGCGGGTCGTAGGGCTGGTGGGCATCATACAGATGCAACCACACGAAGAACGGCTTGCCGGATTGCTGATTGAGCCAGTGGATGGCGTGATCCACGGTCACGTTCGCCGGCCGCGCGGCGGTTAACTCGCCGGTGTTTTTGTTGACGACTTCTGGAATCTGATCGTCGTAGGTAGCGAAGCCTTGATTGAAACCGAATTGCCGGCTTAAAACTGCGGCGCTGATGAAACCGGCCGTGTCCCAGCCGGAACGCTGCAAGGTGGTCGCCAACGTCACCGATGAAGGCTGCAGCGCAAATCCGCCGGTATCGCGAACATGATGCACATTCGGATTTTCACCGGTGAAGATGCTGGCATGCGAAGGGTCGGTCAGCGGCGTTTGCGCGACCGCTCTTTCAAACAAAACTCCATCGCGCGCCAGGCCGTCGATCACGGGAGTCTTGATTTTGGTATCGCCATAGCAATGCAGATGGTCCGCGCGTACGGTATCCAGCGTGATTAAGACCACGTTCACGGATTGCGGCTTCACGGTGGAGTTTGCAACCTGCGCGCCGGGTACGCTTTGCCCAACGGAGCCAGAGGAGGAGCGGGACGAGGACTTACATCCCGCCGCGGCGAGAAGTGCAAGCGAACACGCGCCCAGAATTGCAACAATCCCGGCGTGAAACTGCTTCGAGGAGGATTCTCTCGGGGTCAACGAACGTATGATACCGAAGTTGCTCCTCGAATGGCGTGGCTTTAGTTCTTGACTCGCACCGAAGGATTGACCGACATGCCGGGCCGCAGCAGATGATCACTATCCTCATTAGGATTGGTCAGGTCCAGGCGAACTGGAATACGCTGCACGACCTTGACGTAATTGCCGGTCGCGTTTTCCGGCGGAAACAGGCTCAACATCGAACCCGTGGCGCCACCAATCTCTGTGACTTTGGCATGGTAGGTACGGCCGCCATATGCGTCGACGGTGAATGTTGCGGGTTGTCCAACGCGCATGTGGTCCAACTGCGTTTCTTTAAAGTTTGCCGTGACCCAAATATTGGTAAGCGGAATCAGAGTCATGAGCGTCTGACCCGCACTGACATTCTGACCCACCTGCACAGTCTTCTTGTTCACGATGCCGGTATCCGGAGCAATAATCTTCGTGTAGCTAAGATTCAGGCGATCCGTTTCCAGTTCTGCTTCCGCTGACTGCACCTGGGCCGCGGCGGCATCCGCTTTGGCTCGCTGCGCGGCAACCTGTTTGGGGCCGGTTTGGGCGGAGTTATAGTCGGCACGCGCAACCGCAAGCCTGTCGTTGGAAACACGCACCTGATCGCGAGCGCCCTGTAAATTTGCTTCCGCGGCAGCCACCTGCGCTTTCGCGCTGGCAGCCGTCGCGACGACAGCATCATACTGCTGCTTGGAGACAACATCACGCTGCACCAGCGGGGTATAGCGCTGCAGATCGAGCTGGGCCTTGGTATTGTCCGCCTCGGCCGCCAGCAGTTGCGCTTGCGCCGCATCCAACTGCTTCTCTGCCGCGGCGATGGTTGACAGCGCAACTTGTATGCCGGCTGAGGCGGAACTCAGCGTAGCGCCAGTGGAAGTGGTAGTGATGGGCACATTTGCCAGCGCAGCTTCATAATTCGCCTTCGCAGTGGCCAGGGCCGCTTCTCCCTGGTCGAGAGCCGCTTGAGAATCTCTGGGGTCGATTTCTACCAGCACCTGACCCTTCTCCACCTGCTGGTTGTCCTCGACATTCACTTTGGAGACGTATCCCTTGATACGGGCACTGATCTGCACCAGATTCCCATCGATCTGTGCGTCATCCGTGCTCTCGTAATAGGTGGAATGCCACCAGTACAGCCCAACGCCAATCAGCACCAGAACAACGGCCCCAATAATAAAAAAGCGCCTGCGTGAGCGGGGTGCTTCGTGATGGAGCTCGGTTTCGTCCGACGACGAAGCGCGTTGATTGCTGTTCGTGTCCGAACGCTGGTCATTCTGCGCGGAAGAGCGATCGCCTGTCTGCTGATTTTCTTCCGGTCGACCATTGGGCAAGTCGGCTTGTATGGTTCCTTCGGGTCTCGATTCCGCCACGATTATTGTCCTCCAAGATAGGTCTTGTACTGGGTGCGCGCAAGGCCTACGGCGCGCGCCAATGAAAGCTTTGAAACATTCAACTGATACAGGCTGCTCACGTATCGGTCATTGGCCTGGGCTACGGATGACTGTGCCTGCGACACCGCCAGGTTGTCGGAAACCCCGGCTTGAAATCGTTCTTGCGCTTCCTTTAGCGCCTCGCTTGCCAGATCGACATTGCTCTTAGCAACGCTCACCAACTTCTCCGAGGATTCAATATCTAAAATTGCATCCTTCACGTCGGCCCGGATCTGACCCTGCAAGTTATTCAGCTGGGCGCGGGCCTGTTGCAACTGGGCGTCGGCGATCCTGGCATCGCCCCTTAATTTGCCTTCCTCGAAGAGGGGTCCGCTTAGCTTGCCTGTAGCATTCAGCGTGCCATAGGAATTGCCTGGATTGACGCCAATTTCGCCATAATCGACTTCTCCGGTGAGCTCTGGATACCGCTCGGCATGGGCTGCGGACAGGGTCTTTTCGGCAGCCTTCACCTGCTCCTCGGCCGCCTGCAGGTCACTGCGATTCTTCAATGCTTCCGCCATCGCCGATTCCATTGTGGGAGCATCGAATTGCGCGTAGGGAACCTGATCGGTCAGTTTGAACTGCTGACTGAGCGGCAGTCCAATGGCGCGAGCCAGCGCAATTCGATCTTTCTTTTCCTGCGCCGTGGCTGCGATCAAAGACTGTTCCTGCGTCTGATAATCGACGCGAGCCCGAAGTACGTCGAGGCGAGGCGACACGCCGTTATCGTGATTTTGGATCGCCTGGTTCAGCGACACTTTCGAGGTTTGCACCTGGGCATCGAGCGCCAAAATGCGGGCGTCATCCGCGAGACATAGCAAATACGCATCCCCCACGGTCAGGACGACCAGATCCTGCGAATCTTTTGCAGAGAGTTTGCTCGACTCGAAATTATGTTTCGACGCCAGATAACTTTGCAACGATGAGACGTTCAGCAAGGTTTGATTCAGTGTGGCGCGAAAATCGGTATAGCCGAATGGCCCGATCACCGCCGGAAATCCGGGAATTCGCAATCCTTCTGCCTGCAAGTTGACCTGGGATACCGCAGCTTCGGCTGTGCCGGTCAGATTCGGAAGCAGGGCCTGCAATTGCTGCAGCTTGGCCCCGCCCTCGGATCTGACGTTGGTATTTTGCAGAATCGCGCCCAGGTTGTTCCTGAGACCCATCTGCATGGCATCGTCGAGCGATAGAGGCAGTACGCCGGGGGTCGCCTTTTCCTGCACGGCGCTGCCTTTATAGGAATCAGACGTCGCCTGCGCCTGCGCGCGTGGAAGGGCGAGCCCGACGGCAATTGCAGTAAAAAACAGGAATCGCAGATAGCCGCGGCGTGCTTTAGGAAAATTTATTGGCATTTCTTTCATCAGACGGTTTGCGTACGGAGCAGTATTGCCGTGTTGTAGGTGCTAGAGAATAGATGACGAAACAGGCAGAAGAGTGCAATTTCTTTCCCTCGTGCGCATCTTTTTCTCGGTCGCTGGTTGAATTGCTGGGCACGCCACACCGCGGCGTCCCGGTTGTGCAACGTGGTTCCCTGCATTAGGATACCGGATTGCAGTTCTTCAAACAGATTTACGTGATCGTCATCACGCGCTGATACTCTCCGACCAAGGGATTTGAGACACTGGAAAGGTCAATTTCCCCCGCCAGGATGTTGCGAATGCATCGCCGGAAGAAGACCACGAACGCATGGCACTGAAAAGCATCCCCGAAACTCCACTCACGACCAAGCTCTATTTCAACCGGGACGAGTCCTGGATGGATTTCAACTGGCGTGTACTGGAAGAAGCTCAGGATGACACCAATCCGCTGTTGGAGCGGGTGAAATTTCTCGCCATCACGGCCAGTAATCTGGATGAGTTTTTCGAGGTTCGCGTCGCTGGAATTTTGCAGCGTATTGAGGACGGCTATACCGACCCAGGCCCAGACCTGATGACGCCGCAGCAGACGTTGGACTCACTGGCGAAAAAAACGCATGCCTTTGTCGCGGATCAATACACCTGCTGGAACCAACAATTATTGCCGGCCCTCGCCGAGGCTGGAATCCGCATGCGCGGCTGGAAAGACTTGAGCGAAGACCAGCGCAAATTTGCCATTTCCTTCTATGAAAGCGAAGTGGACCCGCTGCTGACTCCGATCACCATCGATCCAGCTCATCCATTTCCGCATGTGCTGAACAAGGCGCTGTGCCTGGCGTTGTTGCTGCATCGCAAGCGCAAATCGACGTCGACACAGGTATTGGGGGTGGTAACCGTGCCGCGCGCTCTGCCGCGTCTGGTAGCGCTGCCGGCGGATCCGGGGTGCTTCGATTACATCTTTCTGCATGAACTGATCGAATCGCAGGCCGCAGCGATGTATCGTGGCTATGAATTTCTATCACGCGCGGCGTTTCGCGTCACTCGCAACAGCAACCTTTACCTGCAGGAAGAAGAGGCGCGCAGCCTGCTGGAAAGCGTGCGATCGGAGCTGCACAATCGTCGTAAAGGAGACGCGGTCCGGCTGGAGATTGCCAGCGATGCTGCTCCCGAGATTGTCGAGCAGCTGCGGACGAACTTTGATCTGGAGGAATTCCAGATTTTTTATACGGACGGCCCGGTGAATCTGTCCCGCCTGATGAACCTGCATGCGAGAACCAACAAGCCAGACCTGAAATATCCGCCGTTTGTTGCGCGCGGGTTGAGACTACATCGAGAATCGGAGAATCTGTTCGCTGAAATTCGCCGGCACGACGTTCTGCTGCATCATCCCTACGATTCCTACAATGCGGTGGTCGCATTTATCCGCGCAGCAGCGGAAGATCCCGCGGTGCTTTCCATCAAGCAGACACTATATCGAACCAGCGCGAACTCGCCGATTTTTCAGGCGCTGCGCGAAGCCGCCCAGACCAAAGAGGTCACGGTTGTGGTGGAGCTGATGGCGCGTTTCGATGAAGCGTCGAACATTCGCTGGGCCCACGACCTGGAGGATGCGGGAGTTCAGGTCTTTTATGGCACCGTCGGCCTGAAAACGCATTGCAAGCTGGCATTGCTGGTCCGGCGTGATCCGGATGACGGTGTGGTGCGGCGTTATGCACATCTGGGTACCGGGAATTACAACGTGGAGACGGCGTCGTTCTACACCGACCTGAGCCTGCTGACTGCGAATCCGACCCTGACCAACGCGGTGCACAACGTATTCAATTACCTGACGGCACACTCTGAGTCGGACGACTATGCCCCGCTGCTGGTGGCACCGTTAAACCTGGCGGAGGGTTTTGCCCAGCTCATTCATCGCGAGGCGAAACATGCCGCCGAAGGCAAGCCTGCACACATTATTGCCAAGATGAACTCCCTGCTGGAGCAGGGGGTGATCGATGCCCTCTATGCGGCCTCGCAGGCTGGGGTGTCGATCGATTTGATTGTTCGCGGGATTTGCGCGTTGCGCCCGGGTATCAAGGGTCTGAGCGAAAATATTCGCGTGCGCTCCATTGTCGGCCGGTTCCTGGAACATAGCCGCATTTACTATTTCCTGAATGGCGGTGAGCCAGAAGTCTATGCCGGAAGCGCGGATTGGATGCCGCGAAATCTGTTCGAGCGATGCGAGGTGGTGTTCCCTGTGGTCGATCCGCAACTGCGGCAGCGCATTCGGGACGAAATTCTGGGAGCCTATCTCGCGGATACTGCCGAATCCAGGTTCCTGCTGCCCTCTGGCGAGTATCTCCGCACCAAAGATCAACCGGGCAGAACGGGGCCATACTTCCACGCGCAGGAATTCCTGATTCGACTGGCTGAGGACAAAGCCAGCGTACGAGATATTCCCAAGGAGGCAGCCTCGATCGCCTCCCCACAAGTCACCAATGACGTGCATTCGGCAACTGCAGAGGCCAAACCCGCGGTTGACGAGCCGGAACCAATAAGCAAAGACTCGAAGGTTGAAAAGAAGCCCCGCACCGCCAAACGCTCTCGCGAACGGAAAAAAGACGACACTTCTGCATGAATTTCACATCTTATTGGAAATGAATTCTGTTGCAGTAGAAACGCGAAGGCTCCAGCGCGCGTCGAATACAGATAGGGTGGTTCCGCGTCGGCGGACAGCCGCAAATCTTTCTCCCTCCATGAAGAATTGAAATGTCAGCCAGCCCATTGACCAGCACGCCAGCAGTTCGAAACCCTGAGATTGACCAGGGCCTGGGCGTGTTGTCGGCTCGTCGGCTTTGGGTGTGGTGGCACTTGCTGAGCCTCGACGCTCCAACGGTCGCGGTTGTCTGGTGCTGGTTTTTCGCGGCGGCATTCGGTGTGAGTCTTCCACCGACCGCGCTGGTTACGCTGGCGCTGGGAACCTGGTGCGTTTACGTCGCGGATCGACTGCTGGACGGTTGGCGTTCGGTCGACATGACTGACCTGCGCGATCGGCATTGGTTTTACCTGCGGCATCGCAAGCCGTTTGTGATTGCGTGGATTGCGGCTGCCATACCTTTGGCGTACCTGATCTTGTTTCGCGTGCAGCCGGCTGTGCGGACGGACGATATTGTTTTATGTCTGATTGGCATCGGCTATTTTCTGTTGATTCATCATCGATCCGAAGGTGATCGCTTCTCGAAAGAATTATTTGTCGGATTCCTTTTTTCGATTGCGACCGCGGTACCCACCTGGACGCGCGTTCAGGAGGGGCGAGGATTATTGCTGGCGGCGATATTTACTTTTGGAGCCGCTTGCTGGCTGAATTGCGTTGCGATCCAAACATGGGAAGATGCGGAAGCAAACCGTGAAGGGGCGCAGAATCATTTTGCGGCGGGTCGAACGGGCGAACCTGGCGTTCGACAAAATAGAATGCCACGTCGCGCTTTGACAGATTTCCTCGGCCATCACCTGACTGCTTTTGCCGCTGTGATTGGAATGCTGGCTCTTTCGCTCGCCGGCCTTCCCGTGGGAAGGACCATCTGGCCCCCGTTTATTGCCGTGGCCGCCAGTTCCCTGGTGTTTGTCGCGCTGATTCGTCACAACATCCGGTTGAGCGCCCTCTCCCTCCGCGTGCTCGCCGATGGAGCCTTGCTGACGCCTCTACTATTCTTCCTTTACGTACGTTAGCTGCGCCGTCCTTCTATCGACAACCTAATGGAACCTGACACACCGAATTTCGATTCTGTGGCCCGCGCCTATCGCTGGATGGAATATTTCAGCTTTGGAAGAATGTTGGAGCGTTGCCGGTTCCACTTTTTGCTGCGATGTTCTCATAGCCGCCATGCGCTGGTGCTCGGCGACGGGGATGGACGTTTTACCGCACGTCTCCTGGCATCGAATCCCACGGTGAAGGTGGATGCCGTCGATGCGAGTGCGGCGATGCTGGCTGTTTTGCGCGGGCGAGTGCGAGCCTCCTGCGGTGACGCGGACACTCGAATCCAAACAATCCAGGCCGATGTTCGCCAATTCACCCCGACTCGGCACGATTATGATCTTGTCGTCTCTCATTTTTTTCTGGATTGCCTGACGGATGGCGAAGTATCGGCACTGATCGCACGACTTTCTCCGCATATGACTCAGGATGCGATCTGGCTGGTTTCCGAATTTGCTGTGCCGGAGAAAGGTTGGTGGCGATTCGGTGCAGGAATGGTGATTCGCAGCCTGTATTTTGCGTTTTTTGTCCTGACTGGGCTGCGGGTGCGCAAAATTCCCAACTACGCCAGGGCTTTCGAGGACAATGGATTTCGCGTCGTTGAGAGAGCTGCCTATCTGGGTGGGATGTCGATCGCAGAAGTATGGGAGCGAAGGCTGGACTAGTATTTTTACTCGCTTATGAGTTCTCGCTGCTACAATTTCGCATGTTCGAGGAGCCGGCTTCCGCGGCATCGGTGTGCGACGATTTTATGCTTTCAGCATCCAAACCTGTAGTGTCGCCGAATATTCCAGTCATTCTTAGGGTTGGATTGGATCGTTGATTCCTTATCGCGAGTAGGGTGGGGTGCGACGGAAATTGCGGCGTTAGGACGGTGTATGAATTTGTATCTATTGCGTCACGGTAGTGCAGGTCAACGGAAATTGGATCCTCTTGTTGACCATAAGCGACCGCTCGACAAAGAAGGAAAACAACAGTGCATTCTATTGGGCCGCGCTCTGAATGCGATGAAGATTCAGTTCGATTCCGTCATTTCCAGTCCCTTGAAGCGCGCGCTGCAGACTGCTACGCTGGTCGGGACTGAAACTGGCTATGAAAAGAAAATTCAACTCTCACAGGCCATGACGCCGGAAGGAGCCTGGAGCGATTTTCAGCGACTTCTCGATAGTGTGATGGACCAGGAGGAAGTACTGCTGGTTGGTCACAATCCCAATCTGCCGGTGTATCTGAATCGCCTGTTATCTCCGTCGGCGACGAGTCCCATCGCCCGAGTTCGCAAGGGCGCGATTGCTGCCTTGACCGTGCAGCGCGGAGCGACCCGGTTGCAGTGGCTGCTGGATCCCCGGCTCTTACGGGCGGTTCAAGCCAGAGACACAAAGAGATCGCGAGCAAAAACTTCGCGAAAATAATCAGCCTCTTTCCGAAGAGCCCACAATTCCAGGTCGACCCCTTTTCGTCCCGGCATCAACATGATGCTTACTTTCCTGGGAGCGACGCGGGTGCGAAAGCGTGTGACTGCACTGGATTGGTTCTGGTGCAACGCGACAGCCATGCGCAGCAGCATCGCCGCCTGCTTTATGCTTACATGCTGTTCCACGGGAATGTAGCGCAACACCCGATCGCCGGGCGCAGGCCTGGATTTTCCCAGATAGCGAGCAATGGCGGAAACGATCCATCGCTGCTCTGGCGTAGAACCGTATAGCTCTGAATTGGCAATGATGTACTGGGTGTGCCGGTGATGGCCCTGATAGTTCATGAATTTGCCAACCGAGTGCATCATGGCCGCTGATTGCAGCCAAAGCTTATAAGCCGGCGGCAAATGATGAACACTCTTCAAATCGTCGAATAATTGGGTGGCGTCGCGGACCACAGGTTCCTGCCGCTTGGGATCAATTCCATAGTGGCGGCACAGCTCAAGAACGCTGGCCCAGCGTTCTTCCTCAAAGTGCTGGTGGGCGGAGGTTCGCGTGTCGCCTTCGGCCAGCATCAGCGCCAAGATGCCGTCGCGCAAACCCATGGGCGAGTAGCGAAAGCCCGGGAGGCGAAAACGCTCCAGCAAATCCGCGTACACATACGCGCCCGCGACGATAATTTCCGAGCGCCTGGGTCCAATACCGCGAATGACGCTGCGTTGCGAGACCGACATTCGCTTAAGCTTGTCCGCCAGTTTGCGAACCACTGCGGTCGGGGTGCGCTCCCAGGCTCGGACGCCCGGTTTTGCATCAGGCTTGAAGTTTGACTTGGTCGCTGCTCGTGCGGCAGACGCCAGCGCCGCTGCGGTTCCGGAGGTCGCGAACACGTTGACCCGCTCGCAGCCGATCTGTTGTTCCGCACGCTGCAGTTCTCGCCGAATCCACCCTTGCATCCGCGCAATATCTTCCGCGGTAGGCGGATCGTGGCGGAGAAACTCTCGGGTAAGGCGGACAGCGCCGAGCGGAAGGCTGACAATCTGGCGAATGGCGCTGTGTTCGGAATAAGTGATCTCGCAGCTACCGCCGCCTAAATCCACCAGCAAACAGCGCCCGCGTGCTGCAGGTTCGTTGGAAACGACCCCCAGGTGGATGAGACGACCCTCTTCAAGGCCGGAGATAATCTCGACCCTCCAGCCGGTCGCGGAATGCACCCAAGCCAGAAAGGCCTGCTGATTGCGCGCATCACGAATGGCGCTGGTGGCCACGACGCGAACCTTGTCGACAGCGTGCGCTTGTACAGCGCGATGAAATCTGCGTAATGCGCGGATGGTCGTCGCCATTGATTCCGGCGAAACCACAGCGCTTTCAAACACACTTTCGCCCAGGCGAGTAATCTCGCGATCTTCGTGCAGCGTCTTCAGGCGGTGGTTGTGAACGGCGGCAATCTTCAGTCGAACGGAGTTCGATCCGATGTCGACAGCCGCGTATGTCGTCCTATCCTGTGCTCGAACAGTACCCACATTGGCAGGATGCCACGAATCAAGGAAAAAGTGGCGGACATTGGACTGCTATTCTAGGTTTGCTTCTCAATATGCGGATGCAACCTTCCAATTCTTCTCACCAGCCTTCGCTCGCCGGAGTTGAACCGACCGATTCGACGCCCGCATTTCCTCTCTCCCGTCGAGCTGAATGGATTCTGATTCTCACGGTTTTCTTGGCCGTATATTTTGCGGCTTTGTTCACGCCATCTTTGCTGGACGATGCTGATGCCACCCACGCGCAGGCGGCGCAGCATATGGCCTTGACCGGTCATCTTGTCACGCTGATGGTGGACGGAATCCGCTATCTGGAAAAACCGCCGCTGCCGTATTGGATGGTGGCGATCGACTATAGAATTTTTGGCTTCAACGCCTTCTCGACTCATTTGCCGATGGCACTGGCAGTTTTGGGATGCGCGATCCTGGGGCTGTTATGGGGACGTCGCGCTTATTCTGAGCGTGCTGCGTTCTATGCCGCGCTGGCCTTTCTCACATCTGTTGGAACTTTCTTATTCACCCGTTACTTCATTCCTGAGTCGATTCTGACACTGTTGATTGCCTTAGGCCTGTATTTATTTCTTACAGGACTGGAAGATCATCGGCCGTCGCGTATCTACTGCACCTATGTTCTGCTGGCGCTGGCGATGCTGGCGAAAGGGCTGATCGCACCGGTGTTTTTTCTGGGCGGTGTGGTGCCGTATCTTTGGCTGACCGGACAGTGGCGTCGCTGGCGAGAATTTCATCTGTTCGCTGGAACGCTTCTATTTCTGGCGGTGGCCGCTCCGTGGCACATTCTTGCGGGGCTGCACAATCCGGATCAGGGCCATCCTGTCGGCAACATTCCTTCGCCGGGCAACGTGCACGGATTTTTTTATTTCTACTTCATCAACGAACATGTTTTGCGTTTCCTCGGCAAGCGCTATCCGCACGACTATAACAAGCTGCCCGGCTATCTGTTCTGGAGCCTGCACCTGGTGTGGCTGTTCCCATGGAGTCTGTATTGGCCGGCGACGCTGTACGAGGCGTGGCATAAACACCGCCGCTCCGGACGCCGCTTCAGTTGGCAAACCTGGAAGCAACTGAATTTCCGCGGTCGCACTTCCCTGTTGATGACGCTCTACGCCAGCTTTATTCTGCTGTTTTTCTCAATTTCGACGAACCAGGAGTACTACACCTTTCCGGCGTATTTCCCTCTGCTGCTGTTGACGGCAGCGGGCCTGGCGAGCCTGGAAACAGATGCCATGATGGCACCGGCGAGCGAGCGAGCACTGGATATGCGCTGGCTGGAAGCCGCGCACGCGCTATTCGCGTTAGTGGGCGCAGGCGCCGCGGCCATGCTTGCCTATGGATTGTGGGCATCGCGAAATCTGCCGTACGTCCGGGACATTGGAACCTTGCTGGCCCATCGCGATGTCGGCGGTTATTCGCTGTCGATGTCGCACTTTATGGATCTGACCGGGCCCTCGTTTGCCGCGCTCCGTCTGCCGGCGATTCTTGCGGCGATAACGTTGCTGGTGGGACCGACACTGGCGTGGCGGATGCGCGTGCGTCGGCAACATTTGAACGCCACTTTCACCACTGCAATGACAGCGGCCATATTTCTGGTCGCGGCACATATCGCATTCGTTCGCTTTCAACCATTGCTTTCATCCCGGGCGATGGCCAACACCATCAATGCCATTGCCAGACCGCAGGACGTTCTGATTCTATATGGCGATCAATCGTACGGATCGTCCATCATTTTCTATACTGGGCGGCGCGCTTACGTGGTGAACGGCTGCGAGACAACCCTGTTGTGGGGCTCGGATTATCCCGACGCGCCGCATGTTTGCCTGGATGACGCACAGTTGCTCGCGATGTGGGGCACCGGGCCACGCAAGTTCTTATTTGTTCCGCCCCAATATCGGCAACACGCGGAAGCGCTGCTGAAGAATCGCGTGTACCTGGTTCAGGAAGTTTCAGACAAGGAGTTATTGACGGATCGTCCCTTGAATCGATGATGGCTGCGGCGATCCGGCGCTTCGGCCTACAATACAGGGTTGCACCATCTGCAGTGTTCCGCGACCCCTGGAGAACCCATGAGCAAGATGATCGCCGTTGACCGTGCTGCTTCCGCAGACATGTCCGCCGTCATGCAACGCACATCTCAATCGCGAAGCGTTTCTGTCGCACTGCGAAGGTTTGCGTGGTTTGTCCTGGTGTACAACGTCATCGTCATTTTGTGGGGAGCGGTGGTGCGAGCGACGGGATCCGGCGCAGGCTGCGGAGACCAGTGGCCGCTGTGCGATGGCGCCGCCATTCCGCAGGCGCCGCAATTTCACACGATGGTTGAATTCTCCCATCGCCTGATGAGTGGTGGCGCATTGATGCTGATCCTCGCGTTGCTGGTGTGGACTTGGCGAGCAACCGGCAAGGGGCATCTGGCGCGTTGGACGTCTATCATTGCGCTGGTATTGGTGATGAATGAGGCGTTTCTCGGCGCGTTGCTGGTCACCGTTGCGGCGCACAGCGCTTCCCCCGCGACCGGTGTTGTTCTCTTCTCGTGCCATTTGACGAACACCTTATTGCTGGTGGCGTCGCTGGCGCTGACGGCAGAGTTTCTTTCAAATCCTCGATTCGGGGCAACCACGCGGCTACGGCGAGGCCGGTTAGCGTTTCCCACCCTGGGCATTCTGGCGACACTGCTGGTCGGGGTGACGGGATCGCTGGTCGCGTTGGGAGATACGATGTACCCCTCCTCAAACCTGCTGGATGCGATTCGACAGGATTTTTCCGCGAGCGCTCCTCTGCTTCTTCGCCTGCGATGGATTCATCCGGCCAGCGCCTTTCTCGCTGGAGCATTCGTCCTTTGGCTGCTGGTGCGGGCTTTCCGCCGCGATGCGCCGGCGAAGATGCACACGCTTGGTATGGCCGTGCTTGTCACGTTGCTGCTGCAATACCTGCTGGGCGTATTCGACGTGTTGGGGCAGCAGCCGACATGGTTGCAGATTCTCCATTTATTGGGCGCCAATGTGTTCTGGATTTTTCTGGTTCTGTTAACTGCAAATTACTGCCTGGTGGAGAAGTCGCCCGCTGGAGAGACGGTGCGATGACTCGGGTGGTGCGCAACAATTGAAGTAAAGTTTTGGTGTATTTTTGTAACGCGGTGAAAAATCCCCTCCGATGGAGTGAGTCTTGAAGCCTACTCGTAGTTCATTTTCTCTTTGTTCCTTGGCGTTCGGTGTTGTCTTAATCACCGTACTTTTCCCGACAAATAACATGTTTGCCCAGGCCGGAGAGGTGACGCCCTATGCCTTCTCTGCGCAAGCAAAGCAAGTGATCGCCCGCCTCGGCACATTCGACTCCATTCCAGCGGATACTTGGCAGTACCATCTTGGCGACATCGCGCATGGAGAACGGCCCGACCTCGACACCGCAGGATGGCAAACCGTGCATCTGCCCTTCACTGCGCCTCACGGAGCGGTCTGGTTGCGGCGATGGGTGGAAGTGCCAAAAACACTGAACGGCTACGACCTGGCGGGATCGCAAATCTGGTTCCACATGCAGGTGGGCGCGAATGGCCCTGTCCCAACGATTCTCTATTACAACGGCAGCCGCATCGCGCTGGGAGACGACCTGGAGAAGCAATTGCTCTTCAATGAGGCGAAGCCCGGAGACAAGGTGCTGATTGCGGTGAAGCTGCTGCAGACCCAGGACAATAAGGATATTCACGCCGCGGAATTGAATGTCGTGTTCTCCAGTAGCCGACCCAACCCCTCGATCGTTCGTGATGAGTTGATCTCCGCGGCTCACTTGCTGCCGGCCATTACGGCCGATGCTGCGACCCTGGCCTCGCAGGAAAAGACACTAGACGGTGCGGCCACAACGGTGGATCTGGCAGCGCTCGACAAAGGCGATCAATCCGCATTCGATGCGTCGCTGCAGAAAGCACAATCCCAGCTTGATCCGCTGCGACCGATATTGCAGGCATACACCGTCCATATGACGGGAAATGCGCACATCGATGCGGCGTGGCTGTGGCCTTGGACCGAGACAGTCGACGTAGTGAAGCGCACCTTCTCAACCGCGCTGCAGTTGATGAATGAATATCCCGACTACACCTACACCCAATCGGCGGCGCAATACTATGCCTGGATGCAGAACAAATATCCGGACATTTTCCAGCAAATTCAGCAGCGCGTGAAAGAAGGTCGATGGGAAGTTGTGGGTGGCATGTGGGTCGAGCCTGACCTGAATCTGCCCGATGGTGAATCGACAGTGCGGCAAATTTTGGTAGCGAAGCGATACTTCCAGAAAAACCTGGGCGTGGATGTGACGGTCGGCTGGAATCCAGATTCCTTCGGCTACAACTGGCAGTTGCCGCAAATCTACAAGAAATCCGGCATCGACTATTTCGTGACGCAGAAGATGGCGTGGAACGACACCAATCAACTTCCTTTGAAATTATTCTGGTGGCAGTCTCCCGATGGCAGCCGCGTGCTGACCTATTTTCCCCACGACTACGTCAACCAGATTGAACCTGTAAAAATGGCCACCGATCTGGCCGCCGCCGTCAATTTGAATCCCGGTCAGAAAGAGATGATGCACCTGTACGGCATCGGCGACCACGGTGGCGGCCCGACGCGCGACATGCTCGACAGTGGCATGCGCTGGATGGAGCCGAATAAGGTGTACCCGCATCTTGAATTTGGAACTTCGCAGACTTTCTTCGAAGCAATGACGAAGCGGGTCGACACCGCAGATGCTCCCATATGGAACTATGAAACGCTGGCGGCGGGTAACACGAAGTTGTCGGCTCCTCCGGCGGGGGAGATCAGCGTCCCAGTGTGGAATGACGAGCTCTATCTTGAATTCCATCGCGGCACCTACACAACGCAGGCGAAACACAAGTGGAACCTGCGCCACGGATCGGAATGGTTGCTGAACGCCGAGAAATATTCCTCGCTCGCCTGGCTGGGAGGACTGGATTATCCCAGTTCGCAGCTGAATGCTGCGTGGAAATTGCAGTTGTTTAACGGATTTCACGATCTGGCTGCAGGCTCCGGCATCGGCGTCATTTACAAAGATGCGCAGAAGCAATTCAACGTCATCCACTGGACGGCCAACGACGCAACGCACAACGCGTTGACGGACATTGACAGTCACATTGACACAGATTCGCATGCCGGTGTTCCTATCCTGATTTGGAACCCGTTGAGTTGGAGTCGGACTGACGTTGTGCAGGCAACGGTACAGATGCCGCAGGCAGAGCCGAATGGCATCTCGGTGCTCGACGCGCAAAGCAAGCCCGTGCTGATGCAGGTTCTGTCGACCGACGAGAGTACGCACACCGACCACCTGTTGCTGCAGCCGAAGGATGTTCCCTCGGTGGGATATACGGTGCTGCATGCGGTTCCAGGCACGCGCAGAGTCGCGAGCGATTTGAAAACGAACGGCACCACGATGGAGAATTCCGTTCTGCGCGTGGTCGTCGACCCGAAGAACGGCTGCATCAACAGTCTCTATGACAAGCAGACTCATTTTGAGAGTCTGGCTTCCGGAACCTGTGGCAATCTGCTGCAGGCGTTTGTCGATACTCCCAAGGATTACGATGCCTGGAACATCAACCCAAATTTCGCGCAACACGGGACAAACCTGACGGACGCGGACAGTGTGCAGCTGGTGGAAAAGGGACCGCTGCGCAGCGTCGTGCGAATCAAGCGGCACTGGGACAAGTCGACGTTCGTGCAGAACATTATTCTCTACGCCGGCATGGATCGCGTGGACGTGGTGAACGATGTGGATTGGCATGAAACTCACATTCTGTTGAAGGCGGGTTTCAAGCTGGCTGCCAGCGGCCCGAAGGCGACCTTTGAAATTCCTTACGGAACGATTGAACGGCCGACGACGCGCAACAATTCTGTCGAGGACGCCAAATTCGAGGTTCCCGCGCAGCGATGGGCTGATCTCGGCGACGGACAACATGGCTTCAGCCTGATCAACGATTCGAAGTATGGGTACGATGTGAAAGGCAATGATCTGCGACTGTCGTTGCTGCGTTCGCCGGTGTGGCCCGATCCCAATGCCGATCGCGGCCCGCAACATTTTCAATATTCTCTTTACCCACATGCAGGCGGATGGCGTGAGGCGAACACGGTGTTGCACGGCTTTTCCTTCAACATTCCGCTGCACGCAATGCAGGTGGCCGCGCATACCGGCGAGCTGCCTGCGACGCATTCCTTCGTCACCGTCAAACCGGAAAATCTGGTGCTAACGGCGATGAAGAAAAGCGAAGACGGCAACAGCCTGATCCTTCGCTTTTATGAGTGGGCCGGTAAGCAGACCACGGCGAACATCACCGTTCCTGAAGGAGGGTCAGCGGCAACTGTCACCAACCTGATGGAGAAGCCGGAGGGCTCTCCGCTGACCGTTTCCGGCGATCATCTCAGCGTGCCGGTCGGGAAATATTCCATCAACACGGTGCGGGTGGATTATTCCAATCGCGGATCGGCATTCTGGCAGGCGCAGAAATAGATCGTTGCTTATTTTTGGAAAATGGAGGACCTCGCGGTTTTGGCAACCGCGGGGCCCTTCAATTTGTGGAGCAACTCTGGTCTGAACAGGAGATACAGGCCTTCAGAATCAAGGCTCCATTCCTCCGCTCCTGCATTAGCTCCCAGCCGTGTTTGACATCATCCAGCGGAAAGTGACATCCTGATCACCCCTCGGCGCCGCGTCGAACCCGCGACGCCAATTTACTGCCAAACTTCGACTGACAGGGACCTGCTCGTGAATCTCGGCTTGCAGGCCTTTGCCGCGTGGGAACGTACGGCGCAGCAGATCGACAGAGACTGCGCAAACCGCTTCTCGGAATAACGAACGAACTTTCAGGAGCAAACCATGTCGCACGATTCTCGAAATATTCCCACTGGACAAACTGGACAACAGCCGTCGCGGGTATTGGCCGTACTCGCCACGTTCATTTGCTGTGGCGCTCTCGCCACGGCCTCAGCCGCTACTTTATGCGTTAGCCAGCGGAAGGTCCCCTGGTGCTCGACCACCATCGGCGCTGCTGTCTCCGCCGCGTCTCCGGGCGATACGATTCTGGTAGCCCCGGGCACTTATCGTGAGGAGGTCATTGTTACCAAGTCACTTTCTCTGGTGGCGCTGATTCCTAATCAGGTCACGATCAATGCGAGCGGCCTCTCCAACGGGATTTTCATCAACGGAATGGCCGCGATGCCGAATATCGGCGTCAGTAGTGTGGTGGTGTCCGGCTTTACCGTCAAGAACGCAAACTTTGAAGGCATCCTGGTGGCGAACGCGTACGATACTACCCTGACAGGCAACGATGTCATCGACAATGACAAGGCGCTCTCCGGCGGCGCCTGCCCCGGCCTGCCAGCCTTTGAAACCAGCGAGGGAGATGACTGCGGCGAGGGCATCCACCTGATGGCGGACCAGCACTCCTCTGTAGTTCGAAACACTGTAGAGCATAACGCCGGCGGAATTCTCATCTCCGACGAGACCGGCGTCAATCGTGGCAATCTCGTGAGCGGCAATGTCGTCCAGGACAATGTGTACGACTGCGGCATCACCATGGCCTCGCATCCGCCGGCCATCTCTATCGGACCCGGACCTGCAATCTCGTTTGGCGTATCCAACAACACGATTTCCCACAATACCTCGGCCCGCAATGGGGTCAGTGGATCGGGCGCGGGAGTGGGGATCTTTGCTGCCGGGCCCGGGACCTCGAACTCCGGAAACGTCGTGATCGACAACACTCTTATTGGCAACGGGAACGCGGGCGTCGCGATGCACAACCACGGCTTTGCTCCGTCTCCAGCGCCTGGGGTCAACCTCAATGACAATGTAATCGTCGGCAATCATTTCTCCGGCAACGGAGCTGACAGCGGCGACGCAGCGACTCCAGGGACGGTCGGAATCAACATCTACAGCGTTGCGCCGATCACCGGAACCGTCGTTTCGCAAAACACATTTGACAACGAGGCGATCGACGTGGCGTTCAAGGCAACCTCCGGTGAACTGAGCGTTCATCTCAACAACTTCGAGAGGGGCGCGATCGGTGTCGACAATCTGGGCACGGCGCCGATCAATGCCACGGAAGACTGGTGGGGCTGTCTTACTGGTCCCGGCAGCCGAGGATGCGCAAAGGCATCCGGACCGTCGGTCTCAACGATCCCGTGGTTGATCTCGCCGTTTCAAACCGACTCTAATTAAAGGACGAAAGGTGGATGCAAATTCAACAGCCGGATCGCGTACCGATCCGGCTGTCCTCTTTGGAAGCAGATCGCGATGTGCGATTTAGGCTAGAGGGCCGGCGCCGTTGGAGGCGCGACTGAGATAAATCTCCGCGCGAATGCCCGTCGCCGCTTCGTATCCGGCCCGCACGTTGCGGACAAAGTTGTCGGCGAGGTTCGCCGCGACCAGATTGATGGTGCAGCCGCCGAATCCGCCTCCTGTGATGCGTGCGCCGAAGCACCCCGGCTGCTTCGCAGCCAATTCCACCAGCAAATCGGTCTCCATGCAACTGGCTGCATAGTTATCTCGCATGCTGATGTGCGCGTCATGCATGATGCGGCCAAACTTGTGAAAATCTCCGCACCGCAGCGCCGCCGCCGCCTCAAGGACTCGTTCGTCCTCGGTGACAACATGCAGGCAGCGACGAAAAATCTCCTCCGGCATGTCACTTTCGCAGCGCCGCAATTGCTCCTCCGTCACGTCGCGTAAGGTATGGATGTCGGGGTAGTGCTGCTGAAGAATCTTCACGCCTGCTTGAACCTCAGCGCGCCGCGCGTTGTATTCTCCTCCGCCAGCCAGGGAATGCTTCACCATGGAATTGCAGATGACCAACAGCACTTCGCTGGGAAGCGGCAGCGCTTCATAGTCGAGCGAGCGGCAGTCGATCAGCAGCGCATGATTGTCGACACCACAGCAGGAAGTGAACGGATCCATAATGCCGCTCTGCGCGCCGACAAAGTTGTTCTCAGAAAACTGACAGATCTTCGCAATCTCAGGCTTGCTGAGATTAGCCTCGGCATGGGCCAGAACGGCGACAGCGACAGCCACTTCAACCGAGGCTGAAGAACTCAACCCGGAGCCTAGCGGAACATTCCCAGAGAGCGTGAGATCGAAGCCGTCGGGACGAATCCCTCGCTGCTCCAGGGTCCAAAGAACGCTGGTTGGGTAGTCGCTCCAATGGCCACCCCGGTGCGATGGCAAATGCTGCAGATCGAGGCTGACCTGTTCGTCAAAGTTGACGGAGTAAATGTTAGCGGTGGAATCGCTTCGCGGACTGAGAACTGAGATGGTTCGCAGATCGAGCGCGGCGGGCATGACAAAGCCTTCGCTGGTGTCTGTGTGTTCGCCGATGAGGTTGACGCGACCGGGCGCCTGATATGCGGTGCCCTGGGCGCCAAAATGCCTGGAATGAGTTTCTTGAATCGACTGCGCCGACATTGCTTCTAGCGTATCAGTCGAGCGAAGGTATCAACCAAATCGACCGGTCACGTAGTCTTGTGTCTGCTGATTTTCAGGATTTTGGAACATCTGCTTGGCGCGATTCAACTCAATCAACTCCCCGTTGAGGAAGAATCCGACGTAGTCGGCAACGCGCGCCGCCTGCAGCATGTTGTGGGTGACGATCACGATGGTGCACAGATTTTTGATCTCAAACAGGAGATCTTCGATCTTTGCCGTTGAGATGGGGTCGAGCGCGGAGCAAGGCTCATCCATCAATAACACTTCCGGTTCAACTGCGAGTGCGCGCGCGATGCATAGCCGCTGCTGCTGACCGCCGGAGATTCCGTTGGCGGACTGGTGCAGCTTGTCCTTAACTTCATCCCAAAGCGCTGCGCGCCGCAGGCTCTTCTCCACCCTGTCCGCGATCTCATTGCGGCGGATCAAAGGATCGAGGCGCATGCCGTATGCCACATTGTCAAAAATGGTCTTGGGAAAGGGTGATGGTTTCTGGAACACCATACCTACGGCGCGGCGTAGCCGGGTGACAGGAACGCTGAAAAGATCTCGGTCGCCGAGGCGAATGCTGCCTTCTACCCGGGTTCCGGGAATCGTCTCATTCATTCGATTCAAGGTTCGTAGCAGGGTGGTTTTACCGCATCCTGAAGGTCCGATAAACGCCATGACGCGCTTATTGGGGACGATCAGGTTTATTCCCTTCAGAGCCTTGTGAGAGCCGTAGTAAAAGTCGAGGTTGGACACAGTGAACTGCGGCCAGGGTAATTGTTCGTCTGCCGGCTCATCTTCCGCAAAACGGATGTCATGGGCTCTGGAGAGCTGGCCCAGATCAAATGGTTTCATCGACGTTGACATAGTTGATTACCCATGCGAGATTTTTTTGCCGCGCGCCAAAATCATGCGGGAAATGATGTTAAGTACCAGCAATCCTGAGAGTAGCACGAAGCCTGCTGCCCAAGCCTGCTTATGCCAAACCTCATACGGGGAAATGGCGTATGTATAGATGATCACAGGCAAGGAAGCGGATGGCTGCAACCATCCTGGGCTATTAAAAAGATTGCCAAACGCTGTAAACAGGAGCGGAGCCGTTTCTCCGGCAACTCGGGCGATATCGAGCATGATGCCGGTCAAAATGCCATACATAGCGGCTGGAATAACGATTGTGAGGATGGTTTCCGACTTACTGGCTCCGAGTGCCAGGCCGCCCTCGCGAAGGCTTCGCGGGACTGCCCGAAGGAAGTCTTCGGTGCTCCTTAAAGCGATTGGAATCATCATGATCCCGAGAGCTATGCCACCTGCCAGAGTGGAGAAATGATGCATAGGTACCACAACCAAAGTATAGACGAAGATGCCCATCACCACCGAGGGCACACCGTTCAACAAATCCGTGGTGTAGCGGATGGTGAAAGCGGACCAACCCCCTGCGAACTCTGACAGGTAGATGCCGCCCAGCAGCCCGATCGGCACACCAATCACGGTCGCCAGTGCCAACAACTTGAGGGTTCCAACAATGGCATTTTCAACTCCCCCACCCGGCTGGCCCACGGGTGCAGGAATCTTGGTGAAGAAAGCAATGTTCAGGGAACTGGCGCCCTTCCATAGCAGGTATCCCAAAATCGTCAACAGAACAGACAACACCAGCAACGTACACAGGCCAGTCAGCGTCAACATGGCCACGTTGATAATCTTGCGGGACATGGGTGGGTAAGAAGCGCTCATCCGACCACCTCATGACCCTTCATGGTCAGCATTAGCAGGCGGGCCAGCGCGTTAAAGATCATGGTTACGACGAACAGTACCAGTCCAAGTTCGATGAGCGCATGCAGGTAGAGGTCGCCGGTTGCCTCTGTAAATTCATTCGCGATGACTGCGGCAATAGTGTAGCCAGGAGCCATCAACGACGTGGACACCTGGGCCACATTGCCGATCACCATGGTGACCGCCATGGTTTCACCCAGGGCACGCGCCAGCGAAAGGAAAATGGAGCCCATAATTCCCTGCCGCGCATAGGGCACCACGGCGTGCCAGGTCACGTCCCACTTGGTTGCGCCCAAGGCCATCATGGCTTCGCGCTGGGCCACGGGAACGGCGATGAGGACTTCGCGGGAAATAGAGATGATGAACGGCACCACCATGATCGAAAGTACGATCGAGGCAGAAAAATAGCTAACGCCGTAGAAGGTGCCGCTAAAAATGGGGATCCAGCCGAAGAATTTCTGGAAGTATGGCACCACGTTAAACAGGAACGGAATCAGCAGGAAGATGCCAATCAAACCATAAATCACGCTGGGGACCGCTGCCAGCAGTTCGATAAGAAAGGTCAACCCATTGGAAATTTTTCGCGGGGCCAGCTCAGCAAGGAAAATCGCGGAACCGATCCCAATCGGAATGGAAATTGCCAGCGCCAGCAATGACGTGACGACCGTGCCATAGACAAACGGCCATGCGCCGAAATGTCCATTGACAGGATCCCACGTGCTGTCGACCAGAAAATGCCAGCCGAAGGCGTGTCGGGAAAGACGGGAGAAGACCCAAAGATGTTGTACCAAAAGGGCGGTGATGATCAGGATCGACCACCCGCCCGCGAGGGTGATAAGGTGTGCAACCTCATCCCCCTTGCGCAGGCGCTCCCATAGTGTCAGTTTCTTGTCCAGGCCCCTGGATTCGAACGGAACTTCAGGGGTTACGAGTACACCATTCGCCATCGACGGCTCCGAAAAGCTTCCACTAGTATTGCAGTTTCTTCATTTGGATCAATTCTTTCTCTACCACGGCCTTGGGCAACGGAGCATAGGTCAACGGCGCGCAATATTGCTGTCCGTCTGTCAATCCCCACTTCAAAAATGCCTTCAACGCCTTGGCTTTGGTCATGTCGCTCATCTTCTCTGGAATCAAAAGCCAGGTGTAGGTCGAGATGGGATAAGCGTCCGGGCCAGGCGCATCTGTGATCGACACACGGAAGTCCGCCGGCATGGTCTTGGTGGCGCCAGCAGCCGCAGCGGTCACGGACTTCAAGTCGGCTTTGATGAAGTTGCCGGAGCTATTCTTCACTTCGCCATAAAGGATGTGGTTTTGCACGGCGTAGATCAATTCGATGTATCCGATCGAGTTCGGGATTCGTTCAATCAAGCCGGCTACGCCTTCATTTCCCTTGCCGCCCAAGCCGACGGGCCAGTCCACCGACGTTCCCTTGCCAACCTTACTCTTCCATGCAGGGCTTACCTTGGACAGATAGTCCGCCCAGGTATACGTTGTGCCTGAACCGTCGGACCGGTGGATGACAACGATGTTGTTGGCTGGCAGCTTGACGCCAGGGTTTGGACCCTGAATCTCCGGGTCATTCCACTTCTTGATTGTTCCCAGGTAAATTCCGGCCAATGCGGCGGGCGTAAATTTCAGCGTAGCCGTCACACCCGGAATGTTGTAGGAGGGCATCGCCGCTCCTAGCGCTGTGGGAAAATGCAGGATGGCTGTACCGCGTTTTTGCTTGGCTTCTGCCAACTGCTCGTCGGTCATGGGACCGTCGGTCGCGCCAAAATCAACTGTACCTGCGATCAGCTGGCGAATGCCGCCACCCGAACCGATGGACTGATAATTGATTTCAACATTGGGATGGATTGCATGGTAATGGCCCGACCAGCTGGAATAGAGTGGATTTGCAAAAGTGGAGCCAGCGCCTGTCAGCGTAATTTGCTGCGCAAATGCTGTCGCAGTCGTGATCAGGGCCAAAGCAAGAAGTCGACGAATCATTTGAGAGTCCCTCTTAATTATGGAGATCGAAAGTTTCGAGCGGTCATTGCCTCATGCCGCCCCTGTGCTTTTCGGAGGCACGTCTACTCTTCTAAGGCACACAGGTGAAAATAAGATGAATTTGCTCTCAAACAGTAGGAAATGTTGAGTCTTTCTGGGTGGATGACTGCGGCGATTTTGGTCAACTGGCGAGATACCGGCAAAATCGATAGACTGCAAGAGTTCATGTCGACACCAATGGTAACCCGCCACGCAGCTGCTGCCGCAAAACTTGCACTGAGCGACATTTCTGCGGACATCCAGCAATCCGAGATTCGCGCCATGTCGGTCGAATGCGATCGAATCCAAGGCATCAATCTCGCCCAGGGGGTGTGCGACATCGACCCGCCGGCCCCGGTGGTAGAAGCCGCCATTGCCGCGATCCGAGATGGGCACAATATCTACACGCGGTTGGATGGCATTGCTTCGCTTCGCGCCGAGATTTCTAAGAAATTATTCGACTACAACAGAATCAGCAGTGAAGCGGACTCGGGCATCCTGGTGACGTCGGGCGCCACGGGGGCGTTTCTGGCCGCATGCATGGCTCTTTTTAATCCTGGCGACGAAGTCCTGCTGTTCGAGCCGTTCTACGGCTACCATCGCAATACACTGCAATCGCAGCGACTCAATCCAGTGACGGTGCTGCTGGACGCTCCCGATTGGTCGCTCGATATGGATCGTCTTGAGCAAGCGATCACCCCGAAAACACGGGCGATTGTGATCAATACGCCGTGCAATCCATCGGGCAAAGTATTTCGGCGACAAGAACTGGAAGCGATTGCGCGGGTTGCGGAGCAGCACAATCTGTTCGTGATTACGGACGAGATTTACGAATACTTTTTGTGCGGAGACGCGCACCACATCAGCTTCGCCTCGCTGCCAGGCATGGCAGAGCGCACCGTCACAATCTCGGGATTTTCGAAAACATTCAGCATTACCGGTTGGCGGCTTGGCTATTTGACAGCAAATCCGAAATGGATTCCGGCCATTGGATATTTCCACGATATCGCCTACGTGTGCGCGCCTTCCCCGCTGCAGTACGGGGCTCTGGCGGGCCTGTTGGAACTGCCCCGCGACTACTATATTGGTTTGGCCAAGGAATATGAGCAGAAGCGCGACGAACTCGTGGAAGCGCTGGTTGCCGCGGGCATGACGCCTTCCATTCCTGACGGGGCGTACTACATCCTTGCGGACGTGTCGCAACTCCCTGGGGCGACTGCGAAGGAACGAGCTCGAAATCTGCTGGCACGCACTGGTGTCGCTGCCATTGCCGGAACCGCTTTCTTTACTGAGGGACGGGGCGAGGATCTGATGCGATTCTGCTATGCGAAGAAGCCGAAAGATTTAACCGAAGCCTGCCAGCGGCTGCGGTCTCTGAGCTAAACGGCGAATTTGAAAGGCTCGCTGCATAGCAGCCGCAGGCGAAGAAATTGAGAAGACCTCGGTCCTCGCGAGTCCGCTTCTCACCCAAAACGGCGCTGGAACACGACATTCGCGGAGCTTATTCGCCGCATTCACCCTGACAAACGTTGTTGCCTTGTTGGTTCCCCTCGTACAGCATTGACATTCAAGTGCGCAACATGTTTGCTATGATGGCTGCACTTCAGTACTCAATTCCCAGGTTACCAGGTGGTTGCGATGCAGATTCTCTACGGTACTGCCATGGCAGCAATTTTTATGCTATGTGTCGTTTTGCTTTGGACCGCGCGCAGGATTTTGCGGTCTTCCCCCCTTACCAGTGGTGAATTTTCGCTTGCCGGCGCGCAGGCACCGATCTACGAAGGCGACTTCGATGCCGAAACCGACTATGCGGAAATCGCGCAGTTCGACCTTGAACCGGAAGTTGCCGAAATCAGCACGAGCCTCATCGACCCGATCGCGCTGGAGATGATGACCTCCGCGCGCAGTGTTTCAAACGAGACGGCGACTGCGCCGATTGCGGCCCAGGTTCAAGAACCGATGCAGGCAGCCATGGAAACGCCTGCGCCGGCACAGACAGAAGTGCTAGTCGAAGCTGCCGACGTCGTCGCGCAGCCAGAGGCAAAACGCAGCGGACGGTTCACCAAGCATCTGCCGCATGGCTATAACTACATGTTGGAAGGCCTACTGCTGGGCATCTCTGTGTTCGTTCTGATTCGCACGCAGAGAAGCAACTGGCGATATCAACGGTCGCTGCAATCTTCCGATCAGGTTGCATAGGTCGACCTATATACAGCGTCTGACTTGTGGGCGGCCGTGCTGCAGCGCTAATTTTGATTCATGCTGAAGAATCGTTCGGTGCCGACGAATACTGTGCTGCCCCACATCCTGTACAGTGATGTCGCGGAAGCGGCGGCCTGGCTGACACGAGTCTTTGGGTTCCGCGAGCATTACCACTATGGTGATGCAGCCGGTTCAATCAGCGGTGCGCAGATGCATCTTGGCGACGCCCGGATCATGTTGAAACGTGCTCCCGCGGGTTGTTCCGTACCCGCGGATCTCGGTTACGGAACGCAAAGCCTCACTATTGTTGTCGATGATGTTGAGGGTCATTTCCAACGAGTGAAATTGGAAGGCGCCACAATCGTAGAAAATCTCCACGAGACAATCTACGGCGAACTGCAATTTGGCGTCATCGACCTGGACGGACATCACTGGCTTTTCTCACGCCATGCGCATGACCGCAGCCCCGAGGAATGGGGAGCAACTGTAGTCGAGAAATAAAATCTGCGAATTCCAAACCCATCAACTTCACTCGCGACCCGCCCATGTGCATTCCCTGCTCCCATTGCTTTACTCTGAATATGGAGACGATTGACAGCAATGGAGACGACAGCGGCAGTTCAGCAGATCAGCATCGCGCACAGTCCTGACTCGGACGACGCGTTTATGTTTTATGGATTGGCAACCGGCAAAGTTACAGTTCCCGGCTATGAGTTCACGCACACGTTGACCGACATTGAGACATTGAATCAGAAAGCGATGCGGGAGGCGTTTTACGACGTGACCGCTATTTCCTTCCACGCGTATCCCTACGTGCAGGAGAAGTATGCCCTGATGCCCTGCGGCGGCAGCGTCGGCGAGGGCTATGGTCCAATGATCGTCGCCAAACCCGGCTACTCCCTGGATCAAGTGAAAAAGGTTCGGATTGCCATTCCAGGCACGCTGACGACAGCCAACCTGGTGTTGCAGATGGCGCTGCCCGGAGTAAAAACGGAAGTTGTTCCCTTCGATCAGATCATTCCCCAGGTACTCGACGGAACATTTGAAGCGGGCTTGATCATTCACGAGGGTCAGTTGACCTACGCGCGGGATGGGCTGACTTGCGTGCTGGATATGGGAACGTGGTGGCGGGAAGAAACTGGGCTGCCGCTTCCGTTAGGCGGCAACGCCATTCGTCGCGACCTGGGAGCGCCCGTGCATCGCATGATGAACCAGGCGCTGCGCGACAGCGTGAATTACGCGCTGCATCATCGTGAAGAAGCTTTGGCGCATGCCATGCAATATGCCCGCGATCTGGATACACCTTCCGCGAATCGGTTTGTCGGGATGTACGTCAACGAGCGAACCCTGGACTATGGCGAGGATGGAAAGAACGCCATTCGTCGGCTACTGCAGATGGGTCACGAACGCGGCGTGATTCCTCAAGCCGTCCGTGTCGATTTTGCGGAATAGCTGGAAGTTGGGGCATCAGTCACCATCTGCGTCTGGATGGTGAGGATGCGGCGTGAGTAGCTGCTGCGGAATCGGCCGGCTTCCCATTTCGTCGCGCCACAGAATGATATTCAACTTGGCGGTATCGGCCAGGTCGGCCTGGTTGAAATTCATTTTCGCCGACTGTTTTGCTCCGTAACTTGCCGCCGTATTCGCTTCATAAATCCGACCGTTGTCGCGATTCACATAGTCTGCGTTGAATGGGGGCTGGGTGCCATCGCCGGAAAACTCCGGCGCCATGAGCGGCGCAAAGGCGTCGTTGTTGTTCATCGGCGGCAGACCCAACAAAGTTTCCAATGTTCGAACGGCGCTGACCGTCGTGTAGAAGTGATGATCGACAAACGGGGCTCCATCGGCAGTGGGGCGTGGAGCATATTTGCTGACCACCAGCATAAGGCTGCGATGCGCGTCCACGTGATCTGCCCCATCCTGAGCATCATCCTCAAGAATGAAAAATGCTGTGTCATTCCAGTACGGGCTGTGCGAGACAGCATCCACAGCTCTTCCAACAGCAAGATCGTTGTCGGCAATCGATGCTTCCGGACGCGGCATGCCGGGAGTGGTGCCCGCAGTGTGATCGTCGGGCAGGCGCAGCATTACGAAGGATGGCATGGTATCTTTTCCATTTTTGCGATCGGCCACCCACCGATTGAAGTGCGTCAGAAATTCTGAGACTCGGAACTGATCCGGCACGCTGAGCTCAAAATCCTGAAATTGCGGATCGAAGTGACCGACCAGTTCCGGCTTGGTGGCAATGTCTCGCGCGATCAGAGGAATTCTCCACGGGTACTTGCTGATGCCACCGCCATAGTTCGCAGGAATCGGCTCTCCTTTGCGAATCGAATTGCGCGCACACTCCTGTGGCGTGGGCTCCGGAGTTCCCTGCAGCGGAGTTGCAGGTTTTTTCGGCGTTACCGTTGCGCTGCAAAACTCGGTGGCGACGAATTCGCCGAAGTGGTAATAGGATTTGCCGTGCTTCGCCAAGTTCGTCCACAGATATCCGCTGGCCGGTTCGTCGACGTCGGAAATTTTTTCCTGCAGCGGAAATCCATTGGCGACAACGCCCTCGTAATCATAGGTGCGCTGGCCGCCCCGATAACTTTGCTGCCATGTTTTCTCTGTGTAGTCGCTGGTAATGGCTGCCGTCGACCAGACGTGTCCATCTCCGGAGACTTCTCCAGAGTCGTAGAAGTTATCAAGGATGCCGAATTGCTCGGCCAGCTTGTGTTCGTTGGGTGTAATCGACCAGCCGTACATGGTCAGGCTGGGATCGCGATCTCCCGCGCTCAAATCGCCGAAGACCTGATCGTAAGAACGATTTTCTTTGATGATGTAAATCACGTGGCGAATTGGATTGCTGCCAGCGCGGAAAAGAATCTTTTGCTGCGCCGCGTACATGCGGTTGCTTTCCATCACCTGGTTGCTGAGCTCATCGAGTTGCTGATCGACGCCGGCACGATCCATCGCCGCCAGCGAACCATATAGCAGCGATGCAATGTAAGTGTGCGGCAGACCAGGATACAGCGCCGAGGAAACGGCTGACCGGAAATTGTTGGGGCCTGTTCCCTGGCCTTTCCCCGTCGCCACATAGAGTTCTTCCGGCGTCGCAGCCAATGCTGTTGGATACCACTCGGTGGGAATAAATCCGTGCGGACGGATGGGCGCATTCGAATGTCGCTTTAACGCGTGAGGATTAAAGACGGCAACGGCATCCAGGCTTGCATCCGCGACGTACAAGCGGTTGCCGTCGGGCGAGAGCGCCAATGCATCTGGAAACGCGCCAAAGTAGGTTTGCCCGGGCAATCGCGTGTCAAAAAATCCCAGCGTATGCATGCTGCCATGTTTGCCAGCGTGGCGGCCAATCGCCACAGCAGCCACGGAATCCCGATTCGCCAACGCCACATAAAGGATTCTCTTTTTCTCATTCAGCACAAGCGCTGCCGGATGCGAACTGGGATCGATCGGATCACGAGGAGGCAACAGCGGCAGCATTTGCACCACTCTGCCGTGCACCAGATCCAGTTCGGCAACTTCAGAAGCGTTCCATAGCGCGACGAACCCGCGCTTGCCATCTCGCGTCGCGGCGGTTGCAATCGGATACGAAGCTGGTATGGTGCGGCTGGTAGAAAGATCGAAGCGGTACAGAATTTTCCCGCTTGCAGCATCCATCACTAGCGCGTCGTCGGAGAGGTTGTCCGCAATCAAGAGCCGATCGCCATCGCGCCCGTGAACAACCGCCAATCCCGATGGATATGGATTCGCCTCGCCGGCGGGGAGCGCATACGTCCCCATTCTGTTCTGGTGTTTTCCGTACGCGAGCTGCTGCAGCGGGATAGACAGAATTTTTTCTTCCGTCACTCGGCCATCGACGCATCGATAGACGAGAATTCCGTTCCCCACCGCATTTTTTCCATCTGGCAACGGATGTGTGAGAGAGGCGAGGCTGACGTACAGATGCTGGCCATCACTACCGAACGCGATACCGGAATACAGCGTTTGCTGCGCCCCTTCGGGCGTATGAGGATTGGGAAAATCCAGCAGCTTATGTGATTTTGCGTCCAGGATCGCGATGGATTGTTCGCCCTTCGACTCCGCTGTTCCGTAGCCGGCATTCACCACCGCAACATAGCGGCCGTCCGGAGAAACCGCGATTGCCATCGGCAGGCTATTCGTTTTTTGTGGGGCGCCGGGAACAGGCTCGATCAACATTTTGCTGCTCGGCAGCGGAATTGTTCGCACGACAGGCGGAGCGTTCTGCGCTAGCATCAGCCCCGCGGCGGACAAGAATACCAACAATGTTGGGAGGGAGGCGCGGCGGATCCACGGGGAAAATATCACGGCCATTCCAACGTATCAAATCAAGTTGCGACTGTCTTGAATCCGACGACAATGCAGCACATTTTCATCACGACAGACAAGTGCTAAATGCGGTTCCGCGGGGCATTCCAGCAGCCTGCCGCAAGTGTGTCACGGGCAATTACAAAAGTCTTACATAGGGCCCTCTTTCGCGCTGCTAGCCTTGATGTAACAGCAATTTCATTTTTTCTTTGAGGTAATGCGTGGCTCCCATATCCAACGAAGCGGTCGAGATGAACACCATCGAGACTTCCCCCCTTCACCGTGCGACGATTGAAACCGTCGAAGCGTCCTTTGTGGGAACTCCAGTCGCAGTTCCTGTGTACAAAGCTCCCTCACCTGCGCGCACCAAGCCAACACTACCGGTGCTGGGCCGCGCCACGCAGGACAAGGGCATCACCTGGACGACCGCAGTTTTTCTGGCCATTTTTCATGCCGGAGCGATTGCCGCGTTCTTCTACTTTAGCTGGAGCGCGCTGGCCGTTTTGGTGGTGACCTATATGTTGGCGATCAACGTCGGCATCGGCATGTGCTACCACCGACTGCTGACCCATCGCGGCTACAAAACACCGAAGTGGGTGGAATATGCGATGGCCATATTCGCCACAACGGCGCTCGAAGGTGGACCGATGTTCTGGGTCGCCACTCACCGCGTTCATCATCAATATAGTGACCATGTCGGAGATCCACACACGCCGACCGAAGGCGGCTGGTGGGCCCATGCCGGATGGATTTTGAAGGGCAAGGCGCTGCACACCGAGACCGCGATGCTGGCCCGTTATGCGCCGGACCTTGCGAAGGATCGCTTCTACGTCGTATTGAGTAAATATCACTGGGTTCCGTTGACCATCGAAGGCCTCATCCTGCTGGCGATCGGCGGATGGCCATGGGTTCTGTGGGGGATTTTCCTTCGCGTGACCATCGGGCTGCATGCAACCTGGCTGGTGAATTCTGCGACTCACTTGTGGGGTTCGCGTCGCTTCGAAACTCGCGATGACTCGCGCAACAGCTGGTGGGTTGCGCTGTTGACCGGTGGCGAAGGATGGCACAACAATCATCATGCGCATCCGGTTTCCGCTCGTCACGGATTGGCATGGTATGAGTTCGATCCAAACTTCTACGGCATCTGGATCCTGAAAAAGCTGGGCCTTGCGCGACAGATCAAGGTGGCGCAATTCGATCCGAACGATCCGCGTCCCGCAGGCGTTCGCGGCTCCTAAACATCGACGTCCCTCTCCTGCCCTAAAGCCTGACGGCTGGAGCGATTTCTGAAAGGAAATCCGCTCTATACTGCCGTCAGGCTTTTCGTTTGCCCGAACGCACTTCGATACGTATGCAAAAGATCACTCGTCGTCGCGGAGCTATTGCTTTCTTCATCACCCTGGGCGCGTGCCTGGTGGCGCTGGCGATCGCCCTGAATGTCCGCTGGGTGATCCTGAACTGGCATGAAATTGTTCCGCTGGTACTCGGCGTTTTTTTCTTTGGAATTTTGATCGCCGGCGTCGTCTTGAATACCATTTTTCTGGTGCGCGAAATTCGGCGCAATGAGCGCCATGACAGTTTCCTGAACGCTGTCACACATGAGCTAAAAACTCCGATTGCCTCCATCCGCCTGTATCTTGAAACACTGCAGCGACGCGATCTTAGCGACGACAAACGCCAGGAGTTTTACCGCATCATGCTGAATGACAGTGAACGGCTGCTGGCTACAGTGGAGCAGGTGCTGAAAGCCGGCGAAGTCGGCCAGCGTGGACCTGACGACATCAGCATTCGCGTAGACATCAAAGACATGGTGGAAGATTCCTGCCAGGTGGTCGCGCTTCGGAACCACTTGCCACCCGAGGCCATCGAGTTTCTGAACGAAACGCGCGGCATGTCCACGGTCGTCGTCGGAAACCCGGAGGACTTGCGCGCGGCGATTATGAATGTGCTTGATAACGCCGTGAAGTATTCTCCGAAAGATCCGAAAATTCGCGTTCAGCTGACAGTTGAACACGATGCGTGGGTAGTTCTTCGAGTAACTGACAACGGGATTGGCATTTCCGATGTTCACCTGAAGCGAATTTTCAAAAGATTCTACCGCGTGCCAAGCCTGACTGTGTTGCGCACGAAGGGAACCGGGCTGGGATTATTTCTGGTGCGGACAATTGCGCGGCAGCACGGCGGTGATGCCAGCGCCACCAGTGATGGCGAGGGCCGTGGAGCGACCATCACGGTTCAGTTGCCACGGCTGCTGCATTCATAGGACGAAGGAGATGCGTGAGCAAGGATGAAGTGAACGCGCGCGGAACGGCCACCCGCAAAACAGACCGGCAAAACGACAGCCGCGTGCTGATTGTTGAGGACGAGGCGCATCTCGCCCAGGGATTGTTGTTTAATCTTCAGGCTGAGGGACACGAGGCCGTAGTCGCCGCCGACGGCGAAGCCGCGGTCGATCTGCTATTGAAGCAATCCGAACCGTTCGACGCGGTTGTCCTGGATGTGATGCTTCCTGGGATGGATGGATTTGCCGTGGCCCGCGCCATGCGTGCTGCGCAAAACTACACTCCGGTGCTGATGCTGACGGCGCGCGGCCGACCCGAAGATGTTTTGGAAGGCTTCGCTGCCGGGGCGGACGATTATCTGCCAAAGCCGTTTGAACTATCGATTTTGTTGGCTCGCCTGAATGGCTTGCTGCGCCGCTCCCGGTGGCTTCGTCCTCGCGAGGCGGAACAGGAACTTCCAACGTTGGATGAATACACGTTTGCCGGCAAGACAATCGACTTTGGCCTGCTGGAATTACGCGCTGCCGATAAGCAAGTTCGGCTGACAATGATGGAGGTTGAACTGCTTCGTTACCTTGTGCAGAACCCAGGCCGCGCCATCTCTCGCAGTGAGATTCTCGACAAGGTTTGGCATCTGCATCAGGATACGGATACGCGCGCGATCGATAATTTTATCGTCCGACTGCGGCGCTACCTCGAGGACGATTCTGTGCACCCGGTTCACTTGCAAACTGTTCGCGGCATCGGCTATCGCTTTGTGCCCGACCCTAAGGAAGGCGAGTAACCTGAGCCGCGGAGCTCTTTCTGCCGGTGAGGTGGCCCGTACCTACGAAATCGGTAACCGAGAATGGATACCCTATTTTTCCAGCATTTTCCGAATGGACTGCAACTCCGCGTTGCGTGTTTCAGTGGTTTTGGGATAACCGATCTTCATTGCAGTCAGGGCCTCAAGCACAATCTTCGAAACGATTAACCGCGCATTTTCCTTATCGTCCGCGGGCACAACGTACCACGGCGCGTGACGAGTCGCGGTTGCGTGCAGACAATCCTCGTATGCTTCCTGGTAATCCTTCCAGTAGTCCCGTTCGTGAATGTCCGCCACGCTGAGTTTCCAGTTTTTCTCAGGGTCGTCGATGCGTGCGAGAAAGCGCTTGCGTTGCTCGTCCTTCGAGAGATGAAGAAATATTTTTACAATCCGTGTCCCGTTGCGGTAAAGATGTTCCTCGGAATCTACGATCGAACGATAGCGCTCTTTCCAGAGAGTTTTTCCTTCGCTGGCATCCGGCAGCCCCTCATTTTTCAGCAGCTCCGGATGGACGCGCACCACCAGCACTTCCTCATAATAGGAACGATTGAAAATGCCGATCATTCCCCGCTCCGGCAAACGACAGTTGGTGCGCCACAAAAAGTCATGCTTCAGTTCTTCCGCGCTGGGCTGCTTGAAACTGAAAACCTGGCAGCCTTCGGGATTGATTCCAGACAGCGCATGACGAATGGCGCCGTCTTTGCCCGCGGAATCCATGCCTTGAAAAATCAAAAGCAATGCATAGCGGCTGCAAGCGTAGAGCAGTTGCTGCAGCGAGCTCATCTTGGTTACGTGGTCTTCGAGAATTGTCCGATAGGCTTCCTTGGTGGAATACACAGGCTTGACTGCAGTGGGCCATTCTTTCAAGTTGACCTTCTTGCCTGGAGGAACCCGAAAATCATTCGAGTCGATGGTTGTTTTCGATGTCTTCGCCATTTCAGCCTCGTGATGTGAGTTTCAATCTTCTCTAAACAGATCTATTTTTCGATACGCTTGCCGATCGCTTGCAACAGTCGATTCAGCAATTCAATCAGCGCTTCGGCTTCATATAACGGCGGCTGGCAGCTTGTTCCGCTGCAGACTACGGCAAAGCTCCGCGCCTCGCGCATCTCTGGGAGATGCGGCAGCGTTTCCGCCAATGCAGGCGGCAGCGCGTGCGCCTCAACCACAGATCGCGGAAACTTCAGTACGGTTTTATTCATGGCGAAGCGGGCCCTCGCGATCACGGCCAGGCGGCGAGCTTCTTCGTCGTCCCCAATGATACAAACCTGCACCGGCGGCAGCAGATATCGCTGCAGCGCTAAACCATAGGCGCCGGCGTACAAGCCGAACTGCGCCGCGACTCCGGCAAAGGCTTCAAGTGTATCTTCCGCTTTCTCCCGTAAGTTATTGTCTACGCTAAGCTCCGATAAGCGTAGAAGCAGCATGGCCGCGAGCGAGTTTCCTGCCGGCGTGGGTGAGTCCTGCAGCGGCTTGCGACGTGCCGCGAGCACTCCGAGAGGAGCGGGTGAGTAGGAATTCTGGGCAGTGTCAAAGAATCCACCATTGGTCGCATCGTAGAAGCGAGCAATCATCGCATCGGCAATCCGCTGTGCCTGCTGGTAATAATGCAGGTGCACGGTCGACTCCCATGCGTCGAGGCATGCCAGCCCAAGCGCCGCATAATCGTCAAGCAGTCCGGCCACGGGAGTTGCTGGGGATTTGCCGTCCGCATAGGCGACCACGCGATCCAGACTGCCATCCACGTGCCAGGATTCGCGCAAAATTCTATCGAGCGAAAACAGCGCAAATCGGCTTTGTAGGTCGAGTTCCAAAACCCGTGCCGCGTCGAGATATGCAGAAATCGCCAGGCCATTCCAGTTGACGTAGACCGTCTTATCCACAAAGGGCGTTGGACGTTTTAAGCGTGCTGTGTATAGTTTTTTCTTCGCGGACCGCAGCCGTTCGGTCGCCTGATCGATGCTGATTGCCAACCGCCGCGCAACCTCCGCCAACGAGTGGTCGATATGGAGCGTGTTTTTCTGTGGGTTGTGGTGCATGTCCCCCAACTCGCCAATGTCGTAATAAGCGGCGGCAACATCCATCTCTTCCGGGGTCAGGACGGCAGCGGCTTCCCCGCGTGTCCAGGTAAAGTAATCTCCGTCATCATCGAGTGATTCGTCTGCGTCTTGCGATGCATAGAAGCCGCCGCGCTGGCGATCGCTCAGCACCGTGTCCATCCACTGGATCACTTCCAGCGCAACGCGAGCGTGTTCCGGCTCGACGAAACTCTGAAAGCTGTGGACGTAATTTTTCAACAACTCCGAATTGTCGTACGACATTTTTTCGAAATGCGGAACAATCCAACGATCATCGACGGAGTAGCGATGGAAACCCCCGGCAAGGTGGTCATACATTCCACCGCTCGCCATTTTGTCGAGCGTCAGGTGTGCCACGTTGTGAGCGCCTTGATCGGCGGCGCGGGTTGCATGGTCGAGCAATAAATCCAGAATGGCTGGATGCGGAAATTTGGGTTGGGTTCCGAAGCCGCCGTTGTATTTGTCGAACTGCTGCAATGCGGACTGCACCAGCTTATCGACGATGCCGGCATGCAAATCTGCTGAACGTCCTGAGAAGGATTCGTTATATTCGATCGCTGCGACGACGCTGTCGGCAGACTCAATTACTTCGGCGTGGCGATCGTTGTAGGCATGGGCCATGGTCAGCAACACATGACCAAAGCCAGGGCGGCCATATCGTTCGTCCTTGGGGAAATACGTTCCGCCGAAGAACGGCTTGCCCTCTGGTGTCAGAATGACGGTCAACGGCCAACCGCCCTGCCCACTCATTGCCTGCACAGCCGCTTGATGTCGCGTGTCCACGTCGAGTCGTTCATCACGATCGACTTTCACCGCGATGAAATGATCGTTGATGATGTCGGCAATCTCGGGATCTTCGTAGGATTCGCGATCCATCACGTGACACCAATGGCACCAGACCGCGCCGATATCCAACAGGACCGGCTTGTTCTCGTTCTTCGCACGCGCAAACGCAGCGTCACCCCACTCCTGCCAATCGACAGGCTGATGCATGGCAGAGCGCAGATAGGAAGACGACGCATTCGCCAGCCCGTTTACATGTTCTTCCTTGGGTTGTTCGGTCGCGGCTTCGGCCTTGTTTTCTGGCTGAGGAATTTCGTCGCCGCGTTCGTGTGGATCGGCCATCGTGCATTGTCCTTCTGTTCTGAATCGTTCTGCTTGTTCGATGTGCAGGGCCTACTGGACCAGGCGATGCGCGACCTGGACGTATAGATCGATTGCCTCTCGCTGTTCCTGTTTGGCAAGCCGCTCGTTGGGCGTGTGCGCCACGTGGATCGATCCCGGCCCGAACAGTAGCGGCTCACCCCAGTTGGACAGCGCAGGAACGTCGGTCGTGAACGCAGCAATCATGGTGGACAGACCCTCAATGCGCTTCAGTCTCTGAAATGGAATTTCTAGTGCGATCTCCAAGTCGGCATCTGCGCCGATCACGTCCTTCAAGGAGGCGCGAATCTTGTCCGACGGTCCGACCAGGCGCACAAGAATCGTCGCCGACGCTTTATCCGCGATCACGTTAGGTGCGTAGCCGCCCTCGATCAATCCGATGTTCAGCGTAGAAGGCCCAACCTCCGGATCGGAGGGCAGCGGCATGTGCAGGAGTCGCTCCAGAACGGAAACCAGCCTATGGATCGCGGAGTCGCCTAACTCCGGATAGGCCGAATGCGCCATTTTTCCGTGCGCTCGAACGACGGCGTTCAGCACGCCTTTGGACGCCAGTGCCAGGCGGTTATCGGTCGGCTCTCCATTGATGAGGAACCGGCTGCCCTTTGGCTTCAGGTTGGCGACCTTGGCGCCATGACTGCCATGTTCTTCGCCGACGAGGAACAACAGCCCCACCCGCACTCCCATGTCGCGAAGGCGTTCAGCGGCCACGATCTGTGCGGCGATAATGCCCTTGGCATCGCTGCTGCCGCGCCCATAAATATATTGATCGTCTTCGCGGCTGGGAAAAAACGGCGGCACCGTATCCATGTGGGTGGAGAGGACCACGTCCGGTGGGTCGTTCGAAATTCCTGCGTACACGTTGAAACGTTCGCGCCCCGCGCTCTGCGGAACCGGCGTCGTTTCTACCTGAAAACCTTGCTCTCGAAGGTATCGCGAGAGGAAATGGCCGACCGCGGCTTCGTTATCACTGATGGATTCGATGTCCACCAACTGGCGTGTGAGGGCAACGGGGTCTGTAGGCATGCATTTCCAGCATACCGCCAGCGGAGTGATCCACGGCATCGGATGCAGTCGAGGATGCAACTTCTACGAAGCACGTAAAATATCTGTACTGCTGACTTATGGAATCCTCGAGCGTTCCTGCATCGATTCGATCCTTCGATCTTCCCGGCCCCGCAGGCGTGCTGGAGGCGCTGCTGAATCGCGGACTGGATGACGCGTCCTACTGCGCGCTGGTCTGTCATCCCCACCCGATGGGCGGCGGCACGCTGCATAACAAAGTGGTCTATCGCGCGATGAAAGCGCTGCATAGCCTTGGATTTCCAGTTTTGCGCTTTAATTTTCGCGGCGTCGGCCGAAGCGAGGGAGTGCATGACAACGGTCACGGAGAGCAGGACGATGTGCGTGCCGCGCTCGATTGGCTGCAGCAGGAATTTCACCGTCCCATTCTGTTTGCCGGATTTTCTTTTGGCTCTAGCGTAGGGTTGCGAGTTTGCTGCGGCGACCCGCGGGTTCCCGGATTGATTGCACTGGGACTGCCGGTGGTGGCGGAGGGGCGGCACTACTCGTATCGATATCTGCCCAGCTGCAGCCAGCCTAAGCTTTTTATCAGCGGAGATCGCGACCGGTACGGTCCGGTTGCGGAGTTGGAAGCAGTGGTGGCGACAGCTCCAGAGCCAAAGGAATTGGTCTGGATCAAGGATGCGGATCACTTTTTTGTGGGCAAGCTGGACCGGGTGCAGGCTGAAATCATTCACTGGGTGCAAGGCAATTTTCTCGCCGGCAGAGGCTGAGTCCGCGGCCGAGTGAAAGCATGACAAATTTGCGAGACATAGCTCGAAGGATCTTCGATCAGTCCCTCGCCGATTGCAGCGTAGATCGGGCGGTGGCGCGTCACGTGTCTGTGCGCGGACAAACCTTGCGGCTCGGCGAAGAGACGATCGATCTTGGGAGCGTGCGGCGAGTGCGCATTGTGGCCGCCGGAAAAGCCGCCCGCACCATGCTTGTTTCGCTGCTGCAACAACTGAGCTTGCCTCCTGACTGCGATCTGGCGGGTGTTTTGATCGCGCCAGAGGGATCACAGGGCGTCGCGACAATACTTCCCTGCGGATTTCAATTTTTTACCGGCGGCCATCCATCGCCGAACCAAGCCTCTTTCGACGGTGCAAGCGCGGCGCTGACAATGTTGAAAGAATTGCCGCAAGACACGCAGGCCAGCTCGCTTTGCTTCTTCTTGATGAGCGGTGGAGCGTCCGCCATGATGGAGTTGCCGCTGGACCCCTCAATTTCTCTGGGCGACACGGCGAGCTTTCATCGGGCGCTGGTCGGCAGCGGCGCCTCGATTACAGAAATTAATTGCGTCAGAAAACATTTCTCAGCCGTGAAGGGTGGGCGCCTCGCACAAGCCGCCGGCAATGCGATCCGCCGATCCCTGCTCGTCTCCGATGTTCCATTTGGACGCGAGGATGCGCTCGGTTCCGGCCCGACGATTCCGGATTCTTCCACCATTGAAGAGTGCAGAGAGATTCTTGAGCGTTACCAACTGCTGGCTCAGTTCCCTGCTGCTGTGCGGCGATTCTTTGAATCAGACGCCATGGTGGAAACACCGAAGCCTGGAGAGTTGCAGGCTCAAGCGGCGGTCCTGTTGAGTGCGGAATCCCTCGCCGAAGCGGCGGCGAAGAACGCAAGGACGCTTGGCTATTTTCCGGTCATCGACAACGGCTGCGACGAATGGGAGTACAAAGCTGCTGCGAAACATTTGCTCGATCAATTGCGAAGTCTCCGCGCCCGTCAACCACGCGCATGCGTGATTTCGACGGGTGAAGTCAGCGTCACTTTGCCAACCAGCAACGACGCCGTGGGAAAGATCGGCTTCGGAGGACGAAATCAGCAATTTGCCCTCTATGCCGCCACGCTGCTGCGGCCGGATGGCGATCCAGTGGCCATTTTGTCGGCTGGATCGGATGGCATCGACGGAAATAGCCCCGCAGCCGGAGCCGTCGTGGATGGCGACATCGTCGCAGGCGATGCGTTATCCGAGGCAATGAACGCGCTCGGGCGATTCGACGCATATTCATTTCTCTCGAGCCGAGGAGCGGCCATCGTAATTGGGCCCTCGGGAAACAATCTTCGCGATTTGCGGATTCTGCTGGCAGGACAGCCGCAAACATCGGAGGCGTCGAGAGTTGAGCCGGAAATTCCATAAATCATATATTTCGATTTAGAATTGTGGATAGCTTTCGCAGAAGTTTCAGGGATCCAGGCAAGAACGACCGGAGGTTCTCCCGGGTACGTGCCAATTGAAGGCGCGATTAAAATTGGCGGCGCTATCTCGCAACTCGAAGCACAATGCATCTTGCAACGGAATAACGAGTGGCAACGGGGATGCTCGGGGCTCGAATGTACGCTAGCTATCTACGTTAAGTGATGGCATTAGCAGGGGGTAGATTCCGGAAGTCTGAGCAAGGTGAGTCTGGCACGCAAGTTGCACAACAGTTCTATACTGCATCAGAAACCGCACAATTAGCCTGGCATTCTGACGCGGAAAGATAAGCCTCGAAATGCCACGGAACATTCCATTCCGAATTGCCGCCGTCGTACTGGCAACTTTGACAGTTGCCGCGGTGATTCTGGCGGCGATCAACTATAGCCACGAAAGCCAATATCAGATTCCGACGGATCAGGTTTATTGGGCTGAGGCGCCCGGCGGCCTGATCGCGCAAAAAGTGATTGCCCATGGTCCAGGCGACCGCGCCGGCATTGAACCCGGCGATCTGCTCACTGCCATCAACAACCATCGCACCCCACGCATTACGGCCCTACAGCGGCAACTGTCCGAGACCGGTATCTGGAGTAAGGCCACCTATTCCGTCATCCGCGCCGGCGTTCGCCTCGAAAATATTCCGGTAATTTTGGTGCCGACGGATCGGGATATCAATGTCGGTCTGCGCCTGATCGCGCTGGTCTACCTGCTGATCGGCCTCTATATCTTGTTCCGACGGTGGACTGCGCCGCGCTCCGTTCATTTCTACATCTTCTGCCTGGCGTCCTTCATTCTGTACTCGTTCAATTACACGGGAAAGCTGAACCTGTTCGATTGGTTCATTTTCTGGGGAAATATCGCTGCAAGCGCGGCACAGCCAGCACTACTTCTGCATTTTGCATTCACATTTCCTGAGCACAATCCGACTATGCGCCGCCGTCGCATGGCGTGGTTGCTTTATCTCCCCGGAATCGCGCTGGTTGGCCTGTTCATTGCGTCCATTCGACTTTGGTCGGCTACTGAGCTGCTGCTTCACCGGCTGAATCAGGTCGCAATCGGCTACATGACGGTGTATTACGTGGCGGCGGCGTTGGTGTTCTTCATCAACTATCGTCGAGCCGATAATCCGCTGACGCGCCAACAGCTGAAATGGTTGACGCGCGGCACGCTTCTCGCGGTCACCCCGTTCACGCTGCTCTATGCGATTCCCTACTTGCTGGCCCAGGCGTCGGCGCCGACGCTGCTGAGTCAGGTCGGCGTGCTCTGTCAGGTCTTTCTACCACTGACGTTCAGCTATGCCATCGTTCGCTACCGACTGATGGATGTCGACCTGATCTTCAAGCGCGGGGTGACCTATACGCTGGCCACTGGCACGCTGGTTGCCATTTATTTTGGTGCGGTCGCGTTTGCGGGCGAAGTGGTGCACAAGAATCTGCCGGCAGCCGGTGGATGGGGACTGGCCACCGCAATTATCATTGCGGCCCTGGTCTTCGATCCCATCAAACGCGCCATTCAGGACCGAGTGGACCGCGTCTTCGATCGTAAGCGGCTTGACTCGCGCGCTACGCTGGTTGAATTTGCACGCAGCCTGAATACCCAGACCGATTTGCGTGCCCTCCTGAATGCACTGGTGGATCGACTGCCTCGTATTTTGCAAGTTGCGCGGGTCGGCGTCTTCCTCGATGACGAAACAAATGCTCGCACCTCGAGGTTTCGACTGGCGGCCAGTCACGGCATTCCTGCGCTGGCGCTGAGCCATACGGAAAATCTTGAGACGGGATTTCTTCGCTTCGATGGCCGCGAGGATGGCTCGCACATTTTCCTGGAAAGCACGCAGAATGCGCCCCACCTGACAGAAAGCCAACAGCGGGCTGTCTCCATGCTAGACCTGAACTACTATCTTCCCTGCCGGGTACAGCAGCGGACCATCGCGGTTCTGGGTCTGGGACGCACAACCAAGGGAGATTTTCTTTCCAGCGAAGATGTTGAGCTGCTGGAAACACTCGCCAGCTACGTTGGCATTGCCATTCAAAATGCACGCCTGTACGCCAAGCTTGAGGAAAAGATTGCAGAGTACGAGCAGCTGAAAGAGTTCAACGAAAATATCGTCGAGTCCATCAACATCGGGATTCTCGCCGTCGATCTGGCCGACCGGATCGACAGCTGGAACGCTCAAATGGAATCCATGTATGCGGTGCCGCGATCGGAAGCGTTGAATCAGCCGCTGGCAAGTTTATTTCCGGCAGATTTTTTGGCCGAGTATGACCGAGTGAAGCACGAAAACGGCGTGCATAATCTCTACAAATTTCAACTGGCGACCCGCGCGGGAGAAATTCGTAACGCCAACATCACCATTGCGCCGCTAGTCGATAAGGACTTTACTACCGTCGGCCGCATCATTCTGGTCGATGACATTACGGAGCGGGTGCAGCTGGAAAGCCAGTTGATGCAGGCTGACAAGCTGTCGTCGATCGGTCTATTGGCCGCCGGCATTGCGCATGAAGTAAACACTCCGCTGGCAGTGATTTCTTCATACACGCAAATGATGGCCAAACAGATTCGCAACGACGATCGCACCGCTCCACTGCTGGATAAAATCACCCAGCAGACATTTCGCGCTTCGGAAATTGTTAACAGCCTGCTGAATTTTTCGCGCACCAGCACCATCGAGTTCAAGCCGGTCAGCGTGAATCATGTATTGCAGGAAACGCTGGCGCTATTGCAGCACCAGTTCAACACGGCCAACATCACGATTGACCTGGCGCTGCAGCCGGAGTTGCCAGACATTCTGGGCAACATGGGAAAACTGCAGCAGGTATTTCTGAATCTGTTTCTGAACGCAAAAGATGCCATGGCCGAGGGCGGCATACTGCGCGTAGAAACCGTCGACAATGGACAGGTCGAGGTGATCATCGGCGACACCGGGTCTGGCATTGCGGCAGAAAATCTACGCCGCATTTACGATCCATTCTTCACGACCAAAACCGCTGTTGTTGAAGGCCAGAGACGTGGGACAGGTCTCGGTCTCTCTGTGAGCTATGGCATTATTCAGGAGCATGCCGGCAAGATTCAGGTGGACAGCAAGGTGGGTCGCGGCACAACGTTCCATCTGCAATTTCCTAAATTGAGGAAGCCCGTTCATGCCTGAGGTTGTGCACGAGAATATTTCTTCAGAAGTCGACAGTACACTCCCGCTCCGCATCATCATCATTGACGATGAAGCCGCTATTCGCGAGTCACTGCAGCTGCTGCTGGAGCTGGAGGGCTTTCAGGTCGCGACCGAACCAGATGGAGCGAAGGGTTTAAAGGCGCTGGAAGAATCGGTCTTCGATCTGGTGCTGCTCGACCTTGCCCTGCCCGGCCAAAGCGGATTTGAAATTCTGCAGGCGATTCGCGCCCGGCATGCAAACCTGCCGGTCATCATGATCACGGCGTACGGCACCGTGCAGAATGTCGTCGAAGCCATGCACTTCGGCGCCAATAACTTCATCCAGAAGCCCTGGGACAACGAGAAGCTTCTTGCCGATATTCGCGGCGCCATCGGGCAGCATCGGGCGGAAACAGAAAATATTCAACTGAAGCGGGCGCTGAAGCAGCGTTACAGTTTTGAGAACATCATCGGCAAAAGTGAACCCATGCAAGCCGTGCTTGACCTGGTGGGTCAAGTCGCTCCCAGCCGATCCACCGTGCTGGTGCAGGGCGAAAGCGGCACAGGCAAGGAGCTGATCGCCAAAGCCATCCACTCGCACTCACCGCGCCGGGATAAGCCGTTTGTCCCCGTCCACACAGGCGCAGTTCCGTCGGACCTGCTGGAGAGCACCTTGTTCGGCCATGTCAAAGGCGCTTTCACCTCTGCCATCGCTTCGAAAAAGGGGTTGTTCGAGATTGCCAACGGCGGCACGCTGTTTCTGGATGAAATTGGAACCATGGCTCTTGATACGCAGGCAAAATTATTGCGTGTGTTGCAAGACCGGAAATTCATGCTGGTTGGCGGAGTGCAGGAACTTCAGGTGGACGTGCGGATTGTCGCGGCCACGAATGCCGATCTTCGACTTGCCGTCCGTGAAGGACGGTTTCGCGAGGATCTGTTCTACCGGCTGAACGTCATTACCATCGACTTGCCTCCGCTGCGAAATCGGAAAGAAGATATCCCCCTGCTGGTCGCCCACTGCTTGAAGCGTTTTTGCGAAGAGAATGAGCTCTCCCTGCGCACGATTTCGCCGGAAGCCATGCGCGCGCTGATCGATTATTCCTGGCCGGGAAATGTGCGAGAGTTGGAGAACGTGATCGAGCGCTGCGTTGTTCTTTCCACCGAGCAAACGATTCCCAGGGAGCTGCTGCCCGACCACCTGACAGGACGCAGCTACGAAGCGACACTGCTGGAGCACAATCCAGACGCATCGCTATTTGAGATTGTGGACAAATTTGAGAAGCACATCATCACAGACCGGCTGGAGCACTGTAACTGGAACCAGACAGAGGCGGCTGAAACCTTCCGGATTCCTCTTTCAACCCTGAATCAAAAGATCAAGCGGTTGAATATCGAAATACGAAAGAAACTGAAGGATTGAATCGTTACTCGCAGAGCGTTCGTGGGACCGTCTTACTTTCATACAGCGGTAAGAGCCTGTTCCAGGTCTGCGACAATATCTTCGACATCTTCAATCCCAACCGAAATGCGCACCAGGCCATCTGTGATGCCGAGTTTGCGCCGGCCTTCCTCGCCAATTGCGGCATGGGTCATCGAAGCCGGGTGAGAGATCAGCGTCTCCACTCCGCCTAACGACTCTGCCATGCTGCATATTTCAACCTTCCGCAGCATTCGATTCGCTGCGTCGAGCGATCCCAGGTCGAAGCTCAACATCGATCCGAAGCCGGACATCTGCCGCTTGGCAAGTTCGTATTGAGGATGATCCGGAAGGCCGGGATAATAGACGCTCCGAACTTTCGGGTGCTTCTGCAGCCAATCAGCCACAATGCGGCCATTGGCGTCGTGCTGACGCATCCGCACCGCCAGCGTTTTGACTCCACGCAAAAGCAGCCATGCCTCAAATGGGGACAGAATTCCGCCAGTGCATTTTTGAACAAAGGCAAAGGTCTCCGCATGCTCAGGTTTGGTGCCGATCAGCACACCACCCAAGCCATCAGAATGACCATTCAGAAATTTTGTCGTCGAGTGCATTACGATGTCTGCGCCAAATTCGATCGGCCGCTGAAAGTACGGCGACATAAATGTGTTGTCGACGCTTAATTCGACACTGTGACGGTGACAAATGGCGGCAACGGCCGCAATATCCGTCAGCGCCATCATCGGGTTGGTCGGCGTTTCAATGTGGACGAGCTTGGTATTCGGTTGAATTGCGCCGTCGACGTTGTTCGCATCGGACGTATTGACGTAGGTGAATTCAAGTCCATACCGAGTCAATACCTGGTTGAACAGTCGCGTCGTTCCACCGTACATATTGTCGCTGCAAACAATGTGATCGCCGCTCTTCATCATGGTGCAAAGCGCCGTGATGGCTGCCATTCCGCTGCCAAACACATGAGCTGAGGTTCCACTTTCGAGCGATGCGAAATTTTCCTCCAGCGCCGTCCGAGTCGGATTGGAAACGCGGGAATATTCATATCCTTTGTTCTTGCCAATCTCCTGCTGCACAAAGGTGGAGCTGGCATAAATAGGAACGTTAACCGCACCTGTGATTGGGTCGGGGGGCTGTCCATCGTGAATTGCGCGGGTCGAAAAACCTTTTTTCTTTTCTGACATTAATCTGTGCCCTTGAGTGTTCCTGAATTCCTAATTCGGCGTGAAAAATCAGCAATCGAAGATAGGGTTTCTAGAGGCCGCCATCGAAAATCTTCTTCGAAAGATATCGCTCGGCGGAGTCTGGAATGATGGTGATGATACGTTGCCCTGGGCGCATGGTTCGCGCAAGTTCCAAAGCGGCAAACACGTTTGCGCCCGCGCTGGAGCCGCCGAGAACGCCTTCTTCCGTGGCCAGCCTTTTCACCATTGCAAACGCATCGCGGTCGGTGACTCGCACGATGGAGTCGCACAAGGTCCCGTCGAAGGTCTTCGGAATAAAGCTGACGCCAATTCCTTCTACTTTATGTTTCCCGGGCGTACCGCCCTGCAAAATGGAACCCTCGGTTTCAACTGCCACCGTCTTAACGGCGCCCAACTCCTGGCGAAGCCTGCGGGCAATTCCTGTGAAGGTGCCGCCGGTGCCGACTCCAGCGACAAACCCATCGATGCGGTTCTCCATCTGATCGAGAATTTCCTGGGCGGTGGTCCGAAAGTGAAAGTCAGGATTGGCGGGGTTGTCGAACTGGCGGGCCATCCAGGCACCGGGAATAGAGCGCGCAAAATCGAGAGCTCTGCGAATCGCGCCCTGCATCCCTTCGTCTTCCGGGGTGCGCTCCACGGTTGCGCCAAAGCCGCGCATGAGGATGCATTTTTCTTCCGCGAAGCCTTCCGGCACGAAGAGAGAAACTTTATAGCCGCGGCGAACACCGATAAACGCGAGTCCAACGCCTGTATTGCCTGCGGTCGCCTCGACAACGGTACCGCCGGGTTGCAGCACGCCGCGCTGCTCCGCATCAAGTATCAAGCCCAAAGCGGCGCGATCTTTGATGCTGCCGCCTGGGTTCAGGAATTCCAACTTCGCGTAAATCGCCGCGCCGTTCTCCGGCGAAATACGGCCCAGATGAACAATCGGGGTATTCCCGACTAATTCCATGGTGTTGTCGGCCGTATGTCGAAAGGCCTCAGGGCCGGCAGGTGTTTTTGTATTGGTCGCGCTCGTCATCTTTGTCGCACTCATCCACAGGTCCCCAGCAAACTGTTCAGTGTATCAGGGCGATGAGGAGTGCTGATGGATAGCGCCGCGACGCGCAAATCCTTAAACTGGTGAGTTCTTTAATTCTCGCTGGAGAGCAACACTCCGGCTGGTTTCTCAGGTGGAGCTGCGCTGGTCTCTCCTGACGCCACCTTGTCACACTCGCCCGCGACTCCCCGTTGTGGTTCCTGATACACCTCCGACCACCACGCCAGAATCTCCGTCTGATTGACCTGGCCAACCATGTGTTCTTCATCCCATATCGTCGCCAGCACCGTGGTGTAGGGAGAGAGGTTCGGATCTACTTCCACCGGGTAATATCGCGTGCCGACAAAAGAAATTTCCTTCGCGTTTTTCAGCATGAATTTGTAGGTTCGGCGGGCCATGCAATTCCTCCTTGCGGCTCTAGGTAAGTGGCGGACCAATCTCCAATCATGAACGACGCCGTCCTGCCGCCAATCAACAGGAGGGGTCGCAATCGCAAATGCGGCCAGACAAATTTGTTGTGCGTGGCGGCGAAAGATAGGCCGAAGAGGTTACAGAGCCGAGCAGTCAAAAGACACAAATGCACACGCCGCATAAGCGGCAAAAGTAATGTGGATGGTCTGAACTTTCATCGAGAGTAGCAAAAATTCTGTCGGGGCAGAAGAGAAATTATGCCGCCCTGACGAAAAATAGGGTGGATGCACCATGGTCGCTATCATCTATAGCTGCACCGGCGCAGCGGGTCCGCGCTCACCGCACGATCATGCGTCAAGACGGCCGAATAAGAAGGCTCGCAATTCGATGATTCTGCAGCGATGCTTTTGTAAATGGATCGCGCCGCAACTTAGGAAGAGGGGGCTCACTGTGATAATTTGAATCAAGGTGAGAGCGCGTAGCTCAGGTGGTAGAGCAACGCACTTTTAATGCGTGGGTCCTGGGTTCGAGTCCCAGCGCGCTCACCAGAAACAAGCAATATTCATGCACCCTCTAAGCAAATCAGGCCACTCTTTTACGAGTGGCTTTCTTTCGTGGTGATACCTGTGGGGATACTTTTGCGGGAACTTTAGCAATCCGTTCAACCGCAGACGCGGTATGCGCCGGTGCGAGATGTGAATAGCGGAGGGTCATGGTCATTGATTTATGGCCCGCAAGTTCCATCACTGTCCGTAGATCGACTCCAGCCATGACCAAGCGACTGATGAACGTGTGCCTGCATGTGTGCCATGTGATGCCCACCAACTTGGATTCTTTGACCACATCTTCGAACCAGGTACGTGGTGTTTTGATACGTGCCTTGCGACCTGTGGCCTTATCTTTACGCTTTGTCAGAAACACTGGAACTGTATCTACCGGCACTCTTGCTCGGATTCGCTTGAACGCATCGAGAGCTGTGGAGTTGAGCGGAATATAACGTTCCCGTCCATTTTTTGTGCGGGGCAGATGAATCATCTTTCTATCTGAATTCACCTGCGGCCATTCTAATGTGAACTGCTCGCCCAACCTCATACCCGTATGAATAGCAATGGTGAACGCCTCCGCATGATGCGGGAAGTCTCGCTTAATTATGTCTGTCAACGTCCTCTCCTCCGACTCTGTGATGTAACGGATTCGCGCGTTGTCAACTTCCCGAAAGCGAACAGAGCGTGCTGGGTTGTCGGACACTTTCTTATTTATCAAGGCCTCTCGGTAAATCAAGCTGAATAGGGCAAGCAACCTATTTTGAGTGGCTGGTGCCTTAGCGTGCTCAGCCACATACGCATCGATTTCCTCAGGTCTAATAGAATCGGCTTCCCTGCTGCCAAACTTGGCTTTCAATTTCGGGATTCTGAGATCGTCATTCTTCCAGTCCCGTTTGTGAGCCTTTGACCATTCCAACGCCGCATCGGCAATCGTTCCAAAAGTGATGGACTTCGCCCGCATATTGGCAGGCAGTTTTATCCCAGCTCGAATATCAGCCTTGCGTTTGTGGTAAAGGGCAGTGGCATCCGACTTGCGGCCAACTTTCTCCCGATGCAGTTGCCCGGAAACTCGGTAGCGAACCCACCATATACCACTGCCTGGATCTTTTTCAAAGACGCCAATTGCTTTCTTCGACATGAAAATGAGCCCTCTTGTATTTAATCACAGGAGGCACGCATTAAATGTTCTTATCACTGCGTTGACCCAAAAGAAATTGAACCTATGTCAAATCCACGCGGATCAAAGGATGCCTGAAGAATTCACTAGTCAGTTCGCGGCCAGCTGTCGGGGTAAAACCACGCATCATATGCGATCTGGCGTTCCCCATACGCGGGAGCCAAGGAAGGAAGGACCAGCCAAGTTCGTTCCGGCGAGCCCGGTGGTCGCTGATGCCACGATCGATACGCCGGAATCCGTGCGCTTGCCGTCGACCTCGCGAAGTGGACATCGGCGCGAGCACAGCTTGACCATCCTTCCGAGGTAAACAGTTTTACGACAAATGCGCAACTATATCGGGGCGAATTGTCGCCCCCGAGTGTTTCGGCGATCTGGCCTGAGGTGTTGTCAAGATTTGCGATTAAAAATCCAACATTGCTGCGATGCTGCGGACAAACCGTCGGTTCGTAGGGGCCTCGGCGAACATGAGACGTGCTTAGCGCGGCGGGTTACACGTTATTGCTTGCAAGGGTCCCGGAACAGCGATCAATAGAACGTCCGAACCAGCGTATTTGATTCCTCTGTAACCTTTTGTCGCGATTCAACTCCAATTTAAGTTGAAAGCGGGTAATCCAGATTGTTTGATTCGAGGGTTTATGAATGCCTTGTTCAGGTTGTATACGCGTGCGTCAAGGATGGTTGCGCTCCTACAATCACCGTTTCTGCTGGCAGTACGGCTTTACTGGGGATGGCAGTTCACTCAAAACGGCTGGGGCAAACTGCACCATCTGGGAAAAATCACAAATTATTTCACCAGTTTGAATATTCCGTTACCTGCCGCGAACGCGTTTTTCGTCTCCGGCCTGGAATTCGTCGGTGGAATTCTATTGATTGTGGGACTAGCGTCGAGACTGACCGGGCTTTTGCTGGTGTTCGATATGTTAGTCGCCTACTGGGTCGCGGACCGAGGAGCCCTGTTCTCCGTCTTCTCCGATCCCGGCAGGTTCTATGCCGCCGACCCATACACATTTTTGTTCGCCTCGGCCATGATTCTAGTGTTTGGCGCAGGCCTGTTCTCTGTGGATGCTTCCCTGAAAAAGCGTTATCACGCCTGGACGGAGAAGCAATGACCGGAGTTTCCGAATGCAGAGATGAGGCGCGTAGGATCGCCTCGATTCTGGCAGGCGATGCGACCGGTTTTGACGATCTCATCCGTCCCCATGAGCGAACTGTATACGTCATGGTATTGTCCCTGCTCCAAAATGAGGCGGATGCAGAGGACGCGCAGGAAACATTCCTTAAGACGTTTCTCAACCTCGCGTCATTTCGTGGAGAAGCGAAGTTCAGCACCTGGCTGGTAAGAATTGCACTGAACGACGCACGCAGCCGCCTTCGCCGCAAGAAATCCGCGAAGCTGGGTTCGCTGGAGGAAGGAGGGACGCTTTTCGCCGGCGATTCTCCGGGACAGGCGCGAGATTCCCTCCCAGGTGCTGGAGCGGCAGGAGGTGCGGGAGTTATTGCAGCGGGCCGTCACCGGCGTGCCATTAATCTATCGCGAGATTTTTCTGTTGCGGGATGTGGAAGAGCTCAGTGTCAACGAGTCGGCGGACGCGCTCGGCATCAGCGTAACATCGGCAAAAGTGAAGCTCCATCGCGCGCGAATGACGATACAGAAGAGGGTGGCTCCTGAGTGAAAGAAGGTGGATCCTAAACGGAGGTGGCTGCCATGATTCTCGAGTGCAAGCATGTATGGGAACACATCTCCGGCTACCTTGACGGCGATCTTGATCCCGAGTTTCTGCAGCAGGTGCAAAAGCATCTCGAATACTGCGAGATCTGCTCGGCAGTTCTCGATTCAACGCGAAACATTATGATCCTCACGGCGGATGATCGCGTCTTCACTCTGCCGCTGGGCTTCAGCGATCGGCTGCATGCGCGATTGCATGCGGAGATAGAGGGCATACAAACCATGTTGTAACAGCCTAGTTAAAGGTAGTAAGCGGATGAACCGATTTGTTCGAAGATTACTGGTGGGAGCAGTTGCCGGTGGAGTGGCCGGCCTTCCTGCGCTGCTAACGGGTGCAATGTCCGGTGGTGTATTTGCGTTCGGCATCCTTGCGGGCGCCCTTTTTGCCGCCAGCATTCGTCCCACACGCGGCGCCTATGTCGACAACATGATGACCGGCGCCTCCCTCGGCATTCCGCTCTGGGGAATCGTAAACGTGATCGTCCTCCCTTTGATGTCGGGCGGACATATGACGTGGGACGCGGCAGAGATGCAGAACCATTTTGCCGGGCTTTTTGCATGGGTATTGTTTGGAGCGCTGTTCGGTGTCATGTTTCAGGCATTCAGTGACGCTGCGGTATTTCAGTTCGGGCCGGAGATCCAACCTTCGCCAAAGTCGCCTTCCGTTGTCAAGCGCATTGTCATACTCGGTGGAGGTTTTGGAGGAATGAAAACGGCCGAATGGCTGGAAAAGCAATTCGCTGGCGAGCAGTCTGTTTCCATCACCCTGATAAGTGAGACGAACGCGTTGCTATTTACTCCAATGCTCGCCGAGGTGGCGGGTAGCAGCCTGGAGCCCAGCCATATCAGCGCACCGTTGCGCAGCAGCCTCCGCCAGACTGCCTTCGTTCGAGGGCATGTCACCGATATCGACCTGGAACGCCGAAAGGTGCTTCTTGACGGAGGAGGATTGGAGAGGGCGGAGTCTGCTCCAGAACTCGAATACGATCACTTAGTGCTTGCGCTCGGAGCCGTGTCGAACTACTTGGGCATGGCGAATGTCGAACGGCTGGCCTTTAATTTCAAAAGCCTGTTCGATGCGATTCGTATCCGAAACCATGTCATCGAAATGTTTGAGAGGGCGGACCGCGAGCAAGATTCGGCGGTCCGGAAAAAACTGCTTACCTTTGTGATTGCCGGTGGCGGATTTGCCGGAGTCGAATTGGCCGGTGCGTTGAACGATTTCACGCATGGTATTCTCGCCGACTATCGCAATCTTCAAATCGAGGAGCTAGCCGTCATTCTCGTGCATTCTCGGGACCGTATCCTCCCCGAGTTGAGCGACTCTTTGGCTTCCTACGCGATGCAGAAGCTGGAACAACGCGGTGTCACGTTTCGTCTGAACACGAGGCTGAAAGATGCTGCGGCCGGTCTTGTGACCCTCAGCGACGGACAGATTGCCTGCGAAACGTTGGTCTGGACCGCGGGGACCACTCCTAATCCATTACTAAAAAATCTGGCAGTCGCAAAAGACAAGCGAGGAGCGGTCGTGGTTGACAGCACTCTCGCAGTGCCGCAGTGCGCCGGCGTCTGGGCACTCGGCGATTGCGCGGCTGTGAACGATGGTAAAACCGGAAAGCCTTGCCCTCCGACAGCTCAGTTCGCACTGCGCGAGGCGGAAACGATCGCCACTAACATTCGCGCCGCGTTGCGCGGATTGCCGGGCAAACGCTTTCATTTCGACTCGCTCGGCGCATTGTGCGTGATCGGCCATCAGACGGCCTGTGCCGAGTTGACGGTACCGTTTGCAAGGTCACGCTCGTTGCGTTTTTCCGGACTGCTGGCTTGGTTGATGTGGAGAGGAATTTATCTATCGAAGCTGCCTGGGTTGGAGCGCAAGATCCGCGTGTTGATGGCCTGGAACCTTGAACTGTTTTTCCCGCGAGACATCATTCAGACAATTGAACTTGAAGAACAGAGGGATCATGACATCAACACAGGTAGTCGTGCCCGGAATCCGGCGTAAATCCATCTTTGATCGACCCTTGAGCGGTCGTACCTGGCGCGATGCTGCACTGGGGCTCCTAATCGGTATATGCGGCGGACTAGTTCGTGGCAGTATCTTCCACGTCCCTCTTCTGCCCGCACTCTTACTGGGTGGCGCTTTTGGACTTGTCTTCGGTCTTTTCTTCGCTAAGCGCGCCTCCAGCCCGGGTGCCGGACTGATTTGGGGCCTGAGCAGCGCGCTTTTACTCTGGTTCATTGTGCCTGCCGCAACCACGGTGTTACGGCATAGCATTTTCGATTCCGGGAAAATGCTGGAAAGAGCTCGCAATCAGTTCTCTGAATTGGTGGCTTATCTCATGTGCCTGGGAATGCCTACCGGCCTCGTTCTTGGGATTCGCGGAGGATTTGGCCGGGACGGCGACAGGACCTCTTTTCGTTGGGGCCGGGCGATTGTTGCCGGTGGGTTTGCGGGTATTGTAAGCGGTCTGGTTTTTGGATATTGGATGCTGGCGGGAGGTTTTTTCCCACTGCTCGCGGGTTTGGGTGAAATCCAATCGCATGCATTGAGCGTCTCGCTGCAATTCGGCGTTGCCCTATGGATCGGTGCGACCTTCGGACTGCTGTTTCAGCGCGACGTTCGCGGCTACGGGTCCTGCATGGGCTGGGGTCTGGGGTACGCCGTCTTTTGGTGGTTTGCAGGACCGCTTACACTGTTCCCACTAATGCGTGGAATGCCATTGAATTGGTCTGTGGACAGCGCGCGTCCATTGTTCGGAGCGCTGGTCGGCCACATACTCTACGGACTTATTCTAGGCGTGGTGTATGCGACTTTCGATCGTATGTGGTTGCGCCTGTTCGTACAATCCGATCCGCTCAATCGAGAACCGGAGGGACCCGGCTTTCGCTTTTTCCGTTCTCTCCAGTGGGGAGCGATGGCGGGGTTCCTTGGCGGCGTTCTGTCCAGCCCACTTATGGTTGCCGCCGGAGTGTTGCCGGATGTGGTAGGGCTCGGTATCCATCTCTCCACTTTGGCTGGGTTGCTGGTCCATCTGCTGGTGAGTACCTGTATCGGCATGGGCTATGGCGTGCTCTTTCGAGATGAAGGGTCCAATCTTGTCATGGCCAGCGCATGGGGATGGGTATTCGGATTGATCTGGTGGTACGCCGGGCCTTTGACGTTGCTCCCGCTTGTGTTCACGGGAGAGATCGATTGGCGAATAAGCGCCGTGTCAGTCCTGCTCCCTTCCCTATTTGGCCACCTGATTTATGGGGCTGCTACTGGGTTTGTGTTCTATCTCTTGGAGCGTCGCTATGCCCGGCATCACATGCTTGATCCCAGGATGGCCGCACGAGAGATTCGCCGCCTGCGACCGGTTGGTACGCCCGCTCCGGCTCTATGGTTTTTCGCCCTGGGTCTGGGGATAACGATCCCAATGCTGCTCAGATGAGAGCCGTTCCTTGAACCGGAGACTGACCAGACATGCAAACTGGCCGGAGAGGAGCGCAACGGAATCTTGTCCGGCGCGCCGCATATCACCTATTTGCATTTCGCTGTAACCTTTTTGGCGCATGGAACTCCAACCCACAGCAACATTACGCGGGCTGCGCGTGGAACTGTATTGGGGTGCAATTCCTATATCGGTATGCAGTTCCACGATGCGTTGCCTGTTTTGCCCTCCCTGCTACGAATCGCGTAGCCATTCTCAACGTCCAGCGTGCTTTGCGCGTGGCCCAACCAAATGAAAGGTTTATTTTTATGAAGAATTCCATACAAGCGTTCGCTTTGGCCGCCGCGGTCGCAGGCTTCATGGGCGGTACCTCTATCCGTCTGAATGCCCAGTCCATGCAGGCGAACAACACCTCAGCTACGGCCCAGTCCACGCAGGCGGGCGTACTTCTGGCTCAGAACCAGCCGAACCTTCCCAAGCACTCCTGCAAGGGAAAGAACGATTGCAAGGGACAGGGCGGCGGCAAGCATCCCGGCACGAACTCCTGCAAAGGCAAGGGCGGCTGCGCAACCGACGGCTCCAAACCCGCAAAAGGTTAATTGTCCTTTTTGCCCGGAGGCCTGAACCTTCTTCAAACCTCCGGGCATTCGATCGTTATCTCCACAGGACTGAAAAATGCCTGCCAATCGCTTCAACGGATTTAGTGACTATGGTGTGGGTATCGGGCTGCGCGTGCCCCATTACGACCATATTTTTTCTGAAAAGCCCGTCGTCGACTGGTTTGAGATAATCTCCGAAAACTACATGGTCGATGGTGGCCGTGCTCTACAGGTTCTCGACCAGATACTCGACCGCTATCGCGTTGTTCAGCACGGCGTATCGATGTATTTCGGCTCGGCGCAGCCATTGAATCGCGAACACCTCAAACGGCTGAAGACGCTCACCCGTCGAACCAAGACTCCTTGGCTTTCCGATCATCTCTGCTGGGGGAGCGTGGATGGCCGTTACACCCACGACCTTCTGCCCATGCCTTATACGTTCGAGGCCGTGGAGACGACAGTCACGCGAATTCGCGAGGTCCAGGATTTCCTGGAGATCCCCGTTGCGGCCGAAAACGTGAGCAGCTACGCGGAATTTCATCAGTCTGAGATGAGCGAATGGGAGTTTTTAAACGAAGTCGTCGAGGCAGCGGACTGCGGGATTCTTCTCGACGTAAACAACATTTACGTGTCTTCGCAGAATCACGGCTTCGATCCTTTCGAATACGTCAACAGCGTGCCCGCCGAGCGGGTCGCCCAGATTCATATTGCCGGACACTCGAAATTTGAAAAATACATTCTGGACACGCACGATCACCCAGTGCTCGATTCCGTATGGCGGCTGTATGCGTGCGCGATCGAACGAGTTGGACCTACAGCGACGCTACTCGAATGGGACGACAATATCCCCTCGTTCGACGAAGTACATTCCGAGGCACTCAAGGCGGTGCAATATCTCGAACGCTCGGAGAGCGATGATGTTTCAAGAGCGCTAGTGGAGGAAGATTCGAGAGAGGTCGTCCGTCCATGAACCTTCTCGAGTTGCAACGACGCATGGCCGAAGATGTAATGCGACCACTCACCGCAGATTTTGAAATGCAACCGGTAGCGGAAGATGGGAGCTCGACGACCGCGATCGCCGACAGTTACGTTAAGCCGAACGAGCGATTGTCCTCATTCGAGCGTCTGGAAATTTACAACCGACAGTACTGGTTTCGAGTGATCGAATCCGTGGCAGAAGATTTTCCGACATTGAATGCGGTACTGGGAGACAAACAATTCGATCGGCTTATCCTTGCATATCTGCGAGAGAATCCATCGGTTTCATTCACGCTTCGCAATCTCGGCTCCAAGCTTCCGCAGTGGCTCGAAGATCACGCTGAGTTCGCTCCCCGTCGTCACGATCTGCTGCTGGATGTGGCGAGACTCGAGTGGGCGTACGTCGAGGCTTATGACGGAGCCGATGTGCCACCGCTGACCACAGCGGACTTCAGCAATATTGCGGCTGATTCGACATTGTCTCTGCAGCCGCATCTGCAACTGCTGCAGCTTAAGTATCCCGTGGACGAACTTGTTCTCGCCGTGCATCGGGAAACCGCTCCCAGTGACATCATGAGCAATGCCGCTTCCGAACGGAAGCATGTTAAGCGAACGGGACTCCCCAAGATGAAACGTTCCGTGGTTTGCCTGGCGGTACATCGGTATGAAAACTCCGTTTATTACCGGAGGCTCGATCGCGAGGCCTTCCTGTTGCTCTCCGCGCTGCAAAAGGGCGCTCCGCTGGGTATAGCGCTGGAAACGTCTTTCCGTGATGGCACTTTCACTGCAGAGGATCAAGCATTGAAGATTCAGGAATATTTCGCGCATGCGTCCGAACTTGGGTGGTTCTGTAAACCAAGCAGTACGGACGCAGAGGTTAGGTAGTTAAGTTCTTATGCAGAATTCCGGGAGCTTCACTTTCAAAAGGTGAAGGCTCGGTGTGCTGCCCACAGGTAGTACAAATCGTGTTCGAAAGGTTCGACGTGCTTGAGTTCAATGAGACCGATTGCAAGAAGCTCGAAATCTCGGGAGCACGGGAATGGTTGATTGTGAACGGAATCGGCGGCTATGCTTCGTCAACCATCGCAAGCATGAATATCCGCTGGTGCTAAACGAAATAGCGATCTCGTTGACCGGGATGGTGGGTCATCTGCGCGCGGCCGGCATCGGCCAAACCTCGGAGATTTTCGACGGCGACTATCCCCATAATCCTAGAGGCTGCATAGCGCAGGCCTGGAGCGTCTCAGGGATGCTTCGACTCGCAAAAATTGTCGTGAATCACCCTCTCCGGAGAAATCGTAACCACGGCAAATATCCAATCCCATGGTTTAGGGCTAGAAGGATCGCGTTGCGAGGGGAGAACACATATGAGTGAGAATTCGGAGATAACCTATCGCATTCGATGCCTGGAAATATGGGGCGGGAACCATGACGTGGACTGCGATATTCTCACGGGCGGAGTTAGAGCAACTATCTTTAGCAAATCTTCCGAGGGCGATCATGGCGGCGATATTTACTACTTCAGTGTGTGCCAAAACGACTTTGTGACTCGAATCGCAGTAGCAGATTTGCGCGGTCATGGTTCCGAGGTAAGCACACTCAGCCAATGGATCTATGACCTGTTGAGCGCGAACATGAACACTCCAAATAATAATGAAATTCTGTCATCCTTGAATCAGCTCTTGTTTGAACGAGGCGTCAGCGCACTCACTACAGCTGCTGTCCTTGCCTTCTATACCCAGGACTCGCAACTCTATTTCTCTTATGCGGGTCACCCAACTCCGTTCCTCAAAAGAAATTGTGAATCCACCCGGAAGCCGCTCTTCTCGACAGAAACGACCAGTCTTTCAAATGGGTTGCTTGGTGCCTTTGCCGCTGCAACGTACGATGAAGCCGTTACGCCACTTCAAAGCGGAGACCGCCTGATTCTCTATACCGACGGCGTCACCGAACGGTTTTCTGCAGACTTTGAAGAATTCGGCGAGGAACGTCTTCGTCAGGTTTTGCAGGCTGCGTTCGACGGAGAACTTAGTACTGTCAAGCGGAGTTTGCTCACTGCGATGGAATCTCATGCCAATGGGATGCCACAGCAAGATGACATGACATTGCTGATTTTGGAGGTGTTGTAAAGCGCCCAGCTCAAGTCATACCTGGGATTTCCATCTCATTTGAAGTACCCGCGACGGTAACGGAAGAGGTGCAAGGCAATTGGACATCGCATGGAAAGCTACAGATGTTGTGCCCAAAGCCAATGAAAGTACTCTTCGATCCCGATGACAGCCAGCGTCCGAAATCTCCGTCCTGCAAAGACGTAAGAGTTTCGTAATCCGCGACTTAAGTTCCCGACGAAAACAGATGGGTATGGGTACATTCACTCGACTACACCCAAGCTCAAGAAGTTTGAGGGTATCTTCTGCGGCGATCGAATCAGGAGCTGAAGCAGACCGTCATGATGATTCTCCCCACAGTGGTCTGCCAGACCCATCTATCAAGCGCCGAGCTCCTTCGATCTGGCGGATGCCCTCGTCTACTGCCTGATGCCGGCAACTCTCTGAAGTGAAAGAAAACTAGTTCATCCTGGCTGATGCGAGTAATCAGAGAATCATAGAACAGGAGGCCCAGCGAAGAGAACGGACGCAGTCTCTAAATACATTCGAGGCAGAAATTTGCCATTTATAATGGATTTGTCGCGCGTTGACAAGCGTGTGCGTCCAGTTCTATACCAAAAATAACCCGTGTGCCGGAGCGGCACGGTGTCCTTTTCGGAGCGGCGTTAAGCCGAGGAGAGCCGATGGAAACTGCAACCCATCCCCCAGCAACTCTGATGTCGAGCGAAAAAGGCCTGCAGAATGAGTCCGGTCTGTTTTCCTCCGAATCGGTGCTCAACATTCTGCAGATGATTCTCGACGGAGCTCCTTTGGCTGAGGTGCTCACAATCATTGCTCGGCTCGTTGAGTCTCGGGGCGACGGCACATTGTGCACAATCTGGCTTCCGGACAACGACGGAAGCCAGCTCCATTGCGCGGCCGCGCCCAGTCTGGATGGATTCATCGCTCACGTAGGGTCAATGCTGATTGGCCCGAAAGGCGGATCCTGCGGCACATCCGTGTATCGACGGGAACCCGTATATGTGACCGATATCCTCCGAGACCCCATTTGGGACCATTATCGTCATCTGCTCTTGCCCTTTGGAATTCGATCTGTGTGGTCGCGACCGTTGTTCACGAGCGACGGGAAAGTTCTCGGGACCTTCGCCATTCATTACCGAGAAGCCCGTAGCCCTGACCCTATCGACGTGCAGTTAATCGAGAATGCAAGCCGCATTGTGGCAATCGCAATTGAGCGCCATCTGAACATAGAAAGGTCGCGGCTCGAACGCGATCGGCTGCGACTGCTTCTGGAGATCACCCACAGCATGAGTTCGAAGCTGGACTTCCGAAGTTTAGTGGGTACGCTGTCGACCGATCTGCTGAAAGTGACGCGGTGTGACTTTTGCGCCCTGCTTCTGCCGGATGCGGATAGCGGTGAATTGCGTCTCACCGTTCTATACAATCCGGATTCGCGAGGTTTTCTATGCGACGGCGCGATCGTACCGATCCATGGCTCGACGTGTGGCAAGGCTTTTTGGACGAAAAAGCTTCAACACTTCAATAGTTTGGAGGAGGTACGCGACGACCCCGAAAGTTTCGGCAACAGCATAGGTCAACGCTTCTATCAACGGCTGACGGACGAGGGTTTGATCTCGGGGTGCGATCTCCCGCTGATCGGCCGAACTGGCGTCGTGGGGGTCCTGGCCGCGATGAAGCGGTCCGCGAGGGCCTTTGACCGCGAGGAGGTTTCCTTTCTCGAACAAGTTGCACGCCAGGTGGCCATCGCCCTTGAGAACGCGTTGGACTATGAAGCGGCCGTAAGAGATCGAGATAAGGAAGCGAAGCACAGACTTTATCTCGAAGAGGAGATTCGCGCTGAGTTTGGGAATATTGTCGGGGACAGCCCGGCGCTGAAAACCACGCTGGATCTAGTGGCTATAGTGGCGCCCACGGATTCGAGTGTTCTGATTGTGGGAGAGACGGGTACCGGAAAAGAACTGATTGCTCGCGCTATCCACAATCTGAGCAGCCGCCGGGGGCGGGCTTTCGTTAAACTGAATTGCGCCGCGATCCCGCTTGGCCTACTCGAAAGCGAATTGTTCGGACACGAAAAAGGCGCATTCACAGGAGCAATTGCGCAAAAGACAGGTCGCTTTGAACTCGCAAATAAAGGCACACTCTTCCTTGATGAAGTCGGCGACATCCCTCTAGAGCTCCAGGCAAAATTGCTTCGCGTTCTCCAGGAACAGGAATTCGAGAGACTCGGCAGCAACCACACCCACAAGGTGAACGTGCGCCTTATCGCAGCTACCCATCGAGATTTAGCCGGGATGGTCAAACAGTCAACGTTTCGTGAAGACCTTTACTATCGTTTGAAAGTTTTTCCCGTCAATGTTCCAGCGCTGCGGCAGCGCACGGAGGACATTCCGAAACTGGTTTGGCACTTCACCGAGTTCTACGCACTCCGAATGGATAAAAAGATCAGTACAATCCCTACCGAGACCATGGATGCACTCGTGCGTTACCGCTGGCCGGGAAATGTGCGCGAATTGCAGAACTTCATCGAGCGAGCGGTGATTCTTTCTCCTCACACTGTGTTGAGGGCCCCGACTTCCGAATTAGAGTCCTTCAGTTCTCACAAGGGATCAAATACGCCCATCACGGGTTTGGAGGAAGTTGAGCGAGATCATATCCTTCGTGCGCTTGAAGCGAGCAATTGGGTAGTAGGTGGCCGCACCGGCGCTGCAGAACGACTAGGAATGAAGCGGACATCCTTGGTTTACAAAATGCGGAAGCTTCGGATAAACCGTCCCGGTTTGGCCGAACAAAAGAGTGTCATCGCGAGTTAGCTATGCGAAGACTGATTCCTCTCTTCCTGCACGGCAGGACGCGACGATTGTCGCGACGGAAACCTGCCAGTGACGAACGTCGGTCGCAAATCCGTCGCTAACCTTCAAAGTGTGCGGCCTCCTCGCAGTCACATCGTTTTACAAAATAAGACTTTAGCGGATGTCTTCCTTCACCTCGCAACACTCCTTGTTTTGGCAATTTGCTTGCTTCGTAGAGTCGTGCCTGGCCTCGACTGGCATACCCGCTGTCTACGCGACCGTTGGTTTACCAGCGAGCCAAATAACCCACTATGTCTATTCTTGAGTCGAAATACAAATCCGTGCGCTCGACGACGCGTTCACTTGTGACAAGCTTGTCCGCCGAAGACCAGATGGTCCAGTCATGTCCTGAAGCCAGCCCGGTGAAGTGGCATCAGGCCCATACGACATGGTTCTTCGAGACATTTGTGTTGCGACCATATCTCGCTAACTACAGGCCGTTTCGTGAAGAGTTTCACCGGCTGTTCAACAGCTATTACCTCTCTCTCGGCGATGAGATTCCCGAAAAGAAGTTACGAACAATTTTTTCTCGTCCATCACTGGACGACGTTCTAGATTTCCGCGCTTATGTGGATCGGGAGATGGAGAGACTGTTTGCACACTCAATCGAACGAGAGGTATCTCGCCTCATCATTCTCGGCCTCAACCATGAACAACAACATCAGGAACTGGTTCTGACCGACATCAAGCACGCATTCTTCTCAAATCCTCTGCGACCGTCCTATGAATCGGTCGCCTTGCCACAAGAGCGTGCTCATCCGCTGCCGAAAATGCGGTGGCTCAACTTTGAGGGAGGGCTGACCGAAATTGGTTATTCATCGAACGCGGAGGATCTTTCCGACTTTTGCTATGAGAATGAGACTCCGCGTCATCGGGTTTACCTCGATCCGTTCCAGATTGCTAACCGCGAGGTCACTTGTCGCGAGTATCTGGAGTTCATGTTGGATGACGGTTATATGCGCTCCGTTCTCTGGCTTTCTGACGGCTGGGAGAAAGTCAAGGAGGCCGGCTGGGAAGCGCCGCTTTATTGGGAGCGTGATCCCAGCGATGAGATGGGTTGGCGCATCTTCACGCTTCGCGGCTGGTTTGGACTCTCTGTGTTACTCGATACAGCTGTGTGTCACATAAGCTTTTTCGAAGCCGCTGCCTTCGCACGCTGGCGCGGCTGCAGACTCCCCACCGAAGCAGAATGGGAATCAGTGTCGAGTCATGTGCCGCCGCACGGGAATCTACTCGACACGGGCAGACTGCATCCGGCAACGGCGAAGGGCAATGGGGTTGAACAACTCTTTGGCGACACATGGGAGTGGACCGCCAGCCCTTATATCTGCTATCCAGGGTACAAGGCGCTCCCCGGTGCACTGGGCGAATACAACGCCAAGTTCTTGTCCGGCCAGATGATTCTGCGCGGAGGGTCCTGCATTACACCTGCGAATCATATCCGTGCCACCTACCGCAATTTCTTTCCGCCAGCGACGCGTTGGCAGTTCTCCGGAATTCGTTTGGCAATCTACTGAGAGTTTCCGTTCGTTATGCCTGCCGCTCGCGCAGAGCAGCAGGCCGATCGAAGGTCGTTCGTGGTTCTTGCGAACCGTCCAATCGAGTGCGTCCTGATAAATCGAGCGTGCCCGGATAATCCGGGCGGAACGCATTGATCTTCGGCTCGATGCTCTAGGCGCCTACGACATAATCGTTGCTCATCTCTATGAAGCTGGCCTCTCGTTTCTCGCAGGTTCGGCTGCCATGATCCTGCATGAACCTCACTTCTTCGCGAGTTTGGGCCCAACCGCATATGAACTTGCAGAGACTCCGGAACGGCAGAGTGCCAAGCCCTACAACGTGGCCGCTGGTCAGCGTGCCGATGGCGGTCGTCCTGCTGGTTGCGATGTTCAGCGTTCACTCAAGGTACGGCTTCAGTTCCATCCAGCTCGTAGCTGCCACGGCGGCAGGAGTCAAATTCGGGCCACCCGGATACGAATGTGATCTGCTCTCTTTGGCGTGTCTGATTGCGCTGGTGCTTTGTGGTTCGGGTCCTTTTTTATTCGAAGGTGTGTTCCCACGAAGCATCGATTCCGCCTCGGCAGATTGGAGTTTATCTCCTGCCGTCGTGCCGCGACGAAGGTCGTGACCAATTCCCGTCAGTGGTGGACTTTCGTCTCGCATTCGTCGCCGCGTGGAACATGGAAGCACCTACCCGCCGGAGCGATCCCACTGACCAACAGTGACTTGGACCCGCGGGCGGCCACGCTGTAGAAGTCCTGCTCTTTGGCATTGCATCTGCATAAACAAAGCTGGGTATTGAAAGGTGAGTCGGCGCCGATCTTTTCAGCTGCCGGACAGTGTCTCACCACGTGCGTGTTGATTGGGCGAAAGGTGAATTATGAACAAAGTTCCTTCTAATGCAACGATCGTTCTGGTGCATGCTGCATGGGCGGACGCATCCTCGTGGTCTGCCGTGATCGGCCCGCTACTCAAGGCGGGCATCCAGGTTATCGCTCCCCAGATTCCAATGACTTCGCTGTCCGACGACGTGGCTGCTTTAAAAGTGGCTCTGGAAAGGGCGGGCGCGGGGCCAATCCTCCTTGTCTCTCACTCTTACTCCGGCGGCGTGATATCCGCCCTGGAAAGTGACGACCGTGTCCGAGGCCTGGCCTTTGTGGCAGCCATGCCTCCAGACAAGGGAGAAACAGTGGGGGACTTGTTCTTTCGAGAGCCTCCACACGAAAAAGCTCCCCATCTGGAACCCGACAGTCATGGTCTCTTATGGATGTCGGAGGAAGGAATGAAGAATGCGGTCGGCCACCGAGCCACGGCCAAGCAAAACGCAATCAGGGTAGCAGCGCAACGCCCGATAGCCATGACGTGTCTTGGCGAAGCGATACATATTCCAGCATGGAGGACGAAGCCTTCGTGGTATCTACTGGCTGAAGATGATCGTATGTTCAGCCCGAAAACGCAACGTTTTGTGGCCGACCGCATGGGCGCACAGGTCCGCTCGCACGATGTAGATCATGCTCCTCAGATCTCCTCGCCTGCGACCGTTGTAGAGTTCCTGTTGGAAGCGGCCAGTGCGCTGCTCTCGCCTGCAGACAATCAAATTAACAAAAAGGAGAACCACATGACTACGTACCAGCATGCCAACATCCAGGGCCACAAGATCTTCTACCGCGAGGCCGGCTCGACCAACAATCCGACGATCGTTCTGCTTCATGGCTTTCCGTCGTCGTCGCATATGTTCCGGGATCTGATCCCGCAGCTCGCCAGCCACTTCCACGTTGTCGCGCCGGACTACCTCGGCTTCGGCTACAGCGATGCTCCTGCGGCGACCGGTTTTCGATACACCTTCGACAGCATCACCGCGCCGATCGAGGAGCTGCTCTTCACAACACTGGGCCTGAAGAAGTTCAGCATCTACGTGCAGGATTACGGCGCGCCCGTCGGTTTCCGCATTGCCTCGCGTCATCCGGAAGCGATCGAAGGCATCGTCGTGCAGAACGGCAATGCTTACGTGGAAGGCATCAGCGCCGCCTTCGAGCCGATGAAGCCTTTCTGGGCGAATCGTAACGAGGAGACGGAGAAGGCGCCGCGCACACTTCTGACCAAGGAGACGACCATCTTCGAGTACACCCATGGTGCAAAAAACGTGGCGGCGGTCAGCCCGGACAGCTACACCTTCGACCAGGCGCTGCTGGACCGACCCGGCAATGACGCCATTCAACTCGACCTCCTTCACAACTACACCTCGAACCTGGCTCTCTACGACGCGTGGCACGAATACTTCCGCAAGCTCCAGCCGCGCACGCTCATCGTGTGGGGGCAGAACGATCCCTTCTTCATCGTGCCCGGAGCGCAGGCGTTCCTGCGCGACCTGCCGCAGGCGGAACTGCACCTGATCGACGGTGGCCACTTTCTGCTGGAAGAGCACAGCGAGTTCGTCGCAGGCAAGATCATCGGCTTTCTAGGAAAGGGACAGAAGACGGGGGCGGGCAAATGACCGCCTCTGCCCTGAACCCGACCCCTGGGAGTGAGCCGCATTCGGCAGCGCGCACGTTGCTCGTCTCTCGCGCCATCCTCTATGCCACGCTGGCGGTTGGAGTGCTCGATGCAGCCGATGGCGTCGTCGTCCGAGGCCTGCAAGGCCAGAACCCGATCCAGGTGCTGCAGTACATCGCCAGCAGTCTGCTGGGCGCACGGGCCTTCTCGGGCGGCCTTGGCAGCGCGGGACTTGGCCTCGTCGTGCACTTCGCTATCGCGCTGGTAGTCGCAACGATCTATATCCTTGCCAGCCGACGCATCGCTGTGTTGCGTACGCAATGGCTGCTCCTCGGACTGCTGTATGGCGCTGCCGTGTGGACAGTGATGAACCTGTTGGTGCTGCCTCTCACCGCGGTTGCTCCCAGCCCGATCACGACTGCGGCGTTGGTCAGCGGTGTCATCGGCCACGCTTTGTTCGTCGGCCTCCCCAGCGC
>JBARFA010000133.1:0-6745 GCA_049796755.1 Acidobacteriaceae bacterium
AATTTTTTAACATTCGAAGAATTTGCAGGTCGCAGATGCGAGGGAGGGGTGGCGGGCATCTCTTTGGGGAGGAGATGAACATGAGCTATCTCGACTTGACGTTAGAACGGAACAAAGACTTTGCTGCGGAGCAGTCGGCTGCGGGCGGGCTGATGTCGCTTCCGCGGGCGCTGCCGAAGGTGAAGGCAATCGTGATCGGATGCGCGGATATGCGCGTGGATCCTGCGCATGTGCTGGGGATTGAACCGGGCGAGGCGGTGGTGATGCGAAACATCGGCGGTCGAATTACGCCGGGGTTGCTGGAGCAGCTGGGGCTGCTGGGGCGAATCGGACAGGTTGCGGGAGAGATTCCTGGAGGCGGCGGGGAGTTTCATCTGATCGTGCTGCAGCACACGGATTGCGGGATCACACGGCTGGTCGGCGACCCGGCGCTGCTGACGCGCTATTTTCAGGTACAGGAAGGGGAGGTGAAGGGGAAGTCGGTTTCCGATCCGTGTACGGCGGTTGCGGTTGACGTGGCTGCGCTGAAGGCGATTCCTGCGTTGCCGGGGGAGTGGCTCATTTCCGGACTTGTTTATGACGTTGCTACCGGACTGGTTGAGATTGTCGTACCGCCGGCGCCAATTCGCGCCGCGTGAATTACTCGGATGACGGGGTGGGGTGGCGCGGAGGCTTCAGGAGTCGGGGCGCTCGGGTTGCCAGGGATCGATGGGGTCACGATGCAGGCGGTCTTCGCGATCTTCTTCTTGCTCCTGCTGACGGCGCTTTTCCTGTTCTTCGCGTTCTTCGCGGCCATCGCTCATGGGAAGAAAATCCTCGCTGAGATTAGTGTAAGAGAGGGATGGGTGGTTGAGATGTGGATGGGGTGATTGAAGCGGAGTGGAGGCGGGCGGCATCCGATAGAGAGAAGCGCCTTTTTCGATACAAGAACAAGAATTTCCGAGAAGCTTTCGTTCCGCGCGGCCAGCTCCGCTGCGAACCGGAAAAAGCAGGTTCCTCGACTACGCTCGGAATGACACATCCTCGCGATGGCAAATGCATTTGGTGAACTTGCAAATTCATCACACTCGCAACGTAACAGTGAACAGGAGAGAACATGAAAACGCGCACATTGGGAAAGAATGGACTGAAGGTTTCGGAACTGGGATTTGGCGCCATGGGAATGAGCTTTGGGCTGGGGCCGGCGAAGGACAAAACGGAAATGATCAAGGTGCTGCATGCGGCGGTGGATCGCGGGGTGACGTTTTTCGATACGGCGGAGGTGTATGGACCGTTTGTGAATGAAGAGCTGGTGGGTGAGGGGCTGGCTCCGTATAAGGGAAAAGTTGCGATCGCGACGAAGTTTGGGTGGGAGGGAAATCCTGCGGACGGTGGAAAATGGAATGCGTTGAACAGCCGGCCGGAGCATATCAAGGAAGTGGCGGAGGCTTCGCTGAAGCGGTTGAAGGTGGATGCGATTGATTTGTTTTATCAGCATCGCGTGGATTTGAATGTGCCGATTGAAGATGTGGCGGGCGCGGTGAAGGAATTGATCGCGCAAGGCAAGGTGAAACATTTTGGATTGTCGGAGGCGGGGGCGAAGACGATTCGCCGGGCACATGCGGTGCAGCCGGTGACGGCGCTGCAGAGTGAGTACTCGCTATTTTGGCGGGAGCCGGAGGAGACGGTGATGCCGACGCTGGAGGAGCTGGGGATCGGGTTTGTCCCGTTCAGTCCGCTGGGGAAGGGATTTTTGACGGGGAAGATTGATGCGAATACGAAATTCGACAGCACGGATTTTCGGAGCATTGTGCCGCGGTTCAGCGAGGAAAATCGGACGGCGAACCAGGCGATTGTGGATGTGATCCGGAAATTTGCGGAGAAGAAGAAGGCGACGCCGGCGCAGATTGCACTGGCATGGCTGCTGGCGAAAAAGCCGTGGATCGTGCCGATTCCGGGGACTACAAAATTGGAGCGTTTGGAAGAGAATCTTGGAGCGACAAAGATTGAGCTGACGGCTGGCGATGTGCGCGAGTTGGAAGAGGCGTCGTCGAAGGTGAAGATTGAGGGCGAGCGGTATCCGGCGTTCCATGCATCGCTGGTGGGTCGGTAAAGAACAGAAGGATTAGGGGGATGGATGGAGATCAAACGAGTGGGAACGCGGCCGTCAGAGAAGGGGTCCGCGGAGTGGTTCACGGGAGCGGTGCGGCTCGACCGGTTATTTGATGCGCCTGATCCGGCGCGGGTGGCGGGTGCGAGTGTGACGTTTGATCTGGGAGCGCGGACGGTGTGGCATACACATCCGCTGGGACAGACGCTGATTGTGACGGCGGGATGTGGGCGGGTACAACGATGGGGCGGCCCGGTGGAAGAGATTCGGCCGGGGGATGTGGTGTGGATTTCTCCTGGAGAAAAGCATTGGCATGGGGCGGCGGCGACGACGGGGATGACGCATTTTGCTGTTCAGGAAAAGCTGGATGGGAAGATGGTGGATTGGCTGGAGCCGGTGACGGATGCGCAGTATGAGGGCGGAGCGTGAGGGCGGCGCGATTTTCGCGGAACGATGGTCAAGGGAGGGAGCATGACGGAAGAGAAGTCGAGCGGTGCGGCGATTCCGGCGGATGATCTGACGCGGGTGCTGGCGATGACGAAGGTCGATGATGCGAAGGCGCCGCATATCGGGCTGGTGGGGGATACATACACGATCACGGTGGCGGGAAAGGATACCGGCGACAAGTTCTGCGTGATCGATATGCACGTGCCTCCGAGCGGTGGGCCGGGTCCGCATCGGCACGATTTTGAAGAGACCTTCATTGTGCTCGAGGGCGAGGTTGAGGTGACGTTTCGCGGCAAGAAATCCACGGTGCAAGCGGGCGAGACGGTGAATGTTCCTTCGAATGCTCCGCATCAGTTTCACAATGCATTTTCGATGCCGGCGCGGATGATTTGCATTTGTGCTCCGGCGGGGACCGATCGATTTTTTGCCGAACTTGGAGTGCCGGTGGCTACGCGAACGACGGCTCCGCCGAAGTTGAATGACAAAGAGATGGCGGAATTTCTGGAGAAGGCGAGGGCGTTGGCGCCGAAGTACAAGACAGAGCTGCTGCGCGAGGCGTAGTCCGCGGGCAGAAAAGCAGGTCCCTCGACTTCGCTCGGGATGACAATTCTTTTTAGTTCGGAATGACAATTCTTTTCAATTGAAAGTTGCGACGCGCGACGCGATTCAGGTGGTCAGGCCCACTTTTTTAGTTGTGGGTAGCGGGCGTAGATGCGGTGCTGATTATCGGATGAAAGTTGGGCGAGGCGGATGGGCTTGTCCTGCGGGCGCGTTTGTTTTTGATTGAGGACGTTCATCAGGCTCCACTCGCGTTGTGGATGAGCGGGTTCGTGCGCGGGCAGATCGTAGCGGGTGAAATCGATGACCATGTGGGGGCCGTTGGTCTGCCAGTTTTGCAGTAGCGCCAGACGAAATTCATCATTCATGTACCAGAAAATTCCCAGATCTTTTTCGGAGCCGGGTGCGCCGGTGCCTTTGGCGTCGAAGCGGTAGTTGAGCGAATTGTTATTGGGATTGTGAGTGCGCCACTTCATGCCGAAGTCGCCTTCGGTGAGGACCTGGGTGTCGGGCCATCGCTCGCGAACGGACTGCAGCCACCAGGCGAGGTCGTCGTCGTGACCGATCGATACTTCCCAAATGCCGGTGACCCAGGCGAAGCCGTTGAGGGCATGGCCGCGATCGAAATGCATGGCGGTGGTGGCCATCATTTCGCGACGGCCGGCAACTTCTCCTAAATCGCCGACGGTCTCGATGGGGCCGACGCCCATGCGACTGTTGAATCCACCTTGAAAACCGTTGCGACGCGCGGCGAGAAAATCGCAGGTCCATCCGTCGAGGCAGACGCAATCGATAAAGTCGGCGGGACCCTGCGCGGGTTTTAGATAGTGCTGGCGGCTGGGATAGTAGGGGTAGCAGATGCCGCCGTCGCCATCGCCGTTGTCGATGCCGTGCTGGCTCCAGATCTGACCCTGGCAAACATGAATGCCTTCTTCGGTCGCGAGGAAGCGCTGATTTTCCGCATCCATAAATCCGGCGATGAGAGACTGCGGACGATAGCGGTTGCCGACCATGTTCGTGACAAGCTTGAGCGCGTCGTGGATGGTGACGCGGATTTGTTCGCGAGTGTTATACATGGGCGCGAAGTAGCCACCGGGAATGAAGGTGATCTCGTCGCCATAGCGATCGTGATAGGAGGCGAGCAGGCGGCGGCCTTGTTGATACTCGGCACGCGTATCGTTGAGCGCGAGCCAGCTGATGGCCCAGGTCATTGTGCCGTTGGGACAGCCGCGAGCGAAGGCTTCGCGGCGGGAACGGATGTGCTGCGGGGTGTTGAGGGCGGACTCATCCTGGCCGATGGAGCGGGTGGGAGAGACTTCAATCTGGTTGACGCGGACGACGGAGATGTGGGTGAGGAATCGGCCTCGGAGCGGGTCTTTGTTGATGGGGATTAGGGACGATGCGAGGGCAGGGAGGGCGACAGCGGTAGCGACGCTGGTGGAGCGGTGGAGGAATTTTCGTCGAGTCCAGAGAGGGTGGGTCACGATTTAGTTCTGACTATATAAGGTAGGGGCGCGAACTTGTGCTGCTGTCTTCGATGTATCCCACCCTTCGCAGAGGACGCGAAGGATGGGGCACCTTTGGTTTTCATGGCGCGAATGGAACAGCATGTCCCTCGACTACGGTTGCTAGAGCAACCTCCGGTCGGGATGACAATACTTTTTGTTCGAGCTTTTATTCGGCTTCTTACCCACTCAAGCCAACGGAGGGCTTGAATGGGGCACCGTCGGACTCTCGATGGATGGGGCTTTTCTCCCACATCTCAGAGGCGAGATGTGGGGCACCCGCGTTTATGGGCGGGCCAAGGTTGGGACAACGGCCGAACGGCAGGTCCCTCGACTGCGGTCGCTGCGGCGATCTTCGCTCGGGATGACAGCTCTTTTTATTCCGCTCTAATTTAGGGTCGGTGGATGACTTCGGGCAACCGGATGGGTTGGGCGCGGGCGGCGTACAATTGGCCAGCCCGAGGCTCGCACGTAGAGGCTCGGCGAAAAGAGGACGATGCATGATTGGTGAACAGCTTGGTGAAACTAAAGGCAGACGGTTGGTGAGGCGGGTGACTTCGACAGATCCAACAACGGTAGAAGTGACGTTTGAAGATAGCGGCCACATGCTGGGAGTTGCGACGAGTGGGCTGGGTACATATACATCGGTGATTGGCCTGGATGGTTCGATTTTTGGCGAGGGCCAGGGAGTGAACATGACGCAGGATGGCGACGCCGTCACCTGGAAAGGAACGGGAGTCGGCAAGTTTGGGGAGGACGGGGCCATCAGCTATCGCGGGATGCTGTTTTTCAAGACAGCGTCGCAGAAGCTGGCGCGGATGAACAATGCGTGTGGAGCGTTCGAATACGACGTGGATAGCTCCGGTAATACAGTTTCAAAGTTCTGGGAATGGAAGTAGACGCTCCGCAAGACAATCCTCCCCCGCATTTTCCGCGCTTTCGGCAATACACATCCTGGCTACAAATCTTCGAATCTTAAAAAATATGCGGCGGTCGAAGATGTGGATCGAGGCATAAAATAAATACTCCAACGGCGGGGTTGCGTTGGAGATGGCTGCGCGGGGGTGAATGATGAGTCCTTACTCCAGACGAGAATTTGTGAAGGCGGGGCTGGCGGTGGGTGCGCTGGCGAGTGTCGGAAGTTTGCCGCTGAAGGCGGAGCGGCAGACAGCGACGGATATGGTGACGCTGGGCAAGTCGAAGGTGCGGGTGACGCGGCTGGCGTTTGGTACGGGGACGTTCAGCGGGCAGGTGCAGCGCGATCTGGGGCAGAAGGAATTTACGCGGCTGGTGCGATATGCGCATGAGCGGGGAATTCGTTTTTTTGAGACGGCGGAGTCGTATGACGATATGCATCACATGCTGGGCGTGGCGTTGCAGGGCGTGCCGCGCGACAGCTACCAATTGATGTCGAAGGTGACGACCACGCCGGGCGTGAATGCGATGGACAAGATTGATGCGCTGCGGCGGCAGGCGAAGACGGAGTACTTCGACATTATGCTGCTGCACTGGCAGCACTCGGCGACGTGGCCGGTGGATACGATCCAATGGCAGGACGGCATTGATGAAGCGGAGTTGAAGAAGGCGGTGCTGTCGCGCGGAGCGTCTGTGCATGGGCTGCCGGCGTTGCGGCAGGTGCCGGGAGATTCCTGGCTGGACGTGGCTATGATCCGGATGAATCACAAAGGCGTGCGCATGGATGCGGAAGATTACGCGACCGATGGCCTGGGCAATGTGCCGGAGGTGGTGAAACATGTGCAGCAGGCGCGGGCGAAGGGCATGGGCGTGATCAGCATGAAGCTGATTGGTGAGGGCGTGTTCAATCATGAAGACCGGCAGAAGGCGATGAAGTTCGCGTTTCGCCATGCGGGCGTGGACAGCGTGACGGTGGGGTACAAGAACACGCAGGAGATTGACGAAGCGATTGATAATTTGAATTTGGCGCTGGCGTAGGCGGGAGCGCGCGGATCGAGCCGATGCGGGTTGCGAGGCTGCGGGTCGAGTCGGATTTCAGAGAGCAGAGGAGTGGGGCGGGATGGCGGCAGTGCAACTGGATCCGAAGTCGACGGCGCTGGTGTTGATTGATTTGCAGAATGGAATTATGGGGCGGACGCTGGCTCCGCATGCGGCGAGCGATGTGGTGAAG
>JBARFA010000134.1:0-4128 GCA_049796755.1 Acidobacteriaceae bacterium
CCCAGATACCACGCATATCGTAGCCCCAAGTCCGGCCCTGGATGCAGGGGGAGCCGCTGCGCTGGTTCGTCATGCGCGCTTCGCCCCCGGTGTTGATGGGACAATAGTGCCGCCGGCCGTCATCCGAGGCGCAGGTAATGTGCCGGCCCCACTGCGCAGTCGTGCCGCTCTGTGCCCGCAAACGCGTGCTTGAACAGCAAAGAAGAGCCAGAATCGTCGCCACAAAAAAGATCTTGGATTTGGTCATAGTAGCCTTCCGCGGTTGTGTCGTATGCTGCGTGGGACAGCATATCGCTCTCTTCCACAGTCGGCAAGCGCCAATTTGAGCTCAAGAGATTCCACTATGCCGGTCCGTGTTGTTCCATGATGTAGTTCGGAGATCGAAAAAATCAATCCGGGAACGAATCGTCGAGACGCATTCACAATCCGCCGCTACCCACGCTGCATGGAGAGCACCCCGCTCCATGCGACGGCTGCGGCTGCTTCCATTGGTTGCGGCCACGTACTTTATGGTGTCTGGCGGACCGTATGGATTGGAAGATATCGTCGGCCAGGCGGGCTATGGGCGCGCGTTGTTGCTGCTTTGCATCGTCCCTGTCATCTGGAGTCTGCCGACTGCGCTGATGGTTGGCGAGTTGGCCAGCGCGCTACCTGAAGATGGCGGTTTCTACATCTGGGTCAGCCGCGCTCTCGGCCGCTTCTGGGGATTTCAGGAGGCCTGGCTCTCTCTTTCCGCCAGCATCTTCGACATGGCGATTTATCCTGCGCTCGCCGTCGCCTATCTCGGGCAACTCGATCCTGCACTGACGGCTGGCCATCGCGGTATTGCCTGGTCGCTGGCCGTGGTGGTGATTTGCGTTGCGTGGAATTTGCGCGGTGCGTATTCGGTCGGCCAGGGTTCGTTGTGGATGCTGTGGCTGCTGCTGACACCGTTCCTCGGCATCATCGGCTTAGGCATTTGGAGAAGCGGCCTGTTCCAGGTTGCGGGGAGCTCCGTGCATCATGCGACTATGGCGCGAACGCCGCACGGCAGCATGGTGACTGCGTTGTTATTTGTGGTGTGGAACTACATGGGATGGGACAATGCTTCCACCATCGCAGCCGAAGTGGAAGATCCGCAGCGCAATTACATTCGTTCCATGCTGGCTGCTGTTCTGCTGGTCGCCGGCAGTTATGTTCTTCCCATCGCCGTGGTCGCGTTCACTGGAATTCCGTCGTCGATGTTTGTCACCGGTTCGTGGGTAGCGGCGGCGCGGATTTTAGGGACGCACATCGGTCCGCGCTTCGCTGAATGGCTCGCCATTGCTGTGGTTGCCGGTGGCGCGCTGACAGGCATCGCCATGTTCAACGCACTGATGCTTTCCTACGCTCGCGTTCCTGCAGCGATGGCCAGCGACGGTCTACTGCCAAAAGCGTTGGAGCGCCGTATGGCCAATGGTGTTCCCTGGGTCGCGGTGCTGGTGTGCGGCGCTGCGTGGGCGCTCGCGTTGGGATTCAATCTGACGCGCCTGCTTGAACTCGACATCCTGCTGTATGGATTGAGCCTGGTTCTGGAATTTGTTGCGCTTGCGGTTTTGCGTTGGCGCGAACCATCACTTGCCCGACCCTTCCGCGTTCCTCTCGGTCTCTTCGGCGCAGTCACAATTGGTATCGCTCCGACTGCGTTGGTTTTCTTCACCATCGTCGCGGCGAGCGCCGATCGCATTACTCCAAGGTTACCTGCGATTTTATTCGGCACTTTTCTAGCCGCCGCAGGTCCGCTATTCTATCTGTGCACGCTTCGTCGAAAAACGCGCGGCGGATGATACAACTTCGTGATGCAGTGCTACACGAAAATGATGTGCGCGCAGACCGAATTTTGACGGAGAAAATTGCCCGCTGTCAATCCAAATCCGGCATTCAACACGCCCTTTCACCAGCCTTGGTGCAGTTTCGAAAAGAAATGATTTTGTGTCGAAAACACTGCTGCCTACCGGCACTTGAATGTGCTAGTATCGGCTTTCGCTAACGTCATCCGAACAACCCGTTCCGTGTGCTCTGACCGCCCCAGGCCGACCACTTTTCAGCGAGTATCGGACAAACCGTAGCCAACATTTCTCACGACCTTTGGCAATTTCAAGTTCGTCACATGAACATGGAGTTCGCCGTATTGTTTAGCTTCGAAGGAGCAAGCTCCGCTGCAGATTTCTCATTTGCATCGGCAGTCGCGCCGCAACGTTGAAAGTGAAAACAGCATGTCATTTCTCGCCACAGCTTCCTCGACCGTCAATCCCTGGCTTCGCATCCTGACCGCGCTTGAAAAGAAGATCAATCACCAGTCGTTCGACACCTGGTTCAAGCCCACGCGCTTTAGCCGCATTGAAGGACGAGTGCTCGTCGTCACCGTGCCGACCCGCGAGTTTGAACACATCGGCGAACGGTATAACGATCACATCCTGGAGGCCGTCGACCAACTGGGCCTCGAAGTCGACGAAGTTTCCTTTGAAGCCCTGCAGGAGGAAGCGCCGCCGCCTCGCGTGCGACAGGATGGCGGCTTTGCGCCGCAGCCCACACGCTCTTCCAATCCGGCTCGCAATCGCTACAACACCAATGCAGCCGCGGGGCCGCAGCAATCTCGGTTTGACTGGGACACCGCCGCGCAACTGAATCCTCGTTACACCTTCGACGCGTTCGTGATCGGCAACGGAAATCAATTTGCCCGCGCCGCTGCCGAGGCTGTCGCCGAACGTCCTTCGAAGGCGTACAACCCGCTCTTTCTGTACGGCTCCGTCGGCAACGGCAAAACTCACCTGATGCATGCCATTGGACATGAAGTGAAACGCCATCAGCCGCAGGCGTCCATTTGCTATGTCTCCAGCGAGAAATTTACGAACGAGATGATCAACTCGCTGCGCTACGATCGCATGTCCAGCTTCCGCGACAAGTATCGCTCCGTCGACGTGCTGTTGATCGACGACATCCAGTTCCTCGCGCAAAAGGAGCGCACTCAGGAAGAATTCTTCCATACCTTCAACGCGCTGCATGAAAGCATGAAGCAGATCGTGATCGCCAGCGATCGCCCGCCGAAAGAACTGGCAGAGATTGAAGATCGCCTGCGCAATCGCTTCGAGTGGGGCTTGATTGCCGATATTCAACCGCCCGATCTGGAAACGAAGGTGGCGATTCTTCAGAAGAAAGCAGAGAGCGAACATGTCACGCTGCCGGTCGATGTGGCGCTGTTCGTCGCTTCCAACGTGCGCACGAACGTGCGTGAGCTGGAAGGAGCGCTGGTTCGTCTACTGGCGTGGTGCAGTCTGCATGGCGTGGAAATCAGCCTGGCCGTTACCCAGCAGTGCCTGAAGCAGTTCATCGACACGCAGGTGCGAAAAGTAACGATTGAAGTGATTCAGCGCGCTGTGGCCGATCAGTTCGGCATGAAGATCATGGAGCTGAAGCAGAAAAATAATTCTCGCTCCATCGTTGTTCCGCGCCAGATCGCCATGTATCTCGCCAAACAATTGACAGAAGCGTCCCTGCCGGAAATCGGCCGCCATTTCGGCGACAAACATCACACCACCGTGATGCACTCCATCGCCAAGATCGATGAGTTGCGCCACACCGACACTGATCTGAATCGCATGATTAACAACTTGATGGAACAGCTCAACAAGTAACCGTCGCGCGCGAGTCAGCCGTCTCATCCATGCCCTGTAAGCTTTCATTATGAGAGTTTTCGGGGCATTTTCTTTGTGCCCTTGCAGCGCCGGTCGCGATCTCTACGCCTGACTTCGTCACGTGGTTCATCCCTCAAAAGGCAATTCAGCAACCATTCCCGCGCAGGTATCCTCGCAGCCAACTCCAGAAAAAATCACTGCTCATCCAAATCCATCCGCCCCTCCGCCCCGTACAGGCTGCAGGAAGGCATCAGTCGGATTCAAAAAAATCACTCTTCCCGAGAAATCCGAATCGTGTTGTGCGGGCGTAATGCTTGTAAACCACCACCGCTTCCTTCCGACGAGTCGGAAGGAAGAGAGCAAAAACAAGGAGACTTCATGGCGACAGATAAATTGATTAAGGAATTGAGTGCGGCGGGTGGCCTGAACCGTCGCTCCTTCCTCACCGGGGCAACGATGTTCAGTGTGGGCGCGG
>JBARFA010000135.1:0-13674 GCA_049796755.1 Acidobacteriaceae bacterium
AACGCGACTTGCATGATGCGCGGATCGCGTGCGCCATAGACATAGCCGAAGCTACCTACATCGTTGTAATTTCCATCCGGATTATCGAACTGCGCATGGTTGAAAAGATTGAAGGCTTCGGCGCGGAATTGCAACCTCATATTTCCCTTGATATCGGTGTCTTTCAGCAGCGCCATATCCCAGTTATTGATTCCGGGGCCGACAAAGGAGCGACGCATTGCATTGCCCACCTGGCCAAGATTTTCCGAAACAAAATAATTTGGATTAAAGTATGGCAGTCCTTTCCGCGGATTGCGGTTGATGTAGAGGGGGCTGCCGTTGTTGGCATAGTTTGGCACATCGAAGCTAGTATTGGCTCCGATCAAAGAATAGTCGTCATTCTCACTTAGCTGGACCGGCTCGCCAGATACAAAACTAGTAATTCCGGATAGTGCCCAGCCACCAGTAAAGCGCTTCGCCACATCCCCTTTGCCGATGAAGTTATCGAACGGTAGTTGCACTGTGTAACTGATCACCAGGTTTTGTGGCACATCGAAGGTGGAGAGTGCACGGCTTTGACTGGGGTTGAAGACATTGGTCGGATCAAAGACTCCCGAACCATTGTCCATCGACTTCGCCCAGGTGTAGCCGATGAGGAAGTTCGCATATTTCTCGGTGTGCTGCACACTTACCTGAAGAGAGTTGTAACTCGAACTGGCCACCGAGGACATAAACGAGTCAGCGCCGAAAGCAGATCCAAATCGAGTGCGGGTACTATTGACCACCGTTCCATTGGCTTCAATGTACTGATTTTGTTCTCCATAGGGACCGCAGGTTTGAGTATTGGGAGCGACATTCGCCGGATTGCTCAAAAACAAACAGAGTGCCGGATCGCCTGGATTGGCTTCAATGAAGGTAAGATTGTGTCGGCCCACCGCGCCCACATAGCTGACGCTGGCAACGGTATTGGTACCTAGCTGGCGTTCGAGAGATAACTCGAACTGTTGGGTGTAGGGCAGCACATTGGATGGAGAGAAATAGTCAGAGCCGGAGATGGGTTCGACCTGAGACCATGGGAAAGTAGTATCCGGATTTTTCGGCGACACGTTGGTAGGTGGAAACACGAATGGAAACGCATTCGGTTGCACCTGGCCGGTTTGACGCGTTACATAAGGGGATGCAAACAGCGGAGGCCCAGGGCTGGCATAGAACAGTCCGTACGGTGCGTCGCCAACTTCGACAAAGCCCGTGGCATCGACGATGGAGGTATAGAAGATTCCATAACCAGCGCGGATACTGGTTTTGCCAGGGCCACCGATCAGTTTTCCCAACCAACCTTCGGTGACGTCGGGGGCAAATGCAATTCCAACTCTAGGAGCAAAGTTGGTGTATCTGACCGGCGCCAAGGTTCGCGGCACACCGGGATCGAGCGGAACGACAAGGCCCGTGGGCGCGCCTGGGAACGAAAGAGATTGCTCCCCCTGGATAAGTGTCTCTAACTTGTTCTGAGTGTCATACCATGGCGTGGCCACTTCCCAACGCAATCCATAGTTAAGCGTAACAGTGGGAGCTACGCGCCAACTATCCTGCCCATAGAACCCATAGTATTTGCTGCGGGAATCCAGGATCTGGTAGCTAGCCTGGATGAAATAATTGGGAGCCCCAATCAGATAATCCGCAAAATCAAACCCTGTTTCCTGACCGCCGAAACCGAACTGTCCATTTTGACCATAGGTATTACGTTCGTTGATCTGGTCATAGTGAAAATCGCCGCCGAATTGAATGGTATGTGTGCCAAGAATCTTGGTGACGTTGTCAATGATCTGAACCGTGTTATTGAATTGGCGGAGAGTATCCGGCGGCACGCCGAAGCTGTAGTTATTGAAGCCTACGTTGGGCACGCCTTCTAACGAGGGATCTGTGGAGTCAATGCCACCGGTCGGTCCCCAGGGCGTGTTGAAACCTAACGAAGAAAGCGTTACTCCAAGGCCCCCTACTGGGACCCCTTGCAGGTTTACATCCCGGAGGTAGACAAAACGAGCATCATTTACAGTGGAATTGTTGATGGTCGTTGTCAGGCCAAAGTTTGCCATCTGAGTCAGGCCGTTCAGATCGGCATCAAAACCTGGAATGTTGACAGCAAAGTATGGATTGACCTCAGAATATTTATCCGCAAAGTAGTAGCCGAACAGAGCGCCGAAGCGGGTGTTGGTATCTACACGAATTCCGCCTTTGTTATCCGTCAGGGTTTGATTGAAAGCTGAAGTCTGATACGCATTTTGCCCTGGCACGTTCGGCGCGGGAATATATTTCAGCATGTTCTGTGCGACCGGGGAGATGGCAGTAGCCGGGATGACTGCGTTGGGGAAAACGCAGGTTGCATTATCAGTACACCCCGCTGAGTAATATGGTTCGCCGTTGGTTACGGGATACCCTAACTCCTGAGATAGAACGCTTGCCCAGTACGCCCCTTGGACTCCTAGACCGCCATTCGCAGGATCTGAACCTTCAAGCGAGGCTGCCTGATCGATCAAATTTCCAGTACGATCTGCCAGGGAAGGCACAGGAAAGTACTGGGTCTCGCCGACGGTTGTTTTCGTTCCCTGGTAATCGCCAAAAAAGAAAAGCTTGTCTTTTTTAATCGGGCCGCCGACTGTTCCACCAAACTGGTTTTGAATAAAGACGCCGCGATTGGAGGAGAAATAATTCTTCGCATCCAGGTCTGTATTGCGAAGAAAGTCGAAGGCATCGCCGTGATATTGATTCGTACCAGCTTTGGTGACCACGTTGATCTGGCCGCCGCTGAAGTTTCCATACTCCGCGTTGAAGTTGTTGGTGATGATGCGGAATTGCGCGATGGAATCGAGATTGGGAACAAACGCCGCCGCGTTGTGGACGCCTTCTTCCGCATCGGCGCCGTTCACCATGTAACCGTTGCCTTCCGGTTGACCGCCGTTCACGGATTGTAGGCCCATACTACTTCCACCGCCGCCATCTACACCCGAAACGCCAGAGCCGTTTGTAGTCGCAACATCGCTATAGGGTGAGACGCCCGGCTGCAGCGCCAACAGGTCAATGTACGAACGGCCGTTGAGAGGGACGGAGGTAATTTTTTCGCCTTGAATCACATCGCCCATTTGCGTGCTTTGCGTCTCCACCTGAAGAACGTCGCTGCGCACCCTCACCGTGTTTGAAACCTGGCCGATCTCCATTTTGATATCGAGCCGGATGGCGGAGTTGGCGTTGATGATGACGCCGCTTTCCTGGTAATCGCGATATCCCGGCTGACTGATGTTCACGCTGTAGGTCCCAACGCTCAAGGCCGGAAACGCGTAGAAACCTTTGGAATCGGTGACGGTCGTGTGCTTAATATTGGTTGCAACGTCAGTGGCAACTACCGTGACTCCGGGAACCACCGCACCGTTGGGATCCGTCACAACTCCAGAGATGGAACCGGTGATGCTTGCCCAGGCTGCGATCGACCCAAGGACAAAGAAAATAGCGATGAGGGCTGAGAGAGACTTGGATAAGGTCTTCATAAATCGTGTCCTCGGGTTGATTTTTGTATCCCAAATCCGCGGCGACAGAGCGTTCCTTATCAACCGATTAGGGAAAATCGGATTTTTCCATCCTTGACCTATCAATGTCAATCAAAAATGTATTGCTACGAAACGATACGAAGCGAAACCAGAGAAGGATGCATATGCGCTCCATGCGCCGCTACTCCGCGCGCAGCGTCGTCAGTGACGGAAACGAAGGATGGGTTCGAGGCGAAGGATGGAAACTTAGCCGATCTGGTTATAGTGCTGCGCGGCGGTCCAGCCGACGGTTGCGGCCGGCATCAGCTCGAGCTCGCGAACTTCCGCGCCTCGTCGAACCGGTGAACCATCGGGACCGGGGTTGGGGAGGAAACGATTCGCTACGGAACTCAGACATGCCGTCAGTTCGGGTAGAACCTGCGATGCACGCGCGGCGACCGTTGCCTGAGGTGTGATCGAGATTTCTATCGATTTGGAAATCACCGCACTGACAATCTTGCGCGCTGCGTCCTGTGCGCTGCAGGAAACGCCGGGAAGATTCGCCAGCAGGCTGAACCAGCGGTACTCGCGCGGCGAATCGCCTGAGAAAAGTGCGTTCAGATGAGAGCCGGTCCGCATCAGGCCGGGGCAGACGGTGAGCACATGAATCCCCTTGGCCCGCAGTTCAGTATGAAGTCCCTGGGAGAATCCGGTCACAGCAAATTTGCTGGCGGTATACGGCAGTAGGTGCGGCACTGCAACTTTGCCGCCGACCGAAGAAATGTTCACAATCGTGCCATCGCGACGACTGAGCATCTGCGGCAGGACCATCATGGAGCACTGGACGCCGGAGAAGAAATTTGCGTCCATAACGTTACGAAAATTTTCGATGGTTTGAGATTCGATCGGCCCGACTGCAATTACGCCTGCGTTGTTGACCAGAATATCGATCTGACCGAAGTGTTCCGTCGCGCGTTGTATGAGAGATTTGACCTCGTCCGGTCGACACAGGTCAGCAGGCACGATCAGGATACGATTTGGCTCGACAGATGTTCTTTCAAGAAGAAGTAAGCGAGCTCGCTCGAGTTCTTCTGAGTCTCTGGCGGTCAGGACAATCTTCGCGCCATGACGGCCAAACTCTTCTGCGATGGCGAGGCCTAAGCCGCGAGACGATCCGGTAATCAACACGACTTTGTCGCAGAGCTGCGCGGAGTCGGGGAGCTGCTTAGATTCAGGAAGCGGCTCAGACGCTCTTCGACGTTCGCGTTGCATGAGTGCCGTTGCAACGGCTGCGGCAGTTAGAACAGCGGCGCCGCCCAATGCCGAAGTTGCAATCCAGGCTGCGTGTTTGACTTTCATGGATTCTCCTCGCTCGCGTGCGTGCATTCCATAATGGATGGCTTAAGACCATGATTGTATGCCCGTTCCACTCAGAGTGGATGCCGGTAAAAAGCGAGGAATCAGCGAAAGCAAGCTCGCTACGCCGCGTGGCAACCCCTCTGTTGCGGGTCCAAGCCTACTGTATAGCGGAAGGTAAATCTTCCAGGAAGGACGGGTAGACTATCGCTATCAAGAGATTCCGCAACGAAACTCCCACCGCCACCAGAGTTGTGGACGCGCGTCGGTGGCTGCGAGAAAACTCCACCAACCCATGTGATTACGGAAGAGTGAGAGAAACGCGGGCTGAGACCGGTAGGCCCGACTAATTCCGGGAAAACGAGGTTGTGATCTGGAAGCCGAACCAGATCTTCGAAAAAAATCGGACTGTGTATGGGCGATTCTCCTACAAGGGACATCGCCCTTCGCTTTTTGGCGCGCAAATTTTATATAACTGCAACTGAACTTCGCAGATTGTCCATCTGAAACAGCGTGTAACGGGAGGAGCGATTGCTGGCGACGATTGCGTGGGGCTCGATTGCAGTGGCGTTTGCATGTGCGCTGTGGATTGCAGTGGATGAAGTGCGCCATCCGCAGGCAATGGCGATCATGAATATTGTGTGGCCGGTGACGGCGCTGTATCTGAGCGTGTTTGCGTTGTGGGGATACTACCGATTGGGTCGAAAGAAGACCAAGGATGCCATGCAGGCACCCGCCATGCACATGGAACGCGAACAGCGCGCCAACGGCCCGACCGCGGGTCAGGTTGCGGTGGGCACCAGCCATTGCGGAGCGGGATGCATGCTGGCGGATGTGGCGTGCGAATTTTGGATTGCGGCCGCCGGCATTACGCTGCTGGGTTCGGTGTTGTGGGCGGAGTACACCATCGACTTTGTTGCGGCGTGGGCGCTGGGAATTGTGTTTCAGTATTTCGCCATCCAGCCGATGCGACATTTGCCAATGGGCCAGGCGCTGGTAGCGGCGATCAAGGCGGATACACTGTCGATTCTGGCGTTTCAGATTGGGATGTATGCGTGGATGGCACTGGTGTTCTTTCGCCTGTTTCCTGATCCGCATCTGACTCCGTTTGAGCCGCAGTACTGGCTGATGATGCAGATTGCGATGATCTGCGGGTACGCGACCAGTTTTCCGATGAACCGCTGGCTGATCCGTGCAGGCTTGAAAGAAGCGATGTAAGCGACTCCGCGGCGGGGATGTCGGAGCTTAGGCTTTCGAGCCAATGAAACATTATTACCCGTGGGTTATCATCGCCTGATAACCTACGGTAGTGAGCCATCCCAATAAGAAGACAGACCACGGTCTTGAAAATCTTTTGGCTATCGATGGTGATACGTACGTGATCCATGAAGCGGGTCGATCCGGCTCCAGAATGGCCGCACGGAATTAAGTATTCACTGACAATGCACGGTCCGGGAAACGAGCGGCTGGTCGGGTTTGACAATGCGCATGCAGTGAGAAAAACCAGTGGTCCAGGCGGAAGGCACAAAGCCGCGAACGATCACCGGCACAGGTTCAAGACGATTCGACCGTACACCTATGACAATGCCCTGCAGTTAATCGATGACTTCTGGAAAGCTGTCGATCAGGTCTTACAAGAAAGGACAGGTCCATGACCACACTCAGAGTAGGAATCGCCTCGTACGAGAAGATGAAGGAGCGCACCCGCGCAATTGCCCGCGGAGAATTGAAGCCCGGTCCGCGCGACCCGAAGGTCTGGTTTCCTTCGACGGAGAGCATGGCGCGGATTCTTTCCTCGAAAAACCAAGATTTGCTGGATGTGATCCGCAGAACTTCGCCGCAATCTTTGACCGAGCTTGCCGAAGCCACCGGGCGGAAAAAGCCAAATCTCTCGCGCACCATCAAAACCATGCAGCGCTATGGTCTTGTCGAGGTGACACAACAGAAGAATGGTCGGCTTGCGCCTAAGGTCGCCTACAAGCGCGTCGAATTGACGATGGAATTGGGAGCGTGACGGTTCCCGCCTTTCGCAAAAGCGCGAAGGATGGTGTAACCGGCGGATCGCGCGAATCACATGGCGGCTCGCACTAAAAAATCCCGCCCGCTGAGGATATGGCTTGCTTACTTCGCAGCCGCAGGTGCTCGTACCGCGCCTGTCGACAGCCAAGAAGCCCAAGCTATGCAGATTGCAATCACGACCGAAAGAACCATCACGAGACCCGTGGAGGCGACTGAACTCATATAAACGACAGCAATCTGGTATACGAAGAGGACCCACCCCAGTGCGCCAATGGCTTGCGGATTAGTTCGAGCCAGGGTACCCAGATGCCAGGCCAAATAAGCCTCCAGCAAAACAGACAAAGCGTAGAACAGCCAAAGCCCGAAAACGACCTGAGCGTAGGTGAGGGGTCGGTGGCCGACCGGAAAATGCACAGGATTCATCGACGCCGCAACGCGCGAAAACCTCAGGAGTGCAAACGTGTTGCCCGCAGCATACACAATGAGCAGTACACTGGCGATTCTGTAGAGCATGGTTGCCTTCATCGAAGCTTCTCCTCGACGGTAATGTCCTTCTTCAGACGCGAGCCGCTGCAATTGTACGGCTCCTGATGGGTATTGCGTGCTGTCAAAGACGGCGATGAAGATGCAGCGCTTGCATCCCGCGGCGAAATCTTTGCCTACAATAAAGAAATGAATCGACCGGCAACCTCTGGAAGTAATGCGGCTGATGTAGTGGTGATTGGGGCGGGGCCGACGGGGCTGGCGTGCGCTATCGATGCGCAGAATGCAGGGTTCGACACATTACTGGTCGACAAGGGCTGCCTGTGCAACTCGCTGTTTCATTACCCGTCGAACATGACCTTCTTTACGACCCCGGAGTTGCTGGAGATCGGCAACGTTCCTTTCAGCAGCCCGAACCAGAAGCCGAATCGGCAAGAGGCTCTGGAATATTACCGCAAGGTGGCGCAGCATTTTCGGCTGAAGCTGCACCAGTATCAGCATGTGGAGCGGGTGGAAGGCAAAGCGGGCGACTTTACCGTTCACTGCCTGGACATGGCCGGACGGCCACACCAATACAATGCGCGGGCGCTCATCGTTGCCACGGGATATTACGATCGCGCCAACTATCTGAATATCCCCGGCGAGGATTTGACCAAGGTCTTTCATTATTATCAGGACCCGCATCCTTACTTCGACCAGGATGTACTCGTGATTGGCGGCAAGAATTCGGCGGCAATTTCGGCGCTGGATTTGTGGCGGCATGGCGCGCGAGTGACGCTGGTCCATCGTGGAGCGGCCATGCACCGGCACGTGAAGTACTGGATTCTGCCGGACATTGAGAACCGCATCGCGCACAATGAAATCCACGCGCATTTCGAAACGATCGTGGAAGAAATCATGATCGATTCTGTGCGTCTGCGCACACCGGAGGGTCCGATCACGCTGAAAAACGACTTTGTGTTCGCGATGACGGGCTATCATCCGGACTTCAGCTTTCTGGAGGCGCTTGGGGTTCGTCTCACAGGGACGGACCGCACGCCGGAATTCGATCCGCAGACCTTGGAGAGTAATGTCCCTGGAATCTACCTGGCGGGAGTAGTGGTTGCAGGCGCGAGGACAAACGAAATCTTTATTGAAAATGGGCGCTTCCACGGCGCGCAGATTGCGGCGGGACTGCGCCAGAAACTGGGCACGGCGGTGAAAAGCTTCTAGACGAATGTTGACGCAAGCGATAACGCTGGGCGATCGCCATCGCCATCGAACCTCTGCTTCAATAGAATGAAATCAACGACCTTGATGCGTCAGCTTTTCCCACGCAGTATTCGATGGCAGCTGATCTGGGGCACGGCGTTACTGCAATGCCTGCTGGTAGCCGGTGTGTTTGGCTACGTCTATCACGAGCAGCGCAACAGCCTGCGACATCGCACCATGGAGAGGCTCACGTATCAGGCGAATGTGCTGGCGACTATCGCAGGCTCCGAATTGAAGGACGAGAAACTGGCGCGCCTGCAACTGATTCTGGACGGCATGGTGGCAACGCCGTCGATCCGCGCGGCGCGCATCACCGACATGTCCGGCGACACGCTGGCCTACAGCAACGAGGCGGGAAAGACACCCTATCCGCCGCTTTCAAATGCGGAGCGCCGGCATTTGCTTCCATTGACAACGGCCAGCATCTTCGACGATGGAAGGCGCGGAATTGTTGCGGCGGAAGCCATTGAAGTCGACAACGTTCCGATCGCTGTGGCGTGGGTCTATCCCGATACCGGGGAAGACCAGGTTGATTTGTCCAGTCTTCTACGGTCTGCGTTGTTTTTCGCGCTGCTGGCAATTGCCGCCAATGCCCTGTTCTCTCTGTTGCTGGCACGGTCCGTGACGCGCCCGTTGCGGGGATTGCTGCGCGGCACCAAGCTGCTGATTCGCGATCCGGAACGCAGCGATGTATTCCCGCTGAAGACGCGATCGCGGAATGAGGCGGGTGAGTTGACGCGCTCCTTCAACACCATGGTGGCGGCGCTGAAGGAGCAGCGTGCCGGGCTGAACGAAACGCTGGCGCTTCTGGACTCCATGCTGGCAAATGCTCCCATCGGCTTCGCCTTTTTCGATCGCAAGATGCGCTATGTGCGCATGAACCAGTTTCTGGCGGAGATGGATCAGCTCTCCATCAGTCATCACCTGGGCCGAACCGTGCAGGAAGTCTTTCCTGGCCTGGTAGGCACACAGCTGGCAGCGGGCATTGAGCAGGTGTTTGTCACCGGTGAGCCGGTCCGTGAGTTGGAAATTCACGGAGAATTGCCGACCGTGCCGGTGAGCCCGCGCATCTGGCTCATCAGCCTGTACCCGGTACGAACTGGAGGAGATCGGCCGGCGGACTCGCGTGCGGTGGCAGTCGCACGCAATGGTGAATCGGCGCCCGAATCGCAGCCCAATTCCCCCAGCTTGCGCTGGGTAGGCGCGGTGATTGTGGATGCAACGGAGAGAAAGTTGTCAGAAGAATTGTTGCGGAGAACAGAAAAACTGGCGGCAACGGGGCAGCTGGCGGCTTCCATTGCGCATGAGATCAACAACCCGCTGGAAGCGGTGACCAACCTGCTGTACCTCCTGGACCAACAGCCACTCGATGAAGAATCGAGACACTACACTGATATGGCGCAGCAGGAAATCGCGCGGGTGTCTCAGATCACGCAGCAGACGCTGCGGTTCTATCGCCAGTCTTCAAGCCCGACGCTGATTCAGCCGGCCGATGTGCTGGATTCTGTGTTGGACCTGCACCATGGCCGATCGAACGCCGCCAAAGTGCAGACGATTCGCCGGTACCGCGACGGGGCGGAGCTGTACGCTTTCAGCGGAGAGATGCGGCAGCTGTTTGCGAATTTTGTCGGCAATGCGCTGGATGCGATGCCCAATGGCGGAAAGATGTATTTATCGGTCCGCACCTCACAGGCGTGGTATCAGCCGGAAGTACAAGGGGTGCGGATCACGATTGCCGATACCGGCTACGGGATGACGGAGGCGGTTCGCGAGCGCATTTTTGAACCGTTCTTCACCACCAAGGAAATTACCGGCACGGGACTGGGGTTATGGATCAGTTCGGAGATCATCGCCAAGCACCAGGGAACGGTCAAGGTGCGCAGCCGGCCCGCGATCGCAGTAGCGGAGAAGAACGGAACCGCGAACGCCGGAATTGCATCCGACGGCGCAACGACTTCGGCGGCAAATTGCGGCAGCGGTACCGTCTTTATGCTGTTTTTTCCGTTTAATGGGCTGTCCGACACGGCCATGACGGAAGAATCTGAGTGACGTTGTTTGCATATTCACAACAATTGTGGAACCGGGCTAAGTTCCACTGCATCTGGATATATAGCCCTTGCCAGTACCAAAGGCAGGCAAAAACCAGACGGCGAACGCGAACGAAGCGCCAGGTAGTGCATAATGCTTGCAAGGCCTGCGAGAGAGGCTTGTCGACCTAGGAAAACGCCGTGAATCTCCCCAACTCCATTACGATGAGCCGCATATTTTGTGTGCCGTTGCTCATTTGGCTGCTTTCACGGACATTTCCGTTCCACTCGTTTTACGGCGAGGCGGAAATTCTAGCGTCGGCCCTGTTCATCCTGGCTTCGATTACAGATGGAGTGGACGGCTATCTGGCACGAAAACGCGGCCAGATTACGACCATGGGGATGTTGCTGGATCCGCTGGCGGATAAGCTGCTGGTGACGGCGGCCTTTATTTCGCTGGTGGAAATGAACCCACGGATTGTTCCGGCGTGGATTGCGGTGCTGGTGATTGGACGGGAATTCCTGGTGAGCGGATTGCGTTCCATCGCCACCTCAGAGGGCTTTACCATTCAGGCCAGCGATCTGGGCAAGCTGAAGATGGTGACACAGATTGTCGCGGTGGTGGCGGCGATTCTGGATCACCGCTGGACGGTGTGGCATTTCGGCTGGTTCATCCTGCCGGTGCACGTGATTGCCATTATTGCCGTCTACTTTATGGCACTGGTTTCAATTATTTCCGCGACTGACTATTTCGTCGCATTCTGGCGGAAGATTGAGCGGGCATCGGTCACGCGACGGCGGGAAACCTTTATCATGAGCAGGAAGAAAGACGTTTCCACCGTCGACCGTTTTTCCTGATTCCATTTTCAATCCGATTGCGTCCATTAGTTGTGGGCCGCAATTGTCGCTTCTGTCTCCTCCTTACAGCGAAGCCCATAAAAAAACCCTCGTTTGCTGTGGGGCTCACGAGGGTTTTTTTTATGCAACTTGAAAAGGAGACCAGCATTCCCGCTATGCGTGTGCCGCCTGAGCGGAAACGCGATGCGTTCCGTGGATAAAGTGATACGGCGGCCACGGACCCGACAGCATGATCTGGCAATCACGCATGGTCTGGCTGGCGCACGAATATTTGTTCTGATAGCGAACAACACTCTCGTGCTCAATCAGGTGGGCAATATCAAGCAGCATCTTTCCGCTGTCGGTGCGCCGGCAGGTGATGTCTTCTTCTAACGGAGAAAACATGCGATGGACCTGGACAAAGACCGCTTTGGCCTTGGTCTGGCGTTCTCGCTGTACCGTGGCCGTCTCGCGAAGCCGGGAAAGATATTCTTTCCCGACGCAGGGAGACGACAGATACTTGGGTGAATCGGGACCTGCATCTTCAAACACCACCTTCAGGTGCATCTCCGCTTTGCCGCGGAGACGTTCCACATTGGCAGTGAACTGGCGTTGATTGCTGCGGACCGAGCGGCGCAGGGCGTCGTCATCGGGAAATACGGTTCCGAAACGGAAGGGCAATACGGTGGAGTGCTCAAAACAGTTGGCGATCACACGTGCATGATCGACGGCCGATTTTTGTTCTAAATTGTCTTCTGGATTGTGTTCACTTACGATGACTGCGAAATCACTGGCGGGGTAAAGGAAGATTTGATTTCCGAGGACACCTACCTGGCTATCGAACGGAACCGGTTTACGATGGTGAGCTAGTTCTGGAAATGCTTGTTTCTCTGCAATGCAATATGCATACCATGCCATGCTTTGTCACTCCATCACGCTGGAACGTACCGACTAGAAACGCCCAGGCTGAAAGTTTGTTTTAGTTTGGACTACATCGAATGCGGTCTCCAAAAAGCAACTATGTACCGATGCATCAACAATGGGGCTACGGCACACCAGCATCATCCTAGTCCTAACGATGAAAACCGGCAACTGGTTCGAACAAAAATCGAGGGAGTTTTTTGGAATAGTTTCTTGCGGCGAAAAATCCGTGTCACGCCGCCAACAAAATCGTGGTGGCGAGCACCCTGTTTCTGTGGCGATCAGCGCGATTTTGCAGTGGGAAGGTGGAGGTTGCGCAGGGACGGACGATACTTCCCTGTTACAGCAAACGCGAGAGTTCTAGCTGGGCACCGAGCCTCAGATGGAACTCGTGGCTTTGGATTGAGTGGTGATCGTGTTACAAGGCTCGGCCGAACAACTTCGAGCCTTCAGACCTCAGCGTCTAAAGGCGTATTGCGTGACGCGCTGCCATCCCCCGGACTAGAGTCCGGGGTCTACCTTAGTATGAAACTGCCTTAGTGACCGTGGATAGCCTGAAACAGCTTGAGCACAAACATCAACGTCAGCAGGAACAGCGCGGCGATGGCAGAGTTGCGCACCCATCCAGCCATGGCGCGAACCTGATCGGCCAGATCCAGTTGATCTTCAGAGAGGTTCGTCAGGGAGTGATTCAGTTCCGTGGCGTGCTCTTCGAGTTTCTCCAGTCGGCGCTGCTGTTCTTCAATCGCAGGAGTCACGTCGGTCTGTGCATCCCTGATTGCAGCCAGGTGCTGTTTGAGTTCGCTGCGCAGATCGTTCCTGATATCGGCGCTTAATGTCGTAAGACCGGGAGCCACGGCAGCCTCGCGCTTGGGGGCTACGACGCGGTCTACTAATGGGATCATCCAGGCAAGATAGGGGAGCATGTCCCCGCAAATCCGCAATATTCGACGTACCATAGGATCTTTGTCCACCGGTCGGCGGGGGTCGACGAGTTCGGTCCGCGGTCCGGTGTCTCCTCTCTTCATCGGCACTTTAAACATCTTGTTTCCCCGTTTCGGTGCGGGAGCGCAGAGCATGGGTCACTACGCGCCACATGTCTTCTCTTGGGGCGGGCTTCCCAGTCCATAACTGGAATTGCTCTGCCCCCTGCTGAACGAACATCTCCGCACCTGTGATAACTGCCAGCCCTTTGCTGCGGGCCATGCGTAATAACGGAGTGTCCATCGGGCTGTACACCATGTCGAAAACCAACTTGGCGTTCAGCTCCTTTTCCTCCAGAA
>JBARFA010000136.1:0-54495 GCA_049796755.1 Acidobacteriaceae bacterium
CGAATTCCCTTCCCACCGGAAAAACAAACTAAGTCAAATCCCATTTGCGTATATTTCCATAGGTTCGAGATAGGAGGCATATCCGCAGCAGCATCGTTCATGCTGGGGACGTTGTGTTCATGAGAAACTCGAATCCAATCCTCGCGACTGATTGTTCCACTTGTAGCCGCATTAAAGAAATGCGTCATGACCGTTTTCGGCGTGAAAGCCGCACGATATTCATCCATTGTTTCTACTTCCACAATACGAACGCCACAACTCAACAGTGCATGGTCATATCCGTATCGGTGCCCTTTCTGCATAATGACCTCATTCTTAAAGGAGTCCATCCCTTGTGGAATGAGGGGCGGGATCCTCTGGCCGCTTTTGTCATTTGCCACCGTCACACATGCCGCGGTTCCTAGGGTAAGTGCAGACGCCGCACCAGCAGACACTAAGGCCGCTTCACAGCGCAACCGCTTCGCCAGATAGGATCCAGCGGCTAACTGTAGCTCTTCCAGACGCACGGGATGTTTCGCAGCCCTGGCAACGGCCAATTGGACGCTCTCCGGCATCACCGCCGCCGTCAGAAACGTATAGGTGCCCGCGGCATTAATGATCTCCTGCACACCGAGCTTCGCGTAGTAGTCGACCCCATCGTCTTCACGGGGAGAAATTGTCGCCCCCAACGACTGCATAGGCGTCATCAAGCTTGAGAATCCAAGGGAGGCTAAGGCAGTGCGAGCGTGAGCAAAGAAGGACCGGCGTGAATAGCGAATCGTCATACTTTCCTCTCTAACTCCTTACTTACAAGTTGGCACGATCTAGTTAGTTTCCGCGCTACAGCTCCGCACAAATAGATATCGCGGTATTTAGCAATGCGTGACTGCCAGGAGATTTACAGTTTCCATTCACCGCGGTCAAACCTGGTGCTCGCGTAAGACCTTCGATAAAGCATCGGCAATAATTCGATCCTGACCCGGCTGCAGCACAATGGCGGTAATTCCGATAGAACCGTTTCCATGATGTCCGCCGCCACCCAGAACAATGGATGGCTTCATGCTCGCTAGCTGTCGATTTACTTGGCCTGCATCGATGGAAAACTTGCTGGGGTCCAGATGAATCTGAATGGTTGGAAAATTGTTCGCGATTTCCGGTACATGTCGAGTAACTGTAACTCCGGGAATTTTGCTGACCCGATTCCCTATCGTGTCTAGCTGTTTCCACTGCTGATTCGCCAGCTCTTGTTCGTCTTCGGCCAAATAGAGCTCCAGCGTCTTCAGCATGCCAATAATCTCTTCTTTGCCAACCTTCGTCGGCCGCCCCAGCGTATCTTCGTTGGGACTCATATTCAGTAGCGCATTGCTGATCATTTCCTGGCGGCCAATCAGCAAACCTGTGCACTGTGGGCCGCGCATGGCTTTGCCGCCGCTGAATGAGATCAAATCGTATCCCATATTTGCGTAATCCCAGAGGTGCGATTTAGGAGGAGTGTCCGCAGCCGCATCAATAAACGCTGGAAGCTTCGCCGCATGAGCCAACTTCAACCAATCTTCTCTCTTGATTTGCCCGTTCGGATCCGCCAAATTCAAAAAGTGCATGGCAGCAGTCCGCTCGCTGATGGCATGGTGCACATCGTCGACCGTCTCTACCTCAACAATCTTGACTCCTGTCGCACGAATCTGATGGTTCCACGGGCTGTGATGTGCTTTCTGGATGATGACCTCGGACTTGAGTCCTGTGAGGTCTGGAATCTGTTTGATATACGCTGCGTTGCTTCCAGTCAGAATTCCCGAATAACCATTTTGAATGGCGGACGCAGCCCCGGATGTGACCAGCGCACTATAGCCCTGCGGCAGCTTCAGCATTTCGGCGATCCGCTGGCCAACCGCTGCTTCCAGATCGTTAATGTTGACAAAGTGCAACGAGGCAAGCTTCATCACCGCTTCCGCCTCTGGCCGCATCAACGATCCTCCCAGATAGGTCATCGTCCCTTGACCGTTGATGACCGTGGTTAAGCCAAGCTCGTCATACACATTCCCGCTCTCGCCCAGGCCCTTGATTTTTCCATTCCACGAAGAAGGACGCCTCTCCGGCCCGGGCGCAGCCAGGGCCTTGCGGCCAATCGTTGACGCGGACAGAACCGCAAGCGCATGTAAGAAAGCCCGACGATTGATCTTATTTCGCATGAAATTACCTCCGATGGGTCCAAATGGGTTGGGGTGGGATCAGTGCTTCCCGTCGTGCAGACGAATATGACTGACTACTTTATAGAGCGGTTAAAACAATCCTGGCTAGAAGCCCTGACGGCATGCAGGTTGCCGCGTACTGCCTAGTCGGGCGAGGATGCGTGTGATGCATGACCAATATCCCAATGCCGACGCAGCTTACAAGTCGTTTGGTCAAAGATATCAGTTCGTCCTTCAAGGGCACAATCCAATCGCGCCAGTCCGGCCAGAGCGGCAAACGCAGGTGAAGAACACACCGTTCCAGCTACCTTCTGAATCCCCGGATTTGCTGCGGATTTCTTAATTTGCGGGAATGTGCATTGCGCTGAGCGATCAAATCAAGCTCAACCAACGGATTTGATTGGTGGGCGCTGCAGGATTCGAACCTGCGACTTCCACCGTGTGAAGGTGGCACTCTACCGCTGAGTTAAGCGCCCCGCTGGATGGGGCCGAATTTCCAGCAATGGAAACCGAAAATGCTCTTGCCGGGTGGGTGGGATGAAACAAAGATGCGCTGCAAGCATCTCTCTTTGCCCCAGTATACGCTAGAATCCGAACACACCCCATGGCCGCAAGCGACGGAAATCCGGGCCAGAAAAACCCACGGGAAGTCGGCCAGAGCCGGCAACCCGAGGTGCCCAATTCAGAGGACGCTGACGCACAATCCAGTCCGGCGACCTTACCCCAGCGACGATCCGGCGGAGACCCGGAATCGGCCGCCAATGTGGCTCTATCCCACACAAATAAGCCAGCTTCCAGCCCGTCCGCCAGGGATTTGTCCGAGGATGTTTCCTCGCCACAGAACGAAGAGGAAGCCAGCCCCGACGAACCGGGAAACATTCTCAGTGAAGAAGGGTTAGAAGATCCAGATGAATCCCCGGTAAACCCTGAATCTGAAGGATTTTGGGAGGAAGAAACGCAACTTTCTTCCCATGAAAGGGTTCGAGAGGGTATGGGCACGATCGCGCTGGAACGGATTCCCATCGACGAACAAAGCGCCAGGCTGGCGAGTTCCCAAATGCCGGCAGGATTGAGCAGCGACCTGTCGCAGATGAGCGACGCCGAAATTATGCAGCGCGCCGGGGCTGGAGATGAAGCCTGCCTGGAGTTTCTGATCGCGAAGTATCGACGGCCGATCATCAGCTTCATGTACCGCATGGTGCACAATCAGGCGGTCGCGGAAGAGCTGGCCCAGGAGGTTTTCCTGCGAGTCTATCGAGCGCGGGCAACGTATCGCGCTGAGGCTCGTTTTTCGACCTGGCTGTATCGGATCGCATCCAACATGGCCATCAACCACGCTCGAGATACCAAGTATGAACGCGCCTCTGCCAGCATATATCTCGATCAGGCGGATGAGGATACCGGCACGAAACCCGATGTTCCCGATCTTCGGCCGATTGCCGAACAAGATATGCTGCAGGATGAGCGAATGCGGCGGATTCGAGAACACGTCATGGCGTTGCCGGAGCGGCAACGGATGGCTGTCGTGATGCATAAGTATCAGGACATGGATTACAAGCAGATCGGCGCAGTGTTGAAGCTAAGCGAGTCGGCGACAAAGTCGCTGCTGTTTCGCGCTTACCAGACGCTGCGAGAGAAGCTGAAAGAGTTTGCTTAGAATTGTCGAAAGGAGAGAGCTGCCGTGAAATGTGAAAAGCTCCAGAGTTGTTTACCCGATATGATTTTCGATCCGACTCGTGTTCCCGCCGAGGCGATGCAGCATGTGAAGGAATGTGCCGGTTGTGCGGGTGAGTTGAAAGAACTGCAGGCGACCATGCAACTGCTCGATAGTTGGAAGGCGCCCGAACCGAGTCCTTATTTCGATACGCGGCTGGCGGTGCGCCTGCGCGAAGCCAGAGAATCTGAAGCGCCCGGATGGCTGGAGAGACTGCGCTTGCGTTTGCTGTTTGGAAGCGACATGCACCTGCGTCCGGCTGCGGCTGCGGCGTTCGCTTTGCTGGTCATCATCAGCGGTGGTTCCTATATGGGTATCGTCAGTTTGAACCACACGGTCGCCGTTGTCTCACCCCACCAACCCGCGGTCTCCGCCACTGTAAATGACCTGGAACTTCTCGATTCCAATGCTCAAACGCTGCAGCAGCTGGCATCGTTCGACGAGACAGATGCAAGCGGCGGTCCGGGTAACGGCGGGACCAACCCCTCCAACTAGCTGTGGTTCCACACGTCATCACATCGGGTAACAGCAGATGGGCAGGTGCTGGCGCTATGTAATAGAGAATAGGAGCGACGCACGAGGTAGGTCTAAAACTCCGGCGTCGCGAAAGAGAACATGACCTGTCTTGGGAAAAAACGCAACCTCGTTACCGCCGTGCCCACCCAGCGGGGTAGAAGCGAGTCTGCGTCTGATTTCCGTCGTTCTCTAGCAGGCACACTTACGTTCCTCGCGGCCTGGATGATATTTCTGACATGCGGTTTAGGATGGGCGGGTCAAGCAACACCCGGCAATGGCGGAGGATCTGCAGGTGGCGCCGTGGTGCGACCTGCTCCTCCGCAGCCCCAACGGGAGCATCTGGGCGAATGGCTGCGCCAGCATCAAAATATGTCTTTTGCCGAGCAGGAACATGCCCTGCGTGCCGAGCCAGGTTTCAATCGGCTGCCCCCGGCCAAGCAGCAGCGTCTTCTGGAGCGGCTGCAACAACTGGACGCGATGCCTCCTGCTCGTCGAGAACGAATGTTGGCACGCTTGGAAACTTGGGAGAGGTTGTCACCGGAACAGCGCCAACAGGTTCGGATAGGAATCCTCGAAGTGCACCAAATGCCGTTTGATCGACAGATCATGATTCACCGGGCAGTGCGAGACCTGAGCGAATTTCCGCAATGGCAGCGCGGCGATATATTGAACTCCCCTGAATTTCGGCATCATTATTCCGACTATGAACGGCAGGTGCTGGCAACGTTGATGATGGCTCAACCCTATGAGCCGCTGCGACACCAGTGATCCGCTAGCATGCAGTCGGTGATCGGGATTGAAAGCTCGCAGCGTCCTGAAGTAACGCGATACGGCCCCTTCTTGCGTGAAGCGCACGCGGTTTGACCGTGCCCTTTTCAATCGTTATCATGGAACTGCGGGGTGGAGCAGCCCGGTAGCTCGTTGGGCTCATAACCCAAAGGTCGCTGGTTCAAATCCAGCCCCCGCAACCAAAGAACACATTGACTTACAAAGGCTTAGGAGATTTCGGCTCCTGAGCCTTTTCCTTCAATAGCTGTTAAGCTGCCAACAACATCCGCATTCGCTGTATTTCTCAGCTTCTCAACCGCCCCGATCACGGCTCTCTCTATCTCCGCACCTGCCAAGCGTCCGGCTTCGAGATTCCGTTCCCATTCCGGCTGACCGCCGTACACGTCCAGTGTGAAAACGCCAGTCAGAGCATGACCCGCTCTTTCCTGAATCGTCTTCAGTGGAACGCGCAAAGCGTCGAGCAAGGAAACATTGAAGTGACGAAAAGCGTGAAAACCGGCTTGCGGGATTTTCAGGGACTTGAGCAGCACCGTCATTTTGCGTTGACGGTACACATCCATGTCCCACGGGCGGGCCGTAGAAGACGTAAACAGGTGCTCGTGTTTTATCGTCTCCTGCTCTGTCGCCTTCTTTGGCTTTGCCTTCCCTTTCTGCCGTGCGATTTGCTCCCACAGCAGAGACAGCAGTTGCGAAGACAGCCCCAGAGTCCGTACAGAGCTATTCGTTTTCGGACTCTGTTCCTTGCCGCCCCATACGGACTGATTCACGGTCAAACGTTCCCCGTCGATATCTGTCAGTCTGAGTCCGGCAATTTCGCCAGATCGTAACCCGGTTTCAGCCGCAAGCCAATAGAAAACGCGCTGCTCACCTCGCGATGCCGCAATGATTCTTGCAACGTCGCTCAAGGTGAAAAACTTCGCTCGCTTCTTTGCTCTGCGCGGCAGTTTCGGTTTCGGGAGCATGGCGTCAACGTACTTCTGCGCGAGTGCGGCGTTCCATATCAGGCTCACCACTCCCCATTGATTGCGGACAGTCTTAGGGTCAAGTCCTTCCGCCACAGATGCCGCTACGAAACGTTGGATGTCTCCCGCGCCAATCTGTCGCATGTCCTTTGCTCCGAATGCTGCTTTCAGTCGCTTCAAACTGCTCCGTGCGCCTGATTGAGTTGAGGGCTTTGACAGGGATAGGTAATCTCGCTCCCATATCTCTGCGAATGCCGCAAATGTCGCTGACTTCCGTTCGCTCCCCGCTACAGAGAGAGAAAAGTTCACGCGGTCTACGTGCGGCTGTAGCAGCCGTTGCGCTTCCCGCTTGCCTATGACCTTCTCTCCGCTCCGCGCCGGAGTGAGAACGATTTGATGCCGAATGCGTTTCTCTACACCGTGGGTATCCAGGACGTACTCTGCAAAACTGCCCAGCCACAGCGTTTTCGTTCGGTTTTGGTACACACTGCCTTTCTGGAATCTTCGACGTTGCACAGAATCTCCATTCCGTACCGTCGAATCGATCGCTGCGGGCAGTGTACCAGCGTCCGCGGCCTTGCGGCCCACAGGCGCACTTCTCTGGGGCGCCCTCGGGAAGTAGTTCCGCGGCGCTCGTGCGCCCTCTTCAGCGGCTGCAAACAGGTAAGCGAGAAAGCCCGGTTCGGGCTGCGTGGATGCCGGGTAATTGGTGGTTGTCGTCAAAAAACGCGCCCCGGCAAATTCCTTTTCCTAGCTGAAATGTAGAGCTGGTTTACAAATCATTAGACGACAGACATTGGCTTGCAATATCGCGTCGCTCAAAAGATTTCTCAAATAAATGCGACATCTCGCACCATCATCGCTGATGTGCGCACAATGTCTAGAAAATGGAAATTTGGCTTATCGCCTTGCGCGGTCCTTCCGAGCTTGGAGCAGTCGCCGATCAAGTTCCTGGTCGCTAAGATCGTCAAGATTTTCAGATTCTGTCGGTTGTGGGTTCGAGCCGTTTGCGTTTGGGTACAGATTGTCTAGCAACTGCCCCGTTTGCCATCCATTCCAGGCGCGGTCGATCATGTCATAGGTCAGAAGACGAACCCCGGACAGCTTCTCATTCTGAAATTGCTCGAACTCTTCTATGTTGAGACTGGGCTGATTATTCGCCCAAACAAAGAGCGCAGCCTTGCTCGCAAGCTCCGGTTGTTCCGCAAGGAACTTTTCAGCCGAACGATAGGCCGGGAGTTTGCCAGCGAAAGACAGCTCCACAAAGAGCAGGATCGCGCCGGGTATATCGCCCGTGCGAAGGCGTGCAATCACTCGCAACTCTTCCGTTTCTGAAAGAATCTTGGCCGCGCCCCGCGGAACATCAAGCAGCCCGGCCTGCAAGCACTTCCGAAACTCCGCTGTGAGCCTGTCCACTGTCCACTTTCCAGAGCGCCATAGCAAAGCTGCGGCGGCATCATTGCTCAACCAGTCTGTGCCAGTTTCTGATTTCGCTAACGATTGAATCACGGTGTCCGCGTTGTGATCTGTCATCAAGTAAGACGGGTTCTTGCGGCGAAATTCCGCCACAACGCGCTCGATTTCTTCTGTCTCATAACGCTTCGCGAAAGTCGGATCTCTCTGTGCTAGCTCAGCACGAACATCTGGGTCAGCGAGCAAGGCTCTATATTCTTCCCGCGGATCGCGAATAATCTCTGGATTCAATCCGAACCCATCATCTCGCTTCTTTTCGACACGATTAAATTTCTTGTTCATTGCTGTGACGGTTTCTGCCGACATTCCGCTCAAATCGAGATTCGTGGTTGCGTCGAGAAACGGATCGTTAAGAAACTCGTTCTCTGCCGATTCCTGGGGTTGGGTCATTGTGTTTTCCTTTGGTTAGATTGAGCTGCAAATAGCGCGCGAAGATTTCCATTTTCTGGACATTCCCGCAAAACTCTGAAGGCGTCTCACAGCCTCGGATTGATTGGGGTGAAAACAACACTTGGTGCGATATTTCGCGACCCATGTGCCGTCGGAAAGCTCGCGCAAATTGACGGGTCATGCTTGAATAGTCTGTTTAACTCGCATTCTTGCCTCTCTGTTCCGCTTCCTCTAATTCGGTCCAAATCCGCACGGCGGTCCATGCCTCGGCCGATCGCTCCGGGAATTGCTTGCGCACATTCCAAAGCCGAATGCGGGCATCGGACCAGCACGCGCAATTTGGCGGCCTATGAGCCCCGTCTCGTTTGCATCGTTCAACGGCGTTCTGTGCGCTGCGCTGCAACTGCGCGAAAGATTCTGAGTCCGTCAAAATTCCGAACGGTGTCGCATACGGGTCGCGCCGATTACGAATCGCTTGGATTAAGTTCGCGGTGTCGAGCATGGACAACGGCCGTGGTTTCGCTGGTGCGGCCTCTGCGGGCGCGGCATCCGCAGTTCGGCGCATGTCCTCGAATTCCTGAAGTGGATTGCTCATGGCAGCTTCGGGCCAAAGTCAAAGTAAGAGTACGGCGGCTCCGATTCAACGGCGCGGCGCGGACGTTCATCGCGTCCATAGCTGCGATCGGCGCAAAACGTATCCGTGATAACTCGGGTGCGCGGGTCGATTGGAGGTCTCTCCGACGCGTATGGAGACAAGATCAACCATTCAAATTCGCTGCAAATTTCGCTGTACTTGTCCGGTACGAGAGCCTTCAATTTTCCAGCCAGAGGTAAGAATGCCGCCTTCTTCTGGTCGAGCTGCCAAACAAGGTCGCGACCTTCACGGCTTCCCGGTTCAACGCCGCCTCGCGAAATGTATTGATTGAGATGGAGCATGTCGGCTAAGGCCGATTCTGCTGCCTGTGCGAGTTCCGCCGCAGTTTCCGTAATCTCTTCCGGCACGAATGACGGGAGAACAAGCATCTTCGGTTTCGACCGGGGTCGCAGCCATTCGCGAATCTTACGCGCGGGGAGCTTGGATAGAAATTCGAGTTGCGATTCTGAAAGTTCAAGTTCCGGACTACCGTCCATCTGTCACCTCGACTTGTCCATTTTCTGGAAACCGGTCGGCGTGCTTTTCGAGTGCCACGAGCGCTTGTGCCCGCAACGATTCGGGTATCTGGTAGTCCTTTTCTAGATAGAGGATGGAATGAAGTTCCTGCTGGACTCTGTTCCGAATCAGTTTGCTTCGTGTAGATGTCAGAACAGGGAGCAAGAATTCGATCGATGCTTTGGCCTGTTCCGGGGAGCGGCCTAGTAGGCCGCCAAACTTCAACTCTAGAAAGACACGACCAACTGAGGTGTCCTGCATCGAACGCCAGTAGTTGTCCGGCTGCTCGTGGCGCGGGGGTGTCGGACGCGTTAGATAGTTTTCCAGTTCACCGTCAAAAGCCGAGTCCCAGACCGGGACCTGTACAGGGGCTTCTACGGGGTTTGGCACATCCTTGCCGGCAAGGTACTTGCGGGCCGCGGCCTTTTGCTCTGGGGTCGCGTTGGGATGAGCGAGAATTTGCTGCTGTCGGCGGGTTTCGTAATCGGGCATGGTCTCTCCTGGTGGTGTGGATTGAATACAAAATACTGAATTTGTTCTGCATATTAGACGAGGGATTTCGCCAGGAATATCGCATCGCTTAAAAGATTTCGCAAATAAATATTGCATCTGGAACAAACACCGTTGTTAGTGCAAACATTGTCCAGAACTGTAACTCACAATCTGGTCAGCCCTTCCCTCGGATGGTCAGTTCAACGTCATATCTGGTCGCCAGTTCTTTCAGCAATCTTTGGGGCGTGGCCGGGTCCCTGAGTAACCTGAGGAGCAGACTTATAGGAACGGACGGCAATCGTTCTAGGGCGAGTAGGCGGGCGCGCTGGGCTGCTCTGGGGTTTGCAAGTAGACGCTTGAAGATTGTGGACGATCGCGGCAAATGCATACGGGAACCTTTCGGGAGTAGGACGGAAATCACAACGAAACCATCCGGTGTCCATCTACAACTTTCCGAGAATTTTTTCCCGGAATTTTTCTGCAAGAACAGGCAACGATCGCTAGGTAATGTCAGCTCTCACAGCGACCCGCGAGGGGGTTGGCCGGGTGGCCAGCCGAAATCAAATCAAGGTTCCATCTGCGGCCCCAACAATTAACACGATCTGAGACAGGCCGAGATGAGCACCAGCAACGCGCTGGGCCGTATTCAGATGCCGCACACGCAGCAATCCGGCATGGCGTCCAACCTTGCGAGGGTGGATGAAAGTTTGCGCAGCCATCCCACGAGGCATAATTGAAGCCAACCGGTGGGCCATCGTGCCAGCTTGCCCGCGTCGAGAACCTATCCAGCGGGTTGTCAATCTGGGGTACAGGGCAACGTGACAATTCCCGCTTGACACTTTCTGCCCGTATTACCGTCCAACTAGGGTTGAAATTATTTACTTGACACATCCACAACGCTGGGTCTAGAGTCTATCTAGACACATGGAGGTGTCGAGCATGATGACAGCGAGACATGGAAAGACCGTCGGATACATTCGAGTTTCTAGCCTTGACCAAAACACAGAGCGTCAACTTGACGGCGCGGAGCTGGATAAGACGTTCACAGACAAAGCGAGCGGCAAAGACACTGCACGCCCGCAATTGCAAGCCGCCTTGGAGTATCTGCGCGATGGCGACGTGCTGGTAGTCCATAGCATGGACCGGCTGGCACGAAACCTCGTGGATCTTAAAACGATAGTCAAGGAACTTACGGCGCGCGGTGTCCGGGTCCATTTCGCAAAAGAGAACCTGACATTTACCGGCGAAGACTCTCCCATGGCGAATTTGCTCTTATCCCTGCTCGGTGCAGTTTCCGAATTTGAGCGGGCCATAATCCGAGAGCGCCAGCGCGAAGGAATTGCCATTGCCAAGCGCAAGGGAGTCTACAAAGGTCGCAAACCAGCGTTGAACGCCGAGAAACTGACTGCGCTGCGCGAAAAGCTAGCCTCTGGTGTGGCTAAGGCTAAGATCGCCCGTGAATTCGGCGTTTCGAGACAGACGTTGTACAGCGCGTTGCAGCAAAACTGAATTCCATTTCCGGATTTTGCTGCTTTGCGCGCGAAGAATGCCATTATGTCAGGTAACCCGTGCTCCGGATTCGCTTGAAATTGCTGTCTCGGTCGGGAGTATCCTAGGCGTGCTATGCAAATCTTCCCGCTGGTCCGGTGTTCCGTTTGCAAACGAGACTTCCATCTCATTCCAGATCCCCAAAAAGCTCACGACGTGGTCATGTGCCAGAGGATGGTGTCTCCGAAACCCGACGAACCAACCATTACGTTTGAGGCAATTTGCCCGGCCTGCGGACATAAAACTCGCCAACAGTGGGACAAGCCTCGGTATTGTTCATGCAGGAAACCGATTCATGATCCATAGTGGGAAGCGCCGCGAGATACTGTTCGGCGGGAATTAGCTCACCGCGCAGTATTAGGATTCGATGCGCAGCACCCTTGTAATCCCACTCTTCGGGCTTGGAGAATACCAAACCCCATAACGCACCCGAACTCAGCTTTATCAATTCCATATCTAAGACATTGGTCATGTGTGTTTCTCCCGTCCCAAATCGCTCGACCAGAACTGTTGATGTGGTGCTGATAAACCTTGCGTCAAAGACGCCGGTACCATTTCCATTTTCTAGACATTTGATAAGGGGGACACAATGAAAGGTATTATTCTTGCCGGTATCCTGGGACTTGCTACAGTAGCAGGTTCCGCGCAGTGTGGAGTGAAACCGGTTAAACCTGTTCCGCCGGTGGGGTGTAAGGACCTGAGAGCAGAATGTGTCTGCGATGTGAACGGGCAGCACTGCGTGTGGACCTGGGTTTGCGTTCCCGACTAAAGTTTTCTAGACATTTCGCGTAAACACCTCCAGGACACGTCGCCGCGCCTTGGACAGCCTCGGCATCGGAAAAGCGCGCGCGGTGAACTCTTAGGCAAAAAACCGTGGCTATCGTCGGGCTGGCGAGCTTCACTCCCATACGGGAATGTCTTCTGGTTCTTCAACCTTCTCCGCAGCGCGCTTGGCGCGTTCTTCGGCCGCTTCCCGTTCCTGACGGATTTTGCCAGCTTCGAACTGCTCGCGGTCTAGTGCTCGTTGCGCTCTATCGCGGACAACCCCCTCGGCTTTATCCAATAAGTTCGCAGCGAGAGCGCGCTTGGCTTCCGTTCGTCCAAAGCTGCTCGACAGGTCAATCTCTCTCAATAGGTCGTCCGCCGCTTGCTTCAGAATTGACAGGTCATAGGACGACTTGCCGATGTCCTTCGATAGCTCGGCCTTTTCCCGCGAAGGCAGCGAGGCGCCCGGATACTTCGAGAGAATCCAGATAAAGAATTCCCTAGCGGTCGATTTTCCATTTTCTGGACTTTCTTGTCCGCGGTTTTCAGTGAGGGGAAAGAGAGGGGTCGATGCCCTCTTCTCTTTTCCATTCTCTTTTCTATTCAGACTATTCGTGCAACTGGGGAGTTGCACTTTAGAGCTGTCAAAGTTGCACTTTACGTCACCGGAGTTGCACTTTAGAGCTGTCAAAGTTGCACTTTCCGGCTGTGAAACTGCAACCGGGGAATTGCACTTTCCAAGCTTGAACTGCGGGACTCCGGGAAACCTGTAGCGGGTTGTTCTGGAGCGGCCGCCGTTCCCCTCTGAGGTCGCCTGAATGATTCCCGTCCCTTCCAGGCGGTGAACGATCGAGCTTGCGGTCTGCCGGTGTTTTAGTCCTGCCTCTTCCGCGACTGTAGTCATTGACGGATAAGAGTTCGATCCATCCTTGGCAGCATGATGGGCGAGGACGAGGGCAACGGCCTTCTCCGAAATGCTAAGCCCACGAAGTTGCAAGACGTAGGCTGTTGCTTGATAACTCATGTGACCTCTGACTGATTGGGATTCTCTGACCGGCGTTGATTGAGGACCGCGCCGCGGTCAGAGTCGCGGCGCAGCCACTACCCACGTTGCTTAGGCGTGGTTTCCCACTCCGGGATGAGCGGCCCGGAGCGAAACTTAAATCTGTGCCTAGAAAAATGGATATTCAGGCAAGCGGGGAACTAGCGTCGCAAGTATGCCGCTAAGATTTGTCGAACGATTTCCGATTGGCTTCGGCCCTCGGCCAGCGCGCGCTCGCGCAAAGCGCGCTTCAGAGCGACCGGAGGATTAAGGAATGATTCGTTAGTGGCTCGCCAAATTCAACGTCCGGCGCGTGGCGCATGGTATTCCTTGGTGGAGATGTGGTTTGAAAAATGCACTTATCCCTTGAATAGGGCGTGCCGACTTATTCGGGCCGCAGGGCTTTCCGCAGTGCCGGGCCGAGTAGCATCCGAACGGTTTCGCTCAAAGTCAAGGCGTTTACCTCCGCGACGCGCAGTAACTGTGAGTCGAGCAACCGCGAGAGGTACAGCGTTCGACGAACCTTGTGCTTAATCATGGTGGGGAATTTCCTAGATAGGTTGGTTTGAAAAGTAGATGGCGGGTGTGGACGAGGCGTGCAAAAAATGCCGTCACTTATATAGACCCGAATGAGAGCCAATCGGTATCAATAATTCTCAATTTATTTGCGGAGCGCCTTAGACTCTCACCTCTGAAGCTAAAGACATTTGACAAACAATTATTTGTAATTACCTCTTAACTTCTACATAGTTAACGACTTACAACAAAGATGTTGCAACCATGATTTTGCGTGCTAGATTTCCCCGCTAGGAGGAAATACATATGAACTTATTCGACGCTTCAAAGGTGGCAGAAATTAACAAAACCGCAGCACAGTCTTTCTTCAACCCGGATGCCCTCAAAATGTCCGGGCTCGATGATCTTGACGTGCCCACGCATCTTTGGCTTTTGTGTGAGGAGCACTCGTTCTTGCTCGGAGAGACGATCGACGAATGCGTCACTGAGGCTTTGACAGATTGGCTCGAATCTCGAACGGGTTTGACAGTCTCAGAACTTTTGGGGACCGAGGGTTGGAATTACGTGCCGCCCGGTATGACAGTCGTGGCAAGAACAATCTAATGAGGCACGTAGAGGCTACCTAAACCCGGCCCTTGGATGAACCTAAATCCGGGGGCCTTCGTCTTTGTCGTTCATCACCCAACTTGCAGACATCGCACCCAGAACAAGCCAGAACAAACCGAACGCCTCCCAAGAGCCGACCGCGGCGCCCAGAACCCCGCTGATGATGCCCGACAGCAGCACCATTCCCCAGATGCGTTTGGGTTCAGACTTCTTTCGCGCGCGTTCCGCTGCGGCCTCTTCCGGGCTGATCCATCCCGCCAAATTCCGCAAATCGTTACGTCGGTCCATAGATCCTCCCGCGTGAATTGTAGTCTTGTATAGCGGAGAATGCGTGAGCTTTTACGTTGCCCTATGCTCCTGATTCAATAGCTACTCGACTGCCAATTGCTGTTTTTCCGATGTTGTTTTGTAAACTGCGCGATTGATTCGACGGTACTTAGTTGATGTGGCCGCTACTCATAACCCAAAGGTCGCTGGTTCAAATCCAGCCCCCGCAACCATTTACTGGAATCCCAACCCATCGAGACGGGCGCCCATGAGCGCCCGTTTCCCTTTTTGTCCGGCTTCCCTCCGAACTGGAGCTTACCCGGCCGATTGACGAAAAGTACCCTTCGCACAACCTTACTGTTCGCCTCCTGTTTGGCGTCCATCCAAGCGTTCCCCTAGACGTTCATCGTGGTCGAGATTTGGGCGTGCCGCATCAGCTTTTGCTGGACGTCGATCGTAGTTTCGTCGCCGCTGAGCCAACTCCGATAGTTGTGGCGGAAGGTTTAATGCGATATTTGATTGAAGGTTCAAACACACATGAAGCGACGCACGTTTGTCGAGATGACCTGCATGGCGGCCATGGCGATGGCGTGTGAGCCGCTGCACGCAAGCGCGCCGAAAGAGTCCGGACGCAAGTTACCAAAATTTCCGGATGCGAATCCAAAATGGAATCGGACGTGGGACGCCGCCCTGGCGACTCTCTCCGGCAACGTCAAGCTATTGTCAACCTACAACCATCCTCTGCTGATTGAAGGCGCAGAGTATCGAGGAGTTTGGCTGGAGTGCGCACCCATGGAAAGCCTGGTATATGCGACGCTCGAAGAGTTTGTGCCTCAGGTTGAAGGCAAGCCCAGCGCCACTGAGATTGCGCACGCAAATCACACGGCATTCTTTGCGCTACAGCATGCGGACGGTCAGTTGCCCGCTTATATCTGGATGGACGAGGTCGGCTACGGTCAGATCCAGATGGTTGTGCCGATTGCCGCGACTGCTTGGGAGTTGGTCCAACGAACTAAGGATGAAGAACTCCTGAGAACAACCTACGCTGCATGTGGCCGTTGGGATGCATGGCTCAGACGGTATCGCAATACCCGCAAGACCGGTCTGGTTGAGGGCTTTTGCACCTACGACACGGGAATGGACAACAGCCCGCGTTGGGCCGGTATGCCGAATAGTTGCCCGGACAACGACGCCCGGAAATATCCTGCGGTGCCCTCGTTGCCCAGGCTGTGTCCAGACCTCTCTGCAACGGTATACAGTGGCCGACTCGCGCTGGCGGCAATGGCCGAGGCACTCGCGCGGAAGACAGAAGCGGATCAATGGCGCGAAGATGCCGAGACGATCCGCCAGTTAATTATTGAAAAGCTTTACTGCGCGGAAGACGCCGCATTCTACGATCTGGACGCACAGGGGAAATTTGTGCGAGTGCGGTCGGACCTGATTTCGCGGGTGATGGGCGAGCACGTGCTCAAACTGGAGATCGCATCGGATAAAAAAATATTTGATGACGTCTGGATGCATCAGCTGCACAATCCAAATGCATTCTGGGCACCGTTTCCTCTTACCTCGGTCGCGATGAACGATCCTCTTTATGTGCGCTCAATTCCGCCTAACAGCTGGGGCGGAGCCACGCAGGCATTAACGGCTCTGCGAACCACTCGCTGGATGGAGCATTACGGAAAGCAGCAGGAATTTCAGCATCTGATGCGGCAGTGGATTAAGGGAATCAACCAATCCGGGAAAACGACCGGAGAGTTTTGGGCGCAGATGAATCCGATGACCGGAGAGTTCACCCGCAAGGGCGCGGAGCCAGGGTACTCGCCAACGGCGTTAGTCTATCTGGATTTTGTCAGGCGTCTACAATCCGATTCCATCTGACGCGACGTTCCAAGTGGAACGTATATCGGGGAGAGGTCTATTCCCACCTAAGCTCGATTGGATGTTTTAGTTGCCGGGTTCGACGCGGCGATTTTCGTTCAAGACGCGAGAGACGGTGGCAACGCTGACGTTTGATTCGGCCGCAATTTCCCGAAGTCCGATCCTGTCTCTCTTCGGAGTGGTTTCTTCCCTCATACTCAAACCAGATTTCACTCTTTCGATACGATGATCGCATGGGTTCAATGCCGATTAGGACCTATATAGTGCAAATGGCTTCTGATGCGTTCAGTAGCGTTTCGTGAGGTGTAGCAGGGTATTCTTTAAGAGAAAAATATCATATAGCATGTGTAACATCTCTTATCTTGGCGAGATTGCCGCTCATTTCCCAGACCTCCATCAAAAAAACCCAGGTCTGTGCTTCGAAAAATCGATCGCTCGAGCGTCAAGGATTTTCAACCGGGGAGTATTGCAATGACTCTGAATCGTAGAGACTTCATCGGCGCGATGGCTGCGTCGGCCACCATTGGGAGACTTGGCATCGCCCTCGGGCAGGCGACAACCTCGCCGACTCCGTCGCAGGGAGCATGGGCGCGCAGTGGCGTGATCGATGCGGGTGGCACCCACGAACCCTACATTTTCGTCGTACGGCGTGGAGGACAAAGTCTTGACGCTCGCCAGGTGAGCGCCTACGAGCAGAGTGAAGGACTCATTCAACAATTGCACGATCAGGGAGTCGAAGTCTTTCATACTCACCTGTACAAAGGTTTTGGAATGGCGGCAGAACAAGCGGACATGGAGGATACGCGCAAAGCAGTCGCGATCGCCCACCGCCTGGGAATGAAAGTTGATACCTATATTCAGTGGAACACGATGATGTACGAGACTTTCTTTGCGGAGGAACCACGCGCCACCCACTGGATCCAGAGAGATGTCGCTGGCCTTCCGATATTGCTGCCCTATGGATATCAGCAGTCCTTCCGCTATCGCCCCTGTTTCTCCAACCAGGAATATCTCGACTACTTGAAGAAAGTAGTTCGCTATGCAATCGAGGAAGTGAAAACCGATTTCATCCATTTTGACAATTTCGATTTGAATGCTGAGCCCGATTCTTGTCATTGCCCATGGTGTGTTCAAGGATTTCGAAAATTTCTTCAGACCAGGTACAGCAGCCAGCAGCGGCGAGAACGGTTTGGCTTTGAAAATGTTTCCTTCATCAATCCGCCCCAGTGGAATCGCGATAATCCGGCGGGCGGGATGGAAATCATCTACGATCCGGCGATTCAGGAGTGGGTGGATTATCGCTGTCAAGAGATGGCCGACGCGCTGCAGCAGATGGCTGGATATGCGAAATCTCTCAATCCTGAAGTGGCAATTGAGATTAATCCCGGTGGCATTGACGGACAAAATCGGCCTTGGACCTCCGCTGTCGATCACGCCAGGCTTCTGAAATACACGGAGTGTTTCTGGAGTGAAGAAGATGACTTGCCTGCATATCTCCCGGACGGGCGTCTCATTTCGAAGATTCGAACATATAAGCTCGCGCGAACCTACAAAAACGTTCTGCTCACGTATACCGCGGACAATTCTGTGGCGATGGCTGAGGGTCTGGCATTCAACCAAACGCCGGGCTTCGTCGGAACTAATCCCCTGGAGCCAGAGACGCTACGCTACATTGATTTTTATCGCAAACACCAGGACATGTATCAGGGCAGCGAAGATGTCGCGCCGGTTGCGGTATTTCGCTCCTATGCATCGCTGACCTATAACAATGCCGCCGCGCAATTGAGCGCCATCCTGGTCGAACAGGCGCTGATTCAATCCAGGATTCCGTTCGCACTTATTTTTGACGAGCATCTCCGAAACCTTGCCGACTACAAGGTTGTGATTCTTCCAAACTCGGAGTGTCTCTCCGATGAGCAGATCTCGCTCATTCGTCGCTATGTCGATCAGGGAGGCGGGCTGGTCGTCACAGAACAGGCCGGCTTGTATGACGAATGGAGGCGCGTCCGAACCATGCCGGGTCTAAGCGGGTTGGTAGAAGGACAGAAGAGCGGAACGGTCTACCAGGAAAGCGTGAAATCGGAGGGGGGACATGCTGGGGCGCCAACCCGAACTCAATTGGGCGCAGGAAGGGTCGTGTATATTCCGGCCGTTGAATTTGATGGACCGATGCCCCCGCTCGAATCCTATTTTGCGATCACGAATGTTTTCTGGAAGCGACCCAAAAACTGGAGTGACATCGCCGAAGCAATCCAGTGGACGGCGCGAGAACCAATGCCGATCACCGTGGATGGCCCCGATTACCTGGTGGCAAACTACACAGTTCAAAGCCAGGCGCATAGGATGCTGCTGCATCTCGTAAACTATCGCGCGACAACCGGCCCCATCCGATCGGGCGTGCGCGTGCGCCTGGTCTTGCCGGACAACAAGAAGGTTCGAACGGCAACGCTGCACGTGCCAGACTCCGTAGACTCGCGACCGCTCACTTTGAACAGCGATGGCTCCGGCGTGGCTTTTAGCGTGCCGGAAATTGCCGTGTATGCGCTCATTTCTGTGCAATGGTAACTTCCTAACGTCGTCAATCCGACATTCCATTTCTGCACACACACAGCACTGTCCCCCGGGAGTGAACTTTCGATTTCCATCGGTTAGGCAGTTTCTTGCCGTGTAATTACATACATAAGATCAGGTAATCTGCCAATCTAATCTCGCAATTGTTCCTATATTCATGCAAATTACATCAGTATCGAGAAAAATATCTTGACATTTGATGTCCTGCTGTCTACATTTGAGCCCAACCTGATCGAGCCATGGTCCCAGGCTGGAAGTCGAAAAACTTCCCATCCCGCGGGGCGAAATTATGTTCGGTGCAAGCATGTATCGATCGATTTCGAGCTCCGCGGCGGCCTTACGGATGTTGGACAGAGCTGAGCCGATATCGGGGTTTTCATTGAAGATTTTTAGGAGGTTTTGTGAATAGAAAGAAATTTGGCGCGTGGATTTGTTGTGTCGTTCTGCTGCTTTGTGGAGCTTCGGCGGTTGCTCAGACAATTACAGGATCAATCCGTGGAACGGTCACCGATCCAAGCGGCGCTGTGGTGGCTGGAGCGAATGTCACCGCCACCAATGTCGCCACCAATGTGGCCACCCAGGCTGTCACGAACAGTGACGGACTCTATAATTTTCAGTTTTTAAATCTAGGCGATTACACCATTTCGGCGTCCGCGACTGGATTTACTACGACGTCGACTGCGCCGTTTCGGCTGCAGATTGACCAGATCGCGAACATCGATGTCAAGCTGACGGTCGGGAGCGCGTCCACCACGGTCAAGGTTGCATCCAGCGCCGGCGCGATTCTGAACACCGAGAATGCCACGCTAGGGACCAGCATCAGCGCACATGCTCTGGAGAGCATGCCATTGCCCGGGCAGAACCCTCTGTACGCCACCATGTTTGTGCCTGGCGCTCTCAACCCAACGGTCGGTTCCATGAATTCGGCCTATCGCGTGACCTCCTGGGATCAAATCCCGTCGTTCAACGGGAATCGCCAACAGGGAAATAACTTCGTCCTGGACGGCATCGAAATCAACGAGACAACAGAAAATCTGAGCGGTTATAACCCCTCCCCACAGTCACTGCAGGAAGTACGTGTCATCACCGGAAACTCCGATGCAGAGTACGGCAACGTGGACGGCGCTGAAATTCTTTATGTCACCAAGGCGGGAACCAACCAGTTTCACGGCAGCGCATTCGAGTTTTTTCAAAACGAGAATTTCGCCGCGAACACCTACTCCAACAATTACAACGGGGCCCCAAAGGCGCACTTCCATCAACACTTATTCGGCGGAGCCGTAGGCGGACCGATCTTCAAAAACAAGCTATTTTTCTTCGGAGACTACGAAGGATTGCGCTATAGCAGCAATGGCTTGGCGTTTGCAAGTGTTCCCACCGCGCTTGAGCGCACCGGCAACTTCTCGGAAATTGCAACCGTTGAAGGTGATCCAATTTTCGACACGTCGAATGGACTGCTCGCCGAAACCGAGTATCCGAACAATACAATTCCCGCCATCGTGAACCCGGTGGCCACGTATCTGTTTGCGAATCCGCAGTTCTTGCCGCTACCGAACCGTCCAGCCAACCCCGGCACCGTGCACGCGAATAACTACGGCAACCCGGTCACCAACAAGCAAATCAACAATCAGGGCGACGGTCGCCTGGATTACACCCTTAGCAGCCACGATACGTTGATGATCAAAGGGACTTACGGCGACGCCTATGACACCCCGTCCAACCCTGTCATTCCGGTCGAGTTCCCCATCACAGACGACTACCCGTTCGCGATGGGTGTGGTCGACTGGATCCACACCTTTTCGCCCTCGCTGGTGAATGAAGCGCGCGGTGGATACTCCCGCATTGTTCAAAACACGGAAACATCGGATCCGAGCGGGAATTTCGGCACGCATGGCGACGACCTGATGGATATTGGATACCCTGGCACCCAGCCCCTCCCGGGTTTTACCTGGATGTATATCCAGGGTTCGACCGCTGGCAGTTTCGGCACCGACATTTCCGCCGGATCGCAGACCATAGACAACAATTTCGACTATAGCGATGACCTTACCTGGGTGCATGGAAACCACATCACCAGGGCAGGCGCACAATTTGTTCGCTATCAGGAGAACTACATTTCCCCCAGCAACCTCGGTGGACTGAACGGCTACCTTTCCTACTTCGCTGATTACACCGCGAACTACAACGCCTACGGTGGGATTTATTCCAACGGCGATGGGCTGGCCGACTTTGAACTGGACAAGGCCGAAGTCGCTTTAGTGAGCGGCGTCGCCGGTCTGTTTGGCGCCCGCCAATGGCGCGATGCCTTCTATGTTCAGGACGACTGGAAAATGCGTCCAAATCTTACCGTAAATCTTGGGCTGCGGTACTCGTACGATCAGCCGATGTATGAGGCTCACGATAAGATGTCGAGCATCAACTTGCCACAAGCTCGCTTCGCGACTGTGGGAGCGAACGGTCCGGATCCGACCCCATATCTTCTATTAGCGGGAAAGAACGGCAATAGCCGCGCGCTTGTGAATCCGTACTACTACCAGTTCATGCCGCGCGTTGGCTTCGCTTTGCAGATGAGTCCTCGCGCAGTGATTCGCGGCGGATACAGTATCACTGACGACGACGAAGGTACCGGCACCGGCCTGCGCATGACCCAGAATCCGCCATTCCTCACGTCCGTGACTAACCTGCAGCATGGCCCCACCGACACCACCAACGGAAACCCGATCAGCGTGACCAACGGCCTGACCACGGGAACAGGCGTTACTCCACCATCGTCGCAGTTCGATGTCTGGGATCCTAATTTCCGCCCAGCCGCGGTTCAGCAATTCAACTTGACAACGCAATATCTGCTTGCCAGCAAAACTTCTCTTCAACTTGCCTATGTCGGCCAGGTGGGCCAGCATATCGCCGAACCCAGGCTTCTGAACCAGTACATCGCTCCTGTTCCCGCCACCTGCCCGGGGACAGACACCACTGGATGTGTCGACCTGGTTGCACCCTATTATGCAGTGGTCGGCGGCAACAGCCAGATCGTCGAAACTGCCTCTGAAGCCAAGAGCAACTATAACGCTCTACAGGCAACGCTTCATCAGCGGGAAACCAACGGTCTTGAATACACCTTGAACTACACCTGGTCTCGCTCCATGTCGGATAGCCCTGGTGGGTATTTTAATGTCGATGGGATTGGTAACGGCGGTACCTTCGCCTTCGCACAAAATGCGTTCGACCCGGAGGCGGATTATGGCCCTTCGAGTTTCAATGTCCCAAACAACTTCAGCGGCACGGCGGTCTACGAGCTTCCCTTCGGTCATGGAAAGAAATACGGAGGGGATTGGAATCGCTTAACGGATGAGGTGCTTGGCGGATGGGAATTGTCCGCGAATGCTATGTTCCACAGCGGTTTTCCCGCTACGATGACTTCCACCGGTCATAACACCGGCCTGAACGCCGCAGCAGACAATAGCAACTATAACTATGCGGCTCGGCTCAACCAATACTTTCCCATGAAAATCGTGAACCGGTCGTCGCTGCACTGGTTTGGCACGGACCCGTCGGCGACACCGTGTACGCAAGCTGGTGCCGTCATCAACAGCTTGGGTGCGCCTTGCGCATACGGCATAGCGGCCAGTGGCCAATTTGGAGATGCACATAACGGCTCGGAACGAAATCCAGGATACAAGAACGTCGATCTGTCGCTCTTTAAAGGATTTCGGACCGTGGGAAATCAATACTTCAAGTTCCGCATTGACGCTTACAACGCATTCAATATGGTTAGCCTGGCTGCTCCTAATACTCGGGCGGGCAGCAGCCAATATGGAAAAATCACAAGCGCAGCGTCCAATCCTCGACAGCTCCAGATATCGGGGGTCTATACGTTTTAACTGAACAAGCCCGACCCTCAGCCATGTTTCATTGGACTGGGAGGGAAGGCGATGTGCCGGCAGACGGAACAAGAGAGGCTTCAAATGTACAGATCAACGGTGAGATGCTCAGATTCAAATCGTCTTTCGAGGAATGTTTCATTGTTCGCCCTTTTGATGATTGTCCCAGCGCTTGCGGCTGCTGCACAGTCTGTCCCAGCGCCCGCCTGTCGTGCCCAGAACTGGTCGAGCCCGATTCCGAACGTGTGGGCAGCGGACGGCAGCATCAAGGTGATGCTAAATAACGACGCGACCACAAATCAGCCGGTCATCCCAATGTATGAGTTTGACGGAAACTTCAATCCATGGGGATTTAAGGGCCATCCTCAATCAATCGCAGAGCTGAATGACGTATGGTCGTGCCCGGCCGGATCACCTGTGATCACGATGGCTGGATCGGGACGGGAGACGGTGTCGTTCCAGCTATTCATCAGCGCCAGCGCGAAGATCCCACTAAGTCACGTCTCTGTGACCGTGAGCCCGTTAACCGGCGCTGGAATTATGACCTCCGACAACACAGGCAAATCAAATGTCACGCGATTTCTTGAGGGATATGTTCCGTACGACGGATTGAGCCCCGACGTCCCCACGCAGGTTCAGGCCAACGGGCAGATGCCGGATCCGCTGATCCCTTTCTATGATCCATACGACCCTGGCAATCCTGCGGTGGCGACGCCGTTCAATGTGCAGGCCAACACCACGCAGGGAGTGTGGGTAAACATCTCGATCCCGGCAAATCAGCGGCCTGGCAACTATAGCGGAACAGTGACGATCAGCGGGACCGGCATCACGAAGACTACCATTCCTTTGAACTTGACAGTGTGGAAGGGAAACCTGCCGGCATTTGACGCCGGTTCGGTCAACTCCAGATATGCCGACATGCTGAAATCGTGGCTTCCCTTCTACAGAAGCAACTTCGACGACGGCGAAGCTATGACCTGCGGAGGGCCAGGCTGCACAACAGAACAGACGCTCTATGAGAAATACCAGATCATGGGCCACAACTATGACATGGACGTGCAGATCGATGCGGATGCTCCAACCAATAGCGGATGCTATCCCACCGGGCAGTGCACCAGTTTCACGACCAATGGCGCCACGAGTTCGCTCGACTGGACGGCATACGATGCGTATGTAGGACCTGCCCTCACTCCAGGCCGTTTATTCGCCGACGGCACCGCGATGCGAGTCTTCGATTCTCCGCTGTCGACAGCAGGCTCCGGCGGCTGGTCGGGCGGAAGCTATTCCTGGTACGACAACAATTATGATGGTTTCTCCGGTGGCCTGGCGCCCGCCGGGATGGTTCAATTGTTCGGCAATTACGCGAATCAAATTTCAAAGCACTTTGCGGCGAACCATGTGAAAAAAGGGTGGTCCATACCGGAGCTGATCGCCTATGACTATGACGAGACCGACAACGATGGAATGGGCCAACTGGGATCTGACCCCATGGTGTATCAGAACATTTCGTTGTTCAACCGTGCGATAAACAACTCCAACACAGCTTTATCCAGGAATTGGGCAGCTTCGACGGCCCCGATTCATACCTTTTTGACTGACATGCCTGCCTGCGCGGAACAGGGCGACTACACGTGGTATCCCGATTCAGCATGCGCAGACCACATCAACCTGTCCTATCCAGGAGGCCCGAATGCGACCCCGGGCTACAGCAATTCCTGGGAAGTCGTGTGGTCGCCGAATCCAGCGATCTTTATGCCCGGCCGACCTGGACCGGCATTCCATTCTGGCTACACACCCACCCCGACCCTGACTGCGAATACGGGATATCAGTACACTTTGGATTTGGCTCGCGGCGTTCCCGCCCGGTCGACAGCACCGGTCCCGATTGAGCGGTGGTTCTACCAGGGAGGCGACCCGTTTTCCGCGGGCGACGCTCTTAGCAACACTGGCGTAGGCTGGCGGGCGAATTACTGGATGGCCTATAAATATGGCCTCGATGAGACGATTGCGAGCGCAGGTGCTTCGCGTCCAGAAACTCCAGCACCGGGCGGCGTGTGGGACTGGGTGGGCGATTTCTGGGGTGGCTACAACGGCAGCTCCTCGCCGAGCGATTGCAGCAACAGCAACACGCCCTCGCCATATGTTAGTGCGGCCACCAATGGGGATGGCGTTCTTTTCTACCCTGGCAACGAAATCGGATGTTATTACACTGCGAACTCCGTGGGTAAATCTGTGCTGACAGCTTCGCCGGCCGTGAACACGGACTGCACGTCAGCCGGATATAGCGTCTGCAATGGGATCAGCGGTCCGGTGGCCTCGATGCGGCTGGAGACCGTGCGCCGCGGCTATGAAGATTACGAATACATGTATCTGCTTGGCAAGAAGAGAGGGCGCTCAGCGGTGCTCGCGATCATTAATTCCATGGGCGCTGCAGGGATGACAGAAGGTGGGGACGGAACGAAATCCTGGAACGCGCTGGATTGGACGAACGTCACCGGGCCTTGGTACGAAATGGGCGTTGAGCCGGAATCGTTGGCTTACCAAGGCAACTGCGTCGACTCCACGCAGGGAATTGGAGGGCTGCCGAATGGGCTGCCCAACGGCCCGACCGGGGCTGCTTCCACTGGACCGGATTTCAACTACGGCCCTTGCCCAGGAGAGTGGACGAACAATCCTTATCGCTATGAGGCTGCCAGGTATCAGTTCGCACGAGAACTCGGCTTCGTGGAACCAGTATCGCCAGAAGCTGATCACCAAACCCACTGAGTGTAGGCGTCAACAACTTACGAAAGGTCGCCGATTATGTAGTCGGCGACCTTTAAACCGACGACCAGTGGTTGAGTCGATCACCCTGCGGCACAATCGTAGCCGTGCGTGGCGGAATGACGGATGGGATAGCGGCCCTGGCAAGCAGCGTGGCGGCCGCATCAAGTTAGGGGTCGACGGCGGAACGATTCGATGCATCGGATCTAGTTCGCCTTCAGTATGCTGAAGATGAACAGCCGCTGAAATTTAAGGACACCCTGCATGCAACTTTCGCCGTCACTGGCGCAGACGCTGACCAATCTCAACCTTCCGCCGTACCCATCGGTGACGGGGCTGCCGCAGCCGATCACCTTGCGGTCGTTGGCATTGTTCGCCGGCGCCCTGGCGTGGGCCTGGCTTCTCCTGGTGAGCTTTACCGGCTGGGGAAGGCTGACCGGCAGACTCTTTCGAGTGCCGCGCCTACCCGCGTCGGTTGCCTGCTCGCTGGGAATCGCGGCCGTCGTTTTTCTGGGCGGCTGGCTGAATCTTGCGCACGCAATCTATCCGGGCGCTCTATTCGCGATTACCGGAGTGGGATTGCTGTTCTATGTCATATCGCGCAGCGAACGACCGGCAGAGTACGGCTGGCTGCGCTTTTGGAAGGATTCATCCCGCGGATCGAAGATCCTCATCGTAATTGCCTTGCTGATTCTCGTTGTGCGCGTGGCCGCCACCGTCCGACTCGCCAGCTTCGATGCAACGGATGATGGGTCAGCCTATCTCGCCTTCCCGAACGCGATGCTCGCTTACCATCACTTCGCCACCGGGCCTTTCAATGATCGCCACATTATTTCCAGCGTTGGAGGCGGGTACTGGCTGCAGGCATTTGTAATTGCCGCTACCTCGCTGGCGAACATCGGCATGGCTGATCGCACACTCGGCCTGCTCCTGCTATTTTTCGCGATCTGGGATGTTGGCATCGCGTTTGACTTATCGACCGAGCAACTTGCAATCATCGAGGTCCTCGCCTATCTCGTGCCACAGATCACAACGAACCTCACATTTGTGATGTTGCCGATTGCTCTGCTGTTGAGCCTTCTCTGGCTTGTTTTTCAGACCCCTTCGGACGAAAGCGCTTTTCCCTGGCGGTACGCAGTCCTGGCAGGCGCGATTGGAGGTGCGGTCGTCGCATCGAAATCCACTTTTTTGCCGTGCGTGGGCTCATTTTGCCTGCTGCCCTATTGCATGATGAACTGGCGCAAGAAAAAGCATGCAGTCGGACTTCCTCTAATGGCAGGCGTGGGAGCAATCATCGTTCTTGCGGCCTGGATGCTCGCCATGAAACTTACTGACGGCACCTATCTGTATCCCATCCTCGGTCATGGCCTCGACCACACAAAATCTGGCGTCTTCGGCTCGTTTGCAATTGCGAAAACGCCACGGACCGTGATCAAGCTATTCCTTCAGGCATGTGTGTTACTGGCGTTGGCGGCAGGAGTAATGAGTCTGCGCCTAAGTAATCGACGTGCCCTCTTTTGCCTTGGTGTAATTACGGGTGCGGCTGTGGGGATAACGGCATTCAACATCGCTGCCGGCGGCGACTCGATTTGGCGCTATGGTTTCCCACAATTCTTTTCCGCTATCTTGATTTATTCCATTGTCATGACGGCGCTTGCCCGAGAGGTGAGTGGGCTGCGCAAAAAACGCTTTGCGATAACCATAGGTATCTTACCCTTGATTGGCTGCTTATTTTATTTCGATGTAAGTGGAGCGCATCCTCAGTTATTTCGGGAAGTAAGATGGGAATCTGCCCACTATAAAGACGCGCTGCGTGCGAGTCTGACGGATCAGTCCTTGTCGAGCCCGTCCATATCGGCCGAATACCGCGCAATAGGATCTGCCGTTCCAGAGAATGCAACCCTCCTCGAAAATGTTGCCTATCCTTTTCTCTTCCGTGACCAGGCCCACAAGATATTCCTGTTGGATTGGCCGGGAGCTGCAGGCCCCGCACCAGGGTGGCCTTTTGGCGGAGATGCCACAACCCTCGCACAATATCTGCAGCGCAACTCCGTCCAATATGTTGCCTACGATTATCGGTACGCCCGATGGTTCGATGCCAGAAGTTGTCAGGCGATGGAACGACCGCAGAGCTATTCTGCCGAGCTTTATGTGCTGCTCTGGATGTCAGTTCTGGCGCACAATCAGTTCGATCACCTGCGAACGCATTACAGATCGATCTACGATGATGGCAAAATAACCGTGATCGATCTGAACCAACCGATTCCCGCCGCTATTGCAAACGAGCCCGTCTGGACGCCCAACACAAATAAAGAAGAAATGTGTTCCGTAGTATTGGCCCGCTATCTGGCAAATCCATCCGTGCGGACGTCGACTAACTCCTCTACTGATACCGAATCAAGATAACAGTATCGCCATGCAGTTAGACGCAGCTAAGTCATTGGCAGCGAAATGCGCGGATATACGAATTGCTGACGATAGGACGATTCGTCCAAACCCAACTGGTTGGATCATTCCATGCCGGGTCCGTTTCACGCGCCACAAGAACATCGATCGAGAGCCGTTTGCAAATATTCTGAATGTCGTATGTTCCCGGTTTGTTGAATAGATCGATCAGGACGTTCTGTGCCGGCGCGCATAAACTGACATCTCCTCCAAATTCCGTGCCGCAATTTGGAAACGCATCGACAGACTGAAATCTTGAATACATCAGCAGCGGAAGATAGTGGTCCGTCATCGGGTTGTACTGAACGATCGCATATTTTGGTAGCGTCTGATCCAGATAGCTATATGCCTGCCGGATATCGAACGTGTAAGTACCCACATTCGGCGGAGCTGGAAGCCACGCGGCGGGATGAGGAATATGTCCCGCATCGTCGAGGATCGCGTAGGTGCGCAGCATGACGAGTCCATACGTCGTGCCACAAAAACCGAGAACTAGCGTGCTCCATACCGCCCCGTTCAGGAGTCGTCCTCTCCACTCTCTCGATTTGCTTCGCGAGAAGATCCAGCCATCCAGATAGATGGCGCCCCACAATAGCACGACAAATTGCACGATCATTGCGCTGCGGAAAGCCAGGTCATTGTTGCCGATGACAGTCGATCGAATAAACGTTAAAGACGTCATTGTGACCAGCGCCAGGAACCAGCACGCAATTTCTGCTTCGCTCAGCGAGGACCAATTCCGGATGTCTCGCTTGAGCCGTTCGTACGCCACAATTACGAAGAAACCGAATTCAAGGAGATACACCACCAGCACCGCCAGCAGCGCAGGAAAGAATGAATGAGAAAAACCACGCACCGCAAAAATATGGGGTAAGGTTCGTAATCCGAATGCGGTGAATCCGCCGCCCGCGGCGCCCGGAGCTCCCACAACACCCGGGGAGCGAAGATCGTTCAAGTATGGTTTGGACAAAAGGTACGTGAGAATGCCAGTTATTAAATAAAGGAAGAAATCCGAGAAGGATCTCTTATAAAGAAATCGAAAAGGCCATAAGACAAGAAATATCGCAAAGGTGAATGTAACGTAGACCGAGAGTCCGGCAGCTGCGGCAAAAGCCAGCGCCGCAAAGATACATGCGACGGTACGCGCGGCAAATGAAGATGTCTCCCCATCTTTCTTTTTCTGCACTGACCATAACGCCAGCAGTCCGATGAAGCAGGCGACGACGGAGGCTACGTGATGCGGAACCCACAATAAAGAATCAGGCCAGGTCGCAATCTGGGTTGGATCCCACCACTCCATATCGGCATGGACTACTTTGGAATGCACCGCGAGATAGAGGGTTGGAATCAGATCCAGTCCAGTTACCGCTAACAAAAATAATCCAATGACGGACTTCCTTCGCAGGTTGCGAGTAACTCCAAAGAAGTCTTTCAGGTATAGCGGAATCAATGCCGCCAGTGAAAATCCGGCCCATACGGAACTCGCATCGAGCGCATATCGCGGGCCGATATGTGCAAGCCGCGCGGGATAGCTGCAAAGCACATACCAGTAGTAGTAATACCGCGCAGTTGGAGCAGAACCTAAGTAAGAAAATGGATTTACAGGAGGCGGTCCAGATCGCATTGCGGAAGAAACGAATGCAACTCGTACCGCTCGATCGTACAGCGTGGCTGAATCGTACAACTTATGCCCAAACTGCAAATCCACAAGCGATGCGATCACCGTCAGCATCCAGAGAATTGCCAGCAGAAGCGCAATCTTGGTCGTGGTGTGCATCCGCGCGGGCGCGTCGATCGGCCGCCGTGTCCACTCTAAGAAACAGCCGACCACCACGGCCGCCGCAACCACCAGAAACACGCCCATGATGACGCTACCTGGAAGATAACGTCCCGCCAGGTTGGTCAGCATCGCGGAGACGACTAGAGAAATCGGGATGCTGAGAAGAAATTGTTCTGTGATCGACCTGCTGCGAAAACGAAATAAATCTGTCGCCCAGGCAAATCCATAGCCCGGCGTGAAGAAAAATAGAAGAAAAACCGGCATGATCGCCGCTGTACACACGACGTCCCGCAATGTATAGCTATGGATCAAATTGGAATCCTTCGCTATTCGCCGAAGTTGACCGACTCCAGCCCGAGGAATTGCGCGGACTGACCCAGCTCTTCTTCAATGCGGAGCAGTTGATTGTATTTGGCGATGCGATCCGTGCGCGAAGCCGACCCCGTCTTAATCTGTCCGGCACTGGTCGCGACAGCAAAATCCGCGATGAAGGTGTCTTCCGTCTCTCCGCTGCGATGCGAAATGATCGAAGTGTACCCGTAGCGGCGCGCTAGATCGACAGCCTCGAACGTCTCGCTGACCGTACCTATCTGGTTCACCTTGATCAGAATGGAATTACCAACGCCCTCTTCAATGCCACGCTGCAGAATCTCTGTGTTTGTCACAAAGATATCGTCGCCGACCAGCTGGACATGATCGCCCAGTTCCTTCGTCAAGTATGCCCAGCCCTTCCAATCGTTTTCCGCCAAACCGTCTTCCAGGGAAACGATCGGATATTGCCGAACCCAGCTCTCCCAGAAGCGCGTCATCTCCTCGCTGGTGTGTTCGCTCTTGTCGGATTTCTTAAACACATACTTATTTTTATCGGCGTCGAAGAACTCACTGGCCGCCGGATCGAGCGCGAGAAAAATATCTTCCCCGGCCTTATAACCGGCTTGCGTGATAGCTTCGAGAATCACTTCGACGGCTTCTGTATTTGACTTCAGCGAGGGAGCGAATCCGCCCTCATCTCCCACAGCCGTGTTGTAGCCCTTCTTCTTCAGCACGCCCTTGAGTGTGTGAAAAACCTCAACTCCCCAGCGCAGCGCCTCAGAAAAACTTTCCGCGCCCGCCGGCATAATCATAAATTCCTGAAAGTCGACATTGTTGTCCGCATGCGCGCCGCCGTTCAGAATATTCATCATTGGAGTCGGCAGCGTGCAGGCATTCACTCCGCCCAGATAGCGGTAGAGCGGCATGTGCAATTCATTCGCAACCGCGCGCGCAGTCGCCATCGACACAGCCAGGATCGCATTCGCACCCAGGCGGCCCTTATTCGGCGTTCCGTCCAGCGCAATCATGGTTTGATCGATCAAGCGCTGATTGCTGGCATCCATTCCCGCCAGTTCCGGAGCGATCACGCTCTCGACATTTTCAATCGCCTGCAAAACGCCTTTGCCCTGGTAATGTTCCTGGTCGCCGTCGCGCAGTTCGACAGCCTCATGTTCGCCGGTGGAAGCGCCGCTGGGGACAATTGCCCGGCCCACTGTTCCACTTTGCAAAATAACGTCCGCTTCAACAGTCGGATTCCCGCGCGAGTCCAGCACTTCGCGGGCATGTATCGAGGTAATTTCAGTCATATCACTCCTCAGAATCTTGTGGTCCAGCCTGTCGTTCAGCTGCGGACGGCGGTCCACGGGAATTGCATTTCCTTCGGTGGTCCGGATGGATTGGACAAACTCTGGCATGCTTGTGGCGATTTCAGCTGTATATCCAGGTTAGGAAATGCTGGTAAGGGGCCATCCTCGGAAAACTGCACCATGGACACGCCCACGAATGTCAAGGATGAAATCTTTGAATCACGTCCAGTGTAGCAAAGCCGCGCGCTCCGTATTCGCGGACGCGCGCGCGACCACCCCAGTGAAACCCGTGCCCCTCTCCGCGGGCGCCCGTTCAACTCAGGTTCACAAAAAAATGTCGACCCAAGGTCTCGCCGGCCCATCGATCTGGTTGATGAATTGGACAACGAAGATAACTCTTTTGATACCGGACAACGCGGTCGGCGCCGCAGCCCGTACATGCTCCATTACACTGAGCATGCGGTAAAAAGATAGCTCCAACGGAGTAACATCCGCGACGCGCTCCGCAACAAACCACCCCGGAGTTGCGTCCAATACAGTGGACCGTCGGGCCCTGAAATGCCTACCGACCGAGGGTCGAAACGAAGCAGTTGCAACGCAAATTTTGAAGGTTAGCTGACAGGCTAAACAACGAGGGCGGATATGAAACTTCTAACGGCTACGAGCCTTGCCGCAGTCATGATCGCGGCAACAGCGTTTGGGCAAACCGCAAAACCCAGCCCCTACCAGGGCGTATCCCATCCGCCAGACGACGCCATCGTCACCAACGACCTGACGCCGACGCCACCCGCTTCGACCGAAGCGACGCCAACCGTCACGCCGTTGGCGAGCCAGCCCACCCCTTACATGGAAGCGGCCCCAACATCTCCCCAGGATCACGACTACGTTCAGCATCCCGGGCTCGTCAGCAGACCGGCCAGTTCTCTCGACGCCGATATTGTCACCGCGCCTGAAACTGCAGAACAAGCGGACAATTCAGAAATCGTCATCAGTGTTCCTTCGGCGCCGAATCAATTGCCGGAAGGCACGACCCTGACGGTGTCGTTGAATCAGTCCTTGTCGACCGCCACCACGCAACCGGGCACCATCTTCAGCGCTCGCCTGCTGGCGCCTGTCATGAAAGATAACCGCATCGTGATCCCGGTCGGCTCCACTGTTACAGGACGAGTGACGTCGGTCAGTGAAGGTCGCCGCATCACCGGCGGCGCTTCCATTCGTCTTCGTCCGGATGAAGTCGTATTGCCAGATGGCACCCGATATTTCCTTCACGCCGAAGTCTATGACCTGGGCGACACCCGCAAGGTAAAGACCGGCAGCGAAGGTACAGTGGTCAATGTTGCCCACGGCAAGCGTACCGTTGCAGAAGCAAGTCTGTTCGGCGGCGGCGCGGCGGCAGCAGGATTTATGATCGCAGGCGGCCCTGCAGCACTCGTTCTCGGCGGCGCGGCGGCTGGCTATGTTGGCGCGCACTGGCTGTTGGAGAGCAAGCAGGCTGTGCTTCCCAAGGATTCTGAAGTCGTCTTCGGCTTGACCCAGCCCATGTCGCTGGTTTCATTCCACGAGTAGTCCAGACAAATTTTCAAGCGGCGAATTTCCGCCGCAAGAAAAATCAAAAGGCTCGACGAGAATCTTCCTCGCCGAGCCTTTTTGTTGCGCAGTGACCGACGCGAATTTATCCGTTGGGCGTAACCGACAATCGAACGGGTGACGTCGAGCGGTACAGCCGAGCGCACGGCTGCCCCGTGCTGCAGATGACGAACATCAGCTCCAGATTCTGCGGATGTTTCTTGACCGCTTCTGCAACCGGGTCGCCCGCAATCGCGACAACGTAATCCGCGGACGCGGCTGGATCTTTGAGGGCCTGCTGCCACTCTTCGTAATCGCCTTCGTTGATGGTCCGACGCAACGAAAATCCAATCTGCTGCAACGCCCCAATGTGCGCCGACGTGTACATCAGCAGGGTAGATTCTGGAGGAAGAACAATCAGCTTGCTCGCCAGTGCTCGTTCGAACGCCATCCGGGTGGTAGCGTTGGCCTTCGCTTCCTGCAACACCAGCGGAGTGGCGTACAGCAAAAAAGCGTTGCCGGCGACGATCAGCGCTAACGCAAATCCCAGGATCGGCCTCGTCCACTGCGGGCGCTTCTTGATCGCGGCCAACACCGCAAACGCAGGAAACAATGCAAACGCCGGCAGCATTTCCATGCCATATCGCGTGTTGTAGTAGGAGTGCGGAAACCACACCGGCAGAAAAATTGGCACCGACCCGTACGCCACAGAGTAGGAATAAAACGGGATCGGCATCCAGAACAACATGGCAGCCGGAACTGCCGCGCTGCGATAGCGAACCAGTGCGTACGCCGTGCCCGCGGCCGCCATCAGCATCAGCCATTTCCCGCATCGCAGTGGCGCTGCGCCCATCTTCGCTGACTTCACGTAGTAGAGGAACGCCCACCACAGATGATGCCAGCCCGGATACGGTAACGAGCCCGGCTTGGTGGTTCGCTTGGCGATCGCCGCCGCGGAGTAGGGTCCGCGCAGAAAATCCAGCGGGTCGCCGTACATGCGCCAGTTATAACCCAGCCACGTCAGCGGAGCGGCCAGCAGGCACAGAGTGCACACAACGAACACGCCGGCATTCGCCCGATCTTTCCACCACGCATGCCGCACTGTCCAATACGCCACCGCAATCCATGCGAGCGTACCCAGAATCCAGCCATCGTAGCGCGTGAAAACCGCGGCGATCAGCACGAGGGTCAGCTTGATCAACGCTGCACGCGCGCCTGGTGCGTCCGCTTCTCGCAGCGCGGACTCGAATGCGGTCAGGTGCACCACACTCCAGATCATCAGCGCCAGAAACAGCGGCTCCGTCATGGCCGTAACGGACATGTACAGCAAACCGGGATTGAGAGCGAGTGCGGCGAAAACCAGCAGCGCCAGCAGCGGTCGCATCCATCGTCGAGCCAGCCGATAGATGCCGGCGCAGGCCATCACATAGCTGGCCATGGACGGAATCGCCCCCGCCAATCCCGTCTGCCACCACGACGTCCGCTGCACAAACGGCAGAAGAAGAAGGTGCGGCAGCGGCAGCCATACCGAACCCAACTGGCTAAGTCCCGGATTGCGCGAATCGAAAATACGCCGCGCAATATGAAGATGCGCCACGGCATCTCCATACAGCAACAGATATCCATGCCGTGCGCAGAATGCGAGAGAGGCTGCCGTCAGCAGAATCGCCACGGTCGACACCAGCTTGATTTCTTCCCCAAGTGTTGGAGCACCTCTGGGTCGACTGGTGCGGGCGATGGGTTTCTTATTCGGCATCGAGGTGCGAAAGCTCCTGGAAGCTCGCAAATCGCTGGTCGATCTCTTCCCGAGTCAGAGCCTGGATTCGTTCCGTGCCAAAACGCTCCACGGCAAACGAGCCCATCACGCCGCCGTAAAACATGGCGCGCTTAAATTGCGCCGGAGTGATTTCCGATTGCGACGCCAGGTATCCGAAGAATCCGCCCGCGAACGAATCGCCTGCGCCGGTTGGATCGACCACTTCTGCCAACGGCAGTGCTGGAGCGCGGAAGAAGCGATTGTGCACGCCGCCAGGAAACGAATGCTCGCCAAAAAAGGCGGTCGCCCCAAACTCCCCGTGCTTCACGATCAGCGTCTTCGGGCCCATTTCCATAATGTGCTCCGCGGCCCGCACCAGGTTGGCATCTTCGCCCAGCAACTTGGCTTCGCCATCGTTGATCAGCAAAACATCCAGCCCCTTCATCACCGCTTTCAGATTGTCCTTGTGGCCCGTGATCCAGTAATTCATGGTGTCGCCGCAAACCAGCCGCACCTTCGGCATTTGCTGGCGAACCTGCTGCTGCAGCGCAGGATCGATATTGGCAAGAAAGAGAAATTCGCTGTCGCGGTAGGAAGCGGGAATCTTGGGTTGAAAGCGCTCAAATACATTCAAGTCCGTGCGCAGCGTCTTTGCTTCATTCAGGTTGTCGAGATATTCGCCGGTCCAGTGAAAGCTTTTGCCGGCAGTGTGCTCGATGCCTTCGGTATCGATGCCCCGTGCACGGAATACCGCTTCCTCCTTTTGAGTAAAGTCTTCTCCAACCACGCCGATCACGCGAACTTTCGTAAAAAAGCTGGCGGCCAGGGCAAAGTGGGTGGCAGCCCCTCCCAGACAACGATCGACGGTGCCGCTCGGGGTTTGAATGCTATCGAATGCAACCGAACCTACAACAAGAATGGACATCGATGCGAACACTTTCCTAATCAGAATTTGTGCGATTCAACTTTTGCAATTGCCTGGCTAGTCACGGAAATATTTCTCCAGCAGCAGGTGCAGCGTTTGCTTTGTCTTTGCCGATACCACCGACGGCTGCGTCAAAATTGCATCCTTCAGCGCCGACTGGCAATGGCAACTGCGCTTGGCCGGCAGCGCTGCGACGGCCGCATCCAGCACCTTCAAAGCTGCGGCACTGTTTTGATTCAGCACCGCAACAATCTGTTCGGTGGTCACCGAATCGTGCCCCGGATGCCAGCAGTCGTAATCCGTCACCATCGCAAGAGTGCCGTAACAGATCTCCGCTTCGCGCGACAGCTTCGCTTCCTGCAAATTTGTCATGCCAATCACGTCCGCACCCCACGACCGATACAGATTCGATTCCGCCTTGGTAGAAAACTGCGGTCCTTCCATGCACACGTAGGTTCCACCGCGGCTGGCTTCGACACCGCTATTGGCGCAGCCTGCCATCATGGCATTCCCCACCTCCGCGCAGACTGGATCGGCCAGCGACACGTGCGCCACAATATCCGGCCCGAAGAAAGTACTCCGCCGCGCATACGTGCGATCGATGAACTGATCCGGCACGACAAACTTCCCCGGCTTATGTTCTTCCTTCAGCGATCCCACTGCCGAAATCGATAGGATCGCGCTCACACCCGCCTGCTTCATGGCGTAAATATTGGCGCGATAGTTAATGTCCGAGGGCAGCAAGTGATGGCCGCGCCCGTGTCGCGCAAGAAATACTACTTTGCGACCGCGCAATTCCCCAAACGTCAACCAGTCAGAAGGCTCGCCGAAAGGCGTGCTGATCTGCTCCTGCCGAACATTCGTCAGCCCGGGCATATGGTACAGGCCGCTGCCACCCAAAATTCCTATCTCTGCACGAAACATGTTCAGATGTACTCCTTCACCCGTCATAACCTATTCACCTCGCGACCAACGATGTCGAACGAGGCTGCAAAGTGGTTAGTATATCGTGCATCCGCTTTTCCTCCGGAGCAGACATGGCGAACAGCCAACTTCTCAGTCCCGCTGTCAGGTCCGTTTGCGGCACCCTGTTTTCAACCTGCACGCTGGTGGCGCTGTCGACAATGCTGCCCATCATCACAAATTCCAGCTTGCGCGCCAGGTCCATCGGAAAACTCTCGCTGATAAACACTGTCTTGCCGGAAACCACCACCAGCATCGGGCCTTCTGAAGTCTTCCAGATTCGAGTCTTGATCGTTTCCTGCGAAGTATCACTATCGTCTGCCGGCGCAAGAACGGCGTCGTCATATTTTCGCGGAATCTCCGCTGCGTAAAGATCTGCAAATGTAAGTGCGGCCTCCGGCGTCGCCCATCGCGACAAATAGACCAAAGCCAGCGATGCCGTGGAATCTTTTGCGCTCGTACTTGTGGCCTCCTTCGATTGCGCGGTGTAGTAAATTCCCCCACGCCACGCTGGAGCCAGCGCATTCGCAGCCGCCTGTCCGCCAAATAGTTCCGCCATCACCTGCACATCAAATTCGCCCATCACGCCAATATCGTACGGCCGATACTGCGCATCGATCAGCGAGTGAATATCTGGCATCTTCAAAAGCGGCACCGGCGCATGCGTCAGATAGACAGTTGGGTTCATAACTTCGTAGGTCGAGGTCGGAGGATGATCCAGCATTCCGGCGAAGGCCGCATCCCTTCCCTTAGCTGTCCACACAGCGCGAACAAAGTTCAGGCCTGCGATGTAAGGAAAAACCAGCGATCGCTGCAGCACTAAAGGAGCATCGGCAAGCGTAGGGGAATCGCTGCTGTCGCCCATGGCCTCGTTCATTTTATCCACCACCTGCGGCGCAGTCAGAAGCGTTTTCCCGGTGGGCGCCAGAACATAATCGACGAACACGGCCATCGCCTGGCCTTCGACCACCGAGTCTCGTACGGTGTCTTCTTCATCGGTGGCGATGCGCTCGTTATCCTGCTGCACGTTCTTTGACATGGGCTGGTCGTCATCGCGATCCCATTTCTCCAGATGAATATGCTGGTCTTGCAGCGCGTGCGTCAGCTCATGCGCCAGCACAGGTTTCTGCTCGTCCGGAGGAATCCAATCCAGCAGATTCACCGTCTTGGTTTTGTCATCGTAATAACCGGCAATCTGTTCGCGCAGCAGTTGGATCAGAAATGGTTTCAGTTGAAAATCGCGATCCAGCAGTCCGAATTTTTTCAACACCAGCTCACTGCTTTGCAGACGTTTCGCGTCCCGGTCATTTTGCAATTGGTGTGTCAAATACTGTTCCACTTCGTCGCGCGTGACCAGGCGGCGCTTCACAGGCTGCAACACCGGCAGGCCGGTCACTTTGCTGTCAAACTGCAAAATGGAGTCGACGGAGTTAAAGAGTTGCTGCGCCTGCTCCGGCGTAATATGCGTCGGCGAGGATGGATTGGCGGGGCTGGCAGGTGACGCCGGACGCGGGGGCGTCGGAGGAGTTTGCGGCGTGGATGGATTATTTCCCGCAGGCGGCGAGGGCGGAGCTGACTGAGCGTGCGATTCCCGCGGAAGCAATAAAAACAGAGTGCACACCGAAACGATGAGCCACCGAGTGACCAAAAACCGTGCGCCGCGACGCAACAAACCGTGTCCAAGGCCCTGCGCCAGATTATGATCCGGCAAACATGTCTCAACCTTCATCCAACCTCTTCGTGGCAGGGTCGTTGCTGCATCCCCGCTATAATTTGGAGTGTACCTTTGTAAGACGCTAGAAGCTGTCTCATAGACTCGAAATCGCTCGATACGTCGGGTGTGAGACCCGTAATCAAAGCGGGTCTCAGGCCGTTGGCCGAAGTCGCGATGCTATATATGAGACAGCTTCTGCACACGGGCCGCCATGAGCAATTCCACCCCAAATCAGCTCGAAGCAGGTTCCACCGGGTCAACGATAGCAGTCTCCGTCGGCGTGGAAAACGCCAACTCGGAGACCGTGCCCGCGAACCCGGCCGTACATGCAACTCCCCTCGCCGAAGCATTGAAACAGACACCGTCCCTGCCGCTTCGGCAATACCGCGGGGCAGAAAGCATGGGCAGCTTTTCGAACTCCACAGAAGAATTGGCCGCACTGCTGAATGCCGCCGGAGTCTACGATCTTGGGTGGCGACGGCTCATCCGCTCGACCGGCGAAGATCGCCTGCGCTGGCTGAACGGCATGGTCACAAATTTTGTCAGCAACCTGGAAGAAAACGCCGGCTGTTATGCCTTCGTGCTGAATGCGCAAGGACGCATTCAAGGTGACCTCGACATCTATCGGCGTGCCGATTCCCTCTCGCTTGAAACCGACGCCTCCCAGGTCGAAGCTCTGTCGGCTTTTCTCGATCACTACATCATTATGGATGACGTGACCCTCGAGTTGCAGCCGCAGTGGACCGCACTAGGGATCGCCGGCCCGCGCGCCGCCGCTACGATCGCCGAAGTCGGCCTGCCAGTTCCCTCCTCGCCCATGAACTTGTCGGAATCGACCTGGCAAGGGCATTCCGTTGTCGTCGCTTCAACCCATAGCCCACTCGTCCCGCGCTACGAAATCTGGATGGAACGCGAATCCGTTCTGGAGATGTGGAACGCATTGAGCGACGCCGGCGCGGTCCAATGCGGTGTCGGCGCGATCGAGTCACTGCGCGTGCTGGAAGGAACTCCGGCCTATTCTGTCGACATCACGGCCAAGGATCTGCCGCAGGAAACCAATCAGATGCGCGCGCTGCACTTCAACAAGGGATGCTATCTCGGTCAGGAAATTGTCGAGCGCATTCACTCTCGCGGCAACGTGCATCGAACCTTTACCGGCTTTGTCCTTGCGGATGGCAACCCGACGCCCGGAACTCCCCTCCTCGCCGAAGGCAAGCCGGTTGGGGAGATCACCAGCATCGCTCGTGTCATCGTGCCTGGAACCGGCGAACGGGTGGTGGCTCTGGGTAATATTCGGCGAGAAGCGCTCGAGCGAAAGAGTGATCTGCTCGCCGGCGAAACTGTCGCGCGCCCCTCGCCGCTTCCCTTCAACTTCAGCAGCGAATCAGGTCAGCCTTAAGAAACGACGAGCTAGCTTCGACAAATTTTGTAAGAGGAAATGAGTCCCTTTATGCCAGAAAAAGAACCGCAGGTTACATTCACCGATCGTCGCAAGATTTCTTCCGATGGAGAAATTCGCCCCGGTGTCGCCGAGAGCGAAGCTGAAGAGGCAAAGCGGCGGCAGGCGGAAACAGCCAAAGCAGCAGCCGCAACCGCCGAGCCAACCGCGCCCACAAAAGATGCGGTGCCTGCTGCTTCATCAGGCGGCCCCGAAAGCCATGCCGGCGAATCCGGACCTGAAGAACAGATGCCCGAAGGTCCAACGGCGAAGGAAAGCGCCGATTCCAACGCCGCTTACAAAGAAACCACGCAGCAACTCGATGAACTCTTGCGCGCCAAGGCGCCGGATTCCTCGCATCTCGGGCCCATCGTTTTCGATCATCTGGTGCAGTCCATGTACATGACCGCGATGATGAGCATGGGCGCGGGCACGCAGCCCGGAGAAAAGCCGCGTATCGATCTGATGGGTGCCCGGCAGACCATCGATTTGATGGGCGTCCTGGCGGAAAAAACCAAGGGAAACCTGACCGCGAACGAGCAGCGGTTGCTCGAGAGTGCGCTGTTTGAGCTGCGCATGATGTTCCTGGAGATTACGAACGCGATTGCTCGCAATGCGGCCAATCCTCCGCAGCCGCAGCCTTCCGGGCGCAAATAATCGACACGCTTTCACGCGCTAGAGGAAAGTTCAGATGCAGGCAGAGATCGTTTTCCTGGGCAGCGGCACATCCATGGGCGTCCCAACGCTCGGGTGCGGCTGCGCCGTCTGCACCTCCAGCGATCCCAGAGACAATCGCATGCGTCCTTCGATTCTCGTCCAGTTTCGCGAGGGCGACAGCGAACGTCACGTGCTGATTGATACCGGACCCGATTTTCGCCAGCAGGCACTGCGCGAAAATCTGCGCACCATCGACGCGGTCCTGTACACGCATTCGCACGCGGACCACATCATGGGGCTCGACGATTTGCGGCCGCTCAGCTTCAAGAATCCGGACAAAATTCCTCTCTACGCAGACAGCACCACCACCCAGGTGCTGCAGCAGGTTTTCGAATACACATTTTCTGAGAGCAATCGCTATCCCTACAAAGCCCGCGTCGAACTTCGCCCGCTGGAGGAACACACGCACATCTTCGGCGCTGATTTTGTCACCGTCCCATTGCTGCACGGAGCGCTTGAAACTGTCGGCTTTCGCTTCGGCAAAGCTGCCTATTTGACCGACATGAGCGATATTCCCGAGACCAGCTTTTCGTTATTGCAGGATCTGGATGTATTGATCATCGATGCATTGCGACGAACTCCGCATCCCAGTCATTCGAACGTGGAAACTTCGTTGAAGTTCATCCAGAAAATAGCGCCCAGTCAGGCCTACTTCACCCACATCGCGCACGACCTGGGCCACATTGAAATGGAAAATGAACTTCCCGGCAACGTCCACATGGCCTATGACGGACTTCGCATTCCATTCGAGCTATAGCCATGCACATCTTCCATTCCATTCAGGAAATTCCTGCCGACTTCGGTCCCTCCGTTGTTACCGTTGGAAATTTCGATGGCGTGCATCGCGGGCATCAAGCGGTCCTGCGGGAAATGATTGCGCGTGCGCGTGCGCTGCATGCCCGTTCCATTGCGGTCACCTTCGACCCTCATCCCGTTCGCGTCCTACGCCCTCAGATTCCCCTGCGCCTGATCACCCAGCAGGAGGAAAAGCTTGCCTGGCTGGCACATTCTGGCATTGATGCTGTACTCGTCCTCCCCTTTACCCGCGAACTTTCGAGACTCACCGCGCGCGAGTTCGCTCGCACCATTCTGCATGATTCGCTCCACGCGATTGAAGTTCACGAGGGAGATAATTTTCGCTTCGGCGCGGATGCTGACGCGGATGTAAACGAATTGTCCCTGCTAGGCGAGGAATTTGGTTTCAAGGTGCACGTCCATTCCCCGACGCATCGAAGAGGAAAGATTGTCTCCAGCAGCGCCGTGCGCAATGCAATTGCAGCAGGAAACATGCGCGCCGCCCGCCAACTTCTCGGCCGACCATTTGAGATTATTGCGACGCCCGCACCCGGTCGCGGCTACGGTTCACGCTACACCGTTCCCACAATCAACCTGGCGCCGTACAAAGAACTGCTGCCCGCCAACGGTGTCTACATCACCTGCCTCGAAGTAAATGGAGAAAAATTCGAGTCGGTCACAAACGTCGGCAACCGCCCTACATTCGGAGAAGATTCGTTCGCAGTGGAAACTCACATCCTCGACTTTCACCCCATCGCGCTCGACGAGTCCACACAACTTCGGCTTATTTTCCTCGACCGCGTACGACCTGAAATTACGTGGCCGTCACCCGAGGCGCTGAAAGAGCAGATTGGCAAAGACGTCGCCCGTGCTCGACATTATTTCGCCCTGTATCAAACGCTGTTTGGCCTCAACTCCCAACCATAGGCCACACGCGACCCTTGTCATTTTGCAATTGCGCACTATTCAGACTGGGCGATCACAGCAAATTTCCGCTTTGAACCATCGGGGAGTAAGAATTCATATTCCTGAATCGATTCGTATGTAGTTTTGTGCGTATCCTGAACCAATTTCGCGTGGTAATCCCCGGGATTCATCACCCCGTTTCCATGCGAGTAGATTTTCGCGCTCGATGTTGGGCCTTGCAGTTCGTAATGCATGCCAGCGATCGTAACCGTCAAGATTTCAAACAAAGCATTCGGTGCGTATTGTGCTCCAGAGACATGCACATTGACGTTGTAGTCGTTTCCTGTTGCCGCTGGTTTTGCAGCCCACATTTTTCGACTGGCGCCGGCAAACACCATACAAGACAGAACGAATCCCCAAACAATCTTCTTCATTCGACGATCCTCTCGTTGGAATACCTGGACCATAGTACGCCCATCGTCATCGAACGATCGGTCTTCATCGTAAAGGATTGGGCGCTAATGGATCTTCTGGGATTGGCTTGTTGCCGACGCGCCGGAAGTGATTGCCGAAGTCGCGACAGCCGGCGCCACCGGGGCTTCCCCAGGAAATGCCTCGTCGGGATGGCCAGCGATGGCCGCCTTCATAAAGTCGATCCAGATCGGCAACGCCACCCTCGCTCCGGTTTCCTTGTCGCCCAGTGTCTGCCGGTCGTCGTATCCCACCCAGACGCCACAGGTGACGGAGGGCGAAAAACCCAGGAACCATGCATCCGTAAAGTCATTCGTGGTGCCGGTTTTTCCTCCCAGCGGATGGTGCAGTTGGCTCACCGTCGCGCCCGTGCCCTGGCGCGTCACCGCCTCAAATAGCTGCATCATCTGCCGCGCTGTTTTTTCGTCGGTGGAAACATGCACGTCAGGGGTGTCATCCCACAAAACCTCTCCGTCCGCTGTAGTCACGCGATGAACAAAGTGAGGCGTCAGGCGAATGCCGTCATTGGGAAAGCTGCTGTAAGCTGCCACTTGCTCATACAGGCTGATCTCCGCCGCACCCAGCGCAATCGGCAGAAATGCCGGAATGTCCGTCGTCACTCCGAACCGATGCGCAGTCGCAATCACCTTGTGGATGCCGACATGATCCGCCAGTTTCAGCGCAGGAATATTCAACGATTCAGCAAACGCGCGCATCAACGTAACATTTCCCAGCCAGCGATGTTCATAGTCATGCGGGATATAAAGTCCAGACGCCGTGCGGAACGTCACCGGACCGTCGAGAATAAGGCTGTCCGGCTTGTATCCGTCCTCCATCGCCGCCGTGTAGTCATAGGCTTTGAAAGATGAGCCGGTTTGCCGCTCTGCCTGCGTCGCTCGATCGTATTGCGACAGATTAAAGTCTCGTCCGCCGACCAGCGCAAGTATGTCGCCACTGGGATTGTCCACCGCCATCAGCGCAGCTTGTACGCCGCTATCCTGTTCCAGCGTGGCGTAAAGCAGGTTGCCGTCTGTTGTCGCGACCGGGGCTGGCTGGCTCGCCGCAATTTTGCTGACCGCCTGCGCTCCTTCAGCCTGCGGCAGAATCCGCACATACACAATATCTCCGGGCCGAAGCAGATCCGTGGCTAACTCTTTCTTCGTCCACGCCCAACCTTCGGGAGCGATAATCGCGCTGGCATTTTCGCCCACGCGCACTGTCACTTCATAGGGCAGCACCTCTGTCACCACCCCGTGAATATATGTTCCCGGAGCAGGCTTTATAGTCCAGTCGGGATGCCGGAACGCATCAATCGAACTGCCCGCGGCGATCACATTCAGCAGGTTGCCACGCCAGCCTCGACGCCTCTCATACGCAGCCAATCCATCCAAAACGGCGGCATTCGCGGCCTGCTGCAGCTTCAAATCCAATGTGGTGTAAACGCGCAATCCAGATTCGTGCACCATGTCCGACCCGAATCTCTGATCCAGTTCCTTGCGAACCTCGTCCACGAACCATGGAGCCACCGTATTCGGAGGCGATTCAATGTGCAATCCCAGCGGGCTCGCTTTGGCTTCCGCCGCCTGTTGCGCCGTGATGACGCCATCCTCCAGCATCTCGTTCAAAACCAGATTGCGCCGATCCAGCGCCCGCTCCGGATGGCTCACCGGCGAGTAATACGACGGCCCGCGTGGTAGAGCGGCCAGCAGCGCCGCCTCCGGCAAGGTCAAATCGCGCGCATGCTTGCTGAAGTAATATTCCGATCCCGCCTCAAACCCATACACACCCTGGCCCAGATAAATCTGATTGGCATAGAGAGTAAAAATCTGCTGCTTGGTAAAATTCCGCTCAATCTGAATCGACAACAGAACTTCCTGCAGCTTGCGATGAAACGATCGCTCCGGCGAGAGAAACAGGTTCTTCGCCAACTGCATAGTCAGGGTGGAAGCACCCTGGGCACGGCGATCGGTCGTCAAATCCCGATACGCTGCTCCGGCCACGCGAAACAGGTTGACTCCCCAATGGCTTTCAAAATTCTTATCTTCAATGGAAATGACAGCATGACGAAGCACCGGCGGGATATCGTCGTATCCAACGACAATTCGACGCTCCAGCGCAAACGATCCAATCTGGTTGCCGTGAACGTCGTAGAGCAAGGTTGTTGTGTTCGGCCGGTAACGCTCCAGATCCTGAATCTGCGGAAGATCCACCGTATAGATCAGCAGCAATCCGCTCAGCGCCCCGAACATGGCCGCAAGAATCGCAAGGATTGCGAACGCGGCCGACCCAGCCAATTTTTTTCGTCGCCCGGAGGGTGGTCGAAAATTCGCCCGGCGAACGCGATGCAGCCTGGCAGACGGCTGAGATGCTGGAGGTGTGAAGGTCAAGGACAGTCCTGATGCAATTCTCTTACATCTCTTGAGCAAATCGCAGAATTCTGTCTACTTCGCGGGGATTTGCCTGGGCAACCACGGACGAATCGCTCTGCCACATCCAGGTGCGACGCAGTTGACCTGTCAGGCGGCGGCCTTCTCCTGCTTCAACAGTTCCAGAGCCTTGTTCAGCTGATCGTCCGGCTGCGGCGTTGCGGGCGGCGCTGGAGCAGCTTTCGCGGCTCCGGGAGCCGTCGGAACCGTCACCGGGCCATGCGCGGCTGGGGTCTGGAGTCCGAACCCGTTGTTTTCTGCCACCACCACATTCGGCGTCACCGCTTTATCCTGGATGGCGTCTCCATCCGGCGAATGATATTTGGCGACCGAAAGAAACAGCATGGCGCCATCGGGAAGAGGAATCTGCTTCTGCACCGCACCGGAACCGAAAGTACGATCTCCCACCAATTCCGCGCGTTTGTTATCCTTCAGCGCGGCCGCCACAATCTCCGCCGGGCCAGCGGTACCGTGATTCACCAGAACCATCAACGGCGCTTCCGTCACAAAATTCTTTGGCTCCGCCGTCCAGGTCTGCTTGGGATAGGTTTGGCCCTGCAACGTCGCGATGGTGCCGGACTTTAAAAATGCGTTCGCCAGCTGTACCGCGGAACTCATATTTCCGCCGGTCACGTCGCGCAGATCCAGCAAGATCTTTTGCTTTCCCGTACTTTGAACCTGGCGCAGCTTGGTCACAATGTCATCCACCCTGTTCTGGCTCAGGTCATACGGCTTCAGATACAGGATGCTGCTGTTGTCATACTCATCGACATGCATCGCCGGATAGTCGGCCAGCGCTCGAGTCAGCGTCATCGCATCCGGCGTCGCGCTGGTTGGCTCAATCACGGAGAAATGCACCGTCGATCCCGGCGTGCCATCGAGTGACATCCGGATCATCTGCAATGGCATCACCCGAGTGCTCTGATTGCCAATTTCTTCAATCACGTCGCCATCGATAATTCCGGCGTGGTCGGCAGGGCTGCCCGGAATCACCGACACCACCGTCGCATACCCGTAGCGCTTGGAGATGTGCACGCCGATCTGCGCTTTGCTTTCGTTCTCGTGCGCCACATATTGCTTGTACTCGGCCGCAGTCAGATAACCGGAATCGGGATCGAGTCCTTCCAGCAAGCCGTGCAGCGCGCCATTGGTCACGTCCGGAATATTTGGCGTCACTACATAATCGTTCTGAATGTACTGCAGAACTTCGCTGTAGACTTCCATCTGCTGGTACGCGGTGGCGTCTGTGCCGGCGCGAACTCCACCGGGCAACACTCCGCCCAGGAAAACGAACACGATCAGCAACACTGAGATTGCGAGCAAAGAGAGTTTCAAAGCTTTAGGCATACGTATAAGGGGGCGGCGCGACATTAACAGCGCCGTTGCATTCAGTGTACAGCTTTCAAGTGACCAGGGACGGCGTTCGAACCCTTCCAGGTACCCTGAGGGCATCGCACGCTTCAGGTAGCTATCGAAGAAATGGGTTCCCGAGTCAACAGCGGCATCTACGCCGTCAACATATCAGGTGAGGGGCGCCCAACCGATTAGGTCAGTCTCCACGTCGCATTCAGAAGTCAACACGCAGCGGCTGCGCTCCCGGTCTTACTTCTTCGAGAACGAGCGAAGATACACCACCAGGTTCCAGATCTCATCCGTCTTGGCGCGATCTTCCGCGGGCATTTTTCCCTGTCCATTTTTGATGATGTAGAAAAGCTCTCCATCCGTCCGGTTTTTCAAAGTGTCCGGATTGGTGAAGTCCATCATGGTCAGGCTCATATCTGAAATGATCCCAGGGTCGCCTTTACCGTCGCCGTTCGCTCCATGGCACATGGCGCAATCGATGCTGTACACGCTTTTTGCGTGGGCCTGGGACTCTGGCGTAGGTGTGATGGGGTTCACCATACGAGCCGCGTCCAACGGGATCACCTTGATCGCCGGCGTGGCAGGCGAAGGAGTCGGCTGTTGTTGCGGAGGAAAAACAAAAAATGCGAATGCAAGAAGGGCAAACAAGGAATTCGGCATGGTGACCTCCTAAACTACCGAACAGAAAATGCTACGGCTGCAACCTTTTCAAGTCTGTGTTCCCTGTCACAATCACCGTGCTCTCCAACCAATTTCGGCGGAAATCCACCCCCTCCCCGCGCCATTCAATTTTCCTCTTGACACAGAGTACTCTGTTGTATAGAGTTCTCTGTGTAAAGACATTCTCGAAGCCCTTTCTATGAACCTGAACGCCCATTCCGAAACCAACCCCTCGCAGCAAAAGGTGAATTACGGCCTCGATGCTCCCATCTTTCAGCGAAACGCGTTCTTTGGCGGACTCTCAGCCGTCATTTTGGGAACGGTTCTTGCGCGATGGGCGCATCAACACGGTTCGCAGGTTGCGTTCAGCTTTGCAACTTCCGTCGCATGGACCGGATTATGGTTCTTCTTGACCGGCTGCGTCATGTACTGGGGCAGCAAGGTTGGCAAGCTCCACCTTCGCGACAAGATCATCGCCTCCATTCCGTGGCGCGGCGATGAGCAGGTTCTGGATGTTGGCTGCGGCCACGGGATGATGCTGCTGGCCGCCGCCAGGCAACTGAAATCCGGCCACGCCATCGGAATCGACATTTGGTCGCAGGCAGACCAGGCGGATAACAATCCTGAATCAACCTACGCCAACGCGCACCTGGAACACGTCGCGGACCGCGTGGAAATACAGAACGCCGATGCTCGCAGCCTTCCCTTCCCCGACAACTCGTTCGACGTCGTTGTTTCCAGTTTTGTCATTCACAATCTGAATCAACGCGCGGACCGCGAACAGGTGATCCGGGAAATTGCCCGCGTCCTCAAACCCGGCGGTCAGCTGGCCATTGCCGACATTCGCCATACCAAGCAATACGAGCGCACGCTTCGGTCCCTGGGATGGACAAACCTCGCGCGCTGGTTTCCAAACTTTCTTTTTGTCACTCCCACACGCGTGTTGCGAGGCGCCAAGCCATGAAACGTCTCTCTCGAACCTACCGCACAACTGTCTCTGCGTTGAGCAATCGTCATCCGTCGATGACTCGCGGCCTGGCGCTGTTATTTTTCCTGGCCGGAGTCATCCTATGCCTGCGAATGCTCTGACATCCGTTTTCATCAACATGAAAGGAAATCACGATGACCGAACAAGAAACACAAGAAGAACTCCTCACCCGCTTTGAGCTGGTCGAGATGATGGTGAAAGAAGGTCGCCGCTCCACAGAATACTGGGGCTGGACCTTCGTCCTGTGGGGAGCCGCTTATCTGATCGCCATCGGCTGGACCTACTGGTCACACCGGCCTGAAATTGCATGGCCTGTGACCATGATTGCCGCGACTGTGGTGACCATTGTCGTGTCAACCAGGAAGAAAACATCCAAGCCGCACACCCCGATTTCCCGTGCCATCGTCGGCATATGGACCGCGGTTGGCGCAGCCCTCTTTATTTTCTGTTTTGCGGCTGGCATCAGCGGGCACGCGGAGACGCACTCCTACATCGCCGCCATAGAGATCCTGATTGGCGTCGCCAATTGCGCCGTCAGCATGACTCTTCGCTGGCGCATTCAATTCCTGATTGCCCTTGTTTGGTGGATATCCGCCGTCGTGACCTGCTTCGTCGCCTTACAGTGGATCACGCCCATTCTCGTCTTCGATACCGTGATCGGCTTTCTCGGCTTTGGACTGTATTTGATGTACCGCGAACGTCGCGATCGTCGCCTTCGGGTGCAGCATGCCTGATCTACCTGAACTCGATCCCGTGATTCACGGCAAGCTGCGGCTGGCCATTCTCAGCCTGCTCTCCAGCGTGGACGACGCGGAGTTCACCTGGCTGCGAGATAAGACCGGCTCCACCGACGGCAATCTTGGCGCTCACTTGTTGAAGCTGGAAGAAGCCGGCTACATCGGCGTAGAAAAGAAATTTATTTTTCGCAAGCCGGTCACCCTGTATCGCATGACGGAAGCCGGCAGAAATGCGCTGGCAGGTTATATTCGCGCGCTGCGCACCCTGTTGGGGTCCGCTTTGAATTGATTATTCTTGGCCTTCAGCTCTATTTTTCAGAGTCGAACGGCCTTGCAAAGGCGAAGGAACCTTGCCTGGAAAGGACGCATGACAATGCAAACCCAGTTCGCAACTCAGCCGTCGATTCAGGAATGTGCCGCTCGCGCCTTCGGCATTGCCATCGGAAACCTCTTCCTAGGATGTTTCGGCATGGTCTGGATCGTTTTAGGACTCACGGCGGCGGAAAGAATCAATCCGCTGGTGCTCACGTTGTTGAGCGTCTTTCTAGTGGCTATCGTCATCTCCAGCGTGTACATCATGCGGCGGACACATGGATCGCTCGATCGCAGCCAAGCCAATCGGATCGAGCGAAAGAAAATCAATCGCCAATTCGCCCTCGTCAATCTTCTTCAGTGGAGCTTGATTTTCGCGGCTGTATTCGGTCTGCCTCGTTTGGGACTCACCCGCTGGATTGTGCCTGCCATCGTATTGATCGTCGGCATGCATTTCTTCCCGCTGGCGAAACTGTTCAAAGCCCGCATGCACTATGTCGTTGGAGCAATCGCCGTGGCGTGGGCGATTCTCTATCCACTCCTATTCTCTGCCGGCAAAGGCGATTCCATCGGAGCGATCGGGATGGGCGCAATTCTCTGGGTCAGCGCCGCCTTCGCATGCTGGCGGGCCTTTCATCTGCTGCATTCCTATTGAGGACGCGGAAGCTCTGTAATGCTCAGCATCTCGGCGGGTTTCAGGTAGCCTTTGCGGCGAAACCAGTCTTCCATCGCCTCGCGCAGCCCATCCAAAGGGACGCGAAAGCCAGCCTCAAGCAATCCATCGCCGACGGGCAGCGTGTCATCGAAAATCGCGTCGTTGGTGAAGTTCCGCATGGCGAAGTTATCGATCCATTGCACTGGGCACATCCGCCGCACGCCGGCCGCATTGACGGATTCGATCCTCAATTTGCGAAGAAACATGCGACTACTTCTGCGCCCGTGGACCGGCATTGCGAACCGAGTCCGGAACATCGAACCTGACAAAATTTTCCTGGAATTTTGCCGACAGCATCGCCGCCTGCCGATCGTACGCCTCAACGTCTTTCCACATGTTGCGAGGATTCAGAATGTCATATGGCACGCCCGGATAGGAGGTTGGGATGCTGAATCCAAACGTCGGCTCAATCACAAACTCCACCTCCGCCAGCTGTTCGTCGAGCACAGCATGCACCATGGCGCGCGTATGCGGCAGCCCGATCCGCTTGCCGACACCATAAGGACCGCCCGTCCACCCAGTGTTGACCAGCCAGCATTGCGCATTATGGCGACGCAAACGCTCCCCCAGCATGGCGGCATACACCTTGGGCGGCAACGGCATGAACGGGGCCCCAAAGCACGTCGAGAAATCCGGCACCGGCTCGCTTCCCATCCCAGTTTCCGTGCCCGCCAATTTCGCCGTGTATCCCGACAGGAAGTGATACATCGCCTGCTCCGGCGTCAGCTTGGAAATCGGAGGCAGAACTCCAAACGCGTCCGCCGTCAAAAATAAAACGTTCTTAGGATGGCCGCCAATGCTGGGGATCAATGCATTCTGGATATAGTCGATCGGATATGCGGCCCGGGTATTTTCCGTAAATCGGACGTCATGATAATCCGGCTCACAGGTTTCCGGATCGAGCGCAACATTCTCCAGCACCGACCCAAATCGAATCGCGTGATAGATCTGCGGTTCCTTTTCCTTCGACAGATCCACGCACTTGGCATAGCAGCCGCCTTCAAAGTTGAAGACCCCATTCGGGCCCCAGCCGTGCTCGTCATCGCCAATCAGCCGTCGATAAGGATCGGCCGAGAGCGTGGTCTTTCCCGTACCAGAAAGCCCGAAGAACAGTGCGGTCACGCCGTCCTCGCCAACGTTGGCCGAGCAATGCATGGGAAACACATCGCGCTGCGGCAACAGGAAATTCAGGACGCTGAAAATACATTTCTTCATCTCGCCGGCATATTTTGTGCCGACAATCAGAACAATCTTCCGCGTGAAATCCAGCAGGATCGCCGTGGAAGAGCGGGTGCCGTCGCGCTCCGGAACCGCCTCGAACTCCGGCGCCGCGATCACCGTAAACTCCGGCACATGCGTCGCCAGCTCTTCCGGCGTGGGCCGCAGAAATAACTGGTGCACAAACAGCGCCTGCCAGGCGTACTCGGAAATAATCTGTACCGGCATCTGATAGCGGGGATCCGCGCCCGCGAAAAGATCCTGCACGTACACATCACGCTTGGCCAGATGGGCGATCACGCGCTGATACAGCGCGTCAAACTTCTCCGGCTCCAGCGGTTGGTTGACCTTGCCCCACTTCACCGTTTCGCGCGTGAGCTCATCCAGAATGATGAATTTATCTTTGGGAGAACGCCCCGTCCGCGGACTGGTATACGCCACCAGCGCGCCATTGGCAGCCAGCTTCGACTCTCCGCGGGCCAGCGACACAGCCACCATTTGCGGCACAGAAAGATTGCGATGAACCTTGCCCGGTGTCAGCTGGGAAAGGACAGGGGATTCGTTGACAACTGCTTCCGCCGGTAGCATGCTAGCGTCGCTCCTGACTTTGACTAAACCTTCCATTGTGCCACGGTTCCCGATTCTGGAAAACTAAGCCGAAAATATATATCCAGGATTCCGAAACAGCCACGGCCTTCGACTACGGCCGCGCGAATTCCTTGACTGGAAATGGATTCAGGCTGACACGGGAACAGGGCGTCCCAGAGGGCAAAACTTTAGTTTGCGGTGAGAACCGGAAGCACCGGCAGATTGCGGGTATTGCCAACTTCGTTCATCACAATGTCGAGGTGAGCCAACACCTCATCCACCGTCATCGTGTAGATTTCACGGCCGTTGTCATAACCGTTTTCGATGGCCTGTTTTAGATAATGTCCTGCAATCTGGGCCGCCAGATAATCCGTAATCACGTTGCCGCCCGATCGCTCGCGGAATTCCACCCAGGCCGGCAGCGGCATTGCAATCACCAGCGAACGCCCATTCACGATGAAGAGAACATCCACCGCATCCGCATGACGCGTGGCAATGGCGACAATGTTCCCCTTCCAGGTGCAATGCAGCTCTTCACCCGTCCAGTGATCTACGGCTTGGAAGTCTTCATACATAATTAACAGCCTATCTGGCGAAAGGTTCCGGATCAAGTTGGCCGGTTCCTGCATCTAAGTTCCAATCGGCGGAATCGCCGGCGCAGCGACATGGCAATCCAGGCTTGCGCAACCGCGATCTGAGGCTTGCAAAACGATCTCGGCGCGAGTTTCCGGAAATAAATAAATATTCTCAACCATTCCGCGCCAATGCGCGTCAAACAATGGTTAGTAGGCTTAGGCACAAGAGACGGAGTTCACAGAAATGGCACACACCCCCAGCGCGAATCCACAGGATAAGCGACAGTATTTTGAGCAGCGGCTACGGCAGCGACAGCAGGAGCTGGAGCAGGCGGTTGCCAACACGGTAGAACAAGCGCTTTCCAGCAACACCGATGACACACGGGACGTCGCCGACCAGGCCGTCGCGGGATATCAAAAGGAATTGCTCTTCTCCCAAGGTTCGGTACGGAGTTCGCAATTGCGCCTGGTGCGCCAGGCATTGGCGCGCCTTGCGGACGGCAGCTTCGGCGATTGCGTCCGCTGCTACCAACCCATCGGCGCCAAACGCATCGAGGCCCTTCCCTGGACCCCCTACTGCATCAATTGCCAGGAACTGATCGAGCGCGGAGAAGCCGAGCCGACTGCTTCCGTCGCATAGCGACACGCCGCAGAACACAATACATTTTGCGCCGAAATTCCGGCTTCATTTCATCGCAGCCATGGCGGCTCGGAACAGCGTTTCGAAATCCTTGCCGGCCGCGGGCTCGCGCGCGATCGCGGCTTCGACACCCTTCTGTGCCGCTGCCCGCTGATATCCAAGATTGACCAGCGCCGAGAGAACATCCTCCGACACTGGCGTGGCAGCGCTCGTGCCGCCTGCAGGAGCCAGCTCCTGTAGTTTGTCTTTCAACTCCAGCACAATTCGCTCAGCGGTTTTTTTCCCGACGCCCGGAATTCGTGTCAGCGTGGCATGATCCTGCCCATGAATCGCAGCGATCAGGCGTTCCGGCGGCAGGCCGCTCAATACAGTGATCGCCAGCTTCGGTCCAATTCCGCTGATCGAAAGCAGCTTTTCAAACAGCCGCTTTTCCGTCGCCGTCGTAAATCCAAACAGCGCCAGTGCATCCTCGCGAACGTGCGTGTACACCAGCAGCGAGACTTCATTCCCTTCCCCCGGCAACGCCGTGAAGGTTGGAATGCTGATGGTCACCTCATAGCCGACGCCGCCGGCTTCCACCACCGCTGTTTGCGGAGTCTTGGAAAGAAGCCGTCCGCGCAGATGTGCAATCATGCGCCGATTCTATCGTGTGCAGGGAGAAATTCGCATTGCGTAGAGTCGCGCCAGAATTCGTAGGGAATCATGCCTCTAGCGATTGCGGCGATAGTGAATGGTGAAATCGTGCGCTTCCGATGGCGGAAATAGCTTGGCAACGTGCTTCAGCCGCTCTGCCAACGCCGGAGCCGCAAGCAGCGGATATTCGCGTTCGCGCAGCTCGCTATAGTCGAAATCGACCGTCAGCGACAGCAAATAAATCGCGACTGCATCGGAGAATGCCGCTTCCAGGTATTGCATGCGTGCTTTTTCATCGACCGCATGAAGTTCGACCGCTGTCTCCGCAATCGGTTTTGCCGTCCAGAATTTAGGCCGCCGCCGTTTTGTTTCCGGCGCGACGACACTCTGCATCGCGTTGGAGCCGAGCGCCTTCGATCTCTGCTCCCACGCATCCTGACTGGTTTCGCCGCGAACATTGGCTTCCGCCTGCGACCACGCAAGCCGCATAAAACTTTCTGGAACACCGACCGCGTCGACGAAATGATGACCGGCGTTGATATAGAACTCGAACGAAAGAGCGAAGCGATCCTGCATCAAGCGAGTCGAAATAAAAATGCAATCCGTGCCATCCACCTTCGCATTACGATGACAGATGGCCATATCGCTCAGCTCCGTCGAGAAATCCGCGGCGATCATCAGCTTGCTCGAATCAATTTCGAAAAATGTCGCTTCATTCAGCTCCGCGTCGAGCGGCTCGCTCAAAGTGAGCGGCACAAAATAATAGCGCTTGGCTTGCAGCGCGGCGGCAATCGCCATCGGCACCGCTTCCACCATTCTCTGCAAATCCGCGGCAGCCAGCTGCGTGTCGCCAAAGCTTCCATAGTGGATGCCATTGGAGCCCTGCACCAACGGCACCGCCCGCGCCACTTCCATCGCGGGCTTCACTTCGATCTGGGCGATTTCCGGCATGAAGCTGTATTCTAGAGCAGTTCGACGGTTACCGGTACTCTGCAAACAATCACCTGCAGCAGTTTTTTATCACGCATGCGAACAGCCGCCTAAACTCACTCCCGGCA
>JBARFA010000137.1:0-6978 GCA_049796755.1 Acidobacteriaceae bacterium
ACGGCCGTGTCCGTAGGCATTCTTTGAAGCCTTGATGTCTCCGGATACAGGAGTCGTGCCCTGCATATCATTGTCGAAGGTGGCGCCTGCCGGTACCAGGTAATTCTGGACGGTGTCAGAACCGGCGTTTCCGGTGCGGACATCGATGCGGGAAGGATCAATTCCCTTCTCGTTGACCAGGTAGGCCTTGGTATTGACGGCACGCTCTGCAGCCTGCGTGTCAGCATGCTTCTCATTCGGAGCACTGCTGCCAACCAGAACTGCCTTAGCATCGGCGCTGCGCTGGAGGTTTAGAGCAACATCATCCAGGCAAGCCTTGGCTTCGTTGTCGACGCGAACTGGGCGACGCTTCTCGCGGCCGAAGGTGATCGAGCATAGAGTCTCGGTCTTCGGTGCGGGCGGCGGCGGCGGCGCGTTGATCGTCACGTCAGTGGTGGCGGATGCGGTTTGACCCTTATCGTCAGACACGTTGCAAGTGACGGTGATGGCGCCTGGAGCAGCCCCTGTCGTGTTCAGAGTTGCGGTGGTATTCGAACCGCTGATCTGACCGGCCGAAGCGCTGTAGCTGTAGGTGAGCGGACGATTCTGCGGGCTGACGCCGTGAGCGGTAATCGTCGAAGAATCGCCAGGGTTGAGCGAGGTTGGATTCGCTTCGCAGGTAACCGTCGGCGGCTCAAACTGCTTGACTGTGAAGGTGGCGTTGCAGTCCGCGGATTGACCGGCCTTGGGGCCTTCCGTCACGTGACCCGCGACAGTGTAGGTTCCGGGAGCCAGGTCGGTGGTATCGACGGTTGCCGTGGTAGAAGTACCGCTGATTTTGCCGCCAGTGGATGTCCAGCTATAGGTCGGCGTTTTCTTCGGATTCAGATTGGTTGCATTGCCTGTGACCGTGATCTGATCGCCAGGATAGCCTTCCGTTGGGCTGACCGAGCAGGCGTAAGCGACTGGTGGCGGCGGAAGAATGCTGCCGATGTGGTACACCAGGCCGGTGCTCAACTGTGCTGCGTTGATGTTGGCGCGGCCACCGAGAATGGCGGTGCCGATGGCATTGGGGTCCGTGGTGGAATCAGCTGGACGAAGTCCGTTGCGGCTGCTGCTGCCGGTGTCGCCAGTGCCCGCGTTGCTGGCGTTGGGATCTGTAAAGTCGTTCGCAGGACCGAAAGAAACGTGCATGTATTGATAGTCGGCCTGGAACACACGCCAGGAAAGCTTGTGGTTCATGATCGGGAGCGGGAAATCCATACCGCCGCCCACCGTCAAAGAAGTTCCCCAACGATAGGGGTTGACAAAGTTGATGGGACCGGCGCCGTCACTGTAGTAGCCGACATAATTCGGACCGCCGATGCGAGTGGTACCAACCAAACCGTGGATGAACGGGGTAAGGCCATCATCCAGCGGGAAGCGGGCGATGGGACCGGCATTGATGGTTGTGAAGCCGTCACCAGGACCATCCGGATGGGAGGCCAGACCGACCTCGAAACCTAAGTTTCTGGAAAAGTAATATGCCCCGCTGCCGATGGCACCCACGTTCACGGCTGCATACTTCGCTCCATTGACATACGAATTGGGTGCAAGGTAAGAGTAACCAAGAAAAATATCGACGCGCGACGGATTGATTGTCTTCGACGGCGCGGGCGCGTTAGGTACAGCTGAGCTTGACGAGGTGGCAGCAGATTGTGCCATCAAAGTCGTTCCCAGCCCCAATACGCAAACAGCTGCAATCCAGCGGCCCTTGGTGCGTAAATTTGAATATTCCATCCCTATCTCCTCCGCAACTTTGTGTAAACAAATCTAATTCATTTTTGTAAATTGCAAGCGCTTTGCTTTGTTCATTCCCAAGCGCTGGACGCGTCACGACGCCTCGTGGTCCCGCCTTACGAATCCAATGCAAACGATCCCAATCCGCAGCAATCGCTCACTCGATTAGAGCACAAGACTGAATCAAAAGGTTACCCCCTTTTGCGGGGCTAGTCCAAAGGTATACCAAGAGATACCCGAACGCCAAGAATTAATATAGAAATGATGCCGCCGGTGTTATGGATACTTCGCTTCGGACTGAAGGCGGAGTTATTCGAGGTTCAGGACCTTCCTTACCGTTCCGCGCTCTCGAAGAATCTTCTCCTGAAGCAGGGTTATGGCGTAGATCAACTGTTCCGGACGGGGTGGGCAGCCGGGAACATAAACATCGACTGGAATAATCTGATTGACCCCCTGGACGAGGGCGTAATTATTGAAAACTCCCCCGGAGGTAGCGCAGGCGCCCATGGAAATCACCCATTTGGGCTCGGGCATCTGGTCGTAGAGCCGACGGATGACGGGCGCCATCTTTACGGACACGCGCCCCGCGATCACCATCAGGTCTGATTGGCGAGGTGAGGGGCGAAATACCTCGGCGCCAAAGCGAGCCACATCGAACCGGGACGCACCCATCGACATCATCTCAATCGCACAGCAGGCCAGACCGAAGGTCATCGGCCAGATTGAACTCTTACGCACCCAGTTCAGGGCGGTGTCGAGTGTCGTCAGGATAACTCCCTCGTTCTGGTCATATCCATAGTTCACCTCGCGCACTTTGCGCTGATTCAATGCGCTGCTTTCGAGGTTGCCGAAGAGGTAGCGATCTTTCGCCGGGTGTGTCTCTGCCATAAGGATTCGATCTCGCTCTCTTCTACAGTATCTCGCATTTTTCGCGATAGAGCACTTTTCAGGAATCCAGCTTCGCGTTAAAACACTCTGGACGAAGGTCGGTTCCCGGAACTTCACCCTAGTTAGAACGACGCAATTCCAACGGCAAAAGATTCGTTTGATTTCGATCGGAGAGTACAAATCACTTGTTACAAATGTTGCCCCGGTGAGGCTCGCAAGGATCTTCCCCCAGCAGGCGGTGCGGCACAAAAGGATCCGGCGCCCGCAATTCGGTAGTCCCGTCGACTTGCCGTGGCGGAAGCGCGAATGCTAGACTCCGTAGTCCTTCGAAGTGCTGGCTGCAGCGGTCGCGTGTGTGAGCGCCTCTGCCGGCGCTCGATGCGGGTTTCGAGCGGAAGTTGATTTCTATCGACTGGATGCGGAGATTTCGCTGGGCGTAAGTGCGCCAGATTGAATCTCTGCGCCGACGCAGCCGATCGACACAGCCGCTCTCGGAGAAGGTGTTATTCCAGCGCCCGGAATGGCCGGGCCATCCGTGTCTTTGCGCACGTGCATCCTTCTTCAGTATTGAAGCTATGGAGGACTGGAATGAAGACGTACCTGGGCAATGAGATTCGCAACCTGGCCTTTGTCGGCCATTCGCACAGCGGAAAAACAACACTGATTGAATCTTTGCTGGCGGCCGCCGGCACAATTCCAGCGATGGGCAGCGTCGAGGATGGGACCGCGGTTACCGCCTACGACGAAGAAGAAGTATCTCGTCGAGTTACGCTTGCGAATGCGGTCGCTTTCTGCGAGTGGAGCGGAGTCAAGATCAATGTGATCGACACTCCGGGATTCAACATGTTTGTGCCGGAAGCACGTTCGGCCATGTTACCGGTGGAAGGGGTAGCCGTAGTTATCGACGCAGTGGAAGGCCCGCAGCCGATGACACAGCGAGTGTGGGATTACGCGGAAGAATTTAAGCTGCCGCGCATTCTGGTCATCAATGCAATGGACCGCGAGCGGGCCAAGCCGGACGCGGTGCTGGAAAATCTGCGAGCGACATTCGGCCGAACCGTCACGCCGGTCGCGCTGCCGATCGGAGAAGGACCATCCTTTTCGGGCGTCGTGGACTTGATTGCCATGCAGGCGTATGCCTATAACGCCAATTCCAAGGGACGTGGTCAATCCATCCCAATCCCAAAAGAACTTTTAGAGCGCGCACAAGCCGGACACGACGCGCTGGTGGAGTTAGTCGCCGAGGGAAAAGACGAATTGATGGAGGAGTTCTTCACGGAAGGCACGCTATCGGAAGAACACCTGGTACCTGCGCTGCATGAGGCAATTCGCGAAGATCGAATTTTCCCGGTGATGTATTCTTCCGGCCTGAAAAATATTGGAACCGATCGGCTGCTGGAGTTTTTCCGCGTGTATGCGCCGGCACCCATCGAACGCCTGCCGGTGCCCGCCACTATGTTGTCTGCCAAAAGCACAAAGGGCTCGAATGGCAACGGGGCAGATTCCGCGCCGGAAAAAGAGAATCAAAAAGTCGTCGACAATGGACCGCTTTCGCTGTTCGTGTTTAAGACGATTTCCGATCCTTTCGCTGGACAGATTTCGTTCTTCAAAGTATTTTCCGGATGCGCGCACGACAACGATTCTGTCTTCAATTACAAACAGCAGGCGCAGGAAAAGCTGGCGCATCTTTCCATCATGCAGGGCAAAAAGCCGCTGCCGGTGACGGAACTGCACGCCGGGGATCTGGGCGCCGTCGCTAAACTGCGCGGCACGCACACCGGCGATACGCTGGGCGACAGCCGTCACGCCATTTTGTACGAGCAGGTACAGAATCCAGAGCCTGCCATTGCGTTTGCGATTGAACCGCGCACGCGCGCGGATGAAGATAAGCTGGCGAATGCGCTGCATCGCATTATGGAAGAAGATACGTTGATCCGTTTCTATCGCGACCCGCAGACAAACGAGTTTTTGATTGCCGGCACGGGCCAGCAGCATATTGAAATTGTGGTGTCGAAGCTGCGACGGCGCTATCACACGGAAGTCACGCTGAAAGCGCCCAAGGTGCCATACCGCGAAACTATCCGCACCCATGCCGAAGGGCATGGGCGGCACAAGAAACAGTCGGGCGGTCACGGGCAGTTTGGCGATTGCAAGATTCGCATTGAGCCTTTGCCGCGCGGCGGCGGGTTTGAGTTTGTCAATGACATTTTCGGTGGAGCGATTCCGCGAAATTACGTTCCCGCGATTGAAAAAGGCGTGCGTGAAGCTGCCGATCGCGGCTATCTCGCGGGCCATCCCATGGTGGACTTTAAGGTGACAGTGTTTGACGGCGCGTACCATGAAGTGGATTCGAACGAAATGAGTTTTCGCATCGCGGGACGGCTGGCATTTCGCGATTGCATGGAGCGAGCGCGGCCGGCTTTGCTGGAGCCGGTGATGCGAGTGAGTATCCAGACACCCGACAATTTTGCTGGAACCGTGATGGGCGACCTTCCAGGGCGACATGGTCGTGTGCTGGGAATGGAGCCGAGTTCGGTACCCGGCCAGACTGTGATCCAGGCGGAAGCTCCCATGGCCGATATGCTGACCTATGGAGCCGATCTGACAGCGATGACGCAGGGGCAAGGCAGCTTCCACATGGAGATGGACCACTACGATTTTGTGTTACCGCAAACGCAGGAAAAGCTTGTGGCTGCAGCCAAACAACATCAGACGGTGCCGGACGACGAAGGATAATCTTCTTCGCTTTGGATACAATCAGCCCATGCAACTGGCAGAATTGGCACGCCGACTGAACGCGCGTTTGGAAGGCAGTCCGGAGAATCCTGCGCCTGAAACCATCGAAATTACAGGTGTCGCGGGCATTGAGGAAGCGGACGACCATCAGGTAACGTTCGTCGCCAACCCGAAATATGCAGCGCTGACAAAAACAACTCAGGCGGGGGCCGTTCTCGTTACCGAGGACTTCCCCGCCATTGCGGCAGCAACTTTGCGCACGGCCAATCCATACCTCGCCTTTGCGCACGCGATTGAAATTTTCTATCAGACGCCCGCGTACACTGCTGGCGTTCATCCAACGGCCATCGTTGCTCCAACCGCGAAGTTAGGGCGCGATTGTCATGTGGGCGCATACGCGGTGATTGAAGACAATGTCGCGATTGGCGATGACGCGGTGTTGCTGGCCCATGTCGTGATCTATCCGAACGTTCGCATCGGAAATCGTTTTTTTGCGCATGCGCATTCCGTTGTGCGCGAAGGATGCCAGTTGGGCGACGATGTGACCTTGCAAAACGGAGCGGTGATTGGGTCCGATGGATTTGGATTTGCGAAAGATGACGCGGGGCGCTGGCATAAAATTCCGCAGTCGGGCCCGACAATTCTGGAAGACCGCGTCGAAGTGCAGGCCAACGCCTGCATTGATCGCGCCAGCGTAGGGGAAACGCGCATTGGCGCGGGAGTAAAGGTCGACAACCTGGTGCAGGTGGGCCATGGATGCACCGTGGACGAGAATACATTGCTGTGTGCGCAGGTTGGATTGGCCGGCTCGTCGCACCTGGGCAAAAATGTGATTCTTGCGGGACAGGCCGCAGTGGCGGGACATTGCTCGATCGGCGATGGATCCATTCTGACGGCGCAGAGCGCGGTATCGCACGATGTTCCTCCCGGCAAAGTGATGAGCGGCTCGCCGGGTCTGGACAATAAACTCTGGCTGCGCTGCGTGGCTGCCTATAGCCGTCTGCCGGAGATCGTGAAGACCGTGCGCAAGCTGGCGGAGTTGAAACAGTAGCCGCACGTCTGCATCCGCTTTTTCTCACCTAAACTAAAAACATGAGGAAACGGAATCGACTGCGCGGACTGTTGGGGTTGGTTGCACTGGCAAGCTTGGTGTTCGCGGTTGGCTGCCGCGCGAAGTTAGTCGAGGTGCGAGTCGTCAACTCCGGAACAACTGACCTGCACAACGTCGAAGTCGACTATCCCAGCGCCAGCTTTGGAGTTTCGAACCTCGCTCCCGGAGCGACCTACATCTATCGCGTACAACTACAGGATGCAGGCCGCATGAAGGTCGAATTCTCCGACAGCAAGGAGCAACCTCACTCCGGCAAAGGCCCCTATGTGGAAGAGGGCCAGCAGGGAACGCTGACGCTGACACTGGATGCAAGCGGCAAGAACCAGTGGACTCCGCAACTGCACCCCGAGGCAACCGCACCCGCAGGAGATTGATCCTCGCGAACCGCCTGTTTAGATGGACTGCACGGGGATGAGAGTCAGGTCCTCGACCAGGCCGATTTCTTTTTGGACGAACGGCTCCGCATATCGCACGCCGCCGAGCAT
>JBARFA010000138.1:0-3480 GCA_049796755.1 Acidobacteriaceae bacterium
CGAATTTTCGCGTCGAGCCGGTGGAGCGGATGTCGTTCGATGATGGCTGCGCGGATGTGGTGCTGAGCAGCGCAGTTCTCCACTTTGCCCGCGATGATACCCACTTTGACGCCATGCTGCGCGGAAGCTGGCGCGTGCTGAAACCTGGGGGACTGTTCTTCTGCCGGCTGGCTTCGTCCATCGGCATAGAGAACCGGTTGCAGCAAATCGAGGGACGCCGCTGCAGGCTACCTGATGGCTCTGAGCGGTATGTGGTTGACGAGGCACTGCTGGGCCGATTGACCGAACGAATGGGCGAAATGGTCGACCCGCTAAAAACTACGGTTGTTCAGAATATGCGTGCGATGACGACCTGGGTAGTCCGCAAGGGCGCGCAGTCTAGCCTTTGAACGTGGATTGACGGGGCTTGAAATGCTCCTTGAAGCGTTGAAGGCGCCTGCCCACAGCGCCTGAAGCCTCCATGGATTCGACCGTGGTTCCCCGGACTCAAGTTCGGGGGTCCACGCGCAATCCTTACCCATCGAGAGCTTGTCCGGGGCCTAACCTCCTCCTGGCTGACGGGATGGGCCGGAAGATTTCCACCATTAATATTTTGCGAACATGAAGCCCTTCGGCTGGAGTGGGAATCCTACTGAACATCGGATAGATTGAGTTGTTCTTTGTTCTTCCCAGCCAACCCAGCAGAGGATTTGTTTAAGGCTCTGCAGATCAGGAGCCAGGCATGGCAGGCAACAAGACGGTCATTGTGACCGGCGCCTCGCAAGGCATTGGAGCTGCCGTGACGCATGCCTTTCTGGATCGCGGCTATCACGTGGTTGCGACTTCCCTGACATTTTCCGGAACGGACTTTGCGGCCTCGCAAGCCCTTGCGTTGGTGGAGGGAGACATCAGCGTGGAGGCGACGGCCGAGAAAATTACGCAGACTGCGATTGCGAAGTTCGGGTCGATCGATCACGTGGTGAACAATGCGGGCATCTTCTTTGGAAAGCCGTTCACGGAATACACCATGGAAGAGTTTCGGAAATTTGTTGCGGTCAATCTGGAAGGTTTCCTTTTCGTGACGCAACGCGCGGTGAAGCAGATGCTGGCGCAGGGGAATGGCGGCAGCGTGACGACGATCACGGCAGCGTTGGCGGACAACCCAGCGGCGGAGGCTCCGGCGTCGGTGGCGATGATCACCAAAGGCGGATTGAACACGGCTACGCGGAGTCTTGCGAACGAATACGCGAAGCGGCATATCCGCTTCAACGCGGTTGCTCCGGGGGTTGTGGACACTCCTCTCCATAAAGGTGCATCGCAAGAGTCGCTGACGGACAGAAATCCGATGGGCACGATTTCTGAACCGGAAGATATTGCGGCGGCCGTCGTGTATTTAGCGGAGGCTGAGCACGTGACCGGGGAGGTGCTGCACGTGGACGACGGTGCGCACGTGGGCCGGTGGTGAGCGGAAATGGTGCGTCACTCGGCGGCGCGGAACGCCGACTGCAGGAGCTTGGCGTACAGCTTCCGGCCGCGCCAACTCCATTTGGCACGTATGTGGAGGCGGTGCAGACGGGAAATTTATTGTTCTTCAGCGGAGCTCTGCCGGTGGTGGATCACAAGCCGAAATACGTTGGTCGAGTGGGGAGAGAGCTGGACGCGGACACCGGACGAGACGCCGCGTTTACGGCGGCACTGAGTGTGCTGGCAGCGGCGAAGCAGCATTTGGGATCGCTCGACCGCGTGACGAGAGTAGTTCGCCTGGGCGTGTTCATTGCCACGTCGGGCGATTTCTTCGATCAGCCGAGAGTGGCGGATGCGGTGTCGGATTTGTTTCGCGATGTTTTTGGCGCGGAGAAAACGGGAGTACGTCAGGTGATCGGTGTGGCCAGCCTGCCGCTGGGGATGCCGATCGAACTTGAAGTCATCTTCGAAGTCGCAGAGTAAGGCCAACAGGAGCTGGGCGACTTTCAACCTCACCTGGAACGTTCACTTACTTTATCTATCTACAACACACAGGAGGGTTTTATGGCAACAGCAATCGCAATCGCAACGATGAAAGCAGCGCAGGTTAAAAAGCCGGGAGAGGGTTTCCAGGTTGTTGAGCGCGAGATTCCGACGCCGGGTGCGGGACAAGTGCGAATCAAAGTGCAAGCCTGCGGAATATGTCACAGCGACGTGTTGACCGTCGATGGTTTGTGGCCGGGAATCAAGTATCCGCGTGTTCCGGGACATGAAGTGGCAGGCGTGATTGATGCGGTGGGAGATGGGGTGTCGACGTGGAAGAGGGGACAGCGCGTGGGCGTCGGCTGGCATGGCGGGCACGACAACACGTGCCGCGAGTGCCGGCGTGGAGATTTTATAAACTGCCAGAATTTTCAAATTCCGGGCATCAGTTATGACGGCGGATATCAGCAATACATGGTGGCTCCAGTGGAGGCGCTGGTTTCGATCCCGGACAGTTTGAAAGATGTGGATGCAGCTCCACTGCTGTGCGCGGGGATCACAACCTATAACGCGCTTCGTCACAGTGGGGCCATGCCCGGCGATTTGGTTGCGGTGCAGGGGATTGGTGGCCTGGGTCACCTGGGCATTCAATTTGCGAACAAGTTCGGGTACAGGGTTGCGGCGATCGGACGCGGGCCGGAGAATGCGGCGCTGGCAAAGAAGCTGGGAGCGAGCGTGTACATCGACAGCAAGGCGACGAATGCGGCTGAGGAATTGCAGAAGCTAGGCGGAGCGAGGGTGATTCTAGCAACAGCGCCGAGCTCGAAAGCCATGTCGGAGCTGATTAGCGGGCTGGGACCGAACGGAAAGCTGCTTGTGATTGGCGCGACCTTCGATCCGATTGAGGTGTCACCGGTGCAACTGATCATGGGCAGCAAATCGATTCAGGGATGGGCGTCAGGAACTGCAGCGGACTCCGACGACACACTGCGCTTTGCAGAACTGACCGGAGTGCGGCCGATGATTGAAACCTTTCCGCTGGAGAAAGCGGCGGAGGCGTACGCGCGCATGCTGAGCGGGAAAGCGGAATTTCGCGTTGTGCTGACGATGTAAGGTTTGAGCGGTATACGGTTGAACCTCAGCGCCTGAAGGCGCGCTCTTGCGGGGTGGTATCCCCGGACTAAAGTCCGGGGATACCCGAATCGACTGAAGGCGTAGTGTTGCGGAGCGTTATCCCTGGGCTAAAGTCCGAGGTCTTCCCAATACGAACAGGCTCTTATTGTTGCACTAAAGACCGCGCGGCTAGGGAGAATTACATTTCCTGCAGGGCTGCGGATTGGGCAGCGCGCAATGCGCCGCGCCAATATAGGTAGGCTCCTAAGGCGCTGGTAGCGATGATCGCGACGACGACTTTCACGGCGAAGAAAAATGGGTTCGCGACCTGGCCGACGGGAATGAGCTGGAATGCGAAGGCGACCAGCGCGACCGCGAAGGCCGCGGCTGCTCCCAGGCGAATGGCGATGCCGGGACGCCACGATGTGGAGCGAAAGCCGA
>JBARFA010000139.1:0-6544 GCA_049796755.1 Acidobacteriaceae bacterium
TTTGGTGTGCTGTGGTCGCTGTCGGTGGAAGAGTATTTTTATATTCTCTGGGCGCCGCTGGTCACGTTCACTCGCGCGCGACGCGCTCCTCTATATACAGTTTTGGCGCTGATTTTATTGCTGACACCCTGGATTCGATTCTTTTACCCGGATCCGAAAGGCGGTCAGGAATTATTCCTCGCGCAGATGGACTCACTCGCAGCCGGATGCCTGGTCGCCATCCTTTGGTGGGACTACGGACACGCATGGCGAACCCGCCTGCAGCGGAATGCGCGCTGGCTGTATGGATGCGTTGCGGCGCTGATTGCGTTGGCTATCTGGATCGATTTTGCGACCGGGATTACCAAGCGCAACGTGTTTGATCAGCGGATTTTTAACGCCACGGATTACACCGTACTCTGGCTTGCATGGTCGATCTGGCTGCTGGCCACGTTGGCAGTCAGCGGTACGTCCGGGATCGTTCCGCGACTGCTGCGTCAACCGCTGCTTCGCTGGCTCGGCCGCATCAGCTATTGCCTCTACATCCTGCACTATCCCATCTACCTGGCGCTGCGGAACTATCTTCCCCATAGTGTTGCACTGGCGGTGGGGCTGGTCGCCGCGCTTGCATTCTCCGCACTCTCCTGGCGTTATTTTGAAGGCCCAATCGCCCGCTGGAAGCAGCATGCATTCCGCTATCCGATGGCATCGCAGCCAGAAGTTCCCTGCTAGAAATTTCGCTCTCAGGCAATCGACTGCGTTCTGTACTTCGTACGCCAGCTTCTATTCATAGGCCAGAGCATCGATAGGATCTTTGCGAGCCGCCTTGTAGGCCGGATAGACGGCGCCGAATAACGCTCCAATGAGCGATAGAATCGTCGCCCAGATAATCCAGTGAAGCGAGATGGGAAAAGGAATCGTGGGGAATTTCGAAAGAACGCCGGCACGCACCGCAAAGCTAACGCCGATGCCCAGCGCGATGCCTCCCAGCGCCAGCATTCCGGTCTCCTTCAAAATCGCCGAAACAATATAGGTTTTCGAAGCTCCCAACGCTTTCAAAATGCCAATCTCTCGCGTGCGCTCCATCACGGCCAGATACATGGATTGGAAAATGACCAGAAAGCCGATGATCAGCGCGATGCCGATGACGCTGTTCAAAGCGGGCTCCAGGCCTGGCATATGAGCCGGAGTCATCTGGTCAAGCAGCTCCTGCATGGTTTGTACTTTGTATCCGCTCATTCCTGGGGTAGCTGCGATCTCTTGTTCCACCAGGGCTTGGTTCGCGGGATCGTCGACTTTCAGGTAGAAGAGTGAGGCTTTGCCTTCCGAGCCTGTCAGTTGATCGAGCGTGGTAAGGGAAATAAACTTGCGACCCCCCTTGCCGTGCTCCACAATGCCGCAGATTCGAAACTGGTGGTTCATGATGGGAATTTCGTCTCCCACCTTGTACCCCTTGTCGCTTTTGGCAAAGACATCGTCGACGATCACGTCGAACGGATGCTGGAAGGAAGTGCCAGAAAGAAAAACAAAAGGCCTTAAAGCATTAAAGCTTTTGTAATCGATGCCGTAAATAGTCTCAAGGGATTTTCCGGTGGTGAGCTGCATGGCCACAGGGGCGGAAACGGTGACGTGGGGCAGGCCGGCGAGTACGTCGGCAACTTTGGCGGAAACTGGGGCTCCACTGACGCCGACCAGAAAGCTGGAGTTGGAGGGACGAACGATCAAGTCGGCGCCGATACCGCTGGCACGGTCTTTGGCGTCATTCAGCATGCCCAGCATAATGGCGGTCACGGAAATGATCATCACCACTTCAATGGCGACGGCGGTCAGGCTGAGAAGCGAACGGAGGGGGCGGTAAACCAGGTTTCCAAAGATGAGTTTATTCATGTATTAGGTCGTACAACTTGGGGGAGTTTCGGCAGATCCGGCTTCGAACGCAGCTCTGGCTTTTCGCTCCTAGGGTCAGTATATCGAGTCGACGAAAAGATCGTTTTCATAGCATAAAAAGCACCATTTTTTGGGCAATATCCTTCGGTACTATAGAGATACGTAACCGAAATGAACGGGATAACGGCTGCATGATTTGATTTGACTCGTTTATTGTGCAGGATTAATCTGCAAACACCGAATAATCAGAAGAAATAGAAAGCTTACCCTGTGACGGCAGGAACTACATCCATCGGCCATTTCGGAGAAGCCCTTCGCTGCGAGCGACAGCGCCGCTCTGTCAGTCTGGAAGATATTGCCCAGACGACAAAGGTGACGGTGCGCAGCCTGCAGGCGCTTGAATCCGATGCCTTCGACCAGTTGCCCGGCGGAATCCTGAGCAAAGGGATCGTACGAAGCTATGTGCGCTTCCTGGGTTTGGATGAAGGGGAATGGGTCGAGCGGTTCCTGGATGCCAGCGGCCAGAAAAATCCTCCGTCCGCCAATGATAAGGACTGGGCGGCGTTTGCCCTGAGTGTTTCCACTCACCGCGGCGGGCGCGTCACCGACACCAAGCTGCGCTGGGCTGGCGTGGTCGCCCTGTTGCTTCTGCTGTGCGGCCTGGGTTGGTTCGTCTGGGGATATGTTCGCCAGCGCGTGGCAGCCATGTCGATTGTGTCGCCACCACCCACCTATGCGGCAACTTCCACGGTGCAAACACCGGCGCCGGCGCCCATCGTGGTTCAGGTGAAGAAGAAGCCGCACCATCGAGCATCCCATTCACTGCGATAATCGACACACCATCCGCTGATCTCGCCCATTGGCTGCGCAACCATTGCCCTCCGAATTTAAATCTTTGTTAGCCTGATAAGAGCGATCTTGGGTTGGTTTCACGTCTGTCCGCTTCGTCGGACTGCAAAGAGGCGTCCAAAATCGCAGCGGCCGTCAAGTCCGTTTCCCAAATTCTAGGCTCGACCCGCACCAGGAGGAATATTGCCAGCACAAGATCGTTTGTTATTTACCTCAGAGTCCGTAACAGAAGGACATCCCGACAAGATTGCCGACCAGATTTCCGACGCGATTCTCGACGCCTGTCTGGATCAGGACCCGCATAGCCGGGTCGCCTGCGAAACGCTCACCGCGACCGGTCTGGTGGTGATTGCGGGAGAAATCAGTACTCGCGCCTATGTCGATTTTCAATCGCTGGTGCGCGGCGTAGTCGCGTCCATCGGCTATGACAACGCGGTCTACGGCTTCGATTCCAACACCTGCGCCGTGATCTCGACCATCAACAAACAGTCCGGCGACATTGCCATGGGCGTAGACACAGGTGGCGCGGGCGATCAGGGCATGATGTTCGGCTACGCAACGGACGAAACCCCGGAGTTCATGCCGCTTGCCATCTCCCTGGCCCACAAGCTCACCAAACGCCTGTCTGAAGTCCGCAAATCCGGCAAGCTCAGCTATCTTCGCCCGGACGGCAAAAGCCAGGTTACCGTGGAATATGACGCCAATGGCAAGCCGCGTCGGGTTGACGCCGTGGTCATCTCCACCCAGCACGCGGACAGCGTCACCAACGAAGATTTACGCGCCGACATTTTGAAGCATGTCATCCAGGCGACCGTCCCGGCAGAACTGCTGGATGAGGACACCAAATACCACATCAATCCAACCGGACGCTTCGTCATCGGCGGCCCCATGGGCGACACCGGCTTGACCGGTCGAAAGATTATTGTCGACACCTACGGTGGCTCCGGTCGCCATGGCGGTGGCGCTTTCAGCGGCAAGGATCCGACAAAGGTGGATCGCTCGGCGGCATACATGGCGCGTTATATCGCCAAGAATATTGTCGCGGCAGGCTTGGCTCGTCGTTGCGAAGTGCAGCTGGCCTATGCCATCGGCGTGGCCGAGCCGGTCAGCGTGCTGGTGGATACGTTTGGCACCGGAACCGTGCCGGATCAGAAGCTGCAGCAGCTGGTTCGCAAGAACTTTAAGCTGACCCCGCGCGATATTATCGAAAGCCTGAACCTCCGCCGACCCATTTACCGCAAGACGGCCGCCTATGGCCACTTCGGGCGCAATGATCCTGACTTTACGTGGGAAGCGACCGACAAAGCGAAGGCGCTCAAGGAGCAGGCGACCGCGACGGAAGCAGCTCCAGCCAAAAAGTAACAAGTATCGCATTAGATTGAAGGGCAGGCTCTATGGGCCTGCCCTTTTTCCATGGATGAAGCGCTTACGGATTAGTCGTGATGATGGAACGCGAGCCGCTCCAGCCCCGGTGTGAACTCGTGGATTTCGTTTCCTAATGCTCCCTCGGCCAGGGAGACGCCGTAGCCCTTTGCTGTCTTCGACCAGGTCGCACTGACGGCGGGGTAATAGGTCATCGTCAAGGCGGTGGCGACGGCATTGCCCAGCAGCTGCGAGTAATTTGCCTGATTGGTTCCATCGTCCGACCGGATGATGAAGACTCGTTCCACCGCGTGATAGATGCGCTGCTTGATGGGCCGATGACCCTGGCGGTAATAGCGCGGGTCCTGCCGAAAAATGGACGCCATAATTCCGTCAGAGAGGACAGCGCGGGTATTCTGCAGCAGCGCTGCGGCACCCAGGCGCTCTCCAAACGCACCGCCATCGGTCCCGTACTGGGGATCGGTGTCGGTCCACTGTTCCCAGCCTGCAGCCCAAAGCTGTGTAATAAAGGCGTAGGGTTGCAGCTGCTCCCACCCCGACAATTCCAGCTTCTCTTTGGCGGAAAGACGAACCGTGGTTTGATCGGTGCCAATATATTTCGCCAGCCGCGGCGCCGGCGTCTGCGCGGTGGATGAGGACACCTGCGGGCTCGCCTGGCAGGTCGCGGGCTGAGCGGCTGCCGTTGCCGCTGCTGTTGGCTGAGGAGCGTCTGGCAGGTTGGAGTCGCCGCTGTCGCTGGCAAATGACATACACGGCAGCAACAGCGCTGCCGCAAAAAAGCAGGGTAGAATCATCCGTCGCAAAAAATTCAATCGAAAATCCGCCTTAATCTTGTATGAACAGAAACCGCCGAAAATTGCACTAGAAACAGGGCAATCACCCGGTACCTTCATGCGATTGGATGAATTTCCGACCGCTTTGATCCGCTCCCAGAGCTATGAGATGCAGTTTGGCTCGGCGAGTGAACTTAAAATTACTGTAACCGGAGAAAATCGTCCACCCTCTTCGCCCGCTGAAACGGCGTGCCATACTTTTTTCGGAGGTTTTTGTTTTGACCGCAAGAAGCGGAGTGCGCCCGGCACCGACCTTGACGAAGATAGTTTCAGGCAAGGAGGAGTCGATGACTGCAAATCACATTTGGGACCGCGCTTGGAAGATGGTGGAGGATCGCTCGGCAACGGCAGAGGCGATGTTCGTCTATGCGGTCCGGACCACGGGCATCTATTGCCGCCCGTCGTGCCCCAGCCGCAGACCTCTGCGCAAATCTGTCGAATTCTATCCGACCAGCGAGTTGGCGGAGCGCGCGGGATACCGTGCCTGTAAGCGCTGCACTCCTTCCCGGGAACATCCGCAGCTTCGTACTTTAACCGCGGCATGCAATTACCTTGATCGGCACAACAACGGGCCAGTGAAGCTGCAGGAACTGGGCAAGGCCGTCGGACTAAGCCCATTCCATGTGCAGCGCATGTTTCGCCGGTGCCTCGGCATTACTCCCAGGGAATACCAGCAGGCGCGACGCATCGAGCGCTTTCGCCATCGGGTGACGCAAGGCGACACGGTAACGACGGCGCTGTACCAGGCAGGATTCGGCTCCAGCAGCCGTTTGTACGAGGGCGCCAATGAGCAACTAGGGATGACGCCTGCAGAACTGCGGGGCGGAGGAAAGGATATTCAAATTCGCTACAGCATCAGCGATTCGCCGCTGGACAAGATGCTGGTCGCGGTCACCGATGTGGGTCTATGTGCCATTTCCTTCGGCCTGCTGGAGAGCGAACTGGAAGATGATCTGGCATCTCGATTTCCCTTGGCGGAACTAACACGCGATCACGAAGGCCTCGGATCGGTGGTGCGGCAGGTCTTGTCCCAGCTCTCCGAACATCCGGCCGCGTTGGATCTTCCGCTCGATGTGCGAGCCACGGCGTTCCAGAAACGTGTCTGGACGGCGCTGCAGCAGATTCCACGCGGCGAGACACGCACGTACAGCGAAATCGCTAAGTCTCTGGGCCAACCCACTGCCGCGCGGGCCGTGGCGCGTGCCTGCAGCCAGAATCCAGTCGCCGTGGTGATTCCGTGTCATCGAGTAGTAGGCAAGAGCGATCATCTCACGGGCTATCGATGGGGCGTGCAGCGGAAACAGGATTTGTTGGCGCTGGAAAGCAATTCTCGCTTCTTGAGCCAGCCACCAAAGTGATACCCTGACGTAGGGCTGGGATTATCCCGGTTTCGAATTTCCTTTCGAGAAGACCGCAGAGTTCCGCGGATGTTTTCAATCCATGAAAGAAAAGACATCTATGGCTACGACGACGACCGTCCCTTCGCACGTAAAGAATCTTGACCTGGCCGACCAGGGAAAACGCCGCATTGAATGGGCCAACCAATCGATGCCTGTCCTGCAGATCATCCGCAAGGAATTCATCAAGAACCAGCCCCTGAAGGGGATGCGCGT
>JBARFA010000140.1:0-6740 GCA_049796755.1 Acidobacteriaceae bacterium
CCACCCGCACTCCGCGTCCCGTCGCCTGCCGCCGCCCGCGCGAGCCTCCCAGCTCTATCGGCTTGCCCGTCACCACGCTGGTCACCGTCTGACGCATGTGCATGGAATACGTATCCATAATCCACGCCATGGTCTGCTCGTTGGTGTTCACATCCGGCGCCGGCACGTCTTTTTCCGGCCCAAGAAATTCGATGATCTCCGACGTGTACCGCCGCGTAATCCGCTCCAGCTCGCCCTTCGACAGCTTCTTCGGATCGCAGATCACTCCGCCCTTGGCACCGCCAAACGGAATATCCACCACCGCGCACTTCCACGTCATCCAGCTGGCCAGCGCCCGCACTTCATCCAGGTTCACGTCCGGGCCATAACGGATTCCGCCCTTGGCCGGCCCTCGCGCCAGCGAGTGGTGCACTCGAAATCCCGTGATCAGTTCCACATGCCCGTCATCCATCAACACCGGAAAATGCACAATGATCTCCCGGCTGGGCGACCGCAGCACCTTCCACAAATCGTCTTCCAGGTTCAGCTTGCGCGCCGCAAAATCAAAGCGCGCCGCCTGCGCTTCCCATGGATTCATTTCCTGCTCAATTGCAATCGTTGCCATAAAAGTTACTCCGCTTCTGCTGGCCGCCGATTCACGTGTCAACCATCTCGCCGCGGAAAGTCCGATCACCCGCGCGAACCTTGGTCGCCGCAAACTGTATTTCGGCCAAACCTACGGAGTATAGGCCCGCCCCAACACCTCCGGCAAGCGCCCGCATCACCTTGGTAACTACCGCATCATGTGAATGAGGGTGCCCCATCCTTCGCGTGCTTTGCGAAGGGTGGGATATGAGAAACCATCCCTGGCAGTTCTTCTTACCTTCCGCACCACCTGAATGAGGGCACCCCATCCTTCGTGTTCTTTACGAAGGGTGGGATTCGAGAAATCCCAAGCTAGAACTGTCCTTGGCAGTAGCGGACGCGACAGTTACACTCATGGCTTCGATGCCTAAGGGTCTTGTCCGAAATCAAAAATCCGAAGAATTCCACTTCCTCACCTTCAGTTGTTATCGAAGACTCCCATTGTTGGGCACGGACGCAGCCTACAGCGTCTTCGAGCAGGAATTAGAAACGGTCCGTCTACGATACGGATTTGTTGTCGTTGGTTATGTGTTGATGCCGGAGCATGTTCATCTACTCGTAGGAGAGACGCGCACGGCTTCTCTCGCCGTCGCTCTGCAGGTCCTAAAGCAACAGACTTCGAGAAAGTTGAAGAAGCCCGGCACGGCCCAATTCTGGCAGCGGCGATACTCCGATTTCAATGTTTGCACCAAGGAGAAGACTGTCGAGAAACTGAACTACATGCATCGCAACCCCGTCGAACGCGGCTTGGTTGCAATGCCAGAAGACTGGCGCTGGTCCAGTTTCCGCCACTACGCCACCGGCGAGCAAAGTACCGTCGAGATCGAGTCGCACTGGACAGCCCGCCGTCGAGAGTTAGAGCAAAGACACGCAAGTGGAGAGTCCTGAGTCCCACCCTTGCCAGTCGTTGCGGCTTGCCGCACCGACCACCAAGGATGGGGCACCCTCATCCTTGATAGATTCGGCAAAACCCAAAGAAAGCCTGCACTACCCGCCAATCGTGGTTAGGTACAGGTGTCCCCCAAGTCGAAGAAGGAGTCGCTAAAACGGTCGTATTGTTTGGTTGCTTGGCAGCTGTGTTCTCCGTCGGGGCCCTTGTAGCGCCACGATATTTTCAATATCAATGGCCTAATTCCTTCCATGACATCGGTGTATTCAGGGTCACCCGGCATGTCTTCGACTCCGCCCATGAGGCCAATGACTTCAGTAGGAAATATGATTCTGGGCTTGTCCGGAAGGCCCCCAGGAGCGTGCGGCAAGACCCTGTCGCCGATTAGCATTTGCCAATGATCTGTGTATTCTTCTGCGGGCACAGGGCCGAAGTTGGTAATTTCAACCGCGACAGTCAGGTGATTGGATTTCCTAGTCCGGCCTCGCGTCGTTGTCACATTTCCTTCGGCGTCTCTGGACTGATGAGTTACTTCCACCGTCTTTATTCCCACGTAGGGTCTCGTAATAAGTTGCTGGCTAGCTACCAAATGGCGAGTCAATTCGGCTTGGAAGGCAGTAACACCAGCATAGATAGTGACTACGATCAAAGTGGCAATTCCCAGGACCAGAGTAGCAATTTCAAGACGTCTTTTTTGGGACTCGCGGCTTTCTGTCCTTTGGTTCTCGGCACCACGGGCGAGGGCTTCTTTGGGTGTCGCTTCCACGAAGATTTCACCGCGCACATGGCGGGTGGCCAACTCATTAGAAAATCAGGGTGCCCCATCCTTCGCGTTGTTTGCGAAGGGTGGGATATGAGGAAGCTGGCAGCTCGTCCGACGGGCACGCCAAATCACGCCACGGCTTGCGCGGCTTTTTTTGCCTCCGCGGAATCGTAGCTTTCGCCGTAAATCGCCGGCACTTTGCCGCCCATCGGGCGCAAGTAAGTGGACAACTGGCCGCGATGATGCACCACGTGCAGCAATCCCCCCTGCAAAAAAGCGTACGCAGGCCGCTGAAATGCACCGCGAAAATCCACCAGCTGGATCAACTGTTCCCCCGACAATCGGCTGACCGCGTCGAAATGCTTCGCGTACTCCCGCCCGTACCACTCCGCAACCTCTTCCGGCGTCTTCACATCTTCCGGAATCTTCACGCTGCCCGGCACAAACGCTCCGTCCGCCACCGATTTCAGAAAAAAGTTGTCTGCGCCGGCGATGTGCCGAAGCAGCTCGTTCGCCGTTTTCGCACATGGGTCAGGCCGGTAATCCAGGCGATCCTTGGGAACCGCGGCAAGAACGGCCCGAGTGGTGCGGCTTTCGTTCTTCAGATTGCCCAGCAGCACATTGTGGACCAGCAGGTGCGCTTGTTCCGCGTTGATTTCGCTCACAGCATGTCTCCTTCTATGGTTGACGCATTCGAGCCGCGCCTCAGGCTCCCGGTGCACGTTGGATGTATCGCAGGCGCATAGGTCGCGCAAATTGCGAAGCCGGCGTCCCTATTTCCCCAGATCTTCAAACTTCACATTCATAATTGGATAAAGTTTCCAGTCCTTATAGTCGAAGTGCCACCACTCGGTCGGGTTCACGGTGAACCCCTGTTTCTCCATCACGCGCCGCAGCAGATCGCGCCGGGCCCGCTCGGCCGCCGTGCCGCCGGGATAGTCGGCATATGCGCGCTTGGTCATTTCATCGTAGCCGCTCGGCATCTGCACTTCTTCGCCCGTCTTCAAGTCGTACAGCGACAGGTCGACAGCGCATCCGCGATTGTGCTTCGAACCCTTCGCCGGATTGGCAACAAAAATCTTCTTGTCGTTCGGCGTGGCATCCCAAAAAATCTTCGTCACATACCACGGCCGGTAGCCATCCTGGACGATCACGCCATACCCGTACGGCTTCAGCTCGCGATTGGCGCGCACCAGCGCCTCCGCCGCGGGACGCTGTAAGAATGCCCGCGCTTCCGTATACACCGGCGTCTGCAGAAAATTGTTCGTCGTCGCGTAACGGATGTCGAGCTTGATGGTGGGATCGAGTGTGATCAACTCCACCAGGTCAGGCTTGCGAAATGTTCCTGACTCATGCGGCGGCTGCGCCCGCAGCGCCTCGGCACGCAACTCCGGCACCGGCCGCAGCGGAGTGATGTGGAAGCTTACCTGTTGCGCCAAACCAGCCTGCAACAGCAGCAGACAACCAAAGCGCGCGACCCAGCGCAGCCAGAATTTCATACCGCTCATTTCACCATAATTTCCTGCAATCGATCGCGAACTCATCCCTCCGCTTCCGGCTCTCCCTCCGGGCCTGGGATTCCATCGCGCCCAGTCGCCCGCCGCCGAAGGGTCCTATCGCGCGCAGAATTGCACCAAAACATGTGCGGAACGGAGTTTCCTGGAGAACTGCACTAGATGGAGTGCGGATTTGGCGAATAATTGCACCAAAAAGAGGGCAAACAAATTCGTTGCCTTAGCAACGAAATGCGTCAAAAACGGCGTTTTTGGTTGCTAAGGCAACTAAATGTTTTCAGGCTGAAATCGGCAGTGAAATTTTGAACGTCGTGCCGCTTTTTCCCGGCCGTACACTGCTTCGCAGTTGGATCCTGCCCCGGTTGTGCTCGACAATTTTTTTCGACAATGCCAGCCCCAAGCCATTCCCTGCTTTTTTTGTTGTGAAGAATGGCAAAAAAATTTGATCCATAGCTTCTTCCGGAATTCCATGGCCGTTGTCCGCAACCACGATATGAATCTCGTGCTTGCCTTGTCTCAAACGCATGCGCAGGGTTCCATCGCGCGGCAACGCATCGAGCGAATTCACAATCAGGTTCGACATCACCTGCAGCATTTCTGTGCTGTACACATGCGCGGTCACTTCCTGCGGAAAGTCCCGGACCACCCGGATTTGCTTGGCTTTCATTGCGCGTTGATGGATGCGCAGCGCCGCTTCCGCCAGCGTAGCCAGGCGAACTTGTTGCGGAGAATTTGTTGTTCGCGCAAATCCCAGTGTCTGACTTGCAATCTGATTCAGCGTCGCCAGCTGCTCTTCAATGCGTCGCAAATAGGCGCATACGGCTTCACGATTATCCGCTTCTTCCATTGCAAGGTAGGTGAGATTGCCGACGGCTTCCAGCGGGTTTCGGATTTCGTGCATCAGCTCGAGCGCCAGCAATCCCGGCGTCGCTCTCTCTTCCGTGCGCCGTAACGTTTCGGTCACGTCCGCCAGTTTTGACTGGAGGTCTGCGACGACAGTCGATTCCTTCACAGAGCCCTCCCCCAGGCGCTGGAGAGGACGCTCAATGTTTTTTGAGTCGCCAGTATGGAGCTTCGCTCCGCAGACCAGTGGTGCTGAAAACTTCTCTACCCTTACTGTAGATGCCGTCGCGACCGAATATGTCGCCCATCCGACATTTCGTGTTTCGGCCGACGCAGGGGAAAATGATCGTCGCAGAGTGAGGTTTCGGAAGAAAGCGCTCTCTCTGCCATAATTCTACTGTGTGTGTCCGGTAGACGACATAACTTCTTGATTTTCCAGAGTATATTCGACGTCAGAGCAGAAGAAAAACTGCCCGATTTACGATCAGAAGCGTAATTTTCTGCCGGTTTTGGCAGTCCCTTGCGAGCCTGACGAAGGGCTTGTCATGTTTACCGTGATGGAAAATCTTTTATTGGCATCACTCTCCGCTGAGAGCCGCGAACTGATTCATTCTCAATGCACTCCGGTCACCCTTCCTTTGCGGTCGGTTCTTTATACCGCAGGCAGCGTTCCTTCTGATGCCTATTTCATGACGTCGGGGCTGGCTTCGATTGTCGGCTCCACATCAGATGGGGAAACAGCGGAGGTAGGGATCGTCGGTCGCGAGGGGCTGGTTGGCGCGACGCACTTGTTGGGACCGGCTCTCGCTCCTACGGAGTGCTTCATCCAGTTGTCGGGGTCGGCTTTGAAGATTCCGTTTCCAAAATTGCAGCAGATGTTTCGAACCTCAGAAGAAATCCGCATGCGCATTTTGGAATTTGTCCAGGAGCAGACGCTGATTTTGAGTCAGCTGGCTACATGCAATCGTTTGCATAACGCGGAAGAGCGATTGGGGCGATGGTTGCTGATGGTGGACGATTCTATCCAATCTGGCACCATCGATTTGACGCAGGAATTTTTAGCGCAGATGCTGGGCGCGCAGCGTACCACCGTCACCATGGTAGCGGGAACGCTGCAGCGAGCCGGTTTGATTGAATACAAGCGCGGCACCCTCCACATCGTGAATCGCAAGGAATTGGAAGCCGCGGCCTGCGACTGCTACGGAGTGACCAAGAAGCTGCACTCCAACCTCTATAAAAAATAACCTCGTCCGAGACTATCGACTCGCCTTCAATGTCGACGCGATCGCGCGCCTGGATTCTCGCCCGCAAATATCCGCGAGTCGTTGCCGTGACCGGCGAAATCCTTCGTCCTACACTAGCCGTAACGAGGTGCGGGATGAAGACGTTGCTGGATGCCTCTGTGCAGCGCGAAATCCGAACGCGGCTGCGGAGCTTGACGGTTGAAGACGCGGCGCGGTGGGGAAAAATGTCGGCCCATCAGATGATTTGTCATCTGCGGGACGGCTATTGGGTGGGTCTAGGAGAGAAGAAAGTCGCCATGGTGGCAACCCCAGTACCTCGTCCAGTGATGAAGTGGCTGGCACTGCAGACGCCGCTGCACTGGCGGCATGGATTTAAGTCCGCACAGAGGTGGCGCAGGATGTGGACGGCACGCGACCGGTCGAGTTCGAAAGCGATCGCGCGACGCTACTCTCAGCGATGGAGCAATTTTGCGATCATTTGACGGAGCCGTGCACGCCTCACCCATTTTTTGGTGGCATGACTGCCAACGAGTGGTGGCGATGGGGCTATCTGCATGCGGATCATCATCTGCGACAATTCGGACGTTAGCGTCGCCCAAACTGCCGCGGCTCCGGTTAACTTCCCGCCAGAGCCGTACGCACCTGTTGTTTGAGGGCAGAGGCCGGAAGCCAGCCATCGTGGTGCCAGAGGATTTTTCCTGAAGCCGAGCTGAGTACGAACCACGGCAGGTCGTCGACATGGTAATTATCGGCAAGCCGGCCGCTTGCGTCCTCGACGATAGGCGTGTGCAGCGTCGCCGCCAGCGGAGTGAGCACCTGCCGTGCCTCGGCGGGCGATGGTTCCGTCGTGAGCTCGTCCACCG
>JBARFA010000141.1:0-6121 GCA_049796755.1 Acidobacteriaceae bacterium
CTCACCCTCCTTTCAAGAGTGTTGCCTTCAAAAATTCCCACCGCCGCCGTCGCTCCTCCACGCAGTCCCGCCGGAATCACCATCGCCAGGCGCAGCAACGACCGCGCGTACATGCGCCGGCTTTCCAACGCCTCGGCCGCCATCGCATCGCACGCTGCTTCGCGACTCTCCCCGACTGCCTTTTTGATCAGCCACGCACACGGATGATAGCCAACCGGCAGCATCAGCACGGCGTATCCGACATTCTTCCCATAATCCTGCCGTCGAACATGCGCCAGTTCATGCGCCAACGCCGCCTCCAGATCGTCCTCTTGCACCCTCCCGATGAATCCCACAGGCAGCAGCACCGTTTTTGTTCCCACCATCGCCGGTCCCGCAACCTCCGCCGATTCGCGCAGCACCACCCGCGTTACGTCCATGCGCCTGCAAAGCCCACCCCACCGCAGCTGCAATTCCTCCGATAACTGTACCGGCGACGCGTGCCTGCGCAGCGATCGCGTCCTCCAAGCGCCCCACACGATCCGTCCGGCGAAATATAGGATGACCGCGCAATACGCCCCCAGCAAAACCGCCATCATCGCAAACGATAATTGCAGATGTCCACCCGCCGAGGCCGTTCCCGTCACCATCCTCACCTGCACGTGCCCACCGGCAACCGCAGCCGTACGTCCCCACGGAAAACCCGGCCACACATCGACCCGAATCGCGGGCAAAACCGTCGCCATCATCAGCGCGCTCACCCATGTCCAATGCACCGCTGCAGCGGAGTAGAGCCGAGCCATCAGCCGCGCCGCCACCATCGCCACCACCAACACCAGCGGCACCTGCCACGCCGAGTTCATCAGATAATTCACCAGCCAGACCATCAACGAATCCAGGGACGAGTGTTCCATCACGCGTCCTCCTCTTCGTCCAGCTCCCGGCTCAGTCGCGCAATCCGTTCTGGATCAATCTCGCGGCTCTTGATCAGGCTCAGCACCAGCTCTTCGCTCGACCCGCCAAACATGCGATCCACCAGGTCGCGCACCGCATGTCGCAGCGCCTTCGCCTCCGTCACAGTTGCGCTGTAAACGTACGCGCGGCCGTCCAGTTTGCGTCGCAGCTTGCCTTTGCGATGCAGCGTGTTCAGCACCGTCTGCACCGTCGTATACGCCAGCTCCCGTCCCAGCCCTTGCTGCACGTCAGCCACGTTGCTGGCGCCGCGCTTCCAAATCACCTGCATGATCTCCAGCTCCAGCCGGGTTAAGCCTTCGCCCTTCTTCGCCATGCCAGTCTCCTATGCACGTAGTACTACTCCCATAGGAGATAAACTGTCAACTATAAATATAGGAGATATTCTCACAGCGAACGTCCGCTCCCCACGACGCACTTGGTACTACAGTTGTGGATCGAAGATTTCGGAGGGAGCAGGGGGGTTTTAACCCCCTGAAACAGAGCGAATTTACATGGCCTTCAGGCCCGGGCTCTTGCCGTTTCTCAAGGGTTGGAACGAAATACAGCTGTAGTACTAGCCTCCATGCGCCGAGCGCAGAAGCTATTCGTATCGCAAGGCAGTCTGCATGATGGATCCTGCGCCTCCGGCCGCCTATGTATCCATCCAGCAGGACGAACAGAAAAAGCCCTCGCTCACTGCGGTTGTTCGTGTCGACGGCCCGATGATTCCACTGGCCGCCGCAGCACGATCCCTCGCCACACACCTGGCGCCGACCATCCCGCCTCCAGTTCTCACGACGATGGATGAAGTCGTAAACAACTCCGTCAGCGCACAGCGGATGATGGCGATTTTGTCGCTCTTCTTTGCCGGTTGCGCGTTGCTGATTACCGGCATTGGACTCTACGGAACACTCGCATACGCCACCGCGCGGCGGACCAGTGAGATCGGCATCCGCATGGCGCTCGGTGCCAGGCGGGGACAAGTGATCGCCATGGTCCTCCGCCAGAATGCCTGGGTTGCCATCGCCGGTTGCATCTCCGGAATGATTGCCGCCATCCTCGCCTCGCGCGCGATGGCGAGTTTTCTGTTCGAGACATCTCCGCACGATCCCTGGGTCCTACTCGCCTCGATTGCAGTTCTGTTGATGATTGCCAGCTGCGCGTCGTTGCTGCCTGCATTGCAGGCCGCCAGAATCGACGCCATCCTCGCCATCCGCTGCGAATAACAAATTCGCCCTACCCCGCGTCTCCGCCGCACCTCCACTTGACAATCTAAAGGTAACAATGCTCTCATCTTGATTGTCTAGAGGTGACACGCCCCATGCCCGCAAAGCCCGACACAATCACTCAGAATGATTCCGACTCCCGCGATCTTGTTCAGGGAACTCTGGAGATGTTGATCCTCAAAACTCTGGCCCTGGAACCCATGCACGGCTATGGCGTTGCCCTTCGCATTGAGCAGATCAGCCATGGCGTCTTCCGCGTTAATCCCGGTTCCCTGCTGCCCGCGCTCAGCCGCATGGAACGCGCCGGCTCGGTCAAGTCCGAATGGCATGCCACGGAAAATAATCGTCGCGCCAAGTATTACCAACTCACCGCCAAAGGTCGCAAATCTCTGGCCCGCGAAACCGAACACTGGCAGCGCCAAACCGCCGCCATCGCCCGCATTCTTGAAGCGCAACTGTAACCCCGGCGAAGCCATCACCAGGAGAGCGCCATGCAATGGATCACAAATCTTCTCACCGGACTCAAATCCCTCTTCCACAAACAGCAGGTTGAAAATGAGCTCGACGAGGAGTTGGAAGCGTATGTGCAAGCCTCCGTCGCAGACAAAGTAAAGTCCGGCATGACGCCGGAACATGCTCGCCACGCCGCGCTGGTGGAATTAGGCAGCCGCAACGTCGTCAAGCACCGGGTCTGGTCTTCGCGATGGGAATCCACGCTCGACAGTCTTCTTCTGGACATGAAGATTAGCCTCCGCACGCTCGCGAAAAGTCCCGGCTTTACCGCCATTGCGCTTCTCTCCATTGCGCTCGGCATCGGCGCCAATACCGCCATCTTCACACTCATTCATCAGGTCATTCTTCGCAATCTTCCCGTGCGCGATCCGCAACAGCTCGTCACCTTCGACAAATCTACGGGTGGCGGCATTCTCGGCGGGGTCGATCTCGGCACTTACGGCATGTTCCCGTGGTATTTCGCGCATCAATTGCAAAACAATCCCGGCCCTTTTCAAGGCATCGCATCCTACAGCAGTTTCGCGCCCACGGTCAGCGTGCGACCACCGTCTTCTGCCAATGCTCACGACTCTGCGGCCTCAGCAATTCTGGTGCCCGCTGTGCTCGTTTCAGGAAATTACTTCAGCGTGCTCGGCGCGCAGCCGCTGCTCGGCCGCACCATCAATCCCTCGGATAACGCCACTCCCGGCAGCGGCGCGGTGGTCGTCGTCAGCAATCATTTCTGGCGTCAGTCGCTTTCCGCCGATCCAGATATCCTGGGCAAAACCATCACCATCAACAGCACTCCTTTCACCGTCATCGGAGTCATGCCGCGCCAGTTCCACGGCATCAAGATTGACACCGATCCGACCGCGTTGTGGACCCCCATGATGATGCAGCCCGTTATCATGCAGGGACCGTCATTTCTCGGCCCGCAGGCACCCTATTTTCTGCAGGCCTTTGCACGCCTCCGTCCCACCGCGTCCTCCAGCAAAGCAGCCTTCGAGCAAAGCCAGCTCTGGCTCAATCAGCAGATTCGCGCCGGCGTTCGCGCCACCGAGAGCGGTACCATCTCCACCGCTCGCCAGCAGGAGATCAATCGCATCAACGTTCCCCTGGTCCCCGCCCAACGCGGCATCTCCAACATGCGTGGCGAGTACGGCAGCTCTCTCATCATCCTCATGGCGGTTGTCCTTTTGGTATTGCTGATCGCGTGCGCCAACCTCGCCAACTTTCTGCTGGCCCGCGCCGCAACTCGTCAGCGCGAGATTGCAACCCGCCTCGCTCTCGGCTCCAGTCGCCAACGCATCATCCGTCAAAGTTTGATCGAGGCCCTCAGCTTATCGATGATCGGCGGTCTCATCGGCCTTGGCATCGCGTTTGCCGCCACTCGCGCTCTCATCGCTTTTGTCAGCCAAGGCAGCACCAACACCACGCTCAGCTCCACTCCAGACGCCACCGTTTTGCTCTTCACTCTGGCAGCCTCTCTTTTCACCGGATTGCTCTTCGGCCTGGCGCCCGCCATCGTTTCCGTCCGCACAGGCGCAGCCGGCTCGCTCAGCTCCAATGCACGCACCGCTCAAGCCAGCCAGGGACGCGCTTCCCGCCTCTGGCCCAAAATGCTCGTCACCGCCCAAATTGTCCTGTCGCTGCTGCTCCTCGTCGGCGCAGGCCTTTTCCTCCGCTCATTGCGCAATCTGCAACAGCAGGATTATGGTTTTAATCGAACTCACTTGCTTCTCGCGGAGTTTGATCCCAAGCTCGCCGGCTACAAATCAACCCAGATCGCAGCACTGAATCAGCAGCTCATCGAGCGACTCTCGGCTCTTCCGGGAGTGCGCTCCGTCGCGCTGGCCAACACTCTCCCCATTCAATTTGGGAACTGGAATTCCAGCGTCAAAATCTCCGGCTACACCCCCTCGCCAAAAGAAAACATGATGACGAATCTTAACCGTGTTTCAGGACGGTATTTCGAAACCGTCGGCATTGCAATCCTCTCCGGCCGCGCCATCCTGCCTTCGGATTCGGCTGGCAGTTTCAAGGTCGCAGTCATCAGCCAGAGCCTGGCAAAGCAGTTCTTCCCCAAAGGGAATGCAGTCGGACACACCCTGACCATTGAAATAGACGACGTGAAGGGTCCGTGGCAGATTGTCGGCGTCGCCAGGGACACTCGTTCCGGAAATCCCCGCGACCAGGAAAACGTCCGGATGACATATATCCCTCTTGCGCAGATCGATCCGTGGATGCCCGCCGCAACCGCTCCATCCAATGGCAGCACCGCATCCGCTGCCAGTCCCACCCCCGCTCCCCGCGAACAAAATCTGGATGCCTTCGTCAACGCCATCATGCTTCGCACCGCTGGCGATCCCGCCCAGCTCGCCGCCGATCTTCGCTCCGTGGTGCGGTCGATCGATCCCAGCCTGCCCTTGCACCACATCATCACCATTCACGATCAAATCTCCAGCCTCATGACGCATGACGAGCTCATCGCCAGCCTCACCGGAATGTTCTCTCTGCTCGCCCTGCTGCTCACCGCCATCGGCCTCTTTGGCGTGATGAGCTACAACGTCGTCCGCCGCACCAACGAAATCGGCATCCGCTTCGCTCTCGGCGCGCGCCGCCAAACTGTCCTCTGGATGATCCTCCGCGAGTCGCTCCTCCTCCTCGCGTTCGGCATAGGCGTCGGCATTCCCCTCGCTCTGGGCGCAGCGCGACTAATCCGACAGCAGCTGTACGGCTTAGGCGCGATCGATCCGATCACTTGTTTCGTTGCCGTCGCCGTCGTCATCGTGATGACCTTCGTCGCCGCCTGGCTTCCCGCCCAACGCGCAACAAAGGTCGACCCCATGATCGCCCTCCGCTGCGATTAGCTTTCGAGTTCCCTCACCGCACGAACAAAATGCGCTTGGAATGGCCGCATTCGATTGTGCTAGCCGTCACTCGCCCGCACTCCATACAATCGGTCGAAGAGGTCCCACGCGCATGGCTTTCCACCCGATATTCTCCGCATCCAAACCTTGCCCCGCTCGCCAAATCCAATCGCCATCACGCGCGCATTATTTCCGCACAGCGACCTCCGTCCTCGCCCTGCTGCTCGTCTCTGTCCTATGCGCGAACCCGCTACACGCGCAGCTGCAGGCCCCCGCTCCGCCTCCCGCCTCCACGCCAGCAGAGGTTCAAAGCGCCTGGCGCGTACAGGAATTCATGGTCCCCATGCGAGACGGCATTCGTCTGCAAACCGTCGTCATCTCGCGCAGAGATCAAACCAAACCGCTGCCCATTCTGTTGACCCGCACTCCCTACGGCGTCCCCACGCAAGCGGACTTCGATAAAGCCGCCGCGAAAAATGGCGCAGACTGGGTGCCGACAAGCTGGAAAGAACTCGCCGCCGACGGATACATCTTTGTCATGCAAAATCTGCGCGGGCGCTTCAAGTCCGAAGGCGTCTTTCTCCTCACCTCGCGCTACGA
>JBARFA010000142.1:0-3999 GCA_049796755.1 Acidobacteriaceae bacterium
CCTTAGAATTACCGAAAACTTCAACGGCAAACGGCAAGAATGGTTCGCCAAGTCCCAAGCCATCCAAGACGCAATACGTTTATTTCTTTGGCGGCGGGTCGGCAGAAGGCAACGGAACCATGAAGGACATGCTGGGCGGCAAGGGCGCCGGCCTGGCCGAGATGACCAACGTTGGATTGCCTGTACCCCCGGGCTTCACCATCCAGACGGAAGCATGCCGCGAATATATGAGGGGCGGGTTGAGCCCGGAGATCGATACGCAGATGGATGCCGCGCTGCAGCGGCTGGAAAAGCTGCAGGGTCAGAAGCTGGGAGAGGGCGCGAATCCGTTGCTGGTCTCGGTGCGTTCGGGCGCGAAGTTTTCCATGCCGGGCATGATGGACACCATCCTGAACCTGGGGCTGAACGATAAATCGGTCGAGGCGCTGGCCAAGAACACCACCAACCCTCGCTTTGCCTACGACTCCTATCGCCGCTTGATCCAGATGTTTGGCAACGTGGTGCTCGACATCGACAAAGCAGCGTTTGAAGAAGTGTTTGACGGCATCAAGAAGAAGAAGGGCGTCAAGCTGGACATGGATCTGGATGCGAAAGCGCTGCAGGAGGTGATTGCGCAATACAAGACGCTGGTGCGCAAACACACGAAGGTGGATTTCCCGCAGGACCCGCACACGCAATTGGTGATGGCCCGCGACGCGGTGTTTCGTTCGTGGAATAACGCCCGCGCGAAGACGTATCGCCGCATCAACCAGATTGATGACATGCTGGGCACGGCCGTCAATGTGCAGGCGATGGTGTTTGGCAACCTGGGAGAGACCAGCGGCACTGGCGTCGGGTTCACTCGCAATCCTGCGACTGGCGAGAATAAATTTTTCGGCGAGTACCTGCTGAACGCGCAGGGTGAGGATGTGGTTTCCGGAATTCGTACGCCGGAGCCGATCAGCGACCTGCAAAAGCAGATGCCGGATGTGTACCACCAGCTGCAAACGCTGACCAGCAAGATGGAAAAGCATTATCGCGACGTGCAGGATTTCGAATTCACCATTCAAGACGGCAAGCTGTACATGCTGCAGACGCGCAACGCCAAGCGCACGGGTCTGGCCGCGGTGCATATTGCGATCGACATGGTGAATGAGAAGCTGATCACGGAAAAGGAAGCGATTTTCCGGGTCGAGCCGAATCAGCTGTACGACTTTCTTGTTCCTCGCCTGGATGAGAAGGGCAAGAAGATTGAAGTGCTGGCGACTGGCCTGCCAGCTTCGCCAGGTGCGGCGGTGGGACAGATCGTTTTCAGCGCCGAGGATGCCGTCAAGTATTCGCAGAACGGCAGCATGAAGTCGGTGATCCTGGTGCGCTCTGAAACGACGCCGGAAGACATTGCGGGCATGGAAGTTGCGGCCGGAATTTTGACGGCGCGCGGCGGCATGACCAGCCACGCTGCAGTGGTGACGCGCGGCATGGGCAAATGCTGCGTGGCCGGGGCGGGCGACATCAACGTCAGCGAGAAGAATCAGGAAATGCGCGTCGCCGGTAAGGTGCTGAAGCAGGGTGACTGGATTTCCATGGACGGAACCACCGGACGTGTGATTTTCGGCAAGCTGGGCATTCTGCCGGCCTCGCCTGACGATCCCACTCTGGTGCGATTCATGTCGTGGGTGGATCCGCTGCGCAAGCTGCGGGTGCGCGCCAATGCGGATATTCCTCGCGATGCCAAGCAGGCGATCCAGTTCGGCGCGGAAGGCATTGGACTCTGCCGCACGGAGCATATGTTCTTTGCGGAAGATCGTTTGCCGCACATGCAGGCGATGATTCTGGCGAACAATCTGAAAGAGCGTCAGGCAGCGCTGAAGAAGTTATTGCCGATGCAGCGTGCGGACTTTACGGGACTGTTCAAAGCAATGAATGGCCTGCCGGTGACAGTTCGACTGCTGGATCCCCCGCTGCACGAATTTCTACCGAAGCGCGAAGATCTGCTGGTGGAGATTGCGCGCCTTGAAATTACCAAGCCGCGTTCGCCGAAACTGAAAACGCTGCACACCTTGCTGCGTCGCGTAGAAGAACTGCACGAGACCAATCCGATGCTGGGACTGCGCGGTTGTCGTTTGGGAATTGCATTCCCTGAAGTGACCGAGATGCAGGCGCGCGCCATTTTTGAGGCGGCGGTCGCGGTCAAGAAGTCGGGCAAGGATGTGAAGGTAGAAGTAATGATTCCGCTGATCAGCACGATTGAGGAAATGAAGAACCAGGCTGCGATTATTCGCCGCATCGCCCGTCAGGTTTTCTCTGAAAAGGGTGAGTCGGTGGAGTACCTGGTGGGAACGATGATCGAGCTGCCGCGTGCTGCGCTGGTGGCCGACCAGATCGCGAAGGAGGCGGAATTCTTCAGCTTCGGGACCAACGACCTGACGCAGACGACGTTCGGCATTTCTCGCGACGACATCAACCAGTTCCTACCGGCGTATATCGGTCAGGGAATCTTCAAGCAGGATCCGTTCGCCGTGCTGGACCAGGAGGGTGTGGGCCAGCTGGTGAAGATGGCGACCATCAAGGGACGCGAGTCACGGCTGACGTTGAAGGTTGGAATCTGCGGCGAGCATGGCGGAGAACCGGAGTCGGTGAAGTTCTGCCACCGGATTGGACTGAATTATGTTTCCTGCTCTCCATTCCGGTTGCTGACGGCGCGCCTTGCGGCGGCTCAGGCAGCGGTAGAAGAAGAACGTGCCAAGCAGACGGGATCGGCTTCGACAGGCGACACGCGATAACCACGACAGCATGAATGGTGGAAGATCCCAGGTCTCAGAATCGAGACCTGGGGCACCCGGCGATGATTTCGTCAGCATTCTGAGTTGCGGCTATTCGTCTCCGTCGGGGCTGATAGCTTTGGCCCTGTTTTCGGCGAAGATAAAAATCCCGTCGCGTCCCGGGATTTGCATCAGTTGCCCTTCCTTGCAATGGGTGAGCTCTTGCCAGCGTTGGGCGAGATCGCGGCAGGTTCCGGCTGCGATTTTCTTAACTCCGTACCAGTGGTACAGCTCATTCCATGTGATATGCGAACAACCGTGCAGTTGGGCATCCTCCAGGCGATCCGTGAGCGTATTGTCGTGTCTCCGATCCATGCTATTAGCCACCTCGTTTCGATAAGCTGGCTAATATTAACATTAAATATTATTTAATATAACCGTTTATTTAAATCATCGCTAACTACTCGAAGTAGGGATGCTGTTCGTACACGCTTTCTTCCGCCCCTCGGGCCGGCGGGTGGCGTAGATCTCATTTTGGCTTGGCAATTTTGTCGGGTGGCCCATTCAAGCCTTGTCCCGCGGCGACCTTGCATGGGGCAGATTTGCGGTCTAAAGCATTTTAGCTGTTACTGTGATGCGGGCGTTGTTCTATCCCACCCTAGCTTCCCGCCCCACCGAGCTACGCTCGTCGGGGGCCCCGCTTTCGCTAGGATGGGGCACCCAGATTGGGTGATTGACGGGCAAAAAGCGGGTCTCTCCACTTCGGTCGGGATCACAAGTCTTTTTGAATCCCACTCAAGCCAAAAGGCGGCTTGAATGGGGCACCGTCTCCAAAGATTCTTCGCTTAGAACGACGGCACTTTTCGTTGTCAGCCACGGGCGCGGTGGATGGCTTGATGCCATTCGGCTAGTTTGTGGCTTCGTTCTTCAGGATTGGATTGCGGATGGAAGCGGCGCGACTCTGACCATTGCCGTTCTAACTGTTCTACGTTTGACCAAATGCCCGCGCCCAGACCTGCGAGATAGCAGGCGCCCAGCACCGTGGCTTCAGAGGTCTGCGAGCGCACGATGGGGATGCCGAGCACATCGGCCTGCATCTGCATTAGGAGATCGTTGGTGGAGGCGCCGCCGTCAACGCGAAGCTCATGGACACGCAGGCCGTTGGTTGCGTCGTTTGCGTTGGTCTCCATGGCTCGAACAATGTCGGCGACCTGAAGCGTGATGCCTTCGAGTGCGGCGCGCGCAAGGTGGGCTCGAG
>JBARFA010000143.1:0-3769 GCA_049796755.1 Acidobacteriaceae bacterium
GCCGTCGATGGCTCATGGCCATGGTTCCCGCACCGCCAGGAGCCGGTGGCCCAGCGCCCGTGGCGATCCCGTTGGATGGAGGCCCCGCGCGGCGTATCTGCGCCAGCTACTGCGTTCCCATCTGGTCGCCGAGCGGAAATTTCCTCTTCCTTCCCGTGGAAGAGCCTTCCCGCACCAGTCCGGGAAGAAGTTTGGCAATTCCAGTCGGCCCCGGCGAAACCCTCCCCGACCTTCCCCGTGGAGGAATCGAGCCCATGGCCGATGCGAACGTTGTGCCTGGAGCACAATCAGTACCGCGCGCCGACTTTGTTCCAGGCGCCGACCTCGATCACTATGCCTACGTCAAGACCACCGTGCATCGAAATCTCTACCGCGTCTCACTTCCCTGATAGCGCTTCCGCAGTCAGCGCGCTAGTACTACAGTTGTAAATGGCGTTTCCAGAGGGAGCAGGGGCCTTTAGGCCCCTGAAAATCGGCTACAGTTGTAAATTGCGTTTCCGGAGGGAGCAGGGACCTTTAGGCCCCTGAAAATCGGCCAAATCGAGTGGCCTTTAGGCCCGGAGCTTTGCGACTCCAAGCAATTACAACTGTAGTACTAGAGCATTTTCCCTATAGGCATCGACCGAAGCGGCGATGTCGGCTCAGCTCGCCGCGGCGAGCTGCCGTGAGTTGGTCTCGGAAAGTTCACAGGAATAGGGAAAATGCTTCAGATTCCTGCCCACCATGCATACCCGGCCTCTGGCGAAGCCGACCCCAGACCCTTTCCGAATTTCTTCATGCTATCCGTCGCCGTCACACGCGTAACGTACTTCACGCTCTTGTATCCCAGCTGCCGCGGCACTCTCAATCGCAGCGGCCCTCCGAACGACACCGGCAAATCGCCATCATTCATTCCCATGGTTAACAAAGTCTGCGGGTGCCGCGCCTCGCTCATGTCGAGACTGTCCCACCAATCCGGATAGATCGAAAAATACGCAATAAACCGTGCCTGCGGCAGCACTCCAACCTCATGCAATATCCCTGCCAGCGGCGTTCCAATCCACTCCGCAATGTAGGACCAGCCTTCCTCGCACGCCACTTCCGTGATCTGGCTGCTCACTGGAAAATGCTTCAGGTCAGCTAACGAAAACTGCGTCGGCCGCGCCACCATGCCATCCACCGTAAGCTTCCAGTCCGCAAATCCACTCGCCTGCAATTTCTTGAAAGCATCGCTCGGCGGCGCAACAGCATTCGCAAACGGCGTTTTCGAAATCATGCTGCGCGGAAACTCACGCGCCGGCGCATGTGATGCAAACAGCCGCTGCGCCGCATAGTTCAGCGTCTCTCCCGGGCCATAAATTCCCCCACCGTCTGGCGGAATCAATCCATGCCGATGCGCCAATCGATCGGCTGCAGCGATTCCCGCCACGCCCGCCGTCGCCACTAAACCCGCGCGCAAAAACTTTCGCCGAGAGATCATGGACGCTCCTCCTCCGCACTCGCGCGACCTGTAATCATGGCCCGCATGCGGCTCTTGAATCCTGCCAGATACACCATGGCAACATGCACCACAAGAAACAGCAGCAACGCACCAGACAGAAAGAAATGCAGCGTCCGCGCCGATTGCCTTCCGCCCAACGCAATTACCGTCCACGGAAACGCCCCGGTAAATGCCGGCGACATCGCCAGCCCCGTCCAGATCACCAGCGGAAACAGCAAGAAAATCACAATCAGGTACGTCGCGCGCTGCACCACGTTATACGATCGCGCATCCGCCGCATCCGGCGGCCCTCGACGAAACGTCTTCGCCATCACCCCGCGGAATGCGCTCCACGTTCGCTGCCCTCGACCCGGAACCAGGTTTTTGCGGAAATGTCCCGTCCAGAATCCCACAATCCCGTAAATCAATCCCGTAAATAAAAGCAGCCACGCCGCCTGAAAATGGAGATAGCGACTCCACCCGTTCTGATCCGGCATCACGTAGTTGTAGCCGGTCGGCACCGTTCCCCTCGAGGACGGAATATGCAGCGAAAACAGCGGCTTCGTCCCCGAGTTGCCCACCTCGCCCCAATAGAACCTCGGGTGCGAAATCACAATCTCTCCGCCCGTAATCAGCAGCGCAACAAACGCGATCACCGTCAGCCAGTGCGTCACCCGCACCACCGCGCTATGCCGGGAAACCTCCGATTTGCGAGCCGACTCCGTAGCCAACACAAGCGGAGAATAGCACACGCCCCGCCCCGTATAAATCGTAAGTGAAAACGAGTTGTCATCCCTGGTCGCCGATTCTGCGGAGCAGTGAAAATCTGGGTGCCCCAGGTCTCGAATTTGAGACCTGGGATTCTCCTATCCTTGCTTCTATCTCCCACGACAGAAATTCCGCTTTTGCGATAGTATGAATCGCCGAACTAAATCGATTTGGACGCGCACTTCCTGAGGTCATCCATGCGCCTGCCTTCTTCGCTCGCCACCCTCTCCCTCGCCGCCACGCTCCTGTTGCCCATCGCATCGCCCGCGCAATCTCCGTCCACTCCGCCGCCCGTGACCTTCACCGCCGACCAGGATCACCAAAACATGATGAACCAGCTCGGCATTGAAGCTCTGCGCCCCGGCCCCAGCGGAAATCCCAAAGCTCCCGACCACGCAAATTACGACGAGTCGAAGGCCAACCCATACCCAAATCTGCCCGATGCGCTCACCCTCAACGATGGACAAAAAGTCACCACCGCAAAAATGTGGTGGCAGCAGCGTCGCCCGCAAATCGTCCACGATTTTAACGAGTACGTCTACGGCGTCGTCCCCAAGAATGTCCCCACCGTCACCTGGTCCGTCGTCGCCACCGAACATGAATACGTCGGCTTCCATCCCGTCATCGCAACAGAACTCAACGGCCGCGTCGACAACTCCGCCTATCCCCTCATCAGCGTCAACCTCCGCATGACCCTGGTCACACCCGCCGACGTCAAAGGTCCGGTCCCCGTTCTGATGATGTTCGGCCGCAGCGCCTTCCCCGCGCCCGTTCAGCCCTCGCCGGAAGAACTGTCGCGCATCAACGCCGCGCTCAAAACGCTCCTCGTCAAACAGGATCCATCGCTCGCGCCGGTCATCGCGCAGCATCCCGGTTGGAATCCCGTCCGATCCGTTCCGTTTCAATTTCCTCAGATGAATGCCGACGGTGATCCGCCCAACACATGGGAACTCATCGCCGCCGGCTGGGGTTTCGCCACCATCGATCCGCAATCTGCGCAAGCCGACAATGGCGCCGGCCTCACCCGCGGCATCATCGGCCTCGTCAACAAAGGCCAGCCTCGCACTCCCAACCAATGGGGAGCACTGCGAGCCTGGGCCTGGGCTGCCGCCCGCGGTCTCGACTATCTCCAGGCCAATTCCGCCGTCGACGCCAAACATGTCGGCATCGAAGGCGTCTCCCGCTACGGCAAAGCCGCCCTCGTCACCATGGCCTACGATCCTCGCATCGCCATGGTCCTCATCGGCTCCTCCGGTAAAGGAGGAGCAACGCCCCTCCGCCGCAACTTTGGCGAAGCCGTCGAAAACCTCACCGGTACTGGCGAGTATCACTGGATGGCCGGCAACTTCCTCAAGTACGGCGCGTCCAAAGCCACTTCCGGCAGCATGAATCCCAGCGACATTCCCGTCGACTCGAACGAACTCCTCGCCCTCTGCGCCCCGCGTCTCACCTTCGTCAGCTACGGCATTCCAGAAAAAGGCGATGCCCAGTGGCTCGATCAGCGCGGCAGTTGGATGGCCACCGTCGCCGCCAGTCCCGTGT
>JBARFA010000144.1:0-8941 GCA_049796755.1 Acidobacteriaceae bacterium
CCACCACGACTGCCAGCATCAGCGCTACAACCTATGACTTCGGCCAGAACATCGTTGGCAATCCTGAAACTCAGACCGTTGTCGAGGTCACTAACACCGGCACCAATCCGCTCACGCTGAATCCCACGATTGTGAGTACGACTCCTGGCTTCACGATTGTCGCTGCTCAATCCTGTGGGACCACCCTGGCTGCGGCGTCGAGCTGCCCGATGGTGATTACGTATTCTCCGACGACAGCTGGATCGCAAACTGCAATCCTGAATCTTCAGCTGGCCAATGCGCCCTTTCCCCCGGGCCCCGGGTTGGTGAAGCTCACTGGAACCTCCGCTACCATGACGGCAGGCACTGTGACGACCACCAATAATCCTCAGGTGGCGCTCTACACCATCACGCCGCCATTCCCGGGCAATGTCACGGTGAACTTTGGCACCACCACCAGCTATGGCAAGCAGACCTGGTCAGTCGCCACTCCCAGCGGGGGCGGGCCTGTCAGCATTGAAGTGGCCGGTATGCTGGCCAACACCGCTTATCACCTCCAGGCGGCTGTCACCCTTGCCGATGGCGTTACCGCCACCGATGTCGACCACACCTTTACCACCACAAGCTACCCGGCGAATCTGATTCCTCACTTTACGGCTACGACCACTGCTGGCCAGACACCGCAAACCGGGATCGAAATGCTGAATCCTATCGTGGGACCCGCTTCGGAGCTGGTAGCGACCGACCTGTCGGGCAATATCGTATGGCAATATGTTCCGCCCGACAACATCAGCGGTGCCACAATCTATTCACCTAAACAGCTCAGCAATGGCGATATTCTTATGCTGATTGCTGCCTCCGGGTCCACGGTATTAAACAACCCGCCAGCGCCGGGAACACCGAACCTGGTGCGTGAAATTGACCTTGCCGGAAACACGGTGAAACAAATCACCATGACGCAACTCAACGCAGAGCTGGCGGCGGCGAACTATAACCTGACCCTCCAGGTGTTCCACCATAATGTGACCGCACTACCCAACGGCCATTGGCTGGTTCTGGCCAATACCTTCAAACAGTTCACAAACCTCCCCGGCTACCCTGGGGTAACAAACGTACTCGGCGATGTCATTGTCGATCTGGACACAAATTTGAATCCCGTTTGGGTCTGGAACGAATTCGACCATCTGGATGTGAACCGTCATCCCACTGCCTTTCCAGACTGGACGCATACAAACGATGTCATCTATTCCAAAGATGATGGCAACCTCCTTGTTTCCATCCGACACCAAAGCTGGGTGGTGAAAGTGGATTACAACAACGGGGCTGGCACCGGAAACATCCTTTGGCACCTGGGATATCAGGGAGATTTCACGCTGATGAATAACGGCGCAGCAGACACCAACCCAGCGGATTGGTTCTACGGCCAGCACGGTTTGGATATCACTACCCCAAACACTACAGGAATCTTTGGCCTGACCCTGATGGACAACGGAGATTTTCGCATCTTCGGTCCGGGTGGCTGCGGAACCGGAAGTGCGCCGCCGTGCTTATATAGCACCGTCCCGGTGCTGCAACTCAACGAGACAGCAATGACCGCTACTTTGGAAACACACCAGATTTTGCCGGCTAACCTCTACAACTCCTTCGGCGGCAATGCCCAAATGCTTCCCAACGGCAATCTCGAATACGACCTTTGCGGCCTGCCGGGCGCTCCGAATTCGCAAGTATTTGAAACTCCGAACCAAAGTACGCCGCAGACGGTTTGGAATTTAACCGCGACTGGAAATTACCTCTATCGTTCTTACCGCATTCCGAGCCTTTATCCCGGGGTGCAGTGGTAGTTTGAGCGATTCCATCGGCGGGAAGGAAGCTTCCAACGCTTTCCTTTCCGCCGCAAGTTTTTACACTCTCGTCACAGAAAAAAGACATCTCCGTAATACTTCGAACCTACGCTCTGTCATCAGGAGAATTAGCCAATGACAGCCGTAGAAATCTTTCGAACAAGTCGTCGGAAAACCCTCTTCACCAGCCTCGCAGCAATCGCCTTCAGCGCTTTCGTTTGCCAGGTCCCCGCCACCGCCCAGAACTTCCCCTTCGGCAACAGCAAGCAATTCTGGCCGGGAAATCTGGTCGTCAGCCGTTCGGTCTACGATAACAAGGCAAGCAATGTCGTGGTCGGAACCGTGCTTCCGCCCAACTGTGCAAGCACCACAGGCGGTTGCTCCGCCTCCACCGGCGCGCCGTACAATGGAACCTATCCCTCCGTTTTCAATAACGACATCTACGACGGAAGTTTCGGTATCACCTCGGCCATCTATCTGGATCAAATCACGCCGAATGGGTATCTGATCAACTCCATCGAAGTACCAAACAGCCTGAATCGCGATCCTTGGTCGAACGGAAACCAGCTCGTCACCAGCTTCAGCTCAAAGTCGGAATTGGCGCTGAACCTTTCCACCAGCGGCCAATATCTGACATTCATCGACTATGTTGCCCCGGTCAATGCGATTGACGCGTCGAACTCCAACACTCCAGGAGCCGTCGATCCGACAAATCCCGTGGGTGAGAATTACTACCGCGCCGTCGCCAAACTCGATCGCAATGGGAATTTTCAATTCACAGAAACCAATGCCTACAGCGGCAACAATGGTCGCGCCGCCATTCTGAATGACCAGCCTGGAGCCGATGTGATCTACACCGCCGGTAATGCCGGAAACGGCAGCAACCCGCAACCCAACGGTGTGATCCTGGGTGCCGGAGCCCAGCTGATCGATCCCCTGCAGGAAGCGGAAAGCTCCCAAACCCCGGGAACACCGACTCCGGTCGCGAGTTTCTCGGTGACAGAGCTCGGCGATAAAGCCGACAAAATTGGCAAGGATGATAACTTCCGCGGCATGACGATTTTCAATAATGTGCTGTATTACACCAAAGGCAGCGGCAGCAATGGAGTGAACACGGTCTACTTCGTCGATACCACCGGCACGGCATGTTCCAACGGTATCGGCCTTCCCGTACCCGGCGCCAAGCTGCCCACGACTCCGCTTACTTACGATCTGGCGGCATTGCAAACCACCGGCCTTCCCAACAACATGTGCATTCTTGCTGGCTTCCCTGATGTTCCGGCGAAGACCGCGACGACGGTCGCTTACCCCTTCGGCATCTGGTTCGCCAACGCGAATACGATCTATCTGGCGGATGAGGGCGATGGCTATACCGGCGGGACGGACCTCTACACTCACGCCGCCGCGCAAACGACAGCCGGTCTGCAGAAGTGGGTCTTCAACAGCACCACGAAAACCTGGAGCCTCGCATACACGCTGCAAGCCGGTTTGAACCTGGGAACACCCTACACCGTCAAGGGCTACCCGACGGGAACGAACGCGGCAACCAATCTGCCGTGGTCGCCTGCAACCGATGGCCTGCGCAATATCACTGGCCGCGTGAATCGTGACGGCACGGCCACCATCTGGGCCATCACCTCCACGGTCAGCGGCAACGGAGATACGGGCGCCGACCCAAATCAACTGGTCGCCATCACCGATCGGCTCAGCGATACAACAGCAGCGCAGGCAGCGAAGGAGATGTTCTATACCATCCGCCGCGCCGGTTTTGCAGAAGTGTTGCGAGGAGTTTCGTTTACTCCAGGAACCGAAGTGGCCGGCGGCGCTCCAGACCAGGGCCACGGTGGCTGGTAGCTTCGACTGTCATCCAGCGTTCACTGGCACTGCATCAGCAAAAAGGGCGGGAGAGAATTTCTCCCGCCTTTTTTCCGATTCTTCACACCAGCGCAGACCTCTGCCACTCCCTCGACACTTCAACCCAGAAACATCGCATCCACGTCTTGCCAGCTGTTCACTCGACGATATCCAGTTGTGTTCACGTTGTGAGGCGCCGTAAAGAGAATGCCTTCACCCTGGAATGACGCCAGGTTGCGCGGCATGTCGTCGATCAGAAAATCTGCGTGCAGAATACTTTTGTCCCCGCAGAAAACGAAATTCTGCGGAGAAAGAAAATCGTAATGACGCCGCAGCCAGCGATATTTTGAATTGAACGAGCTTGGAAAAGCCATAGCTGCCGTCGCGATAAAAATCTGGTAGCGCCGGCTCATGCGCAGCAACACTTCCTGGCTGCCTTCGATGACAGGAATGTCCTCAAAAAAACCATCGCTCAGCAGGTAAGAATCGATCAGTTCCACGCCCTTCGGCGGAAGCACCTGCCAAAGCCACTTGCCTTCTATGTCCTTTTTGGTTAGCGGGGTATTTTGTTCGCGGCTATAGCGGGCCAGCAACTTGCCCAGCGTATCCGCCATCACCTCATCCATGTCCACGGCGATTCGCTGCATACGGATCAGCCGTTAATCCTCTCGTTGGGGACGGTCGGAGCCGGTGGGCTTGGGGTGTGCCGCATCTTTCGCCAGGCCAGCCGGTTTTTTCGGGGCGGGTGGCAGATGCATGGCATCGGTCAGATCAATGGCAGGATTGAAGTAGAGAAACCGCCCGCACGATTCGCAAAAATGCACTGCTCCCTGGCGAATTTCATTCCATCGCTGCGGCCGAACCATCATCTGGCAGGCTGAACAACGCTGCTGCTCCACGGTGGCAATGGGCACCTTATGCGCCTGGGCCATGCGGTCGTATTCCGCCAGCAATTCCGGGTCGGCGGCCTGGCGCGCGGCATCGCGTTGCTGATACAGCTCCGCCAGCTTTACCTTATCGCGATCGCGTCCCAGTTGCGAGGTTGCTTTCTCCGTCTCCAACAACTGCAATTGATTCGCGCGGGTTTCATGCAGCAACCGCTGTTTCACTTCCAGCGCTTCGGTTTCCATCAGGCTGGCAAATTCCAACTCGTCAATGCGGTCGATTTCTTTCTTGCAGAACTTCAGCTGATGCTCCAGCGCTTTTACCTGGCCGTCGCTCTTGGCATCGTTCAACTGAATACGATAGCGAGCGCTTTTCTCGCGCATGTCTTCCGCATCCAGCTCCAAACTGCGTCGCAGCGAGGCCTCTTTGGCAAGCGCGGTCGCAATTTGTTCCAGCAGGCGCCCGGTGTCGTACAGAGCCGCCTCGCGTACTTCCACTCGCCCGGTATACTGGGCGATCTGCAGGCTCAACGCCTGCGCTTGCTGCTCGAGTTCCTGCAGGTGAACGAGTTTTTCCAGCTTTTCTTGCATACAAGGAAGGGTAAAAACGCAGTCTAGCACGGACGCCGCCGCCGCTGCTGCTCACCGCATCGCGCCCACTCCAAAATTGCCCGGCAATTTGCGCTCAGTCTTCGCTTCGCCATGTCTCTTGCGGGCGCAAGGAACGGAAATCAGCGACATCGATACAATAGATGCTGGAGTTTTGACCTACATGCGAAAAGCGCTTCTGCTGGCAGCCTTGTGTTGTACCGCATTCAGCGCCATTGCCCAAACAAAAACCCAGGGGCAAGGCAAGGCGTGGACCAACGCCGATATCTGGCAACCCGGTGGTCCTCTCGGACGCGCGCCGCAAGAATTTCTATGGCGCCCTGACAGCGACAGCGTCACCTATCTCTCCAACGACTCCGAGCATGGCCAGCCCGATGACGTGATCTCCGTCAACGCGGCCAATGGGGCGGCCTCGGTGCTTGTACCTGAAACTCGCCTGGCCGCCATCTATGGGGTAAAGAACGATGAGCGCGATCGCGACCATCGTTCCCGCTATCATGTCTCCAGTTACCATTGGTCGCCCGACTCGAAGCATATCCTGTTCGACAATACCGGTACCCTGTGGATCTACGACATGCGGAAGGATACCGCGGTAGACGCCGGCAACACCGGTGCGGGTAGCGGCGACGATCCGAAATTTTCTCCCGACGGAAAATCCGTTTCCTTTATCCGCGACCACAACCTGCATGTGCTGGCGCTGGATAGCAAGCACGACGCCGCTCTGACCAACACGACCGAGCCAACGCTGCTGAATGGCGAAGTCGATTGGGTGTATGAAGAAGAGCTCGACACCCGCAGCAATTATTTCTGGTCGCCGGACTCGAAGCACATCGCCTATCTGCAGATGGACGAGGCCACCGTGCCCACCTATCCGATCACAGACTGGATTCCGACTCACAGCACCGTCTATCAGCAACGCTATCCTCAGCCGGGCGATCCCAACCCTGGCGTGCGCGTCGGCATTGTTGGCACCAACGGCGGAGATACGCTGTGGCTGCGCTTGCCGGTCAGCCAGCACAACGACTACATTCCCCGCTTCGGCTGGCTCGATAGCCACCACGTGTGGATTGAGGTGCTGCGCCGCGATCATCGTCACATTGAATTGTTTTTTGCCAACACAGAGACCGGCGCTGTTCGCAGCGTGCTGCAGGAAACCGACAATAAATTCTTCGATGAAGCCTACGATGTCTGGTTCTTGAAGAATGGCCAGTTCTTGTGGAGTAGCTGGCAAGACGGAAACACACATCTTTACCTCTATCGCTACACCGCTGCCGATCCAACCGCATCGGACGTAACGCTCGTGCGACAACTGACGCATGGCGACTGGGAAGTACTGAGCGTCGCCGGCATCGACCAGAAAAAAGGAATCGTCTACTACACCTCTAACGAAACCGATCCGCGAGAAGAAATGCTGTGGCAGGTCGACCTCGATGGCACCGGGAAAAAACTGATCAGCACCATGCGCGGCGTCCATCACATTACGCTGTCGCCCGACGCGACCCACTACGTTGACTCTGCCTCCAGCGTGATGCAGCCTCCCGTGGTCAGCACCTGCAGCGTCACAGGCTCCTGCACACCCTTCTGGAATTCTCGTCCGCTGGATGGTTACAATCTGGTCGCGCCGATCATGTTTACTGGCAAAGCCGTCGACGGCACCACCTTATATGGAGAACTGCTGTTGCCACCCAACCTGAATGCAGCCGCCAGCGTTCCGCTGATTGTGAATCCCTACGGCGGCCCGCATGCCCAGATTGTGCGCAACGAGTTCGGCGGCCAGGGCTTCTTGTTTGATCAGCTCTTGATGCAACATGGGTTCGCGGTGCTCCATGTCGACAACCGCGGCACGGGCAACCGGGATCGCACCTTTCAGGAAGCCGCGTACCGCAACTTCGGCCCGGTACAACTGCAGGACCAGCTGACCATGGTCGATCAGGTGTTGAAGCAATATCCACAACTGGATGCAAAGCGAATGGGATGGTGGGGTTGGAGCTGGGGCGGCACCTTCACCCTGTATGCCATGACCCACTCCGATCGCTTTGTCACTGGGGTTTGTGTGGCGCCGGTCACCAATTGGCGCCTCTACGATTCCATCTACACCGAGCGCTATCTCGGTCTGCCGGATGAAAATCAAAACGTCTATCAAGATGATTCCGTCATCACCAATGCATCTCACTTACATGGAAGCCTGCTGATGGTGCAGGGAACCGGCGATGATAATGTTCACATGCAGAACACCATTCAGATGATCCAGCATTTTGTAACTGCAAATGTTCCATATAGGTTGTTGCTGTATCCGCGCAAGACTCACTCAATTGCAGGATCACCTGCGCGGACTCATTTGTTCGATGCAATTCTGCAGCAATTTGAGACCGGCCTGCAACCCACAGTAGCCGGTCAATAGAGTAGGAGCTACCTGCATATGCCTCATCCAGCCGAGGGCCCGCACACCCATGATTTAGTGCGAGGCCGCACCACAGTCGGCGACTTTGAACTGACAATCTGCACCGACGGCACCTACCTATTGGACGGCGGCGCGATGTTTGGCGTCGTCCCTAAGCCGTTGTGGGAGAGGCGCGCTCCCGCCGACGAGAAAAACCGGATCCTTTTAGGCGCGAATACCGTGATTGTACGAACGGGCCGCCATACCGTGGCCATTGAGACTGGCCTGGGCAATAAGCTTTCTCCCAAGCTCCGAGAGATCTATCAGTCGAGTCAAATGCTGCCGAAAAGCCTGGAGGCGGCGGGCGTGCGGCCAGAGGAAGTCGACGTCGTTATCAACTCACATCTGCATTTCGATCACTGCGGATGGAATACGGTGCGCAGTGAGTCCGGCCAGATCGTCCCCATGTTCCCCAACGCCCATTACTTTGCCCATCAAGGGGAAGTGGAGCATGGCCATCGGCAATTGGAACGCGACCGCATCAGCTACATCAGCGACAATTACGATCCGCTGATTGCATCCGGTCAGATGACTCTTCTGGAGGGACACACGGCAGGCAAGATCTTTGAAATTGTTCCGGGCATCACATGTGAATTGTTCCCTGGCCACACATCTCAGTTGATGGCGATCCATATTGATTCCGCCGGCAAACGCGCTACTTACATTTCAGATTTGATTCCGACCAGCGCGCACCTGGATAGCACCTGGGTCATGGGTTACGATCTATTTCCGCTGACCTGCATTGAAGAGCGCAAGCGCTTCTATCGTCGCGCAATTCCAGAGAAATGGTTGGTCTTGTTTACTCACGATCACCATCATCCCATGGGCAGGATTCATGTCAACGAGAAGGGAAAACCTGTCCTAGGCCCGATTGAAGAATAACCGTAACTATATTAGTTACAGTTAGCTGTTTCATAGCTCCGTCAAAAGTGAGTTTCCTACGGGTGAACCCAGGCCAGTGCATGCATCCCAGCCAACACCCGCGTTGTACGCGCCATTCGTGCCTTTCGTAATGTCGCGAAACGCCGCGGTACCCAGCATTGGATAGATTTGCGGGTTCAAAAATCCTACCGGCTTGGCCAGCTTCTGATTCAGCAGCGCAATCAATCCGGCCCACAACGGCGCAACCGCGCTCGTTCCCCCGACCACCTCTGTCTCGCCGTCCACCTCGATTGAGTAGCCGGTCGCGGGTGAAGCATCTCCCGCAACATCCGGCAATCCGCGTCCGCTGCCGCCATTGGTTGCGCCTGAAATATTCGCATTCTGCTGCCAGGTAGGCAGCGGGAACACGGTGCTGACACCGCCGCCCGTCGCGCCGCCGTTTTGCGCTTCGT
>JBARFA010000145.1:0-6988 GCA_049796755.1 Acidobacteriaceae bacterium
GATGTGGTCGCGACTTCTCGACGCGCCGAGCAGGTAAAGGATACAGCCGAGCAAGTTGCAGCGCTGGGACGACGGTCACTCGCGCTGACTTCCGACGTGGCGGATCGCGCTTCGCTGGAGCGGGTACTGCAAGAGTGCGTGGCGGCGCTGGGCGGTGTGGACATCCTGGTGAACTGCGCCGGCACCACGAAGCGAACGCCGACGCTCGAGATGGACGATGCAACCTGGCAGAAAATTCTCGATACCAATTTAACGGGCACACTGCGGGCGTGCCAGGTATTCGGGCGGCATATGGTGGAACGTGGGCGCGGCCGCATCATCAATATTGCGTCGCTGACTAGCTTTGTCGGGTTTCAGGAAGTGGCTGCGTATTCGGCGAGCAAAGGTGGAGTGGCATTGCTGACGAAATCACTGGCGGTTGAATGGGCGCGATATGGAGTCACCGTGAATGCGATTGCTCCCGGCGTATTTCGTACGGCGCTGAATTCCGAGTTGCTGGATAACACGGGACGGGGAAAAGAATTGCTCCTTCGAACTCCCATGGCAAGGTTCGGGAAGGTAGAGGAGTTGGTCGGCGCGGCGATTTATCTGGCATCGGACATGGCTTCCTTTGTGACCGGGGAGATTCTGGTTGTCGATGGCGGATTCCTGGCAAGCGGGGTAAATCAATAAGCTTGAAACTCACGATTCGAGCGCTCGCAGTTCTCAGCATTCTTCTTTGTTTCGTCTCGATCGGCGCGCGCGCGCAGACTCCGGACACCGCGACGGTTCGTGGGCAAGTGGAAGATCCGAACCATGCGCCCATCGTCGGCGTGACTGTCACGTTCACGAACAAACTGAGCGGTCTTCAGCGAACCGTGCAAACGGATCGGTTCGGCGCATTCACGGCGGCGGGGCTTGCGGTCGCCGGAACCTATGACGTTGTGGCGGCCAAGGCTGGCTTTGCAGATGCGCGCATTCAGGCCCTATCGCTGGTTGGTGGCGTGACCGCCGATCTGCATCTGCAACTCAATGTCGCCGGCAAACAAACGCAAATTACTGTGACGGGCGCGGTCAATGCGGTTCGTACTGACTCCGCACAATTAGGGGACACGCTGGGTGCGACCGAAATGCAGGAGACGCCGTTGCTGAATCGCAGGATCACGTATCTGCCGTTGTTGAATTCGGCGAATCGTCCTGCGATCAACCAGGGCGATGAATTTATGAATCAAGATCTATTCACGACGAACGGGTCGGGACGAAGGCAGACCTGGTTTGAAATTGACGGGGGCAACGGCATCGACACCTGGGGCAGGCAGACGATCTTCACCAACATTCCGCTGGACGCGGTGCAGGAAATGACGGTGTTGGAGAATGCATTTTCCGCCGAATACGGCTTCGGATTGGGCGGCGTCGTAAACATTGTGACGAAAAGCGGCAGCAACCAATATCACGGAGATGTGTTGGGATTGTGGCGGCCGTCGGGTCCGGAGGCGAGGTTGTCCGGCTTTACACCCGCCAACGCGAGCAGCGGTAATGACGTGACCAACGACACGTTAAAACAGGGTGCGGGTTCGCTGTCAGGCCCGCTGGGGCGAGAGAATCAGACGCCGTTTTTTCTATCGGGACAATACAGCGCGCAGGATCGGGCTTCGCCGGTGACGTCGCCGATCGCGCCCGGAAACTTTATTGGGCACTATCGTTCGTGGTTGATTTTCTTTCGCCTGGATCACCGCATCAACAACGCGAACCATTTGTTTCTTCGCAGCGATGTCGATAGTTTTTACGACACCAACCCGAACGGGACAGTAGGTGGAAACAGTCTGCCGTCGGTCGATCGTATTTTTCGCAAGCGAACCTATGCGCAGCAACTGGGTGAGACGGCGATCCTGACACCTTCGCTGGTAAATAATCTCCGCTTGCAGTTTCAACTGGCGTCGCCGATTACGGAATTTGATCCGGTGATCAACGGAACACAGTTTGTAGTTCCCATTTCGACGGGCGGAACATTTACGACTGGAACGTCTCAGTCCGCGCTGCTACTGAACCATCAATACGAAGTGAATGACACGCTGGCGTCGTCGATGGGCCGCCATCAGGTGACGTATGGGGTGGAAATACTCCGCTCTCACAGTGGCGGAAATAGTAAGGAGTATGGCGGGCCTATTTACGACGGACAGTTTGTCTATAAGCCATGCACGCAGGCGCTGGATATCTGCGAAGGCTCGACGTACCTGGACGATTTGAGCAATGTGCAGAACTATACCCAGAGCTATGGGAACGCCGATTACTCAGTGAACGATCTGTTGTGGGGATTATTCGTTCAGGATAATTTTCGCGCAGCGCGGAACCTGACGTTGAACCTTGGGTTGCGATACGAGCAACAGACATTTACGGATGCGAGGGCGGATTTTGCGCCGCGGATTGGCATCTCTTATGATCCCACCGGGCACGGGAGGACAGTGATTCACGGCGGATTTGGCATCTATTATGCGCAGGTGGTCGACAACTCGGAGGCGAATTATGCATTGACGGGACCGACGGGAGTGTTCAACTACACGGCCGCTCCGGGTCAGGTTGGATTTCCGTCGAGTGTAGCGGCGGCGCCGCTGCCGGCATTTCCATCGGGGGCGCAAGTACCGTTGCGAAGCTTATACATTCGTCCGGGAAACAGTGCGTACCTGAATCAGTTCTTTCCGACCTCGACGCTGCGCGGCTACCCCAAACAGTTGCTGAACCCGTACAACCAGCAGTGGATTGTTGGGTTGCAGCAGGAACTGGGGATGGGTTGGATCCTGAGCGCGGACTATGTGGGTTCGCACACGTTGAGAAATGTTCGGCCACTGGATGTGGATCCGCCCACGCCATTTGTTCGCACCGCGCAGGGGCAGAGCCGCACGGCACAGGCGGCAAACTGCACGCGTCCGTATTGGATCGAGTGGTATCAGCAGGAGCGGATGACGTGCAATCCGAACGCAGCAAGCAATCCGCAGCCGCCGTACAGTGTGATTCAAAGTGATGTGAACGATGGCTATGCGTTCTATGACGCGCTCGACGTGAATCTGAATCATAGATTCAACAACGGGCTGGCGATGCTGGCCAGTTACACCTGGTCGCACGCCATCGACAATGTCGATCCGGACGTTCCCAGTCAAAATCCAAACGACCCGAACTTTACCGGCGCGGCGGAAAAGGGGAACGCGATCTTCGACCAGCGCAACCGGTTTGTGCTGAGCGGAAGCTATCCGACGGTTTTCAAGATCAATGCAGGCGGAGTGATGACGTTGGCCTCGGGGTTGCCCTACAACTACGTGACTGGATCGACGAACAGCGGTGACTTGGGCGCGACGACTGACCGGCCGGTGATTGATGGTGCGGTTGTGGGACGGAATACCGGTCGTGGAGGCGCCATTTATGACATCGATCCTTTTCTGGAGCGGGTCTTTTCGATGAGCGGCAATCGGTATCAAACGAAGGTGCGGGTGGAAGCCTTCAACGCTCTGAACCATGCGAACTTTGTGGGCTACAGCGGCACGTACGGCAACGGGGTCGCGCCGGGCGCTGGTTTTGGCCAACCGCTGACGGGCATCACCAACCAATTGCCGGCGCGGTCGATGCAGTTTTCAGCGGAGTTTATGTTTTAGCGACGGCTGCTTTTTTGGGCTGGTCGCCGGACCGAGTGGAATGCACCCAGTGCCAGATAGAAAATGCGCTGGCGATCAGACACAGGGCGATGAAGACTACCATGCTCCAGACAAATGCTGGGGATTTGGCGATGCGCAAAATGGCGGTGCCGAACTTGATTGCCAACAGGCCCAGCACGCAAAAGCGCACGGCCCGACAAACGAAGTTAATGATTGCCACGCGCCAAAGGGAATAGCCCAGTGCGCTGGACGCGGCGATGACCATAGTGAAGGGAAACGGCGGAGGAGCGAGGCAAGCGATGGCGACGGCGACTCCAGAGCGATCCCCGATTCTCTTCTTCAGCTTGTCGAATTGTTTCTGGCCGGCAACTTTGCGGATGCCTTCCTCTCCAAACTTGCGCGCCACACTGGCCAGCAGCAGAACTCCCACGGTCGACCCGCAGGCCGCAGAGAGCACGTAGAAGAGAAACCCGCTGTGATGGTGCGCGATCAGGCCGACGACCAGAAGATCGTTTCCAAAAGGCAGCACGAGGAAGGAAGAATCTAAAATCCCCAGGACAAACGGGCCGAAATAGCCAAGATGAAACAAAAAATGCAGCAACGGCCGAAACCAATGAGACATGAAGGACTCTTTCTTGCGGGCAAACGATAGAAGGCAAACTGCAAGCTAGTAAGATTCGGGACGAGTCAAAGAGGCTGTTTGTATCCGAATTTCTATTTTGAGGGATCAGAGGTTCCTTTGTAGTACTCGGGTGTTTTCAGATACATTTCAGATGGCATCGCGTGGAAGATCGCATCGACATTGTGATGCGAAGCAAGGAAACACGCGTATTTCGAGATACTGGAGATAGAAAAGGCGATTCGTGGGCGACCCTCCGCGCCGGAGGGATTGAATTGTGAATCCAATGGATTAGTTGTGCGTGGACGCTGCAGGCCACTAGAATCGAAGTTCTACCATGATGGCAGAGAACTCAGCAGACAAGCGGACAGAAACGCCAGCCGAAACGCACAGTGTGGCCTGGCAGAAGACGGAGTTGGCGCGGCATCCGAAGCGCCCGTATCCGATGGAATTTATCCAGTCGTTATTTACGGATTACAGTGAGATTCACGGCGATCGGTCGTTTGGCGACGATCTGGCGATGTCGTGCGGCATGGCGCGCTATCACGAGCAACAGGTGATGGTGATTGCGAACGTGAAGGGTCGCACCACCAAGGAGAAGGTAGCGCGCAACTTCGGGATGCCGAATCCTGAAGGCTACCGCAAGGCGCTGCGAGCGATGAAACTGGCCGAAAAGTTTGGGCGGCCGGTATTCACGTTTATTGACTTGATTGGCGCCAACCCTGGGTTGGGTGCGGAGGAGCGCGGACAGGCGGAAGCCATTGCGCGCAATCTGCGAGAGATGGCGCGCCTGCGGGTCCCAATCATTTCAACCATTACCGGAGAAGGCGGCTCGGGTGGGGCGTTGGCACTGGCGGTTGCGGATCGCGTGCTGATGCTGGAAAACGCGGTGTACTCGGTGATTTCGCCCGAAGCCTGCGCATCTATTATGTGGCGGGACGCGAGTAAGCGAGCCCTGGCGGCGGAGGCGCTGCAGACGAATTCTGAAAGCGTGTTCCGGCTGGGTTGTGTGGACGCGATTGTGCCGGAACCGCCGGGTGGTGCGCAAAGCGATCCAGAGATGGCGACCAAGCTGCTCGACGAGGCGCTGCAGCAGAATTTGAGCGACCTGCAGAAGCTCGCCACGGATGAGCTGGTGCGGAACAGGATCTTAAAGTTTCGCAACATGGCACAGTTTTTTACCGAAGGATGAACGGTGCAGCCAGGCAGCAGGCGGGCGCAGGCGTTCCATGCGCGATCTCGCTAGCAAGACCGTGGCGGCTGCGCGAGGTCTGTTTCCTGGTGGGAGCGATTCCGTTTGGCATCGCCGGCTGATTCGATTTGGTGGGGTAGGGGTATGAGTCTGCTGCGAGGTCCGGGTCGCGGACGCGCTTTTGTTCGGTTTATCGGCGCAGTAGGCTGGCTGCTGGTCACGTATTACCTGGCCAGTCGGGCCGCACATGGCTTCAGCCGGGGCGCGGTATTTCCTCTGCTTCGCAATCTTTTCCAGATTTTTATGCTGATCGTCGGCTTCGGATACATGGAGCTGGCGTGGGACCGCTCTCGCGAGCCGATTCGAGCGATGGGACTGCCAAGCAGGCCCGGCGCCGTTCGTGAGTTTGGCATGGGCGCCGCGTTAGGCTGGGGAATGGTGACGGTGGTTATGCTGATCGTCGCGCTGGTGGGACATTTTTACGTGCTCCTCTGGGCCGCTCCACGAGCCTGGGGTCTGCTGATCGTTCAGATTCTGACCCTGCTGGCCGGCTCAATTGCCGGCGAGATTGCATTCCGCGGATATCCCTTTCAAAAACTGGTGGAGACGGTGGGCCCGTTCGCAGCGACCATTTTGGCGGCGATACTTTTCGGCGCGCTGCGACTGACGACGCCGGGTTCAACGCCCACAGCGGTATGGGTCAGCGGGGTGGCGGCGATTTTGTTATCGGCCGCATATTTACGAACTCACGCATTATGGCTGGGCTGGGGATTGCACTTTGCATGGACGGCCAGCATCGGCATCCTGTTCGGCCAGCCGCTGGCGGGCAGTCGGCAGGTTTCAACGGTCATCCACACCTATGTCGACGGACCCACATGGCTGACCGGTGCCGAGTTTGGACCGGAAGGCAGCCTGATCGCTTTGATCGTGTTGTGGATCGGCCTGTATTTTCTGATTCGCATGACGAGCGAGCTGGCGTGGAAATATAGCCAGCCGGAGATCAAGCCCGCGGGCATTCCTGTGGACCTGAGTCATCCGATGCATCCGGCTCCGCCCACAGCGGCGTCGGCGCCACCGTCTGAAGCTCCCAAGGCAGGACTGGTGCAGATTGCGCCGGCGAACGCGGCTGGCCGTCCAGGGCCAGAAGAGCCTGCGATAGAGACATCGCCTCCTGTGTTGCCAAAGGCGAAGGATACTGAAACTCCCTAGCCACGATCTGCGCCAGCCAGGGAGCTTGGAACGCACAGCTTCGTGTAAACTAGGATTGCAAGTGATTCGCGACCGCTCCGGCTCATATCAAGACTGGTATCTGGGCCGAATTTCCCACTCAACTCCTATTGCCGCGGTTTGGTCTTTTTTTAGACCTGCCGAAGCGAATGGTGCGAGATCGAAAGGGAAGAGGATGCGGCGACGCGGATCACCAAGTAGAAGGAGATTGGAAAGATCATGGCAAAGATTGCGAAAACGGGCGACCGTAAAAAGGAAATGGATACCACCAAGAGCACGGATTGTCCCAAGTGCTCCAAGCCGACCCGCATTGTGAAGCGCGTCAAG
>JBARFA010000146.1:0-44781 GCA_049796755.1 Acidobacteriaceae bacterium
GTCACGGAGGGAGCAGGGGTTTTTAACCCCCTGAAACTTGGCTCAAAAACGTGGGCCTTCAGGCCCGGATCGGAACTAAGGTCAGTGCCCCATTCAAGCGTCCTCTGCTTGAGTGGGGTGAAGAAAGCCGGGTGCCCTGTCTCCCGACCGAATGACCTCGGTCGCGTTCGTTCGGTCCTGCTTTGCCCGGCGCTTCTCTATCTCGCCAGATGAGTAACACTAGCGCGTTTATCGGGACTAACCTACCAACCAGCATCGATCCGATTTCATGGGGAACCCTCATCAAGAGAAAACGAGTATGGTATCGTCTGTGGGAGGAGCGTGAGAGCTTGGACGCGAATATGAAAGACTGTGAGGTCTGTGGCGAGACTATCAAGGCAGCCGCTCTGAGGTGCCGATTTTGCAACACGGACCTCGAGGCATTTGCCGCCGCAAGAGAGCTGAAGATCGAGCGAGAGATCTTTTCCGGTCACCCGGCCATCATCTATACCGCCTCGCAGATTATTCCTTTTCTGCTGGCTCTTGGCCTCACCTCAGCCATCATTTTCCAAGCTCGCTCAGGCACCGATGTCATCTACGCAATCATGGGATTGTTCGCCCTATGTGCCATTATCATTCTCTGGTTCTTTGTTGGGAGCCGGCGTAAGCGATTCCTCGTCACAACACAGAGAATTAAGATTGAACATGGCCTATTTTCAAAGATTCAGGAAAGCTTAGAACTATTTCGGATCGACCATTTCGAGCTACGAAAACCATTGGGCATGCGGCTTTTGAATCAAGCGCGGCTGCATGTGTTTACGTCAGACTCCGAACTGTCAAACTTCAGTATCTATGGTGTTCCTATGATGGAACCAATGGCAGAGCAGCTTCGCGAATGCCAGCTTCAACAGCGGACTTTGCGCGGTGCCACAACCTTTATCAAGGCATAGCGACCTCGCGGATCGCTTTCCGGGCTTTTTCTCAACAGCTTTTAGCAGGGTGTTTTGTTGGAACACTAGTTATTTGCGATTGCGAGCAATATATGTAGCCGCCAAAATTGCTCTCTGATGTGTGGACGGGTACCGATAAGTCCGCTTCATCGTGGATGCACTTGGCGACGAGTCGTGAGTCTGTCCGACAGTTTGATGGGGATTTGCAGCCCATACCGAGCGATGAAATTTCCGATGAGGAGCTCCGTGGACGCACGCTCTCTAGGGCTAATCCAAATCTGGGTGAGTGTCGCTTGAGGATCTATGCCGAAGGTCAGGCCCGGCGGAATCTCATCGGGTATGTATATTCCTTCGGCTCGTATGCCTGCAGTATTCCAAACGAACAGACGCGCCTCACCTTCGTGCTGATAGCTGATGTGTTTTCGCGTAATCAGATCGAACGTGCCTCGCAGTACCCTCGGGGCCTGCCAATCAACATATTGAACTTCTGCGATGTACACTGATCGGTCATCGTTCTCCAGTTGCCTTTTCAAGCGACCGACCGTCGTCGTGACGGCAACAACTCCGGTTCCTATTCCATACCGGTCCCACATGGCCATCGACTCGTTCTCACCCATGCGCCAACAGTTGACATACGTCGTGTGCCTCATCATCTGAGCGAACGGATCGGCTGTCGCTTCTCGGAATCGTGGAGGCTCGTCAGGCGTTTCCGGCTCGTAATTAAACTCGCCGTCAGTTAGGGTCCCTTCCAGGGGGTCGTTGAATTTGTCGGCTCGCGAGAACCATAGATGGCGACCGTCGATGAGCTGCCGGAATCGCGCCATATCCATGTATCGCCAGAGCACGGTGTCATCGGAAGGTGTGACGACGTGTGGGTGGTGTTGGTAGGGCATGCCGTTTCATTCCAAGCGCCACATTCAGCATACTGCCGTCCACCCACCACTAGAAAAACGCTTCTCGCTGGCGCATCCACAATTCCGAAATTGATAGAATGGAGGTAAGCACTCTCCTGGCGACTTCCTCAAGCCAGCCTATTTCCCTCAATCGCACCGAGTTTTCGGCGGCCGATTTTCGTTTTTTCGTAGAACTACCGCGAAAAAAGCGAAAATACTTGAGGTTTCCACCCGGATAGCACGGCAGCCAAAGCGCTTGCCGCAAAAACAGGCCTGCATAATCCTTCAACTACGCTGCATAATCCTTCAATTGGCCGGCATAATCCTTCAATTGGCCTGCATAATCCTTCAAATATCCAGGCCCCGGCATCGCGAAACAGGGCTCATACGAGCCGCCCATTCAAGTGTCGCCGCGGAATCGATCGACTGAATCAGAGCCTTCCCTACGGTTGCAAATCGAATGCCGGCCGCAAACTCCCATCCATATAAAAAGGCACCGACGTGTGCTCATGCACGATCCGCCATTCTTCGTCGTGACGCTCCAGGCATAAAGTCTCGCGCATCCAGAAGCTGATCGGTTGATCCGCGCCCTTCTTCAGCCCATCCATCCGCATATATCCATGGCAAAACGCGAGATCCCCGGAAACGTGAACCTCAAAATCCTGCGGCGTAATCTCGATCGGGCCTTCCCACGTATCGAGCCACGCCTGCATGTCCGCTATATTGATGCCGCGATGAACCAGCGGCGGAGCGAGGCTGAAGATCGCCGCATCCGCTGTATAGGGTGCGGCCAGGTCGCGTACGTTCTTGTCGTGGCGCGCCTTCTTCATGCCCTCGATGACGGCGAGAATTTCAGCTTTCTCTTTCGTGGCGTGATCCTGCAGCTCAGCTGTGGACATACAATTTCTCCTTTCAAAAGTGTGGGACATCTGCCAACATCCAAATTCTCCTGGGAGAATCTACCGTAGCCGTGGATGACCGTCGATCGTTCCCTTCACCTTGACCAGCCCGCGAGTTCCAAAAAACTCGACCGACTCAGGCCAAACCACATAGGTCCACCCATTCTTGTTCGGGCTTTTCAGCAACTTCGCTGTGAACGACTGATCCATCGTGTTTCTCCTCTCGGTTTCACTATGATTCGCTCGTGACAAATCGTGCCGATCTCACGCACCCTGCTGCATCGGGCGTTCGTGAATAACCATCCAGGAAACGCCGAACTTATCCCGCAGCATGCTGAAGCGGAGGGCAAAGAATGTCTCCTGCATCGGCATAAAGATTTCTCCACCGTCCGCAAGCAACGCGTGAATGCGTTCCGCTTCTTCGCTGCTGCCAACCACCAGCGTCAGATAGGCGCTTCGCATCGGCTTATAGGCTGGAATATCGGCGCCCAGCAATTCGGTCTGGCCCAGATCCAGTCGAGCATGCAGAATGGCGTTTTCGTATCCTGGCGGGATGTTCTTTTTGTCCGGCATCTCGCCGTGGGTCATTTTGAAAACAAATTTTCCGCCGAGATTCTTTTCGTAGAAGTCGAAAGCCTCTTCGCAGTTCCCGCCAAAATTCAGATACGTGTACAGCTTCAACGGTGCAGTTGCCATGGTAAGTTCTCCTTAATTTGTCGGACGGTTGAAACCCGTTTCCAGATGGCTGCGTGCACGCTTCCTTGAAACAAAGTCATGCTTACCCCGCAATTTCAACGCGAATTACATGTGTTCGGCAGGCGTGCCGTCCGACCATTCGAGTACCGGAACCATGAACTCAGTGATCGGTTCGGGAGCGCCGCGAAATTGAGGGTTCAACAATACCGGAGATCCCGGCAAATCCGCTCCCCAGTTCGCGGGTTTCATCAGCGGTACATAGAACATCAGATGGGAACGCCAATGGCCGATGCCATCTCCCAGATACCCTTGCTTCGACATCATGTAACTCATCGCGCCGGGTTCTAAAGTCGGGAGTTCTTTCGCATTCAGCGCAGCCCGAACGCCTTCCATCACCTGATCTTTTGTAAGTCCGCTCAGGACCAGCTCCGTCCTCTTCAGCGTCAAAGGCAAAATGCAGCGCGCCGCGGGAGGATTGAAGCAGATCGGTCCACGCATCTTCGGATTCCAGAACTGCCGGGCATCGAAGGGGGACATCCATCCTCGTTCAACCACGCACACGAAGCCGTTTTTGCCTTCGACCGCGGTTGTGTAGCCATGCCGCCCCAGAACCATCACCGTGGCATCGCGCGAGATGGACGCCGGAGCCGCACTTCGCGCCAAGGCAATCTCTGCATTTCGATCCGCCATCAGATACTGCTCGACCGGAGCCATGCTGCGATACGACGTTGTGCGATCCTGGGCTCGCGCCGGCAATACCGCGCTCAACACCACAGCCATCACGAAAAAGCACCACCCATGCGTCTCGACTGCTCTCTTGTTCATGCCGTTTTCCTTTGCTCCGAACGATTGAAAAGCATTTCCAGATAGCTGCGCAGATGGTCGAGGCAGCCGGCGGCGACTTCCGGACCGCCCTCCGCTTTGGCCAGGATGAATGCGCCCTGAATCACCGCCTGCATATAGAGCGCCAGGCTCTCTGCCGTCCATCCGGGGTTCATGCGATGGATGTGCGTTGCTTTTGTGATTTCCAGCTCGAGCATGGCGGCGTGTTCGCGGATACTTTTGTCGCAGGCGTCTCGAATCGAAGGATGGGTCTCGTAAACTTCCTGCACCATGGTGCCGACCAGGCAGGTAAATTCCGGCAATGCGCCTTGCAGAATTGCTTTGCGAAAATCCACATACGCCAGCAACCGATCGACCGGATCGCGGAGCGAGGTATACGGCGCAGAACGAAACAGCTCACCCGTCATCGCATCCCAGTATTCCGCCGCCGCCAGCGCCAGTTCTTCCTTGCTCTTGAAATGATGAAAAAAACTTCCCTTGGTCAGCCCCGCCGCCTCGCACACATCTTCAATGCGCGTCGCCGAGTACCCTTTCGCGCGAATCACCCGCAGCGCCGCATTCAAAATTTTCGTCTTCGACTCGTGCCGCCCCGCCTGCATCTCCACTCCCATCTTCCCCAACTTCAATGAAAAACACCATACCTACCAGTCGGTACGATTGTCAACGATTTGTTTTCCATGGGGCAAGTAGATGCAAGTGGGAAGTTTATATTTTTTCTATGAGGGTCAGGATCAACGGTTGTGAGCGGAACGGAAGGAAAATTTTGGCAGGCGGCCTGTAAGCCGAATTTTGTCGAGGACGATCATTCCTCTAGGCGCCGCATTGCTGCGAACGCTCATAGCGACCTACCCGCGGGTTTAGCGCACCGGGCCAGCACGCGCGCTGAGGCTTGCACCGCAACGCTTCCCGCCTATTTGGTCTTGCTCCGTGTGGGGTTTACCATGCCTCCGACCTTACAGCCGAAGCGGTGCGCTCTTACCGCACCTTTTCACCCTTACCGCATCCTTACGGACGCGGCGGTATATTCTCTGTGGCACTTGCCGTCCCGAAGCCTTGACGCTCCGGTCCCGGACGTTATCCGGCACACTGCCCTGCGGAGTTCGGACTTTCCTCTCCCGGGGAAACTTTGCAGCTCCCCGGCAGCGATCGCCCAGCCGCCTGCCATAGTTATCTTAGCGCCCTTACAGGGATCACAGACTGACAACAGCGAACTAAATGCTTTTCAACTCTTCATCCCATGACGATGGCGTTGGAGAGTTTCACCCACCAGGCGGGATGATGAAGCCAGATTTGTATCGCAGCGATCTGGCAAAGGATCATCGCCGGAAGTGCATAGCGGTACACCACGTGAATACGGTGGTTGACAATCAGGTCGCGCCCGACGCCAAGCAGAATCAGCGCATCCACGCCGGCATAAAACCATGCCTCCGGAACCATGGGGATGCGGCCGAAGGCCGCAGAAGTCAGCGCGCAAGTGGCGATCAGGATCAGGCGGCGATGATATTCCGGCTTTTTGCGCCAATAGATAGCTAGCCAGAAAAAGACTGTGAACGACAAAATATCAACTGTCTGGATGGCCAAGAACGTGGGATTCGCGCCCGTCGGTGGCAGCTGGATCGCTTCGGCGTGGAATTGGATGAACTCGAACCGGTGCATGATGATTGCCGTCGAAATCCCCAGCACTGGCATCAAGACACCGAGAGCGGCGCCAAACCAGCCGGTCATTCGATGAAGGTTCACATGATGGGTTCGCACCAGCGCCGACTGAAAGATGAAGAAGCCCAGCCAAGCGGTGAAAACCGCACCATGAAACCAGAGAATCAAAGGTCGCGGTGGAGTCGCGTGAAGCAGGTTGTCATTGACGGTATGGCTGAAGCCGTACATCACGACCGCGGCAATCAGCAGCGACATACAAAAGTAAAAATACTTATTGAGAAATCGCGAAAGCTCAGAAGCCTTGGTGGCATTGCGTTGCTTCGCAGTTGCCGCAAAACGAATCTGTTCGGTGGCCATTGCACAAACTCCAATGGATCAGGCTGAAACGGGGATTTTGCTTTGGAAGGGGAGCCCAGAATAGCACGCGTCGCGAACATTGGGCGATCCAGCCGAAGCGCACGGAGACTCTCATTTCATTCATCCGTGGGGGGAACGGGGAGCGAGTTGGAAAACATCGGTAACCTTGATTTACCCATTTTTTACGATTTTCGTTGCTATCATGGACGGACCGAAGCAGAGAATAGAGTTTGGCTGGCAGGCTGGCTGCTGCTGCCGGTATTGGCGTGCAAGCAAGGGCGTCTGTGCCGGCGTCCCCCCATCAGGAGTGAGAAATGGCTGTCTATTTGGTGACAGGAGCTGCCGGATTCATCGGTTCCTGGTTGACGCAGGCGCTTGTGGAAAGAGGCGAGACGGTTCGCGCTCTGGATAATTTTTCAACCGGCAAGCGTGAGAACCTGACGCCCTGGCAAAACGACATCGAAATTCTTGAAATCGACTTGCGCGATGAGGACGCTGTCGCGAAGGCCTGCAAAGGGGTCGACATTATTTTTCACGAGGGTGCGATTCCTTCGGTGCCCCTCTCGGTGAAGGATCCGCGCACCAGCCACACCGCGAACATCGATGGAACGTTCAATCTGCTGGAAGGCGCACGGCATGGCGGCGTCAAGCGGGTGGTGTATGCGGCATCCTCTTCCGCATACGGCAATCGCAATCCTTTGCCGCAGGTGGAAACCATGCTGCCGGGGCCGCTTTCCCCCTATGCGGTGCAAAAATTGTTGGGCGAGCTGTATCTGCGCAGCTATTGGGAAGTGTATGGGCTGGAGACGGTGGCGCTGCGCTACTTCAACATTTTTGGTCCACGGCAAGCCCCGGATTCTCCTTACAGCGGCGTGATGGCGAAGTTCGCGACGATGATGCTGGAAGGCGAGCAGCCTACGATCCACGGCGACGGCGAGCAGAGCCGCGACTTTACGTATGTAGAGAATGTCGTCCAGGCGAATTTAAAAGCTGCCGCGGCGCCTGCGGAGAAAGTGGCTGGACGCATGTTCAATTGCGCGTGCGGCCAACCGTACACGCTGAACCAGACCTACAAGCTGATTGCGGAGCTAACCGGATATAAGAACCCGCCCAAATATGGCCCTCCACGCGAGGGTGATATCAAACATTCTTACGCTGATATCTCGGCGGCGCGGGAAGCATTGGGATATGACCCGAAGATCAATTTTCTGGAAGGGTTGCAGCGTACCGTGGATTGGTACCGCGAGCAGCGCCAGGCGCAATCTCGAAAGACCGTCGGCGCAAGAGCCTAAAACACAGTCAAAAGCAGCGCTGGCTTTGTTTCACTGGCAACGGGGCAAACTTGCTGGTGCAGGAGGCGCGCGCTCAAAGTTGAAGGATTATGCAGCGTAGTTGAAGGATTGTGCAGGCTATTTAAAGGATTGTGCAGCGTAGTTGAAGGATTGTACAGGCTAATTGAAGGATTATGCAGCGCTGTTTTTGCGGTAAGCGTTTTGACTGCTGTGCTATGCGTGCGGAAACCTCAAGTAATTTCGCCTTAATCGCGGTAATTCTGCAAAAAAAGGAAAATCAGCCGCCGAAAACTCCGTGCGATCAAGGGAAATACGCTGGCTTGAGGAAGCGTCCAGGGGGAGTGCTGCTCTCTATTTTATCAACTTCGGAACAGTTGAAGCGCCAACAAGAAAGAAGCGGTTTTCAGCTGGCAGGCGACTGGCATGGTTGCTCCGCGGCCAATCATCCTGGACTCAGACGTCGCCACGGGGAGCAGCGCCGACCGAGTTTCAATCGGCCACCCAGCACAGTGGAATGCGAGGGCGCTTGCAGGAATCCATTCACCTTACACCCGGTTCCGACGATTGTTGGCGCCCCTGGATGAATGACTCGCCCTGTTGGCAACAAAGGAGCAAATGAGGATCTTTCGCGGGTTCTCTTTGAGCAGAGGTTTAGATAGATCTCGTGCGGAGTTCGTCTAGAATTGATCTGCCATGCCACACGGAGAATAAACGCCAAATGTCTGAGGCAAAAGGCCCATTCTATGATCTTCGGCGATTCCTGGGTCGATTGATTCTTCCCGCGGCTGAAAGGCGCGAACTGCGCACTACTTTCGCCACGCCATCGGCTGGAACTCCAGTTCCGCTGCTTCCGGCACCGCCGTATCAGCCTGACGCCCCGCCCGCGTCAGAAGCAGCGCTCGCTGCGCCGAACTCCTTGCCTCAGCCCGTGATGCGGGGGCTCCCTTCTTTATCGCCAAGCAAGAACGACGACCGTGAGCGCCTTCTGAAAGCATTAAGGAGCGGCGCACCGGCGGTACTCCTGCATGGGCGCGCGGGTACCGGAAAAACATCGTTGGTACACAGCCTCAAGGACGAAGCACTGCACCATGCCGTGATCGCTCCGACGGGAATTGCTGCACTTAGCGCCGGAGGTCAAACAATTCATAGTTTCTTTCGGATGCCTTGGAAGATCGTGAACCTGGAGGACATAGAGTCAAATCCCCGGCTGGGATCGATCCTTCGCAAGATAGACCTCATTGTGATTGACGAGATTTCAATGGTCAGGGCCGACTTATTAGACGTGATTGACACGACGTTAAGAGTCCATCTGGATTCAGATAGACCGTTTGGTGGGATAAAGATCCTGTTAGTGGGCGACTTTCTACAACTCCCGCCGATTGTCGATGACGATGATGCTCGGATATTGCGGGATAGAGGCTATGAAGTTACACATGCCTTTGGAGCCAAATGTATTCAGAATTTGCGCGAGCTGGAGATCATTGAGCTTTCCACGGTCTATCGCCAAAGTGATCCGGAATTCCTGGAACTGCTGCACAACTTGCGAAATGGTGAGGATTTGGAGAACACCGTTCGGCGCCTCAATCTCCTCTGCTACAGAGCGCACCGGACTTCTTCGAAGCCGGTCATTCTCACAAGTCGGATCGAAGCAGCTTTGGAGTACAACAGGCTAGGGCTGGCACGGCTACCCGGAAGCGCAATCCGCTTTGTCGGAACTATCGAAAATAATTTTCGCGTACTTAAGGATAAGCTCCCGGCACCGGAATACCTGAATCTCAAGAAGGGCGCACGGATAATGATGGTGAAGAACGATCCGGAAAAACGCTGGGTCAACGGATCTTTGGGAATAGTCTCAAAGCTGTCCTCCTCGGCCGTATGGGTCTGCCTGGACGGGTCCGCGAGGGAAGAAGAGGTGCATAAAGCAACGTGGGAGAGTGTTGAATATCAGTACGACAAAATCACTCAGCGAGTAAATCCCATCGTGGTCGGCACCTACACCCAATTTCCTATCGCACCAGCCTGGGCGATAACAGTCCACAAGGCGCAGGGTCTGACGCTGGACGATGTCCGGATTGATTTGGGGCATGGGGCATTCTCAACCGGCCAGGCCTACGTTGCGCTTTCCCGTGCGACCACGATCGAGGGCCTCTCCTTTGGCCGGCCGCTCAAGGTTTCGGACGTGATGGCGAATGCGAATCTAGTCGAGGGTGTGCAGCGACTCGCTAGCCGCAGGCAAGGTACCCAGTAGAGGAAGCAACGCACCTTATCTCTCTAAAAAACGGGTTCTACGTTAGATCGTCCGATTCGGCGGGCTCGCTCAGGGCAGGCTCTTCACTTTGGTCGGGTGGCGCGGCGACTGGGGATGGCAGGACTGTTTTATTTCATTTTTCGGTTCATGGTTGCGCCATGATTCTCTGGATCCTTCGCTGCGCTCAGGATGACAAACTTTCTTTCTTCACCCCACTCAAGCAGAGGACGCTTGAATGGGGCACCCGGCCTTCGTTCCGATCCGGGCCTGAAGGCCACTGTTTTTTTTTGAGATATGCTTCAGGGGGTTGAAACCCCCTGCTCCCTCCGTGATTGTTATCCGTAATCGCGGCCATGGATCAGGGCTGCAGGCGTGCCCTATGCAGGCAGAATCTTTTGCTCGTAGGTGGAGACGGTGGCGGTTACGAAAGACCATTTTGGCACTGTCAAGTTACTTCGGTGTTTTGACTCTGGCGCATTCGACCCCAATCATTAGATGGACAGGTTTCACTTTCTCCCCGGTGTCGGATGTACTCACTCCCCAGGCGCCTGGTTTGCTGCCTTGCGCTTTTTCTGCCGATGGTCATAGACGCGCAAACGCCTTTGCGGCCGCCTGCGTCGAAAACGATGTCGTTCCCACTGAGTGGAAACTACGGGCAGCGGCGAGCGCAATCGTTTTTATTGCCGAGGATTGTAAGGGGACAATCCGCGGCGGTGCTTCGCCTGCGTGGCATGCAACAAATGCAACTGATGCCGCGACTGCAATCGAGCGATCAGCCATGGCAACCGCTGGGGCCGAATCAAATTGTTACGTCACAATTTGGGAATGTCACCGGGCGAGTGACATCGATCGCGATTGCTCCCTGGGATGCTTCGGGCAATACGGTCTATCTGGGCTCGACGGGTGGCGGAGTCTGGCGGTCGAATAACGCGGCGGCGAGCGACCCGACGACCGTGACATGGCAGCCACTGACGGATGATCCGCCGGCGTTTTCCGGCATCAATATCACCTCTCTCAGTATCGGCGCGGTCAGCGTTCAGCCGGGGTCGACTCCGAATGGCGTGGTGCTGGCCGGCACCGGCGATCCGAACGATGTGCTGGATTCATATTACGGAGCGGGGATTCTACGATCCGGGGACGGCGGCGCCACGTGGACGTTGATTTCGCAGAGTAGCGATGGATTCTCCGGTGGATTGACGAATTACAGCTTTGCTGGAGATGCGTTTGCCGGGTTTGCATGGAGCACGACCAACACCAGCGTGGTGGTTGCGGCGGTCACGGATTCTTACGACGGCTTTATCAACAACGTGAACAATATGACCTCCCACGGCGGCGCGGCGAACGTGGCCGAGGCCGGACTGTATTACTCGACGGACGCGGGAAATACATGGTATTTGTCGACCATTCAGGATGGACCGAACCAGGTGATCCAGTCTTCGCAGACAACATTGCCGAGTGTGTTTCCGGGAGTTCCGGCGACGGCGGTGGTGTGGAACCCAATCCGCAAGATGTTTTATGCGGCGCTGGAATTTCACGGATACTACCAGTCGCCCGATGGGGTGACCTGGACTCGAATGGCGAACCAACCGGGCGCAGGGCTGACGACGCTGAACTGTCCGGCGAATCCAGGGACCAATGGGAGCAATTCCTGCACGATTTCTCGCGGGGTTCTGGCGGTGCAGCCGGTCACAGGGGATATGTTTGCGCTGACGGTGGGAACAAGTGCTCTTGGGTTGGAGGATGTGGATGAGGGTCTGTGGAGGGATGTATGCAATGCGGGAGTGAATGGGTGCGCGAATCCTACGGTGCAGTTTGGATCGCAGATCTCTACGGTCGCGCTGGACGCCGCGAATGGAACCATTGCGGACGGTACGTATAATTTGGCGCTGGCAGCGGTTCCGAACAGGTCGGACACGCTGTTGTTTGCGGGAACGCAGGATATTTTTCGATGTAGTTTGGCGGCCGGTTGTGCCTGGCGAAACACCACGAACACCACGACGTGTGTTTCTGGTCAAGTCGCACCAGCGCAGCACGCAGTGGCATTCTTGGGTTCAACGACGCCGCTTCTATATTTCGGCAATGACGGTGGGCTCTGGCGATCGACGGATGGAGTGAATCAGACTGGCGCTACCTGCTCTGCGGGCGATGCTGGGCATTTTCAGAATCTGAATGGAGGATTGGGTTCGCTGGCGGAAGTCACCGGGATGGCGAATAGCGAAACGGATGGCAATGTGGTGCTGGCGGGGTTTGGAGTGAATGGCAGCGCGGCGATGACGAACAGCGGTCAGACCGCATGGCCACAACTGTTGAGCGGTGAAGGTGGGCTGACGGCGATCGATCCGACCAATCCTGACAACTGGTATGCGACCGTGGGTCCGTATGTTGCCATCGGGCAGTGCATCGAGGGGGTCAATTGCACGGCGGCGACATTTCCGTCTGCGATCGGAGCGAGCGAGACCAGCGACGATCAGTCATTGCTGTTCACACCGTACATATTGGATCCGGCAGACAGCTCCAAGATGATTGTTGGGACTTGTCGAGTGTGGCGTGGACCTGCGAGTGGGGGAAATGCGTGGAGCGCGACCAATGCTATTAGTCCAATGCTGGATGGAGTGGCGGAACCGAACTGCAACGGAAATGCGCTAGTGCGCTCACTTGCGGCCGGAGGGGCGAATCTTCAGCCGGGTACGGGCGCCGAGCACAGCGGCTCGCAGGTAATTTATGCAGGCATGGCTGGGTTGCTGGACGGTGGCGGCGGCGTTGTGGGTGGACATGTCTTCTCCACACAGGCTGCGAGCGTGGCAAACGGAACGACTAAGTGGACGGACCTGGCGCTTTCGCCCGTCGCCAATGAATCGCTCTATAACGGAGTGTTCAATCCCTACTTCTTCGACGTCTCGTCGCTTTATGCGGACCCACACGATCCCACGGGGAACACCGTGTACGCGACGATCCAGGGCTTCGGCGTGCCGCACCTATATATGTCAACAGATGGTGGCGCGGACTGGAACAATATCTCAAAAAATCTTCCAGACCTTCCGTTGAACGACGTGCTGGTCGATCCGAACGATGCAAGCGTGGTGTATGTAGCGTCTGACGGTGGGGTATTTGTAACTCAGAATGTTGCAAATTGTGAATCGAGCGGGGGACAGTGCTGGAATATTTTGGGAACCGGCCTACCGATGGCTCCCGCGGTGACGCTATCGACGACACTGGCAGGAGGAGGCTATCTTCGCGTGGGCACGTATGGTCGCGGGATCTGGCAAGTTCCCCTGCTGAGCGGTGTTCCGCAAACAACCATGACGGTGAGTCCGACGACCCTCACCTTTAGCGGACAGCCGTTGCAGACCATCAGCGGCGCACAGATCGTAACGGTGACCAACACCGGCGCCACTAGCCTTACGGTGAGCAATATTTCAATTGATGGAGACTTTCTTGAGACTGACAATTGCGGCAACGCGATCGCAGCGAATGGAATCTGCCAGATATCGGTGACTTTCGGCCCTTCAACATCAGGAACACGAACAGGAACGTTGACGGTACCCGCTAACATTGCGGGGGGCCAGGAGACCGTGAGCCTGACCGGGACTGGAACCACGCAGTCTGCGATTGTTGTTCTACCGAACAACGTGAATTTTGGGGATCTACAGGTATCAACCGTCTCTGCAGCACAACAAGTGACGATATCGAATACCAGTGCCGCGACGATTGCAATCACATCCGAAAGCGTGACCGGACCGTTCGCGATCCAAACCAACACTTGCACGTCCACGCTGGCAGCCGACACTGGGTGCACGCTGGCCGTTGTGTTTCAGCCCACAGCATCAGGGCCTGCCAGTGGAGTGCTGACAGTGGTAAGTGGCCAGGGAACGGGATCGATCGGCCTGAGCGGCAACGGAGAAGATTCCGCGACGGGCACGGTTTCGCCAACATCTCTGGTCTTTCCAGCGACGCTGGAAAATACACTCAGCGCTGCCCAGACCATCACCTTGACGAACAACGGAGGTGTTCCGTTGACGGGCATTCAAGTGGTGACTTCTGGTGATTTTCAGGTAATCAATGGATGCGTCGCCTCATTGAACGCTCAATCTGCGTGCACCTTGACCGTGCAATATGCTCCGCATGCTACAGGGGCAGAAAGCGGCAGCGTCAATATAACGGATAGCGTCGGGAGTCAGATTGTTTTACTATCTGGAACCGGAACCGCACCAGCGACGGACACGTTGGCACCAACGTCGTTGACTTTTCCCGCGACACAAGTTGGAGAGAGTGCACCAACGCAGACGGTGACGCTGACAAATTCCGGCGGTGCAGCCTTGACGCAACTCAGCATCCACGCAGTGGGCACAGGATTCGGTGAGAGCAGCAATTGTGGCAGCACGCTCGCGGCAAAATCGGCATGCAACATCACAGTCAGCTTTCAAGCTTCGTCTGTCGGAGTTGCTTCAGGGCAAATTGTCGTCGCCGATTCGATCCGATCGCAGATTGTCGTCTTAACCGCTTCCGGAGTGACTCCGACAGACGATAGCCTGACTCCTCTCTCGCTCAACTTTGGCGGTCAAATCATCGATACTGCCAGCGCGCCCCAGACGATCACCCTCAGTGACAATACCGCGACAACGTTGTCGGGAATCCAGATACAGTCCAGCAATCCGGATTTCATGTTTACGAAGACCTGCGGAACAACACTGACGGCCGGACAATCTTGCACGATCCAGGTTGAATTCGAGCCGAACGCAGGGGGCGCTGAGAGCGGAACGATCACCGAGGTAGATTCGAGCCGCACACAACAAGTGACGCTTACGGGAATTGGATATTTGCCAAACATCGCCCTGGCGCCTGGAAGCTTGAATTTCGGAGTGATGGGCGTTCAGGTGTCATCGACGGCGCAAACTCTTGTATTAAGCAATGGAAGTACGGGAACCTTGACGGGGATTTCGATCGCGGAGAGTGGTTCATTTGCGGAGTCAAACAATTGCGGAACAAGTTTGGGGCCACAGGCAACCTGTACTGTTTCGGTGGTCTTTTCGCCCTCGGCGGCCGGAAGTCAGAATGGAACAGTGACCGTCGACAGCGCTGATAGCGCTCCAATGACGGCGCAGTTGACCGGCACGGGAATCGACTTTCAGCTCGCGCCGACCAGTCCAACAAGCCAAACGGTCAGCAGTGGAAATGCAGCCAGCTATTCCCTGGAACTCACGCCGGTCAATGGTTCCACTGGAACAGCAGCCATAAGTTGCTCCAATCTTCCCCCAAACTCGACCTGCACGATATCGCCGGAGAATGCTTCTCTCACGATTCCGTCCAATATCCAGGTCGCAGTCGCAACGGGGGTCGGCAGCGCAGTGCGGGTACATCGAGCCGGCATGCTGGGATGGTTCCCTTGGCCAATCGGTCTAGCAATCTTGATCACAACCCTCACGGGAATTCGCCGAGGGCGTTCGAGGCTGGAATTATCAGCCCGTCGGCTGCTGCTGATGATGATTCTGCTCTGTGTGGTCGGAAGCATGGCCGCGTGTGGAAAAGGTGGCGGACTGCTCGGGACTGGCACTCCGACTCCTTTACCGGGGAACTCCACAACTCCGCCGGGAGTCTACACGGTCACCGTTTCCGCCGCAGCAGGTGGACTGAATAAGAGCGTCAGCCTGACAGTTCAAGTGCAATAACGCGCTTATACCAAATTGCCGCACAACTTCAGATGGGAAACAACCTGGTGCCGCGACGGGAAAGACCGTCCTGCGCAATGGAGCATTTACACTGAGAAAGATTGGAAGCTTTGAAGGAATCGACATGAAGGTTGAAGCAATGCAGGATATTGTGGCAGATCAGCTACGGCAGACAGTATCGGTACTAACGAATGTGGCAAAAGATTCAGAATTGCATGCAGTCCTCGTGGCTGCGGCGACGGAAACTGCGAAATCACTGAAGGCCGGCCACAAGCTGATGGTTGCCGGCAACGGCGGAAGTGCCGCGGACGCGCAACATCTGGTTGCCGAATTTGTCAGCAGACTTGTAAAAGATCGGCCAGCTCTGCGCGCGATTGCGCTCACCACGGATTCGTCGATCTTGACGGCCGTCGGCAACGATTATGGATATGAATGTACATTTGCTCGGCAGATTGAAGCTCTTGGGCAGCCCGGCGACATTTTTCTGGCAATATCTACCTCCGGCAATTCGCCGAATATTCTGCGAGCCCTGGAATTGGCGCATTCGACCGGGATTGTAACCATCGGACTAACCGGCGCGCGCGGCGGTCACATGGTCGAGTTGTGCGATTTTTGCTTACGCATGCCCTCGGACCTAACCATGAAGATCCAGGAGGCTCATCTTGCCCTGGAGCATATATTCTGCTTGCTAGTGGAACAGATCTATTTCGCGAACTAGCTGGCGATCGACAGCGTGCAATGAAACACTAGCGTCCTATGACAGATTTTCGGCCAGCTTTGTTCTTAGATCGAGATGGAGTTGTGAATCGCGAAATCGGCTATCTGTATCGGCCCGACCAGGTCGAATTTACACCCGGCATCTTCGATCTATGCAGACGTGCCCAGGCACTGGGGTATGCACTCATCATCATCACCAATCAGTCTGGAATCGCGCGGCAACTTTACTCTGAAACTGATTTCCATTCGCTCATGAATTGGATGACAGAAGAGTTCTCGCGAGAGCACGTCAAAATCGAAGGCTACTATTTCTGTCCCCATCATCCGGAATATGGCGTAGGACCCTATCGCAGAGAATGCGAAGATCGCAAACCACAACCCGGAATGATTCTGAAAGCATCTTCCGATCACAACATTGACCTGGGTCGATCGGTTCTCGTCGGCGATCGATGCTCAGATATTCAGGCGGGTGCCGCAGCTGGCATCCCGAGCTTGATCTTACTCCGAGGTACCGAACCGGATGGGTGTGCTGGAACACCGGTCCATGCGATTGTCTCAGAGTTACACCAGATAATCCCACGACTTACTCAAGTGGACACTCCGGCGTAGGACGTATCGACCACCTTCAAACTCCAGAGTTAACAATTCCGAGGAAACTTAAATCTACAGCAATCGAAGCAGCAACTCACTAGAAGCTGTCTCATAAAGTCGAAATCGCTCGATACGTCGGGGGTGAGACCCGCAATCAAAGCGGGTCTCAGGGCGTCGGCCGAAGCCACGATGCTATATATGAGACAGCTTCTAGTGCTTGAAGTAGTCAATAGCAATGTGAGCCAAAGTTAGAGCCACAAAAAAGGCTGCTACCCAACCTTTCATTCTCTGCAAGTAAATTTCATGCTGCTCCATCCTCTGCTCCAGCATCGTCAACCTTCCCGGCTGTCCTAACCCTATAAGCGAAGCCATTTGGCTTTTCAGTGCGGACAGGTCCGACAGCACTGTTACCTCAAACTCATCCATCTGGATCCATCCTTCATTGGTTCGATTTGCCATTTAGCTCGTCGGCACATTGGTGAAAATGGCGCTCGAAACTCGAGAGTATACCGGCGGTGTGGATGCATCGTACATCCGGATGAAGAATTGCTCCTCATCAGCCGAGCGCGTAATCGTAAAATTCGGCACGGGGCTTCGCAGCACCAACCCTTCACCGCCAGTTGAACCAAATGTGTAATCTTGACTCCGCACTTCAAAGCCGCCGCCGGTGGGAGGAGTGATATCCGCGTTGACAGCGATCGACGTCGTGCTGATCGAAGACACTCGAAGCGCATTCAGGTTTGCCAGGTAGTTGCCCGCCGTGGTCTCTGGAGCTTGAGGTAAATACACGTCGGGCGAAATGGCACTCGACAGCTTCATCGCGATAGTCTCGGCCCAGTCGTTGGCGAAGTCCACGACATAATTAAGCACTTCTGGCGAGCTGCTCGTCGACTCGATCATCACTTGACGCACGATGACGTTTGCATTTAATCCAGCTGCCGGGGAGTTGAAGTTCAGCGCATCCCCCGGCCAGATGTCCGATTGATCTTGCAGATTTCTAAAACGGTAGGATCCCTTCCATGTGGCTGTCGGGTTCGATGAAAAATTAAGCAACGCCTGGCAGGCATTTTCACAATCAACCGAGCTTCGGGCCGGCGGGTGAAGCACATGTCCCACCCATTGAGAGACGGCAGGTATGCCCGTGCCGCCGGGTTGCGGAACCGCGTTATTGGCAAAGCGGGCCACAGACGGAGCCGACACTCGGTACGTGACGGCCAGCATCTCTCCGGGTTGGGGGATTGCCAGCTTATAGAAGTGAAGAAATCCGTCCCTCAAAATATTACAATCTGCGCCTTGCGTGTTCGTGCCAATTCTGCGGGTGAAGGAAGCTCCTGAAGACGGAGTGCTCACCACCCACATCGTTCCTGGTTGCGTCACCTTGAAGTATCCTATGCTGCCTTGCAGTTTGAGGCTGTTGACGCAGGCAAACGAAGCGATTGCCGGTGAAGACGGAATCGATCCATCATACAAAATGGTTGACCCTATATTTACATACGGCAGCAATGCCATATCCTGCAACTCAAATAGTAACTGCAGTGGCGACTGGTTCGTTCCGCCACCATACACAGTTGGACCGCTGCTTCCGTACGAAAAGTAACTATTCAACATCCGCTGTAACTCGGTACTGTGAACATGAATGCGAAGGATATAGCTGTGCCCTGCTTGCAGAGTAAAAGCCGTGCCAACTTCATTTCCTTCTACTAATGGAACCAGAATCGTATTAGATCCGCTTGTCTGCACTCGATAGCCCGCGATGCAGTTGGCGATACCGATCGCTCCCGAGTACAACCCACAGACAACGCCATCGCTCCCGCTGTTCAGCTGAACAAACCCTGCCTCAATGACAATCTCTCCTCCCAACTCCACGGGATCGATCGCCGTGAGGGTGGTCGTACCGTCCGTACCTGCGCCCCCGCCCAACGCCAGCCCGCCTCCACCGACCGTCAGATACCCTCCCGAGTCGTCTACATTCCAAATTGACGTATTCAAGCTGGAAGCAGCAAACTCTTCGTTCAACAGGATTGGCCTGGTGACTCGATAAGGTTCCCGCTGCAATTGAAACAGAACGGTAGCTCCGTCACCTTCGAACAACTCGGTCACATATTGCAGCGGCTCGCCCAGACCGGTGATCGTCACATCATTGACAACCTGCTTGGCCTCGGTGGCGCTCGGTGCGGAAAATCCAAGCGTGCCGATCGTATCGTCCAAAGTATGGACGGTTGAACCCACCGGAGCCAATGTCAATTGCCCGTTGAGCACGCGATATGCGGCCCGTGCCTGGTTGGCAAGCGCGGCGACATTCTCCGACCACGGCAAATTAGGAGATGGCTCAAAAAATCCGATGGTTCCAACATCTTCAAGTCCGTTCATCTCGACCAGGGACGGATTGACTCGATTCGTGAGAATTCCGACCATCTCGCCTGCCGTCTGACCCAGAAGCGGCGCTGTTTGAGGTACTGCGTCGCGATTCAGTAGCCAATCCTCACTCAGCGCGTTGGCCGCGATCCTGTAGTGGGGGCCGGTGGAATCATACCCTGCAAAAACGGGCTCTGCAGCCGAGGGAAGATACCCCGTGAATAGGAATCTTCCGTTGTCTGCCGTGATCACGACGAATGCATTTATCGCCGGGATTTCCAAGCCTTTGCTGGCGCAGTCGAAAAGAAGTCGTGCGAGCGTCGGCTGGTTCAGTGCTCGCGTGATCACCACGGAGGTTTGATCGGCGCAGAGTGCAAGCGAGTAGTCGATCGGCCCTTTGCCGTCTTGATTATCAATCGTGACTTTCATCCAGCCTCTCCATGTCTAACCTTGGCAAGTCCATTTCGTCGCGCTCTCATCACCAAAGATTGGTTGCCGACGCAGGTATATAGCTCCGGAAACACACGACATGTGCCCCGTCGTTTGCATCGGTTACAGGCAGGCCTCGAAACTGAGCGACCTGACTTACCCGCCCTAATGTGTCAACCTTCTCCAGCGGAGCAGTAAGTAGTTTTACTGCTTCACCCGCCCCTGAGGAGATCTGTAATCGCGGATAATGAAACAGGATCCTGTCTCCCTGCTCACCCGGAATGACAAACAATCCAGACCACTCCTGAAAGAAATTGCTCCCTTCGCGATCGACAAAGCCAAGAATTGGCTGAACAGACATACCCGCAATCGGTACTCCGGCGATCAATGGCTGCGACAGTTGCAGCCCCGTTGAGGTTACAGCAGTGATTCGAGCAACATTGAAACTCACCCTGCGAATATAGTTAACGTCAGAATTAACGGCCGTTGCAGAGCTGACATATGCAGCACTGATTCCGCTGCCCACATAGCCCGTCTGACCTGAATAATCAATATCGACGACAACCATTTGGCCGGCAGAGAACTTCGTAAGCTGATTTGAAGCCACAATGAGGAAGGTAGCGGTACTTCCGCTGATGAGTGGCACCGCGGTCCCTGCAATTCCGCCAGAGCCGTTTGCCGACGCATTAGCCGCGGCCTCCAACAGGTTCATTTGCTCTGAACCTGCTGTCACTGCCATCTGCAACTTCCCCCAATTGACAAAATTGACGGAGACAATCGAGTCGATCTCGGTCCGCACTTGGGAGAGAGGCAGCCCTGGTGCTCCGCTTCGCAATGGAGTCACCTTTGATTCGGTCTTGCGCTGGAAAGTATCCAACCACCCTAGATCCAGCCACGGTGCTGGTGGAGAGTCCAGGTTGAAGCTCCCATTTTGCGCGGGATCAAAGATCGTTGGAATACCCGCAGCCCGATTCACCGGAGCGAAATAGGCACGAATTCTGCGCACAATCGGTGGCGTTAACGGCAGTGGAACGAGTGCAGTTGTACTCATTGCTCCCCCGGCTCTTCATAACTAAACACCGACACTGTAGCAATCCGGGACAGGCGATCTCGTTCCGCCTTCAGCGGTTGGAAGTTAGCCTCCGTCCAGAAAATCTGAGTCTCCATCGGAACCGCGGGCGCCGCAGCGTAATTATTTTTTTGCGCAGTATTCGGCTGCAACAATGACATCAATTCGGCATCCATCTCTGTCAGCATCGCGCCCCGATCCATACCGAGATTTGCAGATGTCCCTTCTGTCATGTATTCGATTTCGCATTGCATTTGCAGCATGACGTCCGAAAGATATGGGTCGTTATGCAGCCCGAGCCACCGAAGTACAAATACATCCGAGGGTGGCTGAGCTACAACCAATTCATTGCTTTCGACCAAAATGCCGGGCCTGGTAATTCCGCGCAGATAGATCGTTCGGTTCGGATTCAACGCTACAAGGCGATTGCGCAATGTAATGTAGAAAGTATTTTGTGCATTTTGCATGACACTTTCTCCTCTTACAATGTCTGATTTTGCGGCGCGGCCAGGATGAGCCGGTATAGGTAGGGACAGCCGAACGCTTCAGCTTCAGCGGCCGCCTCAATCAACATCAGTTCGCCATCGACAAATATTCCCGTGGCCATGGCGAACAGCTGATCTGTCGATGCCAATTCCATCAGGCCCAATTGGGCGTGAACCGAGGCCGCCGATATCAGCAATTCATATTGGTTGGCGTTGCCGTCGAGTAGCTTCGGTCGCAGACGGCGAAAAACCGCTGGGGATAAGGGTAAGTCCTCATAAGAAGGAATGGCCGCGCCTAACTGTTCCGCATCCGACCCACTTACAGCGTTTGTTGGCAACCGTAACAGCACCGTTCTGCCACCCAGGCAGCGCAGTAGAGCGTCGGCCGCGCGCTGCGGTGCTGCCGATGCATTTCGTACACTCTGATCGACACTCATCGCTCACCCCAACATCGTCGCCACATACGGTTGCAGCATGGCTGCCACCTGTGGGTCAATTAGCGAACCGGAAAAATATTCCATCTGCATGGTGTCGATTTTGCTGGACTTCACGTTGAGCCCAGGAGTCGTCTGCGCATTCTTGACGATCTGCGCACATGCCACTTGTACGGTATATGGAATCGTGGCGAGACCGGCGGTATATACCACGTCGACTTCGTTATAAGGCAGGCCCAGAATGTTCGTAGGAAAGGTAAGTTCACCTGTATTCGGCACGTAATCCACATCCGCTGGGTTCAGCGTGCTCCAGGCGCCCGGCAATCCGAAAACCCATGCGATTTGCTCGTACGCCGGTTCGATCATCTCTCCGCGCCGCGGTCGACTGTAACGGGCTTGGACCGAAATCAAAGGTGACGTGCTGGGTGCAACCGCGACCAGGGGCAAGTAGCTTAGCCGCACTGTTTGGGCTCCAGCTGTCATGCGCAAACGTTCTTCATATTGTGTCGGATTCAGACTGGTTCGATGACAATAGGAGTCGATCAATGCCGACGCCATCGTAATCCAGTCGTCCGTTGTATCCGCCGGAAGACCATAAGTGGCATAGTCGGTCGGCAGCAGGTATCCCATAAGATGTCCTCCGGAGATATTTCGAGAGGCCGCCCTTCGCGACCAAATTTCACTAAAAAAACACTGGCCTCCGGAGCGGAGGCCAGTAAGGTGTTACGAACCAGACATCGCCTTTCAAACTTCTGGCCCTATCGCTGTACGATCACCTGGAAGTGAGCGCCTGCGGTAGTCATCTTGACAACCGGCGCGCCAAACTTCACCACCACATACTGTGAAGCCAGTGAGCCCGGTACGCCAAGTTGGAATACTCGCGGATTCGGATCGCTCAACCAGTGGTACTCGATCAGGTCTTCCGTCACGATGTACGCCGGCAACAGTGCGCTTCCCGAACCGGGTGTACCCGTGTAACTGAGAGACCAATCCGGAATCAGCGGCAATTCGCCTGCTTGCGTAATCAAGGTTTTTACTCTAAACCCTCCGTTGATCTCCTTGGTATCGAGCACCACATTGAACTCGGTCTTCATTTCTCGATCCACCAGATCCAACAAAACCGGATTCGCATAGATCGCCGTCGGACGGACCGCGAAGCTGCTGTTCGAAACCATCTGCGCGATCGTCGATTTCAGATTGTCCACGATCAGCTCCGTCGTGGTGATGGTCGTCGTATTGCCGCTCGCGGCAATCTGTGCCGCGGCCCCAAAATACTGCGCGGTGGTCGGAGTGCTCAAGGAAGTATCCGTGCCGTTCCACAATGCCAAATCGTGAACGTGCATCACACCTTCAATTGTGTCCGCAAGATCTTTCGCCTGAAGGTAGGCGAACTGGCTTTGCTGGTTGCCAAGCTCCATATCAAACAGGTTGTAGTTGATTTGGGCCACCAATGCCTTCAACGGAACCGCACTTTCGATTCGCGTTGGGCTCACCAGCGGAGCCGAGATGTTACGGGGATCGACGAAACCCGTAGCAGCCGTGGGCTGTGGAATGGCAGTCTCCTCAAAGAATCGCGAGGGATGTCCCGTGGCCGGCACTTGCTTGATACGTTGCCCAAAGAGCCCACGACGACGAACAATGTCCGTGATTTCTGTTTGATAAATTGGAACTTCAATTGCACCTGGCCCGATGTAATCTGCGGCGGCGTGGATGTCATGGAAATTGGCGTTCATTCTGTCCTTTCACTGGCCCTTCGGCCGTGGTTGCGTTAGCTGAGATTCGGAAATGTGCAGAAGCCTGTCACGCGTGTGCTGCGCTAATCGCTCGGTAGACGATCGAGATGCCAAGTCCACCCAACCGATTCGCCGACCCGGGAACTCGGCTTAATTCAGCACTCCGGCGCGCAGCAATTGAGACTTCACCGCGATCCGTTGCTCAATACTGAGTCCGGCCAGCGCTGCATCCAGTGAGCCGGCTTCGATCGACTCGAGCGAGGAAATTCCCTGCTTTGCCAGCAAAGAGATCGTCGCCGCCGTTACCGTCTTGCGTCCCGTCGGAACGGAAGCAGTACCCTGGGCCCGCAAATCCGCGATCTGCATCACCGCTTCGTGCAGCTTGCGTTCCAATTCGTAGATGCGCTCGTTTCCCGCCTGCACCGTACTAGGCGCCTGTTCGACGGTTGCGACAATCTTCTGTACCTGTCCCGACATGGTGAGGTGCTGTTCCTCCAGGCGGCTCACTGTTTGTTCCAGCAGGCCTGCCGCGCCTGCAAGTCGATCCAGCATCAATGCCAATGTTTCAAGAGAACGTTCTGCTCCCTGCTCCATACTGATTGCTCCTTTTTTGTGTAGGTGCCGAACTTGCACCGGAGGGCAGTTGCCTGCAGTGACTTGCGTTCGGAATGTTGGTTCTTCATCGGCTCTCGGCTTACGCCGCGCCGGAATATGCCGCCAGGGAAACTCCATGGCGACGTGTTCCGTGCGGCTTCAACCGAAATGAGGTCTGCCTATATGCCGCTTTATCCCGCAATAGAATCGCTGCCCCGGTAAAGGTCACGCGATTCAGCTTCCAGATGGAAGCGCGCATATCTTCGACATGCGCATCCGCCAGTTCGTAGGACATACCCATACTTCCCGCGGCCAGGTCGTGCAGTTTTGCTTCGACCTCAGGAAAATCGCGCGCATATAGATAGCCGCCGACCATCAACCGCTGACCGACAATATCTGCAGAAGTTAGAATTCCGCATTTGCTGCGCGCGTCGTGGCCGTCCCAGTCTGGCCGAAAGTCCACAGCCATGCCCAGCAGCGACGGCAGGGCTGCCTCCGCCGCGCTCCGGCAAAGTGTCACGCGATGTCCGCGTGATCCGCTCGGCGCGCGATCGCTGGGAACGTCGACCAAAGTTAACACTCCTTCGAACGGCATCCGGTTTGGGTGCCCTTGGATGGCTGGGAACTCGACCGCCATTGCGTCCAGTCTCATGTGCTCTCCCATATTTCTCGTTGGTATGTGGATGTTATGCGGACTGTGGTTGCAGCCCGCGCCTTCGATCCGTGTGCCGAGCCTAGGACTCGCTGGCTGCACTTTGTGGATCCGATGCGGCTTTCTCCAGCTGCAGCGTGGGTGCCAGCGGGCGTAATCCGCGCTGCGCCCTCACTTCGTCCACGGTCAATATCCCCGCCTTCAGCAGCGCTGTTTGAATCTGCACCGTTTCCATCTCATCTCCAACATCGAGATCATTGAAAACGAACTCAAATTCACGCCACCCCAGTCGTTTGCAAAATAGGTCGCGGGTAAAATGCTCAGCCAGCATGCGCGCCATCGGAGCAATCGTTGTGCGAAATGACTCGTCCAGCATTTCCTGGGCAGTATTGCGATTCACATCGTTTTCCAGGCCCAACAACATCGGGGGAAGCCCAAATGCATTCGCGATCATGCGGATGAGAAATTCCTGCCATTGCAGCCGAAGTTCTGCGTCTGTCCCGCCCGTAAACTTCAACACCTCCGGCTTCTGCTCACACGTCAGCAGTGGCACCCGCCCAGTTCCTTCAATCTCATCCTGCCACCACCGCAGCAGCCGGTTGTGATGATCGGGCGTCGTCTCATTCAGCCACAGCGCATATTGCACAACGCTGTTGCTCGCTAGCCTTCCCGCATATCGGTGTGCCGCTAAAAAACTGTTCACAGCTTCAAAGGCAACTTCCAGCGACCCCAATCCGAACGGAGTATGCGAGCGCGGATTCAGGCGGATATACATCAGTTCGTTGTCGTACAGCGGAATCCTCGATCCCGGCCCGACTCCGTTTGTGTTCTGGGCGTACCGCGGGGAACTCTGATCGCCATCCCAATTGGCATTCAGCTGAATTGTGGCTCCGTCGACAGGCCACAGAGCGAAAGGGCGCGTCGGATCATTCGTACGCTCCATTTCAATGGCGCCAAAGCCACCCACAAGCGCATCTTCCAGCGCTTGCTCTACAACAGAGCGAAAGGAATCCGAATCGTTCGGTTCTTCCAGCGTCCTTCGCAGGATTTCCATTCGCACATGCGCGTCAGGCACATCCGCGAGCGTGTACCCGCGGCGCAATTGGATTTGCCAGTCCATGCTCGCAATGCGATCCTTGATCACGTTAATCGCCCGGCGTGGAACCGGGCTCTCTGCGAAACGCCGCAGGTTTGCCGGCGTTCCCTTCGGCAATAAAGCATTCGGCGGTCGCACCGGCCCCAGGATCGAGGGAAGGGGCACGGTTTTGCGCTGCGCTCCGTCGACACTTGCAGCTGCTATCGCTGTTTCAGATTCGCCAGCCGGGTGGCCTTCGCCCTGCGCCACTTGATCGCTCCAAATCCCTTCGAGCATTGTTTTCCAGCTCACTGTCTCCGCCTCTCTCTATTCTGTCGTTCACTTGGCGAGGGAAATAGATCCGCGCTCTCCGCTTCGCCACAAATAGAAAAAGCATGGCCAAGGCCACGCTTTTCATGTGCAACAAAATTCTCGCCTGTGTTCCTACATCCGCAATTCTTCCCGAGCTCGCTCTGCGATGCGCGGCAGATCGGCCACAGTCATCACCCGAATCTGGTTTCGCTCCATCGTCTCCACTCCGAATCGGTACAGTTCAACCCGGTCCTCTTCCGCGCCGCTCGCCAGAATCTCTTCCGAGTTCTTGCCCAGTAGGCCGCGCAAGGGCTCCACAATTGCCGTCAGTTCCAACGTCGCATTTTCTACCCGGCTCACTCCCTCCGCGATTTGTGGAGCGCTGAACGCAAGCACTTTTGCCGCTTCCAGATCACCTTCCAGAGACACCGAGTGAAACATGCGTATCACGCCATTCGGTCGATAGCCGCAATCAATCCGCAACGGATCACCGGGCTGGGTATACATCGCCGCCTGAATCCGCTTGCGCATCACATTCCACACGCCCACCGCCTCAAACTGCCGCCGGACCGCAGTCGCTATGGCCTGCCGTCCGCTGGTTCGCCGCGCGTCACGTTGTTTCCTGCTGTCGATGTACATCCGGCTCAGCTGTTCTATCTCGGCCGGGATCGAATCCGCCAGGCACGCCTTCGGCTCGGAGATCTGCAGCATGTTTGAAAAGCTGTCTTCCAGGGCCTTCATCATCAACGCAGACTCAGTGGCTCCGCTTGACAGGCGCTCTCGAACTTCATATTCGAGAGCTTCCAGCATTCCCGTGTCGGCTTCGGGATCTACACATCGGACCCGCGCCCAGTCCCGTGTGAATCGCACGTGCGCAGTCTCCGGCCGCCCAGCCTCTCGCAGCACCACGCCGATATTGACGAACTCATTTTTCACTGCGTCCGGAACGTACCGGACCAGAAAGAATTCGCACTGGATGCGCTCACTGTTCACGTATGCTTCTCTTTCCTACGGTTTCCTGGCTCGACTGCCAACCTGCCCATTCCCTTCAGCTTCCCTTATTGTCCAACCTTTTCTGCTCACGGAACTGCCCTTCTCCCTCCCCCTTCTCCATCCCAATCCATTTCGGAAATGGCACTCTCGAACTCTCCCGAAACTGCACAATTAAATCCCGCACGCGTTCTCGACGGGCCAAAAGGGTTACGGTCAATCGTTCCATTTCCCGCAAGTCTCCGCCATACCAGTTTGGAGGAACGGTTTCCGCAATCTGCCACACGGTATCCGGCTCGAGCTGTTCCACGCGACTCAGCCAGGGTTCAAAGCTCGCCCAGCCGGTCACATCAGCGTACACCCGGTTTCGGCCATACACGCCTCGCAATGGTGCATCCGGAAAGCTCCACTCCCCGGCATGGAAGCAGTATCCCTGGTCCACAAAATTTGCTGCGTAACGCTTCTCTCGCGGCTTTCGGTGGAAAACTGCCTGCCTGCCATTACTGTTGCAGGTCCATTTGTCCACCACTAACATCCCCGCAAACTCGGCCAGATTCCGCACTTCAGCCAGTCGCTCTTCCGGCAGGTAGTCCACCACTTGCCCCGGCATCAGACCCCCGACATATCGAGAGCCAAATTGCAATCCGGCGACGCAGCGTTCCTGATCGTGACCTGTATCCATATACAGTTCAGGCGTATTATCAACCAGCCACTCGCTTACTTCCACAACTTCCGTCGCAGGCACAGAAAGCCCCACGGCTTCGGCGAGGCGCGTTGCATACAGCTCGTTCGCCAGCACTCTCAGGTGTTGCGGGTTGTTCTGAAACTTCACCACATACAGGTGACCGTCCGAGCCCAGCATCAGATGACTCTGCGCACCGCCACGCATCCGCCGGATCTGCTGTACCGCGATCACTGCCACCCGAGGCTTCGCTCCTTCAATGCTCGTTCAACTCTGCCCAACGAGAAGGCGCCTGCTCCCGAATTGTAACCCGAACCGTACCTGCACCCCGGCGTCAGAGCGATCGCCGGCCGAGCCAAACTTGTGGCTCGCCGAGTCCGCACCAAGCTGTCAATCAGGTCACAGCGAGTTTCATCACTTTCTCTATCGAGCCATCCTGGATGTTTCGATCAGGTCCGCGCGCACTTGCAAGGCAATCGCCATGGCCATCACGCAATCATCATGAACGCCCGTAGCCGCCCCGGTGCGGCCATCGCTCCGTCTCACGAACGTTCGACATTCTGCCAACAGTCTGGAACTCGAAAAAATTTCCGGCCCGGCGGTCAGTGCGCCACCCAGCAGCGCGATCATCGCTGGCCGTGTGATCGCCGTGGTTAGCCAGCCGGCTTGTCCGCGCTCTTCATAGATGGAAGGATAGCGTTCAATCGTGCTCAGGTATGCCAGTACCGCCATGCCGTGGTTGTTGCGCTCCACCACCAGCAATGCCTGGTTGTATTCTTTCGCCAGCTCCGCACTGTACTTCGCCAATTCCCTCGGCGCCAGATGGCCGCGTAACTCCGCACACTGCAATCCCGTGCGTTGCTCAATCACTTGAACCGCAGCATAATCTCCGCCCGTACCACCTCCAGCCGGATCGGCTCCTACGATGTATTTCAATCCCGGTTGCGGTGGGTACCAGATCCATAGCTGTCCATTCCACCGTTGTTCGGGTGGTTCGTGCACCTCTCGCGCTCGTCTCGCGATGCAGTCCAGGTCGAAGACACAGTTGCCGCTCGCCAAAAAACAGGCTTCGGCGTTTTCAGCATATTCCTGCGCCGCAATCCCTCGAAATCTTGTCTGTAGCTGCCGGCGAAAACCAATCTGTTCCGGCCCCAACCGATTCATTTCCGCAAGCGCCCGCTCTTCTTCTGTCCATTCGCATTCTTCGACTTTGTGCGCGGTGTACGCGTTCTCCATCCACCAGGGAAAAAAGTGACGGACCATTCCCGTCTCTTCCGCACGTGTCCATTGATCGTAGAAATAGCCGTAGGCACCGTTCGGGGTCGATTCAAGAACAAGTTCCCCGTTCGGCACCAAAGCAGCACTCAAGCTTGCCATCGTTTCCCCAGCGTCGCCACTCCACCTTGCAATCTCCGAGCAGTGGAGATTTTGTATGGTCATCCCCCGACCTGCATTTCCATCCGCGGCGCTCTCCACGCGATACTCGCTGTCCAACTCCGGAAATAATATCTGTCTCGTATTCGCCCTCGACGTCCGCAACACCCCTCGGCGCAATCCCTCCGGCAACTGCTCGTAAAATCGGTGAACGATACGGAAAAGCTGCTCGGCAGCTTCCAGATTATGCGCCACCTCTACTGTGAGTGTTCCTGGCTGCGTAATCGTCTTTAGAAAAAAGCGTCCCGCAATCCACGTACTGATGCCCATTTGCCGCGCTTTCAGAACGATATTCTGCCGGCCTCTTCTCTCTTCATAAGCCTCTTGCGCAGGATTCGCGTCCAACGGCACAATCTCTCCGCGACGATCTCGAACCCGCAGCAGCGCTTGTGCAAGCCAAACGGACAAGCCGCAACCGCCCAGTTCGGCGCAGCGAAAATCCAATCTCTCCCCGAGCCACAAAAGGCGCTCCAGATCGCTTCGCGCCGACGAGCAGAAAGTCGCCTCCTCTTGCCACTCCTCTGAATTCTCCATTCGTTTTCCAAACCATCGGTTGCAAAGATATCTCGCCACGCCCCCGGACGTTTCGATCCTTGCAAAACGCTTCAGGCAACCTGGGCTGCACCCCAATCACTATTGCGTGATCGATCAGGATTCGGAAGCGCACAAATCGGAATGACCGTTGCATCGACCCAAAGATCCTCCGGGGTCGGGTAATTCGCCCCCGGCCGTCGAAGCGGATACGGCGTAGCCAGGCTCATGAAATATTGCAGTCCCGAACAATAAAACTCCCGCTGCGGTCTATCGATCGGTAATGCGTGAATCAGCTTGTGCGCCGCAAGGGATACTTCCTGCCGCCAGTCATACGCGTCCTCCAGCACACTCAGCCCTGCGTTCAGCGCCGACATCTTTTCGGCAGCCGTCAACATTGGGCGACGAGTCATGACTAGATCGCCATCATAGGCATCCACATAGTCAGATAATTTCCCGACATGTACCCCTCGATGGAAGGTTGACTCCAGCGTCAGCCACTGGGTTGCACCGCCGGGAAGCCACGCCATCAGGACATGCGAAAAGGGCGAATGCGTGATTGCCTCGATCTCCTTACTGATCTGCTCCTGCCCGCAGCAGAAAATCAGGTCGCCCCATTCCAACTGCTCGTAAAAACTGGCCTTGTCTACTTGACGAATCCTCGAACTCTCCACACTATCGATGTGTATCGCCATACTTCCTCTTGAAATAACGGCTCGCCCATCTCCAAACGTCTACGCATACGTTGTAGTGCACGCCATTATCTGGATTGACCAGGAACGCCCGATTGTTTGCAGCCGCGCCCAGCTCTTCCGACTCAATTTGCTGACTTTCGAGGGCTGCCTGCTCGACATCCGAAAGACACTTATTCTCTAGCATCACAGTCCTGAGTTGATGTTTTTTGCGTGATCGCGAGCACACTTCGCAGTGGACTACATGGAACCGCTAAGCGCAGCGGCGACAGCAATGCACGCTGCAACGGTCAGCAAACCGAAAAACAACGCACCCCAGGCTTCCATGTGATTGTCGAAGAAATCATACAAATGTGACATTGCTCCCCTTCTCTCACGCATTGCGCGGTTAATTTGCGGCAACGGTCGGTGCTGCACTCAGTGTTGTCAATCCTACGGTCGGCAATACGCTGAAGCTTGTAGCGCCCGTAACCAATGCAGTCAACTCGGCTTGCCCCGCAGTCACTCCGATTCCAGCAAGAATCTGGATGAGAGCCGCTCCCGTAATCGCTACTACCTCCGCGACCTTTTGCGGATAGGAAACAGTGGAGCCCAGAGCCTGGTACTTTGCTTCTGTCGTCAACATCACGTTCTTGATGAGTGCCGTTGCTGCGTTTTCAGCGCTCGCAAACTGGGGTGGCAGCAGTTGATTTATAAGCGGCTGCTCAGCAGTCGCAAAATTGATCCCCACGTTCAGCACCTTCTCAATATCTTTGGCTGCAGCTGACAGAAAACTCTCGAACCCATTCGGCTTCGCTTGTGTAACTTTCACCGGATTTGTCGCCATATCTCTTCTCCTAATTCCCCGTAGGGGAGGTTTCACTACTAATTTGTGAGCTTTTGGGCTGGTGTTGAAACATGGCAATACCGCCGCCAATCATTCCTGTCCCAGAACTCATTAGGGCAGCTCGGACATCGGCAGGACCGCACAGACACGCCATCCCGAATGTCGCAATTCCCAGCAGAATCAAGACGACTGCCCACACTTGCGAGCTGATAGCATTCAAACCGTTAACCAGATCCATCACTTCTCCAGTTGTTATCGCGGCTCAAGACATGTCGATTTCGTTACATCCAAATTCATACAGCACGATGGCTTCGCAGATGCGCTTGAACACACCCACGCCTCAGCCATACCCCACTTGTTCTTGAGCGCTCTATCTTTTCTGCCCCCAGAGAGGCAGCCGCATCAATGCATCGCGAGGAACGCGTATGCGCCTGCAGGGGGCACCACACTCGCCGTAGCTGGATTACAGAAATGCAACAGCAGAGTGTTCGCCGCGCTTGCATACCCGTTCATACTCAGATTTCCCAGGGATGCCGGCGGACGGATCGATCCCAGGTTGTCTGTCGCGATCAGACCACTCACTGTGAATGTCTGATCGTTGCAGGACTGGGCCGGCACCGCAGATGGGGTGATTGTCCCGGTCGTGAAGTAGCCGATGCGCGACACTGCGGACCCCGATCCCACATTGAGACTTGGCGTTGTAACCGATGCAGACGCGACTACCGACGGCGTATTCACCGAACTCCCCGCATTCAGCGCTCCCACGGTAAACGTACAACTAGTATCGCCCGTGCCCGTGCCGCAGTCGATCGAGTTTGCGGTGGCTCCCCGATATAAGTACCCGTCAATGACTTTTGTATTCTGAGCTCCGAACCCATAGGCATAGTTTGCGAACCAGTTATTGAAGGTCGGAGTCGTTGGGTTGGTTGTGATTCCAATAGCACCGCCATCGTTGAAAAAGTAAGCCCCATTGACGCCAACAGCGGTAACTGCCTTGAAGATGTTTGCCTGTACGGCCCCCACCGGATTGATCTGCGGGTTCGCCGCCGGATTATATTGACTACCAAATGTCCAAGTTAGGCTATTCGGATCGTAATTGAGCGCTTGCGGACCATTTGGCATCAATAAAACATTGAAGTTGCTTTTATAGTTATTGCAACCTACGGGAGCTGGCTTACAACCGGCGACATAGATAACAGATTGTGCGGGAGCCTCCCCAACCATCAGCGAGTCCTCCCATTGACCTCCCAGGTAATATCCAGCACCCGGTGAATCGTGTGTGCCTCCGTATCCCAGGTAACGACTCTGATCCGTCGCGTTGTTGATATCAAATCCGTGAAACTCTATGCCGCTTAACAAATATCCGTAATTCATGCCATAGAGTGGGCCACCGTTATACATGCGCGGCAAAAACTGATTGACTGCTCTCCCTGTATCATGACCCGTAAAGATCCATGGATAGTGAGCCTCCTTCACCGTGTCTCCACTGGCGAAGGCAATCGGAAGTGGCATCGTCGTCATGGTGCCGTCGACCTTATTTGTGGCCGTGTCGAGGACACTGTTGACACGAACAGCCGGGTACAGTTTGTAACCGGTATTGCAGAAGGACGCCGTTCCCGATGTCGGGGCCGCCCCAGTCGGTGTGGTCGGCAGATAATAGGAAAACTCATTATAGTTGCCGTTCACGACGCCCCAACTAGCAACATACTGTCCGTTGTATGTCGCGTTCGGAGTTGTGATGGTCAACGTCATCCCATTGATTGGAGACAAGTCCTGACCTGAATTGAAAGGAACGTTTGTCGCCATGACGACCGTGTGATTATCGCTCTGGAGCTGCACCACGAATGCATTCAGCGTGAAGCACTCTCCACCAGTCACATCATCGCCACCCGTGATCCCATTGCTGATCCCGAGAATGGGCTGGGTGTATCCCAGATTTGTCCGTTGACTGATGTAGTAAAAGGAGGTCGGATTGGGTGACCCTTCCACTGGAAATACCTGGCTGATTCCGTTGTTATTCCCGTCCCCAGTGAACAGATCCGCTTGCGACTCCACGCCGTAGCCGCATAGGCCTCCGTGTGCAAAAAATAGACCGTTCAAGTGAGGGAACCGGAGATTCAGCAATGTGATCTGTTGCGAGGTGGAGTTATAAGTGTAGTTTACGGTCTCATACTCTTCCTGATCGGCGATACAAGCCGTACCACTCGGCGGCAAATAGCATGCTGCACCGGAAATTGTGGACTGAAGAGTCGTTGGAGTACAGAATCCCGCCGGAAGTCCGGTCTGTGGAGCAGTCGCGGTGTAAGATGCCACAACGTTCGTCACCACAGACGCAGCCGGGTTGATCTTATTTGGGGCGGAGGGAATGAAGCCGGTCGGCTGACTTCCCGCAGTACATCCCGTAGCCCCACTGGCTCCGTTATCTGATCCGGCGTAGCACAATTGGACCATCGTTGATACTGGAAAGTTGGCATTGCTATCGGTTGCCGAGTCGGGGTTGAAGGCGCTGTTCCCGCTCGGTCCCGTTGCCGCAGCTCCTGCGTAGCCTGTGATCGAGCTGCCGTTGATAATGTCGGCTGCGTTTGTATCCAGAAGCTGACGGTCCTGTCCCTCTGTCCCCTGTCCGGCTGTCCCGCTAGTCCTCACCAGCGTTGCACCTACTGCAGCGGCCGCCGTCACTGTGCCTTTATAGATTTGAGGGTCTTCGGTGATCTGGAAATCCCCGCCGTGACACCCTTCATCATTGCCCGTATTCATTCCCCCATCGCAGGTCACAAGGGTAGTCATGGCCAGGCAATCCCCCACTCCGTGACAGTTCAGAACATTTTCGATGGCTTCTTGCTGACCTGAGGTGTAATTCGTGGTCCCCAGAGAGAGGTTGCTGTAATAGGTCTTAAAGAAATATTGTGGCTGCCCCGCTCCGAAATAATTATCGAAGTTATAACCACCCGCGTAATCCGTCGTCAGCAAGTATTCGGAACTGGCCTGGTTACCCTGATACGCAGGCCAGTCCTGGTAATCCAAGGTATAGGCGGTGCCGATCACTTGTCCGGCAGTTTGCTGCGGAACCACCGAGAAAGGATTCTCGTAATAATCCGCCGTCACCCCATTGCGCTCATCGTGCACGTGAGTATCAAACGGCCAAGGCATGTTGTTGACGTTGTTACCAAAAATTGACGCTCCATATCCCTGTGGGTTTTCTGTGTTTTTGTAGGTCGGATCCACGTAAACCGTACAGCCGCTCAACCCACTGGCCGAGCTGTTGGAGCAGTTGCCGCTGTTCATTAAGTTGGAGATGCCGTTATTCAGGCTTCCCGTCTGAAACTGGCTCGCATAATAACTGCCCTGTAATATGTTGACGGCCAGATTAGACCCTGCAGGCTGTTGGACAGCTTGAGTCGCTTTCGGCGCCGACGAAACAACATTCGTGACTTCTGCCGCGATGGGAGCAACCGTATCATCCACGTAATTTTTCGTCGCTGCCTGCATCGGAGCCGCAGGATCGGCCTGTAACTGTAATGCGCCTGTCAGCGTTCCGCCATTAATCGGTAAGTAGCTTCCCAGCAAAGTATTGATCTGAGATGTCGAAACTGTCTGCACTGCTACACTCGCGGGCATGACCAGACTTCGTATCGCAGCAACTGTCGTGGACGGGACGTTTGGAACCGACCAATATTCCTTGCTTACAGTGCCGTCATCAAGGTGATACACAGCGGTGTAATAGGAACCAGCGGGCGTCGCCCCCACATTTGGAGCAAGGTTGAGGGAGACTTGTCCCCCCGACCCGATGTTTTGAGTTAGGTTTCCCGCCGCTACTGTTTTTCCGCCCGCCGTCACAAATGCCGGCCATGTCACTAAGATCGTTCCAGTCGCGGTCGTTCCGTCGGCATGGTACACCGTATCCTGCACCGTGGTTGTCGTAACCTGCGCGTAACTCGGGAGCACAATCAATGCGACGCAAAGAGCCAAGCCAGCGAATCGCCATAACGAAATTGCTGGCACATGTTTCAGCCCCGCCCTTATGGATCGATCCCCGAGCTCTGTTGTCTCTTTCATCTTTGTCCCCTCAGTTGGTAACTCAAATACGTGACGTGCGCCGATGCTTCGTGCTCACTCGTGTGGGCGCAACTGTAAGTTATTGAGCAAGGCATCGCAGAGCTGCTCCCTGGGTGATTCGTCGGGCTCTTGCGGCACTTTCGCAGCCAATTCGCATAGGTCCAGAAGCAGTTTCGTGTGCTGATATCCGCCACCCATCGCCTTTTCTATCAGCCCTTGCAGAATCTGTGGCCATGCGGCCAGCACCTCGGTCCGGGTGAGTTCCCGATAGCCCTCTTGCATCTGCGAAATCAACTTCATCTCAGATCGCTGGTCGCCCGCGCCGACTCCCTCTTTGTTCCGAGTTACTTGCTTCTTTGCGGGAGCCCTTCGGCTCGACCTTTCCTTCGACACGCCGTTCCACCTGTCCCCAAACGCGAAGAAGATAAAGAGACCACCATCGCTGGTAGCCCCTTTATCTCCGCCGTGTCAAATTCAACCTAAAAATGTTGTCTGAAAGCTGCCGAATGGCCATCGCGAGCTCAGCCATGCTGAGGTCATCAATTCGCCATCCTGTTATCTTCTCTCACCGTGATTTAAGGCTAACAGAACGAAGCACAATAGCACGCCATCGCACTTCTTCCCTATATACCTTCTTATCACTAAGTTGCTGAAACGGTCATCGCGATGGACTTGACTCTCCCATAGCATCGACTTCGAGAAGTCGATGTTCCAGAAAAATGTGGGTTAGCGCATCAATTGCTTCTCCGTACCTTCGCACAACGGTTCGCAGACTCACGCGTAACAACCCGGCTGCTTCGCCTTGTGTGTATTCCTGGAGGGCAATCCGCCGAATTAGTTCTTGTGAGAAACCATCCAGCTTCTTCAAACATTTCTCCACGTCATACACAAAAATTACAGAGTCTTCAAAGCTCGTCACTCGATATGTACTCATCTTTCCCCGAAATGCATCATGACCCAGCAGCGCAGGCATTCTCCCAACTGTTAAAGAAAGCCGCGCGTATCTTCGCAACATTGCTTCCGTGTACTTACGGTAGAATGCCAGCTCAGGCTTGGGTTGTATTCTGCTTTGTTTTTCTACATCTCTTTGCGTCGATCGCGGTTGCATCGGGACCAGTCGAACTTGCTCAGAAGCCTGCAGGTCGTATAAAGGGAATGCCGCGCTCATTGCACACCCCCTTCGATTGCATGCGTCACCGCAAGATGACTCCCCTTACGCGGGCGCCCCTTTGGTCTGCGACTGCGGGGCGCCGGAAAGTCCGAAAAGTGAACTGTGCATTGACGGCAATAAATATCGCTCACTGCGTGGTTGCGCAGCCAAAGACGGCCGCAACCTTCACAGATTTTCAGATGTAAGCAAGATTGGCTCATGACTTAAATGATCTCCAAGGCAAAAAAATCAATGCTCCCGTAAAGACTTGGGTCTTCCTTCGTCCCAGGGAGCGGTTGCGAAGACTGCTTGGCCGCAGAACTCTTTGGTTCGGCATTAGCCCAACAGGCACGTCTTCTACGTGAACAACATCGGCTTTTCGAAGCGCACTCCCAATGCTGGCAGTCAGGAACAGTCGTCCCTGAACGTGCGTCGATCCCGGCAAGTAATCTTCACTCGCCGGTTCGAAGCCGAGCGCATCTCAATCGGCTGCCTTGAAATGACCCGCAGTCGCCTCAAGTGTGGCAGCGAGGCGAACCGCGGACACTTCGTCGTGATGACCTGGATTTGGGAGATGGGAGGCCAACAGTGTTTATAGTTCCACTCGTAGGAGGGGTCTGTTTGTAATACTATGCATAAAGCTATATGTCAACATAAAACTTGCAGCCTTATCCTCATCATTCCCATCTCACCAAACTCGATACCAATTTGAATAATTTCGAGCGATAGTAGTTTTCTTAAAGATATATATAGCTTTCTAAGATATCTCTTTGCTATAGTACAAATATGAAGTTTGAGACGCTTCATGAGAATCTTCGACTGGAAATCCTTCGTAGAATCGAGCGCGGACTTCTGACCGGCTCCACTCTAGCCCGCGCTACAGATTTTCAGCAGGCACATATCTCCAACTTCCTCAATCGAAAACGCTCCCTCAGCCTCGAAGGCTTGGATCGCGTACTCGCCGCCCAGAAGTTGTCGATTATCGATTTGCTCCCCCCGGATTTGCTGCCTGCCGCCCCGGTTCCGCCGCGAAGCTCCTCGTTAACTCAGACCCTGGCCGTCGTAACCCACACCGCCGCATCGTCGTCTGCCCGAATTCAATCGCCGGAAATGATCGATACCATTCAGGTCCCAGAAGCCGTCATCCACTCTTCCCGTGCCCATCCTCTTCCTGGCAGAGATCTGTGGCAGCGCTTCGTCGCCGTTCGCGTAGACGCCATCCAGGGTGCTGCGATGGAGCCCCTTCTACGCCAGCACTTTATCGTTGTCATCGACCGCCACTACAATTCGCTTACTCCCTATCGCCCCCAGCCCCCTACCGTTTATGCCGTCCGTGGCTCCGACGCCCTGCACTTATGTTTCCTGGAGTATGAGGTAGACCGCCTCATACTTCGTCCTCGAAACCGCCACATCCCGGTAGTGCTCATAGCTTTGGCCCCCAACGAACACCCTGCAGATCGCATCGTCGGCCGCGTTTGTTATGTACTTTCTGAGTTTTGACGCAACCGATACCGTCGCCTCGCCCGCAAATTCTCCCGATCCACTCTCATCCTTCCACGTGATCTGCTAGCATCGCCTTTTGGAGGAATCACTGCATATGGAACAACTCCCCGTTGGTATGGGTGCCCGCCGCAATGAGGACATCGCGTTAGATCTCTTGAAGTTCATCGCCGTCACTGCCAGTGTCGGACGTCCCACTTCGCAGACAGCCGGGTTTGTTGCCGCCGGCAACCCCAAAACTGAGGACCAGGTCAGTCACTTGCTGGAACTCTATACCCGCTGTCTTCGCGCAGTCGAGGGAAAGTAGCTGCGCCGCTTGCCCGATCTACCCTCATCTCGAGTCGTGGTGGTTGGCGCTGGAGTCTTTGGTCGGAATCATCTCCGCGTCTGGCGAGCACTCGAAGATGCAGGGGCTCCAGTTCGCCTCGTTGGGATCGTCGAACCGAATTCTTCAGCTGCGACCAATCTCGCCGCCGAATATCGCGTTCCCGTCTACGCTTCAACATCGGAGTTGCTCCGCTCAAAAGAGCTTCCTGATGCGGCTTCGGTCGCTGTTCCCACATCCGATCATGCGTCCGTGGCCTCAGATCTATTGTCGGCCGGCGTCGACGTCTTGGTAGAAAAACCCTTCACAGCGACTCTCCAGGAGGCAGACCAGTTGATCGCTCTGGCACAGCGTCACAACCGCATCGTTCAGGTCGGCCACCTCGAACGATTTAATCCCGCGGTTCGTGCCGTTCGCTCCATCCTGCATCAACCGCTTTTTTTTGAGGTGCACCGGCTCAGCATTTTTACTCCTCGAGCACTCGACGTTGACGTCGTTCTCGACCTCATGATCCATGACCTCGATATTGTTCTCAGCTGGACCCAATCACCCATTTGCGAGCTGCACGCTGTCGGCCTGCCAATCCTTTCCTCCAAGGTCGACATCGCGAATGTTCGCATCGAATTCGAATCCGGTTGTGTCGCGAATTTCACCGCCAGCCGCGTCAGCACAGAGCGTGTTCGAAAGATCCGTTTCTTCCAACCTCACCAATACGTTTCCGTCGATTACGCGCGCCAGGATGTTCTTTGCATCGATGTCCCAGCCCTGCAGATTCCGGAACTACGCCCACCCGACTCTCCGGACTTGTCTGCGGTCACTTTCCAATCTGTCGAGACAACTCACCCCATTCCAGGCTTCGCAATGCGCAAGCTCGAGATTGCCTCGGGCGAGCCGTTACGTCTTGAGTTGGAGTCTTTCCTGCGGTCCATTCGTGAACGTTCCACTCCCGAAGTCACAGCTCAGGATGGCCGCGCCGCACTCGCCGTGGCCCTGGAGATCAGCGCCGCAATCCGAGCCCATCAATCACGCGCTGGCCTAGCCTAGAAGCCGTCTCACGTGTTCGACATCGCTCCAGCGCTTCTAATCAACCTCACAAATCAGGCATTTCAGATACTGCGTTTCAGGAATCGTCAAAATCGCCGGGTGATCGAACGCCGCTCCTCGAATTTCCAGCAGCCTCACCCGTTTGCCCGCATCACTCGCCGCGTCCGCGACCGCCGCTTGAAATTCCACCAGCGCCACATGATGCGAGCAAGAGCACGTCACCAATCTCCCTCCGGGTCGCAGCATTTTCAACGCTCGCAGATTCATCTCCTTGTAGCCTCTTAACGCACCTTCCACTGCCCGTTTTGACTTTGCAAATGCCGGCGGATCCAGCACAATCGTGTCGAACTCCTCACCGGCATCGCTCCAGTCCCGCAGCAGATCGAACGCATTGGCTTCAATCCATTCGACGTCGCTCCCCCGTCCAGCCAATCGGTCCCGGTTAATGTTCAAATTTTTCTCCGCCACTTCCAGCGCAGCCCTCGACACGTCCACCCCGGTTACCTGCGAACAGCGACGAGCCAGATGCAGCGCGAACCCGCCCTGATATGTGCAAACATCCATCGCTCGACCACGCGCATGCGTTTCCGCCGCCAGGTAATTCTCCCGCTGATCTAAAAATGCTCCGGTTTTTTGCCCTGCGTTTGCGTCAAAATGGAAGCGCAGGCCATTCAACTCAAAAATCGTGGCTAGCATTGGCTTCTCTGCAGTGCGGGAGTAAAGAGGCTCAGTCGACGGCGCCTGCAACTGTTCCAACTCGCGAATGCGCGCATCCGGCCGCTCCACAATCGTCTCCGGATTTAACATGTCGCGAAAAACATCGACCGCCACCGCTCGCACGTCTGCAACATTCGCCCCTTGCGTCAGCAACTGCAGGATCACCAGCTCGCCATAACGATCCGCCACAATTCCTGGCAATTCGTCCGCTTCCCCAAACACCAGCCTGCAGGCATTTGTCCCAGTCAACTCCCGCAATCCGTCCAAACGCATCTGCACAGCCCGTCGCAATCGACGTCGCAGCAACTCGAGAAATTCGCCGCGCTCAGCGATTAGCTCTTGCGCCACCATCCGCAGCGTGATGAGTGACGCATCGCTGTACATCGCGGTGCCAAGCGCGACGCCTCTTTCGTCGATCACCGTAACCAGCGATCCCGGCGCCACACCGTCTTGATCCGTCCCCGCCACCATCTCTTCCACGTCGGATTGGTACACCCACGGATGGCCTGCCCGCACCCGCGCTGCAGCCCGCCGGCTAATCCTGCCTACTGGCGACACGCTTGCGTCCAGCCTCGCCGAAGATGTGCCCACTGATTCTTCCGCGCCCATCTTCGGACTCTTTGATCGGCCCATTGTCTGAATTCCAGTCTTCCCTCGACCTGTCTCAGGAGACATAGTTCCCTCTCGCTTTTCCCGTGCCTGAGTGGTCATCTTCGCACACTCTGGCCGACTCCATCGTCGTGGCCTTGCAGTTCATGTGCCGTAATTGCGCTCACATAACATAAAATCAATTATGGCCACCGCGCACACCGCTGCGGCATCGCCAGATGCCGACAAGCAACAACTCGCTGCGACCTTCGAGATGTTGCTGGCGACCGTGCGCCAAAATCGTCCCAGCGACGACATTGCCATCATTCAACAAGCCTACGAATTTTGCCTGAAACATCACGCCGGCCAAAAACGCGCCTCTGGCGACCCTTTCGCCCTGCATCCACTTGAAGTCGCCAGGGTCTTAGCCGAAATGAAGCTGGACTCCACCGCCATTGCCGCCGGCCTGCTTCACGATGCCGTCGAAGACACCCCCGTGACCAGCCGCGAGATTGCCGAAATCTTCGGCGAACAGGTTGCCCACATCGTCGACGGCGTCACCAAGATCGAGAAGATCCAATTTGCCAATCGCGAGGATCGCCAGGCGGAAAACGTCCGAAAAATGCTTCTCGCCATGGTTTCGGATGTGCGCGTGGTGCTCATCAAACTCGCCGATCGTCTTCACAACATGCGCACGCTGGAACATCTCCAGCCGGAACGCCAGCAGGCCATCGCTCGAGAGACTCTCGACATCTACGCCCCCCTTGCGCACCGTCTCGGCATGGGCAAAGTTCGCAGCGAACTCGAAGATCTGGCCTTTCGCTATGTCGATCCCGTCGGTCACGACCAGATCAGCTCCGCCGTCGAAGCAAACCGGCAGCAGGGAGAACAGTTTCTCCGCAACATCGACGCCATCCTGCATGAGCGCCTTGTCGAGCACAACATCACCGCCCGCGTTGACTGGCGCATCAAGCGTCTGTATTCCATCTACCAAAAATTACAGCGCCAGCGCATCACCGTGGACCAGGTATACGATCTGCTCGCGGTTCGCGTCATTACCCAAACCGTGCAGGATTGCTATGCAGTCTTTGGCTTGATCCATAGCATCTGGCGCCCCGTCCCCGGTCGTATCAAGGATTTCATCGCCATGCCGCGACCCAATCTCTACCAGTCGCTGCACACCACCGTGATGGCGGAGGGCGGCCATCAGTTTGAAGTCCAGATCCGTACGGAAGAAATGCATCGCGTCGCCGAGGAGGGCATCGCTGCCCATTGGAAATACAAGGCCGGCGGTTCACCCGTCAACGCGAAGGATGAGCAGCGTCTCGCCTGGGTCCGGCAAATTGTCGAATGGCAGCGCGACATGACCGATCCGAATGAGTTTCTTTCGACTCTCAAAATCGATCTTTATCCCGAAGAGGTTTACACCTTCACCCCCAAGGGCAAAGTCGTCGTCCTCCCGAAAGAAGCCACTCCCATCGATTTCGCCTACTCCATTCACACCGAGGTGGGGAACACCTGTACCGGCGCAAAGGTCAACGGTCGTATGGTGCCGTTAAGATCGCGCCTGCGCAATGGCGACATCGTCGAAATTCTCACTCAGAACGGCCACACGCCCAGCCGCGATTGGCTTACATTTGCCAAGAGCTCGCGCGCTCGCAACAAAATCAAACATTGGCTCAATGAGCATCAGCGCGAACGCGCCATTGAAATCGGCCGTAAACTGCTCGACCGCGAAGCTCGCAAATACAAAATCTCGTTGACCCAGCTCACAGATGCCGACCATGCCAGGGCAGCCGCCGACTATGGCCTTGCGAACTCCGTCGATTTATTGGCAGGCATTGGATTTGGAAAGTTTTCTGCCCGTCAGGCTTTGAATCGCCTGGTGCCTGGTGCAACCAGCACGCAGCAACCGGAGGCTGAGTCCGCGCCCGGAATGTCGGATGCCGTGAAGCGTGTTTTCTTCGGCAAGGGCTCCGATTCGCTCACCGTGGAAGGGCAGAATGATCTGCTGGTCTATCGCGCTCGATGTTGCAATCCGATTCGCGGCGAAGAAATTGTCGGCTACGTCACTCGAGGCAAAGGCGTTGCAGTTCATGCTCGTAGTTGCCCCAATGTGCAAAACCTTCTCTATGAGTCTGATCGAAGAATTGCGGTTGAATGGGCCAATATGAAGGACCAGGAAGGTACACCGCAGCGCGCGACATATCCCGTCAAGATGATCGTGTATTGTGACGACCGCGCAGGCATGCTTCGAGAAATGACCGCCGTCATTTCAGATGACGGAACAAATATCCGCGCCGTTGAGACTAAAGCTGGCACAGAAGCAGAAGCGATTGTCGAGTTTGTAGTCGATGCCTACGACGTAGGTCATCTAATTCGACTCATGAACGGGCTTCGACGTCTCCCCGGTGTTCGCGACGTCCAGCGCCAGCAAAAGCTCTAGCTCCGTTCTAGCTTTTTCCCGAAGCAGCGTCGTTCCAGTTGACGCGTGCTTACTTCGCAATCGAAGACACGCCTTGACTGGTCGTGACCGATGTCAGTGCACAACCGCCCATTGTCTGTCGGAATTTGAAATAAGGATGGAAGAACAGCGCCGCTCGCGCGTCCCCATTGCCCTCGACCAGCTCCGGCAGCCACACCCCATCCGGATATCGTTGCTGTCGCACATGAATCCAGAATCCCTTATGTAGATCGGCAAGCAATCCACCACCGATCTTTACGTCATGGTCCAGACGCGCATTCAAATCCACCAGTTCGCCCGTCCGTTCGTCGACCTCAATCGTCCCCGACATGTCGTGCAAAAACGTCTCTTCCACACCCTTGGGATGTACACTCGGATCTCCGCTTAAATCGTAAGCCAAGGTAGAACGTCCGCCGCGATCGATGCGGTGCCCATTTGTGTAGCGCAACATATGCAGCAACGTATCAAGTTGCTTGTCGTCCTGGGCGTCTTGCTTCGCAATGTATTCCGCGTCCGAATCTTTCTTGATCTCCTTTTGAACGCGCTCCATCTCCTTGTTTTTTTGATCCACGGTCAACGTCTTGCCATCTTTGCCCGTCAGTTCATCGATCTCCTGGCCATTCACGAAGAACATGTCGTATTGCCGGATATGGCGCTGCTTCACATTGCCGTTCTTATCGGTGTCGTCCTCTTCGCGAATTGTCTTACACACGTACCGCTCCTGCTCTGCCTCGGATTGCTTCAGATTTTTCAGCACTCGGTCCTTCAATTCGGCAGCAGAAGGCAATGCAGCATTCCAGTCGATCTTCGCCCCATCCTCATGAGCGCTCTTCTGGTCGTGTGGCGGCGCGGCGCCCTGGGCAGTTGATTGTGACCATCCGCAGGCGCATGCACCTGCAATCACGGCCAGTAAGATCACCGTCGCCCACCTGTTCGCCCAGCAATGCATCATCGCTTCAACTCCAAAATCATTGGACGGCCCAATAGAAGGCTAGTCACACAGCTTTTTGCCCATCCACCCTTTCCTGGTCTCAGTCGACTCAGGAAACTTCCAATCGCACAGAGTACAATTTTTCGATATGAGCGAAGAAAAAACACCCATCCACACCGCGCAGGCGCCCGCGGCTATTGGGCCCTACTCACAGGCAATTCGCGTCGGCAATATGGTATTTACTTCCGGACAAGTACCCATCGATCCCGCGACCGGACAATTGGTCGCAGGCGGCATTGAAGATCAAACTCATCGTGTCCTGAAAAATTTACAAGCCGTCCTCGCGGCCGCAGGATTAGATTTCTCGCGGGTCGTCAAAACAACCGTCTTCCTGAAGGACATGGCCCACTTTGCCGCGATGAACGCGATCTATGCGGAATATCTTCAGACGCGCGACGGCCCCGCCCCAGCTCGCTCAACCGTGGAGGTCGCGCGGCTGCCAAAGGACGCATTGGTGGAAATAGATCTGATTGCCTGCTAAACAGACGCAACTCCGCGTGTTCCCAGCACTTCCGAAGCCGTTTTCCCAACGAGCTATTACCAGAGAACGGTCGCCGAAAACCGGGCACGCAAAAGCCATCGCGTCAGAAACAAAAAAGGCCGAGGATATCTCCCCTGCCTTTTCTGTCTAAAACCTAGCGCTCGCTCCTACAGCGGCTGAACATCAGCAGCCTGCCAGCCCTTCGGTCCCTTCACAACGTTGAATTGCACGGCCTGGCCTTCTTGCAAACTCTTAAACCCGTTTGAATTGATCGCAGAGTAATGCACAAAAACATCTTCGCCATTCTGGCGCGAGATAAAGCCAAAGCCCTTCGCGTCGTTAAACCACTTTACTGTGCCTTGTTCCATTTGAATCTTATTTCCTA
>JBARFA010000147.1:0-3122 GCA_049796755.1 Acidobacteriaceae bacterium
CTTCCGAAGGGGCCGAGGGGCCGAGCGCTGTGCCGCTGGTGCGGGCTGGAAGTGCGGGGAAGGCGGCACACATTTTGCAGCGACTGGTGTGTGCATGAATGGCGGCTGCGGACGGACCCAGGCTATCTCCGCGAGCAGGTTTTTGCGCGTGATCGCGGCCGTTGCGCACTGTGCCAGATTGATTCAGTGGAGGCATTTCATCGACTCAAGAGGGCTCGCGGCGCCAATCGAAAAACGATGCTGGCGTATTGGGGATTGAAGTCGGTCAATCGGAGGAGTCTGTGGGATGCCGACCACATCCTTCCGGTGTGCGAAGGCGGCGGCGAATGCGACCTGGAGAATATTCGCACCCTCTGCGTCGCCTGCCACAAGGATGAAACCTACCGATTGCGGCTGCGATTGAGGAAGCTGGCCGGTTGACGGAGATACGGAGATCCTTCGCTGCGCTCAGGATGACAGCTCTGGATTCTCAACGGCGCGACCCTTCCGGCGGAGAACAATAACCTTGAAAACCTCTACAGCTTGTATGCGGCCTTGGCCAGGCGATAGGCGAGATCAAGCGCGACCTCGTGGGCTTCATCTTCACCCAGACGATGATCTGCGACCAGGGTTGCGAGATAGGCGCAGTCCACACGGCGTGCCACGTCATGACGCGCAGGGATGGACAGGAACGCGCGGGTGTCATCGTTGAATCCCACGGTGTTATAAAAGCCGGCCGTCTCCGTCGTCAGTTCGCGAAAACGGCGCATGCCTTCTGGACTGTCATAGAACCACCAGGGGGGACCGAGCTTCAGGCAAGGATAGTGGCCGGCAAGTGGGGCCAGCTCGCGGCTGTAGGTGGACTCATCCAGCGTGAACAGGATGATGGTGAGGTTCGACTCATTGCCGACGCGCTGCAGCAACGGGCGGAGGTTGTGGACATAGTCGGTTTGGGTGGGGATGTCCGCACCCATGTCGCGACCAAAGCGCTTGTAGATGGTTTGATTATGATTGCGAAAGCTGCCGGGATGAATCTGCATGACCAGTCCATCATCGAGGCTCATCAACGCCATTTCTGTCAGCATTTGAGCGCGGAAGAGTTCTCGATCGGGGTCGGTCGAGGAGCCGGAAACGATGCGTTGGAAGAGGCGAGTCGCGCTGGCTTCGTCCAAGTCGGCAGTCGCGGGCGTGGGATGACCATGATCGGTGGCTGTGCAGCCGAGGGTGCGAAAACGCTGGCGCGTGGCTCGCAGGGCTGAAAGATAGCCGAGCCAGTGCGCCGTATTTTCTCCCGTGATTGCGCCTAGTTGACGAACATTTTCCTGGAAGCCATCGAAATCCGGATCGACGACTGGATCGGGGCGAAAGGTAGGAATCACCTTGCCGGACCAGTCGGAATCCCGCAATGCCTGATGGTGCGTCAGCGGGTCGAGCGGTGAGTTAGTTGTGGCCAGCACTTCGATGTGGAACTGCTCAAACAAAGCGCGCGGACGAAACTCTGGCCGCGCCAGTTTTTCCTGCATCGCATCGTAATATTCATCCGCAGTCTCTGCCGATAGTGGAACCGACAGGCCGAATAACTCACGAAAACAATAATCCAGCCAAAGCCTCGTGGGCGTGCCGCGAAACAGATAGTAGTGCTTGGCAAACAGATGCCACACGCCGCGCGGATTTGCGATGGGATGCTCGCCAATGCCGAGATGCTCGAGGGGAATCCCCTGGCTGTAGAGCATGCGGAAGATGTAATGGTCGGGCTGAATCAGCAGTGTGGATGGATCGGGAAATGGTTGATTATCGGCAAACCATTTGGCTTCCGTGTGACCGTGCGGACTGAGAATCGGCAAATCTTTGACGCTGGAATAGAGCCAGCCCGCAATGGCGCGCGTCGCCGGGTCTGAAGGGAACAATCGCTGGGGGTGCAACATGGCCGGAAGAATTCCTCCCATCCATAGTAAAGCTTTCATCGGGCAGCAAGGTGCAGGCAGCATTTTGATTTTGTCCGAAGAAGTAAATGGATGCGCGCATTTGCTTACGGCGCATCTAATCGTGCGAGATCGCACCACGGCGAGCATAAGAAGATCGCACTGTGACGATTTTGTTGTCGAACGTCGCCAGTCGGAGCCCACGTGCCCTTTCGCAAAGCAAGTAAGAAGCCTCAACTGGAACCCGCCGCAGAACCGCCTGCAGAGGGAACTCAGCGCAATTTAGAGCGACCGACAGCGGATGAGATTTATGAGCAGGTGTCGCGCAATGCGCGGCATGAACTCGATCGACCGGCCATTGCACTTGCCATCTCGGGATTAGCCGGCGGCATTACGATGGGGTTGACGGCGCTGAGTGTTTCCATCGTTACGGCGTCGCTGCCCCCGAGCGCCATGTCGAGTTTTATCGCGCAGTTGGCGTACCCCATCGGATTTATTGCGGTCATTGTCGGCAGGGCGCAGTTGTTTACGGAAAATACGTTGTATCCGGTGGCGTTGATGTTCGCCGAGCGGCGTCATTTTCGGACCACGCTGCGGCTATGGAGTATCGTGCTGCCGAGCAATCTGGTGGGAGCGTTTCTGTTTGCTGTGCTGGCCGTTCGAACCGGAGCGCTGCGGCCGGAGTATGTGGCGGCGATGGGGCGATTCGGGCAACAAGCCGCTGGAGTCAGCGGGGGCCATGTGTTCTGGAGTGCAGTGATTGGAGGATGGATTATTGCGTTGGTGGCCTGGCTGGTGAGCGGCAGCCATTCCATCACAGGATCGGTCATGCTGATCTGGCTGCTGACATTTCTTGTGGGACTGGGTCACTTTGCGCACTGCATTGCCAGCAGCGGAGAGATTCTTGCGGCTGTCCTGCAACACGAGGTGAGTGTCTCGCGATATTTGTGGTGGTTGCTACCGGCAGTTCTGGGCAACATCACAGGAGGGGTGTTGATTGTGACGCTGCTGGAATACGGCCAGGTAAAAGGCGGCGAGCAGGAAGGCCACGGATTTCCGCGATGATCGTTTTGAAAAATCCGGCGCTGAAGGCGATACTCTTTTGAGACAGAGGACTGAATGGCGAGCAGAGAAATCAAAGGAATCGATGTAGCCGGCAAGGTGGCCGTGGTTGTCGGAGGCACATCCGGCATTGGGCGGGCGCTGGCGTTGGGCCTGGCC
>JBARFA010000148.1:0-23730 GCA_049796755.1 Acidobacteriaceae bacterium
GGGTGGCGAAGAGTGAACGCAGCCATTGGCCAGCGTCAATCAACAGCGCGAATGGAAGCAGGAATTTTACCGACGCAATCATCCACAACCAATAGCGTGTCCGTGCCTGGTTCCGATGCAAAGCAAGCACCAGCAACCACGCAATTACGGTGACAACTGTCGATTGCCACAGGTGACCGATTAGCTCAGCGGTCCAGTGTCCCGGAATCATTGTCATCCCCTGTCCCTCTTCGATATCTTTCGCAACGCTTTCTCCGCTTCCTTCACGTCCGCTAGTGAAAGCTTGCCCGACTCGACCAGGTGCGCCATCACCGGTTGCGTGCTCCCCCCGAATATCGCCAGCAGATCGTCGATCAGCCTCCGTTGCGCCGCATCGCGGGAGACAGAGGCTGCGAAAATATGGAAATTGCCAACCTTATTAATTCGTCTCGCCACTTTTTTTGTTTCCAGCCGGTACACGGTCGTCTGAATCGTGGTGTATGCCGGCCTGCGCTTCTCAGGAAAGGACTCCTGAATCTCGCGAATTGAGGAGGCCCCTCTATCCCACAGTATTTCCATGATCTGGAATTCGAGCTTTGCTAACTTTGGTCCTGCCATTGCTGTCTACTACTCCTGTGGTTTTATCTACTACTCCTGTTTGTGACATGCTATTACGAAACAGTGACAGATGACAATCAAATTTTCCAATACAAGATGGGTCTGAATGCGACCTGGCATGGCTGATAGTCCCGAATTAGATCCGCCGCTTCCGAGTTTTTCTTTCATGTTGCATGCGTCGCGACCTTCGGCGCGCGCTAGTTTGGCGAAGGTCTGTCGACATGATCGACGACAATTGTATCGACTGGGCCTTTTGTCGATATCAGCTTCAACCCAAGCTGCTCCTGAAGCGCTGTAAAGATCGAAGGTCCAGCGTCTGCCATTCCCCGTTGCTCATCTGGCGTCCACTTGAGGGTGAAATCGTATTTGCCGGAAAGGCCCGTCTCATCGACAACCATCCGGCCCACTTCGCCTGACAAACTTACGACGAGCGCCTCTAGCTCCGCATTCCGATAATCGATTCGACCAGGGCCGTCCGTTCCCCAGCCCTGCCTGGTCGTGGATGGCTTCAGCTTAGAGCCTCCCTTCGCAATGACCAGCGCGTAGATAGGTAGTTCCTTTGTCGCGTGATGGACTTTTAGATCAAATCTGTCCCTCAGCAGCGACTGCATCATCGATTGATCCTGCTCGAATCGCTCTTGTCGAGAAAGCTTCTTATATGCGGCGGCGGTTTCCGCATCCATCTTCGCCTCAATGTCGAACCTGGCTGATTTCGCCCATCCCGGCAACCCTGAAATCAGGTCCTCCATCTGCAAGCCGTAGGCATTAAGAATCAGGCTTCCCAGCGAGATATTGGTCGCCGAAAAGCTGTTTGGCGTGGTTCCAATCCGCATACCCATACCGGACATGTATGTGCCGGGCTTCACAGTGACAAAGTCAAATGCCGGCGCCTTCACGCCTGTATCCTGCTTGGTGGCTGAGTCTTTAACCTGAGGCTCGGCGTGACTTTGCGCGAGCGCTACCAGGCCAAACGCGATTGGCACGGCCACGCCTAATATCGCGACGCTGAGCATCAGTTTGCCGATGAGCTTTAATCTTCGCGCAATGCGCATGGTCATACTGTAGCCAATCGCTTTCTGACTTTGCTCCGCTGCTTTCGAGTTTTTTATAAGTTGCGCAGCGCGTCGCGACCTTCGACCCATGCTAGTTTGGCGAAGGTTTTTCGACATGGTCGATGACAAGAACATTCAGTGGAGCCTTGGTAGGTTTCAATTTCAGCCCGAGCTGTTCCTTGAGAGCCTCGAGAAAGGTTGGCCCCTGCGCGCTCTGCTGCGTACCCGCTGCAGCTGGCGAGAGGGCGGTCGACTCCGGCGTGAACTCAAGCGTGAAATCGTAGTTTCCAGCCAATCCCGTTTGATCGACCACGGGACGTCCGACGGCTCCGACTGAGGGAAGAGAAGCAGCGATGAGTTTCATAGTGGTATTCCGGGAGCCAAACAGCACCGTGTGGTCGGGTCCGGGGATTGCCACGTATCCACCGCAATACGGCGGGAACACATCCGGTATCTTTGCCGCCGAGCTTTGGGATTGCAAGTGTGCATGGACACTGCAAGGGGGACCCTCGGCGTGCGGACGAAGCTTGGGTCCGGTCTTTCCTGGCTTCGCCAGAACAAGAGCCAAGACGGAGGTTTGCTGGGTTTCAAAATGGACAGCCAACTTGAATCGATCGGCAAGCAGAGACTGCATCATGAGGCGCATCTGGTCCTTGGTGGGATCGCCCGGCGCCATACCCTGAATGACGAAGCTATCCGTAGCGACCCACTTCGGCAAATTGGCCAGCATCGCCTTCTCCTGGTCCCGGGTGAGCCATAGTTTATAGGCAAATTCGATGTAGACCGACAGCGGGAAATCAGCGGAGAAGCGGCCATGCGGATCTGGGGAATCATAGGAGTCCCCAGCATCCAAGCCGAAGTTCGGCGGGATGAACGCGCCGGGTTTGTTCGGACGGATGGTGGCAACTTCGAACTCCATTTTGCCGCCGGCCGCTGTTTGCCACTCCGGTACGTGCTGAGACTGCGCAAGACTATGTGAGGCCGGCGCCAGGGCAAATACGGCCATTCCAACGACGCTAAGCAGGAACTTGCTGATGAGCTTTGATGTTCGCGCAATGCGCATGGTCATGATGCAAGCAATCTTACTGTGGAAACGCAAAGCCCGGGGTGACTCGACGGCGAACTGCCTCGTCGCATAGACATTCAAATTCAAAAATCGTATCGTTAGTTTTTTATTCCGATTGCTTTTTATTGAGGGCTGAACTGCTTTTGGTTCCAGACGCACAGCGTGCCTCATGGTCGGAGCGTCCGTACCAATCACCCCACCGCGACGAAAAAGGAGCCCACACATGCGCAGAATCCCCTTGCAACAAGCACTCACGCCCTATCTGACACGGCGGGAGATACTTCAGGGCGCAGCGGCCCTGGGTGTGGGCCTGGTGCTGGATAAGTCTGGCATCGTCTTCGCGGATGAGAAAACCGATTTGCTATCGCTCGATTTGGGCGGAGACATGTGGACGATGGAAGAGGAAGGGAAGTCTGGAACCATTCCTGCGCTGATGCCGGGCAGCACCTACACCAATTTGTTGACGGCCAAAAAAATACCCGATCCCTTCTACGGCGAGAACAATGGCAAGGTGCAATGGGTGGCGGAGAAGAACTGGATCTTCGAACGCAGCTTCGAAGTTCCAGGGGAGTTGCGTTCCAAACAGCACGTGGAGCTTGCCTGCCACGGTTTGGACACGCTGGCGACGGTCTGGGTGAACGACCGGCAGGTCGGCACCGCGGACAACATGTTTCGCACCTGGACGTTTGACATCAAGCCGCACCTGCGTGGGGGAACGAATCACATCCGCGTGCGCTTTGACACGTTGACACCATTCGTCGAGAAGCAACGAGCGGCGTACAAGCAGCAATACGACATCGACCTCCCGAATCCGCGTAGCTGGGTGCGGAAAGCGCCGTACATGTGGGGATGGGACTGGTGTCTTCCAGTGCTGACGCAGGGTATCTGGAAGAAGATAGAAATTCTTGGCTACGACGCTCGCATCGCGGATCTGAACGTGGTGCAGAACCATCAGCCGGATGGCAGCGTTCAACTGGAGATTCACACCACGGTCGCGGGTGCGGCGAAAGGATCCAGCGTCAAGACGCAAGTGATGCTGGCCGGCGATGTGATTGCGGAAGCGACGGGGCCAGTCGATCAAGGCGCCACTGTTCTTCAGGCCTCCATACCCAAGCCGCAACTCTGGTGGCCGAATGGCATGGGCGACCAGCCGCTCTACTCGGTCACAGCTCGGTTGACGGACTCAAAAGCCCAGAGCCTGGACACGGCCAGCCGGCGCATCGGCCTGCGAAAGGTTGCCGTGCTGCCGCCGTCCAATGACGTCGCGATGCACGTGCAGGTAAATGGCGTGCCGGTGTTTGCCAAAGGCGCAGACTGGATTCCCGCAGACAACATGCCAACGCGCGTCACTCCGGAAATCCTGCGTTGGTACATGACCAAGGCGGTGGAATGCAATTTCAATTTCATCCGGCTTTGGGGTGGCGGGTATTACGAAGAAGATGAACTTTTCGATCTGTGCGACGAAATGGGATTGATGCTGCAGTTCGAGTTCAAGTTCGCGAACGCCAGTTATCCCGTCAACGATTCAACCTGGATCAGCAATCTGCAGACGGAGATTGAGCAGCAGACACGCCGATGCCGCAACCATCCTTCCATCGTGATCTGGAGCGGGAACAACGAGATTGAATACTTCAAGGGGTACAACCATCTATTCAAGGACGTGATTGGCGACATCGTCCATCGGCTGGTGCCGGGCGCGTTTTATGAAGTGGGAAGCGGCGCCGCCGGAAGCGGCGATATTCATACATGGGACGTGTGGCATGGAAATCAGCCGGTAGAGTCGTACCGCAAGGTCGAAGGCTTTGTGACGGAATTCGGCATGCAATCGACACCGGTTCCCATGACGGTTCGCGCGTATACCGACGCGGCCAACCGCCAAAGCGTCCACTCGCCGATGATGCGTTACCACGAGCAAGACGGCAGCGATCATGGCATCGGCATCATCATGCACTACACCGAGGCTGATTTTGGAAAAGCGCCGCAAAGTTTTGACGACACCCTGTGGTTGACGCAGGTGAATCAGGCTTGGGCGATGCGTTACGGCGTCGAACATTGGCGGCGTGATATGCCGAAGTCCATGGCAGCGACAATCTGGCAATACAACGATTGCTGGCCAGACTCGACATGGTCGATGGTGGATTATTACCATCGCGTGAAGGCCGTGCTCTACCAATCGAAGCACTTTTTCGCGCCGATTCTTGTGAGCGGCTTGCCGGATGCGGAGACCGGAGATGCAGGAATCTATGTCACCAGCGATCGTCCGCAGGATGTATCCGGCGAATTGCAGTGGACTGTAATCAGCCTAGCGGGTGATGTGCTGCGCCAGGGTTCGAAGCAAATTGAAATCCCGGCGCGAACCAGCCGAGAAGCAGAGGCGCTCGATCTTTCCGATCTGGTCCACACCCACGGGGCGGCCAATCTGCTGGTCTTTCCGGAGGTGCTGGTCGAGGGCCTGCCCGTGGCCGCGAACACACTGCTTTTCGGGCCGCCGAAAGACTTGAAGCTGAAACAGCCGAAGCTGACAGTTCAAACCAGCGGCGGCGAGCGTGTGTACTTTGTGCTGATTGAGACCGACGTTCCGGCCCTTTGGGTGTGGGCCAATGTGACCGATACCGACGCCTCCTATTCCGACAACTTTATCGATCTGCGCCCTGGCCGGGCAGCGGAGATTCAGATCACGCTCGACCAGCCCATGTCGCCGTTTGATTTTCAAGGCAAGCTGGAAGTTCGCAGCATTTATGACATTGCGCCGGAAATGCGCGGGTAGATTCCGTCTCCTTCGAAACGCTGCGCCGCAGACCGTGTAATGATGGAACGTGAAGCATGTCTATTGATGATCCGCTAGATGAGAGAACGATCGAGAAACTACGGCGCGAGGTAGACGAGCACCTCTTCATTCCCCCCGCACCTCCGCGTCGGCGACGCCGGCATCTGTTTAGCCTCTTCTGGTTTGCGGCGATTGTGGTCATCGTTCTATTGACGGTGATCGCCGGGCTGATCCAGAAGTGGCTCTGGATGCGGCAACTCCACTACCTGGGCATCTTCTGGACTCTCCTGTCCGTTCAGTGGGCCATGGTTGGCGTGGCGTTTGTTTGCGCATTCGGCTTTCTGTGGATGAATTTCCGCTTTGTCGCCAACACAATTCAGTCATTGCACCGAAGCAATCAACTGGATCGGGTTGCATTCGTCGATTCCCCAACCAGCGGGAGAAGAATCAATCTCGACCTGAGCGGCAGAATTCTCAGTCTTGGCATCGCAGCCGCAGCCGCCGTGATTGGGTTGCTTTTCGCGGTGGGGATCTCTTCTCAATGGGACACCTATCTCCGCTTCCGCTACGGCGGACATTTCGGAGTGCTGGATCCTCTCTTCCGGATCGACGTGGGTTTCTTTCTTTTCCGTCTTCCATTTTATGAGCTGCTGCAGGGCAGTTTTCTCCTTCTGACACTCATCGCGCTGGCGCTGGTTCTGCTCTCCTACGGCACGTTCGGATTGCTGCGATTCAGCCCCGGCGGCAAGGTCGTGGTGCGCAGAAATATCGGGCAACATGTGTCCGCACTCCTGTTTGTGCTGGCGGTTGTCCTCGCCTGGGGCTTCTACCTGGACCGCTATGACCTTGTCTACTCGACGTTGGGCGTGGTTTACGGGGCCGGGTACACCGCCTCCCACGTGACCATGACCATGCTGTGGATCATGCTGGGTCTATCGCTGATAGCAGCCGTGCTCCTCGCCATCAATTTCTTCCGCCCGCATTTCAGAGTTGTCGTCTTTGGCGCTGTTGTTTTCGTGCTGGTGTACATGGTGGGAATGGTCGCCCTGCCGCAGCTGTTTCAGAAGTTCGTGGTGCAGCCCAGTGAATTCAGCCTGGAACTTCCATACCTGAAGAGCTACATTCGTTTTACGCGCAAGGCGTATGGTCTGGACGCCATCCAGGAAACTTCCTACCCGGCGCTTCCCGATCTCACCCCGGATGTGATTGCACGGAACGAGGACACCATCCAGAACATTCGCCTTTGGGATCCGCGGCCGCTGCTGCAAACCTATCAGCAGACCCAGGCGATCCGGCTGTATTACCAGTTCTATAACGTGGATGTTGGTCGCTACCATCTAGCGGATGGCTATCACCAGGTCATGCTTTCGACGCGCGAGTTGTCTCCCAAGCTGCCGGAACAGGCGCAGACCTGGGTGAATCAGTATCTGCAATTCACCCATGGCTATGGTCTGGTGATGAGCTTTGCCTCCCAGACGGTGGGCGGAGGTTTCCCGAAATATTTGTTACAGAACATTCCGCCTCAATCCGACTATGGCTTGAAGATCACCGAACCGGGAATCTACTACGGGGAAGCCACACCGGGATATCGCATCGTCGATACGGGCATTAAAGAGTTCGACTATCCCAAGGGTAATCAGAATGTCTATACCAATTACGCCGGCACTGGAGGCATTCCGCTGGATAGCCTTTGGAAACGGCTTCTATTCGCGTGGACGCAGGGAGATGACAACATCCTGTTTACGTCCTATCTGCGGCCACAGAGCAAAATTCAAATATGGAGGAATGTTCAGGAGAGGGTGTCCCAAATCGCTCCCTTCCTGACGCTCGATCGTGATCCCTATGCCGTCCTGAGCGATGGCAAGCTGTATTGGATTCAGGATGCCTACACCACCTCGGATCGATTTCCCTATTCGGCACCATATTCGGGAGACGCGGGGTCCGACCTGAACTATATCCGCAACTCGGTCAAAGTGATTGTGGACATGTACGACGGCACCGTTTCTTTTTACGTGATGGATCCCAAAGATCCGGTCCTGACGGTATACCGGCGCGCATTCCCCGGAGTTTTCAAAGACCTGAGCCAAATGTCGCCAGACCTGAAAAGCCATCTGCGCTATCCCGAGGACCTGTTCGCCATCCAGACCCATGAGTACAAGACCTTCCACATGACGGACCCGCAGGTCTTCTACAACCGCGAAGATCTATGGGATTCGCCGCAGGAAGAGTACGGCGGCAATGTGATGGCGATGGAGCCGTACTACATCCTGATGAAGCTTCCCGGCAGCAGCAAGCTGGAGTATTTGTTGATGACTCCGTTTACGCCGCAGAACCGAGACAATATGATTGCCTGGGTGGCGGCGCGATGCGATTTTCCGGAATACGGCAAGATGATCTTTTACGAGCTTCCCAAGGAGAAGCTGATTTACGGGCCCAACCAGATTGAGGCCATGATCGACCAGAATACAACCATTTCGCAGCAGTTGACGCTATGGGACCAGAAGGGCTCTCAGGTCATTCGCGGCAAGCTGGTCGTTATTCCGATTGAGAACTCTTTCCTGTACGTGGTGCCTGTGTATCTGAAAGCGGAAGGTACCAACTTCCCTCAGCTCAAGCGCATTATCGCCATTACTGCGGACCGGGTGGTGATGGAGCCAACGCTCGACGAGGCAATCTCCGATTTGTTCGGAGGACAGCAGCCTGGAAATGCCGTGGGAGGTTCTTCCGTGAGTGCTCCGCCGCAAACAAAGGCGCAATCGCAGCCGCAGCTGGATGAGGCGCGGAAGCAATTGAATGCGGCGCAGAAAGCCGCGCAGCAGGGCAATTGGGAGGAATTCGGCAAGGATATGCAATCACTCTCGCACCTGCTGGGCGCTTCCAATTCAAAGTAACGCCCCTTATCAGGCAGGGCTCGAGGATGCTCGCACAATCAAGGACGGTTCCACGCGAATCTTTCTTGGCGCGCTTGATTTTTTCTGAATCAACTCCAGTGCAAGATCTCCAGCATGTTTTCCAAGCAGTGTGGTTGACTGGTCAATGGAAGAGAGTGGGATTCGAAGGTAGTTGGAGTAGCGCACATTGCCGCATCCAACGAATGCAATATCACCTGGAATCGTCAATCCTGTTTCAAGGACGGCATGCATGGCGCCGATGGCCATCAGGTCGTTATAGCAAAACACAGCGTCTGGCCTGGGTTTCAGCTTGAGAAGCTTTTGCATTGCTTCGTAGCCCGCGGCTTCTCCAACTTCCTCCACTTTTGAATTTTCGATGATATAGGGTGGCGGCACGGTCACCTGTTTTTCCTGCAATGCCGTTTGATAGCCGTGGAGACGGTCGGTACCCGGAGCCAGTTTGGGTCCCGCGATATGAGCAATTCGGCGCTTGCCAATTTGTAGCAAATGGTCGGTTGCAAGTTGCCCGACCAAAAAATCGTCGGTTCCCACGAAGTTCGCCCGCAAATGCGGAAAGTCCCGGTCGATCAGAATAAATGGAGTCCGTTGATCCTCGATTCCATAAAAGCCCTGAAGTATGGGTTGGCAGGATGCAATGAGCAGGGCATCCACTCCTCGTGCGAGCACACGGCTGATCTCCTGTTGCTCGATTTCCGGATCCTCTTCTGAGGATGCGAGGATGATGCCGTAATTCTGAGGTCGAAGAACTCCGTTGAGAGACTTGGCGAACTCCGCAAAAAACGGATGAAGAAGATCGGGAACGACCAGGCCCACAATGAAGGTTTTTCCACTCGCCAATCCCCGTGCCATCATGTTGGGCCGGTAGTTCAACTCGGCCATTCTTTTCAGGACGCGCTGCCGAGTTTCCTCGCTGATGTCCTTGGCCCCGCGTAGTGCTTTGGACGCGGTAATCACGGAGATTCCCAGATCACGTGCTATGTCCTTTAGTCGTATAGGCATTTCGACTATTGTCTCCCCGAAGCCAACGGAGTAGTGCAGAATTTTTTAACATTCCGGAGACATTCAAATCAAGCGATTACGTTACCGTATATCGCAACCAAGCCAGAGGTCAAGTTGACTCATGGAGCTTTAAACATTTGTTTAAGTTATTCATAAATTTACATTTAAAAAAATTAATCCAACTTTGTTGCAGGATTCTAAATTCGACTTGCCAAAGCAGATAGCGCTACCGTAATTTGGCTAAGCACGCGGAATTGCAAGAATCTCCGCTCGGATTTTTTCGCAACCGTAGAGGCTAGCGAGCGCAAAACATCAATGCCGCCCGCCGATGGCTCGGTTGAAGCGGAATTGGAGAGGATGCAGAGAGATCTTGTTCCTGAATGACGTCAAGCGCGACTTGCTGCCGAACCGACAGACCCGGAAATATCGCCAAACTCCGGCTGCAACAACGTACTAAGTCGAAACTATTCCGACCAAATTTTTTGGAGATCACGATGACACAAACCTACCCCAGGGAGCTCACGTTGTGGTTGTTGTTTGCAATGCTAATTCTGATATTTTCCTCGACCGGACTTCTAGCCCAGATCGCTACCGGAGGCATCACCGGTACAGTCCACGACCAAACGGGCGCAGTTATATCCAATGCGAAAATTACCCTGACAAACGATTCAACCGGGATCGCAACTTCGACCGTGTCCACTTCGACCGGCACCTACTCTTTGACCGGCGTCATGCCCGGCAGTTATACGCTGCAAGGGGAAGCGCCTGGTTTTCAGACTTTTATTGAGAAGGGTCTGCAGGTGCACGTCCAGTCAACGCTGACGGTAGATATGCCGCTCCTCACAGGAAAGGTGTCCAACCAGGTCACCGTAACGGCGGCGGCTCCTCTGCTTCAGGCGGAGAACGCGTCGGTCGGTCAAACGATCACCACACAAACCATCAACGATATGCCGCTGCAGACCCGCGATTGGGTGTCGCTAGCGCAACTGTCCGCGGGCGTCGCCACCGCCCCGGTTGGCAACCCCAGCGGCGATTCGGGAAGGTCCGACAGCGCCTACTTCTCGGTCGATGGCGTGAATTTGTGGCAGAATGATTTTCGCCTGGATGGGATTAACGACAACATCGAAGTGTATGGCGGCTCCTCGGTAGGGAACAATGCGGCCATCGTCCCTCCGCCCGACGCGCTTGAGGAATTCAAACTGCAAAACGGGGACTTCAACGCGGAATTCGGGCATTCTACCGGGGCCGTGGTCAATGCGGTCATTAAGTCCGGCACGAACCACTTCCATGGAGATGTGTGGGAATATTGGCGGAACGACGTACTGAACGCAAATCTTTTTTTTAATGATCTGAATCATACGGCAAAGCCCGAATATCGCCAGAACATCTTTGGTGGAACGGTGGGCGGACCGGTTTTCAAGGACAAAACATTTTTCTTCGCCGACTATCAGGGCGGCAGATATATAACTCCTTCACCCGCGACCAGCACGGTGCCGACGGCTGGGATGGTCAGCAGCGGATTCACCAATCTGCAGGACTTGATCACGTATAACAGCGGCACGGGAACGGACGCTTTGGGACGCGTGTTCCCTCACGGCACTATTCTCGATCCGGCAACTACGCGCGCGATTCCGGCCAGCGGCATTGACCCGATTACCGGACTTACCGGTGCGCCGGGAAGCTATGTTCGCGATCCTTTTTATACGGGCAGCCTGGTGGGCAAGACCAACTTCGTTGGCGATACTGCCCAGCTCAACATCATTCCGGTGGGCCGGCTTGATCCGAATGCAGTCAAACTGCTGGGAGTTTACCCGGCGCCGACCAGCGCTGGTCTTGCAAATAATTTTTACAATGCGCCGAAAGAATCTGAGAACACAAATTCGTACGATATTCGGATCGACGAGAACTTTAACGCAAATAACACGCTGTTTGGCGTGTATGACCGGAGCCTGATTTCCGAGGCTGTTCCCTCAGCGCTGCCAGGCCTGGCGGTCGGAGAGAGCGGTGGCCGAAACGACAGTTTTCCGGCCTGGGCATTTGCTGTGGGATATACCCACATCTTTACTCCTACATTCACCAATGACATGCACGTGGGAGTTGTCCATTCCGATAAGCTGCAGAAATCGATTTATGGGAACACCTTCGGCATTCCCGCACAATATGGAATCCAGGGAATTCAGCAGGTAGCCAACAATGGCGGCCTCCCTCCGATTACCATCAACGGGCTGACCCATATCGGCGTGGGCAATTACACTCCGACCCTGCAGTACGTCTGGAGCGTGGAAGGGGCAGACGTCGTAACCAAGGTATATCGCAACCATACCTTCAAAACCGGCGTCCAGGTGGACGATCTGGAAGGGGACATTTCCCAGCCGCCACAAGGAAGAGGCGATTTCAACTTCAACGGGCAGTATTCCGATATTCCAAACAAGAGCAGCAGCTTGAATGGAATCGGCGATCTGCTGCTGACTCCGATTCCGTCGACCGTAGGCGGCGTCGATTATGTGGGAGGAATGAGCAGCTTCTCCGGATCGAATATCGCTGCCACCGATGACCATCGCTGGTACATCGGAGCCTATTTCCAGGACGATTGGAAAGTAACTCCGGACTTGACGTTGAACCTGGGTCTTCGTTGGGATTACTTCACACCGTATGCGGAAGTCCACGGCAACCAGGCAAACTTTATCCCCGTGGGCGGGAATGGCGACACGGGCACCTACTATATCCCTAACTCCGGTTGCCAGGTGCCCAGGTCAACCGGGTTCAATACACTGCTGACGAGCAGCAACATATCGCTGGAATGCGTTTCCGGACTTTCTTTAGGTAACGCGCAAAAGCTGAACTTCGCTCCTCGCCTGGGATTTGCGTATCGCGTCCAGCCGACCATCGTTGTGCGCGGCGGTTATGGGATTACGTATGGCGCCTTAGGAAACCTCGGCTACGGCGGTACCCTGGGAACAAATTATCCCTTTGTCTATGTGGCCACATTCAACAGCCCGGATTCGCAGCATCCGCTGCTTCTTTCCAACGGCGATCCAGCCACCATGGAAGAGGCTTTGACAACTGTCAATTTCCAGGACCCAACGGTCAACAACGGGCTCGGGCTGAATTTGTACGGACGCCAATATAATTTTCAAACCCCGTATGTTCAGACCGTAAACCTGACAGCGCAAGACCAATTCACCAACCACGATTCCTTCCAGCTTGGCTATGTTGGGACGATGGGCCGCCATCTGGACAATCTGGGTTATAACAACTCCCCGACAGAAATTCTTCCGCCGAGTGTCAATCCGCAGCTCTATGTGCCGTTTCCTAGCTTTGCCCGCAATGCGACCTATGAAACCACGAACGCCAACAGTAGTTACAACTCCATGCAGGCTACGTATGAGCATCAGATGTCGTTCGGCCTGTATCTGCTTGGAAACTACACGTGGAGTAAGTGCATGACCGATCAGCATACTCAGGCGTCACAAAACCAACAGTACAGAGCGGAATGGCTACCAGGCTTTGGCATTGCGAAGGACTATGGCCTTTGCGACACGGATGCGACGAACCTGGTTCACGTCTCAGGCACCTACAACTTACCCTTCGGTCATGGCCGGCAATTTTTAGCTAGCTCGAATCGTGCCACGGACGCGATTCTAGGGGGCTGGGTGGTCAACTTTATTTACACCTATCAAGGCGGTCAGCCGACAACTGTAACCTGCCCGGTTGCAACTTCAGAGTTCGGCTGCTTCGCAAATACGGTGTCGGGGCAAAGCCTATATGCTGGGCCGCACAACTACACGCAATGGTTGAACCCGGCTGCATTTTCCCAGCCCCCGATTGCCACCATGATCGGCGAAACAAATTACGCGGTTCTCGGAGGCAGCCCACAGCAAGTCCGAGGGCCGAGCTTCAAGAACGTGGACGCATCGATCCTGAAGAACTTTACGTTTCAGCACTCGCTTCGTCTGCAGTTCCGGGCAGAGGCATTCAACGCATTCAACAATGTTCAATTTGGACAGCCAACGCAACTGAATTTTACGACCTCAAAATTCAGCCAAATTACGTCTCAGAGAAATCCGAATCGAGTGATGCAATTGGCGCTGAAATTGTTCTATTGAGCGCTGGAAATCCGGCCGCAGCAACGGGTGGGGCAAGCATAGCTTGCCCCGCTCTCTTTTTCATCGAAAGCCGTTGGAAAGTAGGAAATTTTCGAGCAATGGTGAGTCGACAGCTCAGATTATCCGGCGCGTTAGCTGATATCACGCGCGTTGAGGCTGGAGCTACTTATGGTAGCTGGAATGATTTCATATAGGTTACTCGCCAGAAAACTGCCTATTGCACAGAATCAGGCCGATTCGTCACCTACCGATGGTTGATTTAGTTCCATCGCCGGCTTCCGCGGGGTAATTCACATAGATTGGGTTGCCAAGCACCTCGAGTTCGCCTTGAGGCGTTTCCACCTGGGGAAGCAGCCAATGGCGCTTGCCATCGCTAGGCCAGCTGAAATGTAGAGTCGCGTCTTGCTGCGAAAGAACTTGAGAGGAAAGCGCGGAGACGCCATGATCGTTGTCGAATAGTTTCAGTGTCCACCCTGAACATCCCACGACATGAACTGTTATCTGCACTGTGGAGCCGGCAGATACGTGGAGAATATCGCCCATCATCACCGGCTTTTGTTCCGGCGCCATCGCAGTCATTTCCAGCATGCGATTGTGGGAACCAGTTAGATCGATAAATACATGACCTGAGCGAATCGCTTCGAGAATGGCTGGGACAGACAAATTTTGTGCATAGACAACTGTCGTTGGTATGCCCACAGAGTCAGGATGAGAAACAGGCCAGGCGCCGTGATGGTTGTCGCTGCCGCCAATGGCAGGGATTCGATAGCCACCTTCCAATTGTTTCTCCCAGAAACTTACGCCAGAATAAGGGCCACGCAGAGCTCCGCCGTTCACCGCTTCAATGGCAGAAAATCGATGGAGGTCGGCAGGTGGATCGGGGTGCCATCCGCAACCGAGACAGATTTCTCCACTAGGTGCATTGGGGTGATTGATAGAAATGATTCCACCCAATCGGCGGACTTGCCGGGCTACAGCATTCATGTCTGGTACGCCTGGCGTCCCAATGCGATAATCCACGAACCGTGTAATACCAAACACGTTCGCGTGGCCTTGAAATGTAGTAATTTCGCGTCCCGGAATGAAGAGCAACTGATCAAAGTATGGTTGCAGTTCTCGAAGCGCATCATATTGGGAAATGGAATTGTGGTCAGTAATTGCAATAAAATCGAGCCCACGGCGTACGGCTGCCTCCGCCGTGACAAACACAGGACAGGGGACGGACTTACCGCTCTGGCTGGGACAAGTGCCATCGCTATGCCCTGTGTGCATATGTAAGTCGCCGCGGTACCAGGCAGGCCCACTGCGTAATGGCCCGTTCGAGAAGGATTGAATTGCCGGCTTTGTTTCAAGGAAGATGTCGGCCGTGTAACGGGAGACGACGTTCGACCGAATATTCGGCACGGCGATCAGAAGATACCATCGCCCAGGCAGGATAGGTCCCGGCAAATAGGATGGGGTCGCGTCGGTTGCGCTGATTGTAAAACGGGACTTATTGCCGCCGCTGGCTCCACGAAATCCGTTCGGGTCGAAGATCCCTAGATCGAGCCTCGTTCCCTCCTCCTTAGTCGTGTACTGGAAAGTAACCGTCAGACGAAAGACACCGGAAGGGATTTGGAATGGGACCTGAATGTAAGTTTGGTTTTGCGCGTGTGTGACAGTGCCATGTAATACGAGATTTGGCTTGGCTGGAGTATCGGCAAAACATGACCCTATGGCGCAGCCAAAGGCTAGGTAAATGAAAACGACGGCTGCTACCCAACTCCACTTCAACAGATTACTCCACGGCAGGGGATCGGCGGCTGAAGACCTGGAAGTAGCGCGGTGCACAGAAACTACCAATCAATCTTGTCTGGAAAGAATTCTGCGATCAGGTCCTGATAATAGGGAAGTATTTCTTTCAGATTCGGCTTTGACGAACCTTTCGAGTAAAGATCATAGGGGTTGAACTTACGAACCCAGTGAAACATCTCCTCATCATGCTCGGACATCAAGTGGCGATAGGCGCCATGTTGATGGGCCGGGTAGAACGAGTGATACCGCAACATGTAAAGGGCAGGCTCCGGCAAGTAGTTCTTTGCTACCTGATAGATGTATTCGTCATGTCCCCAGGACATGTGGATATTCTCCAGTCCACAGTGCGCTCCATAGATACCATAGAGGTCCTGATACGCGGGATTCTTCGAATCAGGATTAGCGGCGAAATAATCATAGAAGATGATCTTGTCGGAGTAAGCACAACCTACCGGAAATGTATCGCCCACGACAGCCCATTGCGGTTCTCCGTAGAGGCAGAGTGCTTTCCCAAGATCATGAATAAATCCAGTTAAGACGAACCAGCGCGGGTGACCATCTTTCCGAATCGCTTCTGAAGTCTGCAACAGGTGATCGATTTGCGTCAGGTCTGTATCGGGATCACTCTCGTCCACTAAAGTATTCAGAAACTCCGCTGCTTCCCAGATCGTTTTCTGTGACTTGCGAAGTGGCAAGTACTCCCGCTCCTTTGACTGCACAAAGTCAACGGTTTGCAAGGCGTGGTTCAGGCGGTAGAATTCAGCAACGCCTGGATTTGCGTCCGGATCGTAGTTACGAAATTCTTCCTGCGGCTTGTTTTCCTTATAACGCGAGGCAACGAAGTCGTCCCAATCGTCGAGCCGTTTGAGCGGATTTTCTGTGGTCAGGCGGTTCATCGTGACACTCCGGCGACAGGGTGTTTCCATATTACGGTACCGGAAACGTAATCGCAACTTATTTCCAAATGATTGCTCCGCGAGCTTTCACAAGTCTGTTATTTAGCGGTGTTCATATGGAATTGACACGACGAGAAGCATGCGGCTAACGTAGTCTACGGTAGCGATGCCGTAAAGTTTGAAAATTGCGCGCACGGAACCGGTTGGGTTGACGGTGATCGATGTCCTGAAAGACCCTCCAACAAGAGGCGTTATGTTGAAAGCGATTCTAACCGATAGCCACTTCTGGATTCCTGTAGCCGTGTTGATGGTTGGGATCGGCTTGTTGCTATATCTGCGCTAGAGAGAAGCAACGTGCCCACAGAAGTGAAAAATCGAGCTCTCTCTTCGCTGCAATCGGCTCATGGAGTGGGGGTAGTTTGTGGGCTGGCTGCAGGAGCGTGGCTCGGTGGCGCTGAAGTTCCTGCCAAGATCGCCAGCGCGGCAATGTCTCCTTTTGCGGTTTCCCTTTGCATGGTAGGGGGAGTGTTCGTCGCGCGATGGACGATTCCAACTGTACTGAAGGGAAGCGATTATGTCTTTGCGGACCTGCGGGAGAACCAGCACCTGATCGTATGGGGGGTGTTGGCGGGCGCCCTGTGGGCCGTTGCCAACACATTAACTGTATTTGCCATCCGCGACGTTGGCTTATCCATCGCATTTCCTCTTTGGAATACGAACTGCCTGGTGGGAATTTTTTGGGGATGGCTGCTATTCAACGAATTGCGTGGAGCAAGTGCCAGAAACTGGCTGAAAGTTCTGGGCGGAACACTGGCGATTTTGTTTGCTGCTGTGATGCTGGCCTATAGTTCGGTGCACGGCTCACGGATCGCTCCGACGCATGCCCATGAAGGTATCCTCGCGGCTCTCGGCGCCAGCCTGATGTGGGGAACCATGTACGTTCCCTACCGCAAGGCCTACCTGAGTGGCATGAATCCACTCTCCTTTGTGACCGTTTTTACGGTGGGAGAGTTGGGTACGATGTTGCTTCTCACTCTTGGTTTGCGCGGAGGAGTTCATCCTCTCCTGGCGGAGTTGCAAGGCGCGCATGCGGCAATCTTCTGGCTGTTTCTCGGGGGATTTTGCTGGGTCATTGGAGATCTCTTCCAGCAATATTCGACCAAATACATCGGGATTGGGCGAGCCATTCCGCTCTCCAACACCAATCAGTTGTGGGGTCTGGCCTGGGGTGCATTGGTTTTCGGAGGCCTGGCTGCTACGGGAATCCTTCATCATGTGATTGTCGTCGCCGGGTCAGTTGTGATGTTGCTCGGCACCTTGGCGATTAGTACATCGGCGGCCAGCGGTGAGGAGCACAATGCAACACGCAAGGCCATCCTGCGGGAGTGTGTTCGCTACTCCCTGGACTATCCAACGGTGCTGAGGGCGCAGACCGGCAGGGACACGGGAGCCATTCCCGCGACACGCCGACACTGGTGGGATATCGCGATTGCTCTGATCGCGTGCAGCATCTTCTTCATTCTCGCGCTGCAAGCGAAGCGCCCTCCTCTGCCCATGCACATGTTCTGGGCGAACGGACTGTTGCTTCTTCTCCTGCTGACTTTTCTCGGCGCAGGATGGTGGCTATGGAAAAAGACAAGATTTTGCTAAGAGGAAGCGTCACTCGCAAACGAGGTCTATTGGCGGTACCTTTTGCAGAGTTCTGCTGACAAGGCCAAGCTGCCCAAAATATCGATTCCAAACCTTTCTGTAGACGGTGCAAGCGCAATGCGTGCCTGCAGATATCCCTCTGATCTGGTCTTCAAATCTGGCCAATTGAAAGGATGACAAAGTCCCTGAGCAGGGCTGCGCGATTGAAACCTTTCAAGCCGGCGCCGCCGGTTGATTCCAGAAAATCAAAATAAAAACGGACAACGCGGAGGAACGAAGTTGCATCTAGCCTCGCTGATACGGTAGGCCGGAAAGATGTCCGGTAAACGTCGAATTGGCCCGCCTCGAAATGCATTGTAGTTATTGCTTCGAAACAGCCTTGGGGGACAGATGAGCATCGATCGAAGACCCAGTGAATGGGCACAGTCGTTATTTGTTTTTGTAGCGCTCTTGCTGGTGGCAGTGAGCACGGGGTGCGGAGCATCTTCGTCCGACCCATCGCCAATCAAGACACTCAAGGCTGTCTCGGCCTCGCCGGCCACCGCGAGCATAGCGGCGGGAGCGACGCAGCAGTTCACCGCGACAGCCACCTACAGTGATGGCTCAACCGCAAATGTAACTTCGACCGCGACCTGGATGTCCGCCGGCACCGGGGTGGCAACGATAAATGCCTCTGGAATGACGACCGCGGTTGCGGCAGGATCGACCACAATTACAGCGTCACTGAGCGGAATGAGCGGTACGGCCATGCTGACCGTGACCGCCGCGACGAAGACCATCACTGCCATCGCGGTTACACCAGCGAACCCGAGCATCACGGCGGGAGCGACGCAGCAATTTACCGCGACGGCGACCTACAGCGACAACTCGACTGCGAATGTGACTTCGACCGCAACCTGGACATCCAGCAACAAAGCGGCAGCGACAATCAGCGCAGCCGGACTGGCAACTGCAGTGGCCGCGGGATCGAGCACGATCACCGCTTCTCTGAGCGGAGTGAACGGTACTGCGGTGCTGAGCGTTACCGCCGCCGTGGCGAAGACAATTACTTCCATCGCGGTTACACCTGCGACCCCGAGCATCGCGCTGGGAGCGACGCAGCAGTTCACGGCGACCGCAACGTACAATGACAACTCGACCGCGAATGTGTCCTCGACCGTCAACTGGACGGCTGCGAATCAAGACGTAGCAACCGTAAATTCCGCCGGGCTAGCGACATCAGTGGCTTCGGGCTCAACTTCTATCACGGCTTCAGTGGGCGGAGTGAGCGAAACTGTGCCGTTTGTCGTAACCATCGCGCCTGGCACTGGAGTCAACGTAGTGACGTATCATTTTGATTCGAACCGCAGCGGTTTGAATCCCGGTGAACAATCGCTAACTCCGGCTAATGTCAGTCCGCAAACATTTGGAAAACTTTTCTCCTATCTGGTCGATGGCTATGTGTATGGCCAGCCGCTGCTGGTCTCAAATCTCACCATCGACGGCGGCAAACATAACGTGTTGTATGTAGCAACGGAGAACGATAGTGTGTACGCGTTCGACGCCGACAATTACGGTACCGGCGCGCCACTCTGGCAGGTGTCTCTGCTGCAGACCGGAGAGAGGCCCATTGGAGGGTCAATCGCGCCGTACGAAGGGGTCACGTCCACCCCCGTGATTGATTTGACGACGAACACAATCTACGTGGTCTCCGTGGAAGTGAAAGCCGGCAGTGCCGCAACTTTCCGCCTGAATGCGCTGGATCTGACCACCGGTGCCCAGAAGTTCGGCGGCCCTGTTGTAATTCAGGCATCCGTAGCTGGTACGAATGCGGAGTCGGTGAATGGCGTCGATAGCCTGGCTCCGTTATGCCTGCAGAGGGCAGCCCTGCTGCTGGCGAACGGCACGGTGTACATCGGTTTCGGCAGCTGCCATCAAGGATGGTTGCTGGCCTATGATGCGCAGACTCTGGCCCAGACAGGAGTGTTCAACGCGAGCCCTAACCTGAATGGCGAGGGAACCTATGCAGGTGGCGGAGGTATCTGGATGGGCGGTGACGGTCCGGCTGCCGACAGCGCTGGAAACGTATACGTCACCACCGGGAACGGCCCGTGGGATGGGCAGACCGCATGGGGCGATTCGGTGTTGAAGTTTAACGCACAACTGCAAATGGAGGACTATTTCACGCCTCAGGATTACCAGTATATGGATTGCAACGATGCGGATTTGGCCGGCGGGGGGCTGATGTTGATTCCAGGAACCACGGAGGCCCTTGCGGGAGGGAAGTCGTCCAAGCTCTATCTGGTGAACACAGCCAATCTTGGCCACGAGCAAGCCAATGATGCTGGAGCGAGTCAAGCTTTTTATCTTGAATCCGATTTGCTCGCCCCATACGTTTCGAGCTGCACCGACAGCTTAGGAACTCATTCGATGGACGTCGATAGCTATGAGGACTTCGGAACTGCCGCATACTTCAATGGATCGGTCTATCTGGGAGTGACGCCGTATACGACGGTTCTGCCTGCCGGTCTACGACAGTTTACGTACTCCGCTGGAACGTTGACGCCGGGTGCCTACATTGCCCATAACATTCAGGAGTCCAGCTATGGAACGACTCCTTTTATATCTGCCAATGGAACGTCGAACGGAATTCTGTGGATGATCGACCATGGAAGCCCAATCCAGAGCAGCACGCCCACCAGCGCGACGCTCTATGCCTATGACGCCAGCGATCCGACAAAAGAACTGTATAGCAGCAGTACCAATGCTGGAGATGTTCCGGGATACGGAATTAAATTTACGTCGCCGATCGTAGCGAACGGGAAAGTCTACATCACAACCGGCCATGACCTGTCGACAGTGGCAAGTCCGCGAGGCGAAATCGATGTATATGGGTTGAAGTAGCCATCGGCCGTGTTGTGAGATCCGCGGCCGATGCTCACTACGAACCGCAGAATCCAGCCAGTCCGGTGGTTGTCCATCGGCTCGGCTGCGATTTCCGCCGCCGTTCGTTGTTGCCGGGGTACCGAACGGCGGGGAAACGCGCGCGTCTCTGGTTTAGAGAGAGCTATTGAGTGTGGGTCAGGCTCAGTTCGTCAACATACACATCTACCGTGTTGTATAGTCCGTCGGGGTTATCTGCGCCATCGAGTTGAATTAAAGCGCTGTAGTTTCCATTGCTGCTCTCGTATCCTCCGGGCGCGCTTTTGGGGCTGAAGTTCACCTGGGTCGTAGTCCCATCGAAGGTAAGAGTTTTGAAAGTCACAGAACCGCCGCTATTACGGACAAACGTCCACGCAATGTGGTGCCAACCGGTGAATGAAGGATTGCTCGATCCAGTCCACGGTTGAGTGAAATAACTGCGATCGCACGGCACTTTGGGTGGAGTTTGCCCATTTTGCTTTTGACCGTTCAGAAAGATCCAGCCGCCTGTTTCGGTGTCGAACACAGCCCAATACCCGGTGCCGTTGTTCTCATTGAATGCGCATTCTGTATAAAACTTCGTCCAAACTCCATTGATCGTGTATTGCGCATCCAGCTCAAAGGCCTGATGGGCTGAAGGATTCGGGAGATAGACGTATCCATCCAAAGTCCAATTCGTGTCTATCGAAGATGTTGAGGCAGATGACGGCGACTGGACCCTGAACAGAACATTCGACCAGCCCTTGCCTCGGGTCTCCGCGAGATGCACCGAGTGGCCATCCAGCGACGTGTTCCCCTGGTCTGGAGTCGTTCCTGATGTGCCAACAGCCTGAATCTTCGTGGTCTCCGGATCCGTTCCGTCGGATCCCTGTACGCCTTGTCCGCAGGGATTGGCCACCCATTTTGCTGCTGGCGCAGGATCGCAGTCCGCCTGGGTGTCGTCAATTGCCTCTTGATCCAGGTTGCACTCGACGGTGCTGGAGGTCGTGCATTTGTTGGCGACAGTAAAGCTGACGCTGTTCTTAGTCAGAACTGATCCGCTGCTTGCTATCGCCTGAACCGTCAAGGTATGCGATCCGCTGGGCAGCACATAGACTCCGTTTACGCTATTGGCCGAAACCTGACCTAATTTGTAGCCGTTGTCCCATATCTCCAGGTGAGTGGATCCACTTTCACTCGTAGAGGCGGTGATTCTGACGGCGCTGGTGTCGGTCGACCCCGCAGTCGGACTGGTGATGCTGACTTTACTCGAGGTCGATGCATCTGCGCTTGCATCCGAGACTGTGTAGCTGACGCGGCTTACGTTCAGGAGAGCGCCACCGCTCGATATTGCCTCAACCGTGGAGGTATGCGAACCAGCGGACAGAGTATAGACCGCATTCACAGTGCTCGCGAACACGTCGCCTAGTTTTGTGCCGTTGTCCCATATCTCCAGATGATAGGACCCGCTTTCACTTGCAGCGGCGGTAATTCTGACGGCAGTGGTGCTGGTCGATCCGGCTGCCGGGCTGCTGATTGTGATGCTGCCCGCGAAAGACGGAAGGCAAAACAAAACGATTGGAAACAAATAAGCGGATTTTTTGTTTAAAAGCCGAGATAAACATGAGGCGTGAGGGAGCCGCAACACCGATACATCTCCTTTAGGGAAAGTAGTTCAGTTCAGGCTTTAGACCGGGACTGTGGCGGCAGAAAAAAAGCGGAAAAAACGGAAGATTTAATTCGCTTGAAAATATGCAGGGTTAGACAAACCAATAATTACACAATTCTTCACATCATGAAAGGGACTTAGATGCAAAAGTAAAGAAAAACTAGACATTCTTATGTTGTTTTCGATAAAAGCGTAAATTCTACACGCAACCGGTAAAGCCTCTCTAACGCGTCTGGAGAAAATTACATACCTGCTCGGAGAGTTTTTTGCGCGCCGCTCGACATCTTTCACGATTCCGTTCGAGGCAGTGGGTAAGCGCGACCTTCGGTAGCGATGATGAACTCACGATCGAGCATATGAATTCAAAGTAGAAGCCCTGGGTATGATGGCATCGGAGTTATTGCGGGTTTTGCAGGAGAAATCCTCGACACGCGCTTCCGTAAGGGCACGGTTCGTGCGCTTGACGTGCATGGATGGTCAGCGAATGAACTCTACTCGTAGGTAATATTCAGACCGTCCAGATATACCGCGTTGGACGACTGAGTAGAGTTGCCGTCCATTTGAAAATTGACGTTGACGCCCCACCAACTCTGCGGAACAGTGCCGGCAGCAGAACTCTTGTTCAGCGCAGTCTTAGTGCCGTTTATGGTGACCGAGTCATACACAACCTGGTTGTTCGCTCCACGTGTGAATTGAAGCGTGAGGTGGTTCCATCCATTCACGAGTTTGCAGGGAACGCCGGACGATACCCATTTCAGCGTGGTGTTGTCTACAACGTCCCACGTCTTGTCGCCGAGTGGGGCACACTGGACCCCCCAAAACATGCTGGCGCCATTCTCGTGCATGACGACATCGAACTCCAACGCCTGCGTGATCGAAACATCGGTCACGTAGAAATCTGTGTCGTAGGTAAAGTTATGAAGAGTGGGTAACAGGGTGTGATTCGAGTCTTTTATGACTGGAGCGCTCGCCCCCATCAGTTCGGTGGTGAAAAGCACATCCCCAAAGGGCACTGTTCCGCCAAGACTAAACTGGGTTGCGTTATTTGTGAGGGATGGCAATGTGATGCCGTATTTCATCGACCAGGAAACACCCTCACATGGGGACGGGCTGCAGTCTTTGAAAGTGGGCGATGCCTGTCCATAGCTTTCCCATTCGAAGGAATTTGTCTGGATATTCGAGACCACGGTACCGCTGCTGCCTGTGGTGCCGGTGCCCGTGCTGCCGGTGCCTGTGGTGCTAGTGCCTGTGGTGCTGGTGCCTGTGGTGCCAGTGCCCGTGCTGCCAGTGCCCGTGGTGCTAGTGCCTGTGGTACCAGTGCCGGTGCTGCCAGTGCCCGTGC
>JBARFA010000149.1:0-31886 GCA_049796755.1 Acidobacteriaceae bacterium
ACAGGTAAGATGTCGTCCGCAGGATCTGCGGCAAATGCGCGGAAAACTACCGGTTACAGCCACTCTACTCGAGCCAGCGCAGCGGCGGCGCCGGCGGCAAGACCCCGGTTTCCGCAGCATAGCGGAAGAAAAGATCCATTCCTCCCAGGCACGCTTCATCCAGCACGTAATGAATATGGTTTGAGAGGTAGTTGCGGATGGTCACGGCAGGAACGGCGATGCGGGGAGCCCATTCTTTCACCAGATCCTCAACGTGTGCCATACCGTGATCGCGCGAGTTGAGAAAATCCTCCGTCACCTGATGCGCGGTCAGCTTCGCCGCATGGATCGCTTCTGGCCGCACCGCCCAAACCGCCGATACCCAGGGCACTCCGGTGTGCTGCTTCCACACTTGCCCAAGATCCAGGTATTCCAGGCGCTCGCCGGTGCGCGCCAAGCGTGCATCCTGATCCTCCAGCGCGAGTAGAGCAGGATCGCCAATCAAAATGGCCGCGTCGCAGGCCTCCAGCATGGCGTCAAGGTTTGGCGCAAAGGGAAGAAACTCCGGATCGGTGTGATGAAACTTTCGGAAAATGATTTGCGCGTACGCGTTGGAAGTTCGCGAGTCCGTATCGGCGGCAACGCGACGGACCGCCCCAATTCCGTCAGGATGTTTCACGACTAAGATGATGGAGCGCACCCGGTCAAGCGAAGCAATTGTGCAGCCGCGAAGAACTGCGAGTCCGGGGGTTGTTGCATAAGCTGCAATCGGGATCAATCCGATGTCGGCGCTTCCCTCCGCCAACTCGACCGCGCATTGAGACGGCATGGCGCTGTGTATCTGGTAGCGTTCCACCAGCCTTTCCATCTCGGGTGGATGTTCGAAATCCCACATCAGCGGGGCAGGATTTAAGAATCGAATGGCAGAAATATGAAGGCGCTGCGTCACCCATCAGTGTAGCAATCCAGCGAAGCAATCGTGATTGCCGCCACAGCCAAGATCCCGCGATTGTCGGCGGTGGTTACACGTTCGCCACAATGACCAGAAAGTTTCGCGCGATGTTTCCGCCGCAAATGATTTCGAAAATACTGAAGTATTTGCTTGACTATTTACGGGACTCTCAAGATACTGAAGTTGCCGCTTAACTATTGGCAGAAAGGAATTCACCATGAAAGACCACAAAGATCCTTCCGTCATCCACAGCACCTTCATCATCGAGCGCAGCTATCCCAAGCCCCCCGAGCGCGTCTTCTCCGCCTTTGCCAGCGCACCGCAGAAACGCCGATGGTTTTTCGAAGGAAGAAAAACCGAAATCGAGAAGTATGAGCTCGACTTTCGCGAGGGAGGCAGCGAGCACGCACAACTGCGGTTTAAAGAAGGCTCTCCCTTTCCCGGCATCGCAATGATCACCGATACAAGCTACCTGGACATTCTTCCCAACCGTCGCATCGTCACTTCCTCCACCATGATGATTGGAGAGAACCGCGTTTCGGCCGCGCTGGTCACGTTCGAGCTTCTTCCTACTAATAAAGGAACGGACTTGATTTGCACGCACCAGGGAGCGTTCTTTGAAGGTTCCGGCGGTCCGGAAATGCGGGAAGAAGGCTGGCGCAAGATTTTTGAGAATTTGGACAAGGAACTGACGAGCTAAGTGATAATCCTTCGCTTTGGCTCCTCACCCTGCGCCTCGCCAGTGCAACCGGTCACAGCTAGATCCACAGCTCCAAAACCAGCCGGCAGGCGAACCGTGCTTGCCGGCAATATCGGAAAGGCTCCTGGCTATGCCGCGTCCGAAGATCAGCATTGACAGCCTGTTTCACGCGCTCGGCGACCCAACCCGTCGAGCCATCCTGGACAGGCTCTGCCAGGGACCACTTTCTGTGTCGCGATTAGCTGAACCGCTCGGCATAACGGTGACAGCAGTGATGCAACATCTGCAAATTCTGGAGGAAAGTGGGTTGGTGCACACGGAAAAGATAGGAAGAACCCGCACCTGCCGCATCGATCCTGCAGGCTTCACCGCGCTACAAAGGTGGATCAACGATCATCGCACTCTGTGGGAACGGCGATTGGACCGACTGGGCGAATTCCTTGAGCTTGACGAGGAAAAATGACAACCGCAATCGAACGCCGGCTCGGTTAAATTTCCCAGCGCAGCAAACAAGTGCCGACGGTATACCCGGCTCCCACAGACGCCAGCAGGACCAGGTCGCCCTTACGCAGCTTGTTCTCTTCCCGCGCGGTCTGCATAGCCAGCGGAATCGTGCCCGCAGTAGTGTTGCCAAAGCGGTCAATATTGATGATGACGCGCTCACCTGCGATGCCCAATCGCTCCGCCGTGGACTCGATAATGCGCTTGTTCGCCTGATGCGGGATAAAGCAATCCAGGTCGCTGCCTTGAATGCCGTTGCGCTCCAGCAACGACTCGGTCGCTTCTGACATTTTGCGAACGGCAAATTTGTACACCGCCTGGCCATCCTGATGCACGACGTGCATATTCTTCGCAACTGTTTCCGCTGTGGGCGGATGCAGGCTGCCGCCGCCCGGCATGTAGAGCGATGCCGCGCCCGATCCATCAATCTCGTGCAGGTAGTCGATCATGCCGACTTCGCCTTCTTCGGCCGGTTCCAACAGGACAGCACCCGCGCCGTCGCCGAAAATAATGCACGTGGCCCGATCCTTATAATCGATGATGGACGACATGACATCGGCGCCAATCACCATTACTTTTTTGTGCGCGCCAGACTCAATCAACTTGGTTCCCACCTGAAGCGCGTATACGAACGCGCAACATGCGGCGGATACGTCGAAGCCCCACACATTCGGCGCGCCCAGCTTGTGCTGCACCAGACAGGCGGTAGAGGGAAACATCATATCCGGCGTGACGGTGGCGACGATGATTGCCTCCAACTCGCTCGGTTCAATGCCGCGTTCGGCCAGGCACACGCGCGCCGCTTCCACCGCAATGTCGCTGGTGGCGACACCTGGATCCACGAGATGTCTGGTTCGGATACCAGTGCGCTCCACGATCCATTGATCGTTGGTGTCGACCATCTTTTCCAGGTCCGCATTGGTCAATAAACGGGGAGGAACGTAGGTGCCAAGCGCGCTAATTTTTGCCCGGTGCAGCGACCGCGGTCGAAGATCAAAATTCAATGGGTTGGCCTCGAAAAATACTGTTTTCTTGTCTGCCCGGGATTGCCTGCATTCAGCGGATCGGATGGCTGAACCTGTAGCGCCGGGTTCCCTACTGCACACGCATGAGCCCGTTGCCGTTGCTTCCTTCCGGACCTGGCGGGGTTGGCGGGATTGCGTCGCGTAGGACCCGGCACAAGTCCGATGATATCACTGCGCAGGAACGGATCGAGAGCCCGCAAGCATTTGCAGCGATTGATAGAATAGAAGGTGTGAACAGTCTCGAATTCAACCCAGCCCCAACCATCCCAGGGCAACAGGTTTCGCGTCCCAGGATCGGATTTGTCAGCCTGGGCTGCCCTAAAAATCTGGTCGACAGCGAAGTGATGATGGGCCTTCTGGCGGAAGCCGGAGCCACCATCACCTCCGACGCTGAAACCGCCGACGTCCTGGTGGTGAATACCTGCTCCTTTATCGATAAAGCGAAGCAGGAGTCCGTCGACACGATCCTGGAAATGGCGCAGCACAAGACTGCTGGCAAAGCGCAGCGCCTGGTCGTGGCTGGCTGCATGGTGGAGCGCTATCGCGATGAAATTCAAAAAAATATTCCTGAAGTTGATGCAGTTGTCGGCACTGGCGAACTGGAACAGATTCTCGCTGCGGCAGGCCTCACTTCCCCGCAGCCGGCGGCAACGGATTCCCCATTTCGCATTTTGACAGTAGCCGAAGCAACCGTCGCCCATCGCGCCGAAGGCGATCACCGCGAACAGCAGGGTCGGTTCTCCCGCGAAAGCTGGGACGGCGCCATCGCCACCCTGCCGAACTATCTCTACAACGAGCACACTCCACGCCTTCGCACCACCGCGCGCAGTTCCGCCTACGTCAAGATTGCCGAGGGCTGCGATCACCCCTGCGGCTTCTGTATCATTCCGCAGATCCGCGGCAAGTTTCGCTCGCGCCGATTTGAGTCCGTGGTTGCAGAAGTCGAACGACTGGTCAGCGAAGGTGTGCAGGAAGTCACGCTCATCGGCCAGGACACCACCTGCTATGGCGAAGATTTCGGCATGAAAGATGGTCTGGCGCAGCTGCTCGATCGCCTGGCACGCATTGACGGTGTCCGCTGGCTCCGTTTTCTTTATGCCTACCCGAACAAAGTGACTCCGGCGCTGCTCGAAACCATGGCTCGGCATGACAACATCTGCAAATACCTGGATGTGCCGCTGCAACACGCCTCGCCCAATGTACTGAAGCGCATGAAGCGCGGCGGCAGCGCAGATATTTTCCTGAAAATGATTGAACGGGTACGAGCCACCATGCCGGAGATTACGCTGCGCACTTCCTTCATCACTGGCTTCCCGGGCGAAACAGAGGCCGACTTCGATCTACTGATGGACTTTGTTCGCGAGGCGCGCTTTGACTGGCTAGGCGTGTTCGAGTATTCGGATGAAGAAGGTTCCGCTGCCTACGAGCTCGACGGAAAAGTTCCTCGCAAGTCGATTGACGCTCGCCAACGCAAGCTGATGCGGAATCAGTTGCAAATCAGCCGCAAAGCCCGCGCAGCCCAGGTAGATCGTGTGATGGACGTCTTGATTGAAGGCGAGAGCGAAGAAACTCCGCTGCTCTGGCAAGGGCGTAGCGCGATGCACGCGCCAGAGATTGACGGAAAAATCCTGATCAACGACTTTGGTCCACATGCCTCCGTGCAGGCAGGAAAATTCTACCGCTGTGAAATTACCGATGCTCACGATTACGACCTGATTGCTCGTGTCGTGGCATAAGACGAAACCAAGTTGCTTTGATATGTAACTTAATCAGTTACAGTAATGAGATTTTGTATGGCGAAAGAGAAAACTAAGAAACGATCGACGCTTCGGTGCCCGACTTGCAGCACGCTGGTATTGCAGTCTGACCCGGATTTTCCGTTCTGCAGCGATCGCTGCCGCCTCATCGACCTGGGCAAATGGGCCAGCGGTGCCTATCGCATCTCCTCTCCAATCCTCGATCCGGAGGTGCTGGAAGGCCTGGATGAGACCCATCGCAGTGGACGCGGTTCGGGCGATGACGAATAAATGAAGCCAAAAAGGACCGGCTGGGCCTGGGCATTGGCTACATTTTTCGGAGTGGGCTTTCTGCGTCCGGCCCCCGGCACCTGGGGCTCTCTGGCAGGTCTGCTGTTGTGGCTGGCCGCAGCCCACTGGCTCCATCCTTCGCCCATACATCTGGCCCTGGGCACGGCGGTCGCGGCGCTTCTCCTGCTGCTGGCCGGCATTCTCGCCTCCAACATTGTTGCTCGTGAGGCGGCGACGGACGATCCCGGCTTTGTCGTTGCAGATGAGGTTGTCGGCCAATGGGTCGCGCTGATCGCCGCCTGCACTCGCCCCTGGGAGTGGCTGATGGCGTTCGTGCTCTTCCGCGTTTTCGATGTTCTAAAACCGTCCCCGGCCCGCCAGTTTGACAGGATGCACAGCGGATTCGGCATCATGATGGATGACGTGGCTGCGGGGATTTACGCAATGTCAGTTGTGTGGCTGGTCCGACTTTTTTCCACCGGCTGGCGACTCTAGACAGCAAGTTCGGATTAGTCTGTCCTGTTGGGTTTCGTGCACAGTTCGTTGGCACCTGCTGAGGGTCTCAACGTGAAAGAATTGGATCGCCGCCTGAATCTGCCCCACCGCGCCGGAGCGCGACGCACATGAAATTTGGAATCCACACGACTGATACTGCCCCGCACATCACTTCCGTCACCCCCTTGGCAGCCTTACCCGGTGGAGAGGTGGAAGTCCATGGCCGCAAATTGGCGACCGAAGCCTATCGTCAACCGACCGCTACCATCGGAGAGCATCTCTCTCCGGTCAGGATGAGCCAGGGCTCGAAGGTCCTGTTGCATGTGCCCGAAGGCGCGATCTCCGGTAATATCCAGCTGCGCGTCGACGGCCACATCAGCAACGCCATGCCGTTATCTGTAGGAGTTGCGATCGCCGAGGAAATGGATCCAGTTGCCAGCCCCGTGGTCGATCCTGAAGGCAATATTTATGTTGCGTTTTCCGGTCAGCGCGGACAGCCAACTCCTGTTTCCGTGTTTCAGATTGATCCCGAATACCAGGTTCGCCCCTTCGCCACCGGCATCCTGAATGCCACCGCACTGGCGCTCGATGCGGAGGGAAATCTCTATGTCTCTTCACGACATGAAGGCACCGTCTACCGAGTCACATCCAGCGGCGCAAAGTCCGTGTTTGCGGAGGGCATGGGAGTCGCCACCGGGCTCGCTTTCGACCGCGACGGATTTCTCTATGTCGGCGATCGCAGCGGGACGATTTTCAAAATCTCGCCAACCCGCCAGGTCTTTGTCTTCGCCACACTCGAGCCCAGCGTTTCCGCCTACCATCTGGCCTTCAACGATGGCGGTACATTGCTGGTTACCGGGCCCACCACCTCCGCCAACGAATCCATCCACGCGATCCAGCCGAACGGAGAAATTTCCAGTTTCTACACCGGATTGGGACGTCCTCAGGGCGTGGCGTTAGACGTCGACGACAATGTCTACGTCGCCGCTTCCCTGCACGGCCGCCGTGGAGTGGTAAAAATTACGCCAAATCGCGAAGCGTCGCTGGTCGTTTCCGGCTCGGGGATCGTCGGCCTGGCCTTTCTGCCGGAAGGCGATGCAGCCGTGGCCACCCGCGATACCGTATATCATGTTGGATTAGATATTGTCGGAAGATTGTTGCATTAACAGCCGTTCGACCCGCAGTGGGATGGTTTCAATCCGTGCGGGCGGCCGTGGGTCGCAATCATCGTACAGGTCCGAGAAACTAAGAAAGCCGCGACTTGGGCGATCAATCCGGTGGCAAACCTTCGTTGTCGTTCCGAAATTTATGTTGTTGCTTGCTGTCTACAGGTTTCGCAGTACGTTCACTTCTCAATCACACTCATGCTTGCAGAAATCATTGCCGTCGGGTCGGAGCTGCTGACCCCCTTCCGTCAGGACACGAATTCGCTCTTCGTCACCGAGCAGCTGAACTCGCTCGGCGTCAGCGTCGTCTTCAAAACCATCGTCGGCGATCGCAAAGCGAACCTGGTGCAAGCCATCAATCTCGCCCTCGGCCGCACCGATATCGTCTGCGTGATGGGGGGCCTTGGTCCCACTGAAGATGATCTGACTCGTGAAGCCGTCGGTGAAGCGCTCGGCGTACGAGTGCGTCGCAACGGCGACCTGCTGGCCGCCCTCTACAAGCGGTTTGCAGAGCGGCGCATCACCATGCCCGCCAATAATTCAAAACAAGCAGACCTGATCGACGGCGCAGATATCTTGCCCAACGCCAACGGAACGGCGCCCGGCCAGTGGATTGACACTGTCATCGGCGAACACCGCAAACTGATGTTGCTACTCCCCGGCCCGCCCGCGGAATTGAAAGCCATGTTCACTGCGGAATGCATGCCGAGACTGAAGGAAGCGCTGCCGCCCCGCCACATCGCCCGCCGCGTTCTCAAGATTGCCATGCTGCCGGAGTCCGAAGTGGATGCGCGCCTGGCGCCCATCTACACCCGCTTCACCGATGTCGAAACGACAATTCTGGCGCATGCCGGCGAGATCCAACTGCACCTGCAATGCACGAAGGCGATTCTTGAAGTGGCGGAAGGCCGCGTCAACGAACTGGCCAGCCGCCTCGAAGAGGAGATGGAAGACTCGGTCTTCTCCTCTCACGGCGAGACTCTCGAACAAATCGTCCTCTACTACCTTGAAATTCGCGGAGCCACCGTCGCCGTCGCGGAAAGCTGCACCGGAGGACTGTTGGCGCAGCGACTGACCAGCATCAGCGGCAGCTCGCGCTCATTTATTGGCGGAGCGGTTGTCTACAACGATGCGCTGAAGGTGGAGTTCGCCGACGTGCCGGAAGACATGCTGGAAGAAAAAGGCGCGGTCAGCCGTGAAGTAGCGGCGGCCTTGGCGCACGGAATTCGACGTCGCGCCCAGTCCACCATCGGCGTCGGCATCACCGGCATTGCAGGTCCCACCGGAGGCACAGATGAAAAACCAGTCGGCCTGGTCTACATCGCGCTCGACGATGGTAAAGAGATCAATGTGTGCGAGCGAAAATTCCGCGGAGACCGCGACCGCATACGCTGGTTCGCCAGCCAACAAGCGCTCGACATGATCCGCCGCAAGTTCATGTAGTCCGCGTCGAAGAGGATCTCAGGTCATCCGGGCGTTGCAGCCAGAGCACATGTACTGGGTCAGTTCGATCTGGCTTGGACACGGTTGCTGAAAACGGGGCTTTGCAGGCAATTTGTGATACCGCGATTTGGCGCTCTTTGACGGGCTTTTTGCGGTTAACTTCCGAGTTGCCGACAACTCACCCGGAACGAGTCGACGGGCTCACGAACTATAATGCAGCAAGCTCTGATAAGGAAATTACCGTTCAATGTGTTCTACGCTCCTCTTGAGAATTGCCATAGTAATGCCGATAGCGATCGGATGCAATCTGCTCGCCGGCTGTTCGTCAGCACAGCCACATGGTGCCTCAGAGCAGACCGATATAGGGCCGCCCGCGGCTGTGCGCATCTCACTCAAGGCAGATGGCTTGCCCGACGGCTTTTTTCAACCTGGCGCTGACACGAAATGCGCTAGCCAGATCATTGGATATCGTTTTGTAGTCTGGTTAGACAAACAAAATGTCGCAATCGGTTTCAACACTAGTCCCAACTGTCGCGTGTCCCCTGATCGTGAGGTTAGCGGGAGCCTTCGCTTGCTGGTCTTTGATGTAGGAGGAGCCTTGAAAGCAAGCCGGGACCTATCCTATCTTGCCGATGGCAATGGCGAACTCGTAGCTGATGGCGAGGGAATGTTGGGACCGAATGGCACGCTTCTCGTCAGAATTGAATCCGTCAACCTCGATAAAGAAGGAAGGCATGAGTCGAAGTCGGGTGTGCGCTTGCTCGATGCAAAGTTGAAAGACGTGGCGCAGCTTGATGGTTTCCTGGAGCAGACCACCTTTGCTGATCATGCACTAGTGTTCCAGGATGGCTTCACACTGAGCGGGCCACGAACCTATTCGGTGCTTGACGGACCCGGGGCAAAGGAAATCTCACATCGACAGGTGGATTGGCCACCAGGAGCGATGGACCGTAAATTTGGGGAGCGTGGTTTCGCATTCATGTTGTGCGGGCAGGAACTCAGTCCGGGCCAATATACGTCTAGCAGTGTGGTTTACGAGGGGGCCAAATTCCGTTGCGCTTTGAACGTTCTGAGCGCAGATGGCAGCGCTTGGACAGTTCCCTTGAAAGACGGAGAGACCGCAGCATTGATAGGGATCTTAGCTGACGGCAGCGTGGTAGGTCAGGTCCACACGAAGGACAGTAAGGCTGGGCGGCTCGTGGTATGGAAGAAGGGAGGGTATTCGGAAATCTTGCCGTGGCTTCCTCCACAATTCGAGGGATCCGTCGATACTGCAACTCCTGACTTCTCTCGATACAGTTCATTTGCTACCGATGTTGCTAAGCCGTGCAATCCCATTGAAAGGATTCTTGGCGAAACGTGCAATGAGAATGTGGATGGTCGCTGGTTTGTATTCGACCGCAGATCGCAAATACCTCTCGTGAATCGAGCATTCCCAAAGAACAGTCGCGCAGCTCTATCTCCCGACGGAGATCACTACGCTTCCTTTGAATCCAATGAACTGCGCATCTATTCTCTGGACCCTTCTAAGTAGCGCCACCTCTTTCCTCCCAAATCACGGGCAACCCAGAAGTGATTTCTCAGTTGGCGATACCACGGCTTTGCGTGGATTAGAAAATGAAGATCCCGGAAAACGTGGCTATCCGGTAGTGCCAAACTCAAACTGACCCCGTATCACTTCGGACCTTTATCTCTAATCCAGCCCCCCGCTGCTACACTCGAACAGTACTCACATGACAGTGGATTGTATTGCAGCAGCGATTGCGTATTTGTTGGGATCAATTCCCTTCGGCTATTTGCTGGTAAAGCTGTTTCGAAAAGAGGACATTCGCGACACCGGCAGCGGCAACATTGGAGCGACAAATGTACTGCGCACCGGCTCCCGATTGCTCGGTATCCTGACGCTTCTACTCGATATTGGAAAGGGATTTTTGGCGGTTGAGATTGCCCGCCACCTGACGTCCGGCCACCACGCCGTCGTCGCCGGTTCCATTGCCGCCGTATTTGCGGTCATCGGGCACGTATTCACCATCTGGCTTCACGGCAAGGGCGGCAAAGGAGTAGCCACCGCCCTGGGTGTATTTCTAGCGCTTGCAACTCTCCCGGCGCTCTCTTCGTTAACGGTCTTTATCCTCCTCACCCTGGCAACGCGCTATGTCTCCCTGGCCTCCATTCTGGCGGCCGCGTCGTTTCCTTTTTGGGTATGGCTGGCTGAACATTTTTTTGGCATCGATTACGGTTCCGGAGCCATCTTTATTGCCAGTACCATCCTCGTTCCGGCGGTCATCCTTATCAAACACCGTAAGAATATCGAACGGCTGCTGCATGGGACCGAGTATCGATTCGGCAGCAAAGAAAGCTCGGCCACATGAGCCGGATTGGCGTCATCGGAACAGGATCGTGGGGAACCGCGCTGGCACTGGTCCTGGCGAAGCGAGGCGGTCACACCGTCACAATGTGGTCGCACACGCGGGTGGTTGCCGAGGCGATACGGCAACGCCACGAAAACAGCATCTATCTTCCCAGCCTCTTTATTCCCGACTGTGTTGACGTCACCACCGAGTTGCAAGAAGCCGTCGATGACGCGGAAATCCTGATCCTCGCCGTCCCTTCAGAACATCTGCGAAGTATCTGCTGCGCCATGGCTCCGCTTCTCACCAGTGAACAGCTCATCGTCAACGCAACCAAAGGAATTGAGGACGGCACCTACCTGCGCATGACGCAGGTGATGGGGGAAGTACTCGGCAAATACGACTTGGCGCTTCCCTGCGGCGTGCTGAGCGGCCCATCCTTCGCCCAGGAAGTCGGTGCGGGCAGCCCAACAGCCATCACGATTGCCTCCTGCGATCCGGCAATTGCGACGCGCGTACAGGAAGAATTTTCCAGCCCCTCCTTGCGCCTGTATACCAACGAGGATGTGGTCGGCGTCGAGCTGGGCGGTGCCCTGAAGAATGTGATTGCCATCGCCGCTGGTGCGACCTATGGTCTGGAATTGGGCCACAACAGCGTCGCTGCTCTCATCACTCGCGGCATCGCGGAGATGACCCGGCTCGCGGTTGCGTGTGGCGGACGGCGAGAGACGCTCGCAGGACTCTCAGGCCTGGGAGATCTGGTGCTGACCTGCACCGGGGCATTGTCGCGCAATCGCCATGTGGGCCTGGAGTTGGGAAGCGGCCACTGTTTGAAGGAAATCCTGGTCGGCATGCATGGCCGCGTTGCAGAAGGCGTCCGCACCACGGATGCGGCTCTCGGCGTTGCCCGTCGAGTTGGAGTGGAGATGCCGATCACGGAAAAAGTTGCTGCCGTCCTGCACGAGCAAATCTCGGCCAAGGAAGCGATGCGGGAACTGATGTCTCGACCTGGCCGCGACGAGTCATCTCGGTGACCAAATCCGCGCCCGGCCTCAATTTTGTCGTGAATCGTACCTAGTTACGCAACCAAATCGGAACACCAACGACATCTCCCCAAAGTTTCGCCATCTTTTTCCACATTTAGTGCATCCCAAGGTAATATCTTCAAGAGGTAAGATGGTTACCTAAAGATCATGATCCCGACCCTACATCGCGGCAACCGTAGCCAGGTCAAGCGGAACCCACATCTGTGGGTAATCTACCTGACCTTGCTGCTGCCTGCTGCCGCGGGCTTTATGTCGGTGGTGCTGGTGGTCAATGCGTTCCACTCACCCGAGTTGAGCGACAGAATCATCAAGCTGTTGCTGGCCATCGCGGCCGGGGGTTTGTCCGTGAAATGTTGGGCGGTTACCTGGGACTTTTCGCGGGATATGCGTCAGTTTCTAGAGACGCTGCAGGCCATCAAGCGGGGAGAATTCATCCTGCGATCGGGTCGCGCTGGACTGCCGGAAATCGAAGAGCTTGCGCGTGAACTGAGCGGAATGAATGAAAGCCCGGACACGTCGCTGGCCAAATGGATCCTGCTGTCACGCGATCATCATGCGATTTTTGTTCGATTGGTGGAAGCAATGTCGGCTTCGATGAGCACGAAAAGCTTTTACGCCCGTGGCCACTCTGGCCGCGTGGCTGAATATTCCACGTTGATTTGCAATGAGCTGGGACTGTCGCCGGAAGAAAGCATGCGGATTCGCCTTTCTGCCCTGCTGCACGATATCGGTAAAATCGGGATGGACCAGCAGATATTGACCAAGCCCGGCGTTCTGACCTCGGAAGAATTTGCCATCCTCAAGACCCACACCACCCGCGGCGCGGAGATGCTTCGGCCCGTGCCGGAGTTTGCCGACCTGCTGCCCGGCGTGGAACTTCACCACGAATCTATCGACGGCTCAGGCTATCCGCACGGACTGAAGGGCGACCAGATTCCGTTGATGGCTCGCGTCATCGCCGTGGCCGACACCTTCGACGCAATGACGCACAACCGGACCTACCAGGACGCGATGGATGGAGCTTATGTGATCCGGATTATTCGCACCATGGCCGGCAAGAAATTCGACGAATATGCTGTGGAAGCATTCTGCCGCGCGTATTCCGCTGGACTGGTTGTGCTTCCAAAAAGACATCTGGAGGATCCCGAACCTTCCCCCCTACCCAGGCGAGTTTTATCCGATGAAGCGCTGCAATCCGCTTCGCTGGTCACAGCCGGAGGGGTTGATACACTGAAGGTGTAGACCGTTCGCACACCTCATGTTGCAGTCACTTTTCAACAGCCCAGAACCAACACCCGGTTTGATGGACCGCATGAAGCAGGCGGTCGCGCGCACCCGCACCGGTCTGCAGGAGCGGATGGATGACCTGCTGTCGCTGGCGCGCCCAGTCGACGAGTCGGCGCTGGAGGAGCTGGAAGGCACTTTGATCGCCTCCGACATCGGCGTGGTCACCTCGCAGGAGATTATCGATTCGCTTCGCCAGCAAGCCTCCCGCCAGCAGATTCGCGACGGTACGGAATTACGCCGGCTTCTAAAGGCGGAAATGCTAAAAATCCTGGATTCCGTTCCCAGGCGACAACACACCATTAGCGCCAAGCCAGAAGTTATTCTGATGGTGGGTGTCAACGGCACCGGAAAAACCACCACGACCGGCAAATTGGCCTCCTATTTCCGTAATCAGGGACGGTCCGTCCTCCTATGTGCTGCCGACACCTTTCGCGCGGCCGCCATTGAGCAATTGGAGGTCTGGAGCCAGCGGGCCGGAGTAGAGATGATCCGCACGCGCCAGGGCGGCGACCCCTCGGCTGCGCTCTACGACGCATTGCAGGCCGGGCAGACGCGCGGAATCGACGTGCTGATCGTTGATACCGCCGGGCGCTTGCACACGAAAAACAACCTGATGGCGGAGCTGGATAAAATTCGCCGCACAGCTCAGCGTTTTTCTCCCGATGCGCCCCACGAAACCCTGCTGGTGATGGACGCGACCACTGGCCAGAATGGCCTGCAACAGGCGCGTCTCTTTACCGAGGCGGCCAGGGTTTCCGGCATTGTCCTCACCAAGCTGGATGGCACCGCAAAGGGCGGAATCGTAATCGCGATTGCCCGTGAATTGCAGCTTCCCGTCCTCTTTGTCGGCATCGGCGAGCAAATGGGAGACCTGATTCCCTTCGACAGCAATGCCTTCGTGGATTCACTGTTGGAAGGATGACGGCACGCCTCTCCAGCAAAACGGCGTAGAGTAAGCTCCAGCAACCCGACCTGTAACGGTCGCGAGGAACATGGCACCCACGGAATCGACTGCGGATGAACTTTGGATGGAACGTGCGCTGGCGCTGGCCGAGGCATCGATCGGTCTCGCTTCCCCCAATCCTGTCACCGGATGTGTTCTGGTTAAGGACGGCAACGTTATCGGCGAAGGCTTTCACTCCTACGCCGATAAGGACCACGCCGAGATTGTCGCGCTGAAGCAGGCCGGCGCGGAAGCACGCGGATCAACTGCCTACGTAACCCTGGAACCGTGCAGTCATCACGGCCGCACTCCGCCCTGCGCCGACGCGCTGATCAAGGCAGGTGTGGCGCGGGTCGTCACCGCAGCGCGCGACCCAAATCCGCAAGTCAGTGGGCGCGGTCTCGATCGCCTGCAGGCTGCGGGAGTTTCCCTGACCATCGGCGTAAAAGAGGCGGCCGCACGTCGCTTGAACGAAGCCTTCGCGAAGTTCATCCGCACCCATCGCCCCTTTGTCACGATGAAAGCCGGGATGACCCTCGATGGCCGCATCGCACCTCCACTCACGAGGGATCACATTCCTTCCGGCTCAACCCACTGGATTACCGGCGACCGTTCGCGCGAAGTGGTGCAGGAGCTGCGCCACGCCGCCGACGCAATCCTTACCGGCATCGGAACCATTCTGAATGATGACCCACTATTGACCGATCGCAGCGGAAGGCAGCGCCGCCGACCGTTTCTGCGCGTGGTGCTCGACTCGTCGCTACGGCTGTCGGTGGACTCGCAACTGGTCCGCACTGCCAGCCAGGACGTCCTCGTCTTCCACACCCAGCCGTCCACACGAAAGGCAAAGGCTCTGGAAGAGCGCGGCGTGCGCGTGGAGCACCTCGATCCCGATCCAGTCACCGGTCTCGTCCCCATGTGGGCAGTCATGGAACGGTTGGCGGATATGGAAATGCTCAGCGTGATGCTTGAGGGCGGCTCGCAGATCAACGCCTCAGCGCTCGCGGCGCAGATCGTCGACAAACTCTACCTGTTCTACGCGCCGGCAATCTACGGAGATGCAGCAGTTCCCGTGGTGCGATCCCTCGAGGCCAACACCTACTTCGCCACTCGACTGACGAGCTATCAACTGCACGAGCTGGGCGAAGATTTTGCCGTCGAAGGCTACATCCACAATCCGTGGGAAAGCGCTTAGATCATCTCCGGTGCCCCATTCAAGCCCTCCTTTGGCTTGAGTGGGTTCGCTCGACTTGGATGGAAAGGATCTGGAATGTTTACCGGCTTGATTGAAACCACCGGCACAATTCGTTCCCTGGAAGATCATCGGGGAGTTACGCGCATCACGGTTGCGGGGCCAGCCTCTCTGGTGCTGCGGCTGCATCCGGGCGACAGCGTCGCAGTCAGCGGCGTCTGCCTCACCGCGGTCGACATCAATCCTGACAGCAGCCTCTTCGTCGCCGACCTGGCGGCCGAAACTATCGCACGCACTTCCCTGTCGCGCCTGCACTCCGGCTCGATCGTGAATCTCGAATTGCCGACCGAAGCCGGCACACCGCTGGGTGGACACATCGTGCAGGGTCATGTCGATGGCGTCGGCACCGTCCAGTCACTGCAACCCCTCGTCGCGGGCGCGCAAAACTCCGCGACAGATTGGTGGCTGCGCCTGACCATCCCGGATGAGTGCGTGCGTTACGTAGTGGAGAAAGGTTCGATTGCGATTGAAGGCATTAGCCTCACCGTCGCCCGGATCGCAGGAAACGCCGTCACCATCGCGATCATTCCGCATACGTATACAGTGACAAATCTGCACACGCTCGCGCCGGGAAGTCCCATCAATATTGAAGTCGACGTGATGGCGAAGTATGCCGAACGTCGCGCTTCCACGCCCGCCGAAAGCGAACAGCCCTTCGAACTGACCGTGGAATATCTAATTGCCAACGGATATTAGTCGATATGCCGACTCGACAAAGAAGTAGGCTTCGCGTTCGACACGGATGCCCCAGGTCTCGATTCTGAGACCTGGGATTACTGTCCGGCTATTAGAGTAGCCGCGGTGTCCGAGGCAGCCCCTACATGCCGACGTTGGAGATCTTCTGCTTTGCCAGCCACTCCGTCAGCTTGGGCTGCTGCGTTGCCCGCAGCACCGAGCAGTCATGAATGGAATTTGTAGCGCGCTTGATCGCCTCCTGCGCCGCCGCGACAGGATGGGTCGTGAAGAACGTCTGTACTTCCTGGGCACGGTCCGCGCTGCAGAAGCTCCCGGTCGACTGCACCAGGTAGCCACCCATCATCGTCGTCATCTGGGCATGTACCTTGTCCCAGTTTTTCTGGATATAATCCCACGCAACCGGTCGCGTATCGCGGCTGCGCAACGCCACGACAAACAGAAAAATAGCGTCCTGATTGCGCACCTGGCCGGAGGTCGCATACTCCAGCGCGCGGCGAACCAGCGCAGGATCATGGAAATTGGCCAGCGAGATTAACGCAGTCTCCTTCACATCCGGATTGTTCGACGTCTTGCTCAGTTGCTGCAACTGGTCGAACAAATGGCTGTCTCCATTTTCCGTTGCAATCATCACAGCCGGCCGCACCAGCGAAGGCTCAACACTCGCCTGGTCCGCAATGTACTTGTTGGTCAACTCTTTGGCCTGCGCAATAATCTGCGGATCACGACCGATTTCCCCTAAGACCACAAACAACGTCGCGCGCAGCTGCTTCTTCTCCACCGAATCGGAAGGAGATATCTCCTTCACCCGGTCGTAGGCAGGCCGGAATTCCTGCCGCACCCACGCCGCCAGCTTCACCCGATCTTCTGGCGTAGCAATCCTCTCGTCGGTGGCATCAATGGCTCCTGCCAGATTATCGATTACGTCCGCATTTGGGTCATTGCGCAACACCGCCACAAGATCCAGGTAGTTGCCAATGCCGCTGCGTCCAGAGCGCATCAGAGCCCACTCATTGCCGGCGAAACCAATCCGCACCGCAGGAGACAGCTTGGTTTCCGCCATGCTTAGGATCTTGTTGTAATCGGCAGCGTCGTAGAGCGTTCGGTAGTAGCCGCGATCATTCGCGTTGGCGAAAAAGAAATCAGCGTTCGGCACCGGCAGCGTCTGCTGCGCAGAGGTAAGCAGCTCGCACTTAGGATCTCCATCGATCCGGAAACACACTGGCACCGTCCACGTTTGCGGGTTATCTGCATGGGACTCCGGATCAAGGAAGAATCGCTGCTGGGACACTTCTGTCGATCCGTTCTTAGGCGAGCTGAATGTCAGCAACGGAACTCCCGGCTCCGCGATAAAGCTGTCCATCACTTTATCGATCGGCTTTCCGCTGACTTCAGTTTGTGCATTCCAGAAGTCTTCGGCCGTCGCATTGCCGTACATGTGCGCTTCAAGATATTTGTGCACGCCCTTGCGAAAAACTTCCGGTGTCTCGTAGTTCTCCGTCATGGCCAGCACAGCACCGCCCTTTTGATAGGTGATGCCGTCGAACATCTCATTAATTTCGCCCGGCGTATCCGCCTTGGCTCGAATCGCCCGTGTCACCTTGCCGGCGTCATAGTTCAGCACGCCATCAAGATCGAGCGCCTCGTCCTGCGGTAGATTCCATTGCGGTTTCCACGCATTCACTGCCTTCGATTCCATCCAGGTGGCAAAGCCCTCGTTCAACCACAGATTGTTCCACCACTTCATCGTGACCATGTCGCCGAACCACTGGTGCGCCATTTCGTGAGCTACGTCAATGGCGACGGTTTTCTTGGCATTGGTCGAGGCGGTTTTGGGATCGATCAGGAAAACGGTTTCGCGATAGGTGATGGCGCCAAAATTCTCCATCGCGCCGGCTTCGAAATCAGGAATCGCGATCATGTCGAGCTTCGGCATCGGATACTTGATGCCGAAATAATTGTCGTAATAGTGCAAGAAGAACTCCGACGCCTTCAACGCGTAGGCACCGAGCTGCACTTTATCTGGCGTGGCGCAGGCACGGATGGGAACGCCATCGCTCTCTCCGGAGAGGCATTTGAAATCCCCCACCAGAAACGCGACCAGATAGGTGGACATTTTCGGCGTAGTTGCGAAATGGATCGTGTGCTTGTCGGGGGTCGGGCCAGGTTCGTCAGAAACGATGTTCGTGTTCGAAATCGCGGTATCGCCCGTATCGACGATCAGCGTAGTCGAAAAGGTCGCCTTCATCGCCGGTTCATCGAACGAGGGAAATGCACGACGCGCATCAGTCGGTTCAAATTGCGTGACCGCATAGTTCCTGTGGGCCGCCTTGGATAGATAAAATCCGCGCAACTGACCGTTCAGAATTCCGGTGTATTCGATTTTGATGGTGGCCGCGCCCGCCGGAATTTCCTTGTCCACATGGAAGGTCACCTGCTGGTCAGGCTTATTCTCGGTAACGTTCGCCGTCTGCGTATTCCCATCGGCCGTGATCGTCACTGTTTGAAACGTGATCTGCGCCGCATTCAAGGTAATGCTGTTTGACGGCTTTTCCAGCGTGACATCAATTTCTTCTTTACCGGTGAATGTGGCCGCCTTCAAATCCGGTTCCAGTGTCAACGAGTAATGCTGCGGAGTTACATCTGTGGGCAGGCGCTGCGCCTGCAATGCAGGGCAAGAAGTGAATGAAATGATTGCAGCACACGCCGCGAAGAGTCCTGTCAATGAAAGCAGTGAACAACGGTACAAGTAAAATTCCTCCTGAAATGGACGCCAACGAGAACCCCCGAAGCACAGGGCCCGGCACACCTTACGATACTCGCCGAACGACGGTTCCGTCACCTCGACTGGCGGCGCTTTCGCCCTGCCGACAGACCCTCAGGCCTCGCGATAGTTCAACAAAACCAGCCCAATACATATCAGGCACATCGGCCACGCCCATGCGCCAATCAACTTTCCTCGGCCGGAACCGCGTAGTTCCAGCCAGCGAGTCCAGCCGGCAAACACCGCGAATAACGCGATTGCGGTGTGGCTCATTTCTGTCAATAGCTCCTCTTTCACATTGCCCAGGGTGTGATTGTGGGTCAGTAAGAGAGCACCTCCTAATGCGCACACTGCCGGAAATACCAGCGCCGCCTTCGAAGACCGCAGCCGTTTAGTTTGCACGCTCCATTCAAAGGCGACGAAGCTGAGAATGAGCAAGATAAACAGACGGTGCTGCAGATCCTCCGGGTTGTAGAAGCTGGCCCAAAAACCGCGCGGGCCCAACGGCCATGCCTCCGGATCGGCCCGTAGAAACAGAAACAACGCCAGCCCCAGAAACGCCAGCGGCCAATGACGAGCCCAGCGGGCACGATCCCATCGGCCCAGCATCGCCAGCAACCCGGCCAGCAGCACAACGATCCCCGCCCAATGATGGTTATAGTCCGACCACTCCCGCTCCATCTTGTTATTGGCAGCTTTGGCGTCGTCCGGCGACAGCGCGTAGGTCTGGATGGCCGCCCTCATCGACTGGACCGGTGGTAAAGCGTGAACCGATGGCGTTGAAAAACTCGGCCATTGCGGCGTCATCCTGGCCGAAATTTCCGGCGGCGTCAGCCGGTTCTTTACCAGGTCGACTGCGGGCGGTTGCGCCGTAAGCGAAGCCGCGGCCAGAATGATGGTGAATCCAATTCCAATCTCTGCTTCAGAGAATTGGCCAATACGTAACAGCCACGGTGACGAATTGAACCGGTTCCCTCGAATGAGCAGGAAATTGCCGGCGCCCAGCACCAGCACCACCGCCAGCATGATCGATTTTGCCACCAGAACCACGCCATAAGCCGTCCCATACACCGCACTCCAGGATTGCGTGTACACCCACGCCATGGACACGCCAGCCGCTACCAAAACGAGGACACTGACTACAGCCATTGCGGAATATCGCCGTACTGCCTGCACCGCATCAATATCCTCCACCTTGCTATTGGCATCTCGTGAAGAAATCAGCAGCCACAGATACGGCATGCCGCCAATCCACAGCGCGGCTGCCAATTGGTGCAGGCCTGTCAGCAGCATCAGCGGGATTTGATGTTCCAGGCGCGACGCTCCGTGGCTCGTCCACACGGTCGCGAACATCAACGGCGCAACAAATAACAGCCAACCCGGCTTCCGCGGCGATCCAAGCCGGCTCGTCAATAGAAAAATAACGGCCGTGAAGAAAAGCAACAACCCAGCCAGAAAATAATTCGCTGTATACAGGTCGGATAGTCCCAGGCCGCTGGTGCTCATCAACATGGCCGTGTCCAGCACGACAAAAATTGTCTGTGCCGCGGCCAGTCCAATCGCGCCGAAGCGGAGCAAACGCAGCGCGCGCGGCGAAAATTTCGCGTAGGCCGGTGAGGAGAGAATGGAGCGCGGCAACACCATCGTGCAGAACACGATGCCGCCAATCAGCAGGGAGTTGAAAGCTAGGGTTGCCGCTCGCAGCAGCACGGCAGCCAGCGGATAATCACGCAGGAACCAAAGCAATGGAATCTTCCTCGGACCGTAGAGGCGTGCGAAACACAGTTCTTACGGCGCAGCGACTGTGAAGGTGACATCACCACGCGTGATGTGCCCGTCGCTCGCCAGCGCTTGCCAATGAATCTGATATTTTCCGTTTGCCAGGCCATGAGCAACCGCGTTCAACTCCGAAGGCTTGGCGCTCGGCTCCATTTGTAACGCCACCGGCTTGCCGGCTGCATCCGTCAACTTCACCGTGCATCGCTTGGCTTCAATTCTGGAGTCGTAGTCCAGTGCAATGTTGACCTGATGACTGTGCACGACGGCCTGATCGGCTGGCGAGGAATGCACCAGCATGGCATGCGCGAATGCCAACGGCGATCCAGCGAGAAGCACCAGAGCCACAGCTCCAGCCCATCCAAAAAAGCGTTTCATTCGTAGTCCCCCCCAATTTTATTCTCGGTTCAATTTGATTCAAACTTTGCGGCGCGTCGCTTGCACTCAGACGGTCACGTGGATCGATGCTGCTCGAATGGAACGTCCGGAAATCTCCGCCGCCCTCATCTCAGCGTAGGATGCAGCCCCCATTAATGCCGCGCGACTTTCCAGAATAATGCGCACCGGCATGGTGGAAACCAGATCGTGCATGCGGCCCTTGTCACAAAATCCGCGCATGAACGTTCCATCCTGCATCTTTTTCAGAATCTTCGGCGCGATCCCGCCACCAATGTACATTCCGCCGTGCGCCAGAATTTTCAACGCCAGATTCCCCGCCTCTGACCCATAGATGGAAACAAAAACGTCCAGGGCCTTGGCGCACAATTCGTCGCTGCCCGACTCTCCCAGCTCGCCGATCACTGCATTGGGGTCTTCTTCCTGCATCCGCTGGCGCAGTGCCGCAGATTCATTCATCTTTTTGCAGTCACGCAAAAATGTATAAATATTCTTCAGCCCAGGCCCGGAGCAAACCCGTTCCCAGCTGACGTGACCGTTCATTTTTGGATCGGACCGCAGATACCGCAAAAGATCGATCTCAAGGTCGTTGTGCGGCCCAAAATCCCCATGTCCGCCTTCCGATGCCATCGGAACATGAGTTTTTCCATCCCAGATCAACACGCCTTCGCCCAGGCCGGTGCCTGCTGCAATCAACCCGCGATTGCCAACCTGGCTGTTGTCGCCCTCGCTCAGCGTAGAGATCTGGTCAAGCCGAAGTTCAGCGATCCCGTAGCCGTTCGCTTCCAGGTCGTTAATCAGAAAAATATGCTCGATGTGAAGATCGCGCGACAGTTCGTGGGTATCGAGTGTCCACGGCAAATTGGTCAGCTGAATTACGTTCTTGCGAACCGGACCCGGTGCGCCGAAACAGGCTGCTTCAATCCCTTCTGAATCCTGCTGCTCTTTGGGTCCCAAGAATTCGCGTACGATGGCTTGCAGATTTGGATATTGTTGCGCCGGAAACTTTTCGTCGCGAACGTGTTGCAGCGTACCTTGTTCAAAGCGATACAGCGCCAGATGCGCCTTCGTACCACCCACGTCTCCAGCAAGAATCATCGGCTCACTTCCAGCAGTCCTCGACCATCTGCGTCGGGCTGCGGCAACTTGGCGGCCGCAGTTCGATCCAGCAAAAAGCTCAATTCACCGCTCTCCGGCTGAATCAGCTGCGATGGCAATGTCTCGGGCTGATACGGTCCCAGTAACACTTCTCGTAACACTTCGGCTTTTGATCCATCCTGAATCAGAAAGAAGATTTTATCAGCATGGTTGATGACTGGCCACGTAAGAGTGATGCGCCAGGGAATTTTGTCCACTACATGGTTGGCAACCGCCAATCGCATCATCTCATGCAGCGCCTCGGAGTCTGGGAACAAAGATGCCGTATGGCCGTTGGTTCCCATGCCCAGCACGATCAGGTCGAATCGCGGCAGTTGCGCCCCCTCCAGCCGAAATCGATTGCGTATCGCCGACTCATAGCGCGCCGCGGCCTCCTCCGGCTCCAACTCGCCTTCAATTCGAACCACATTGTCTTCCGGCAGCGGCACCTTCGACAAGAACGTTTCCTTCGCCAGTCGATAGTTGGAGTCCGGACTCTCCGGCGGCACGCATCGCTCGTCCACAAAAAAAATCAGCGTTCGCTTCCAGTCGATCCGGTCACGAAAAGGGTGAGATGGATCCGCCAGCAGCTCGAACATACGCTTCGGCCCGGTACCTCCAGAGATCGCGATCCTCGCGGTCCCCCGCGCGCGAACGGCCGACTCCACCGATGATGCAACCCAATCCGCGGCCCTTTGGCTCATCGCTTCTCTGTCGGCTTCCACCTGATAATAGACCTGAATCTTCTTCGGCATCGTTACCCCCATTCTGCCACTCCGCTCACTTACTGGTGGTGCCATTTGCGGCCATCGCGGGCAAGCAGCTCACCGGCCGCCGCCGGTCCCCAGCTTCCGGCTGCATAATTTGGAAAGTCCTTGGGCGGATTGGCTGCCCACTCCTCCAAAATTGGAGTCATCAAGGCCCACGTCGCCTCGACTCCGTCACGATGAGCAAACAGCGTGGCGTCCCCCATCATGGCATCGAGAAGCAGGCGTTCATATCCATTTGCAGAGGAAACCCCGAACGCCGCCGCATAGTCGAAATCCATCATTACCGGGCAGCTTTGCATGGTTGGCCCAGGAACTTTCGCGGCAAAGCGTAGCGAAATTCCTTCATCCGGCTGGATTCGCATGGAGATAATGTTGGGCTGGATTTCTCCACACTTGCTGGTTCCAACATTGTCCTTGAACAGCATGGTCGGCGGCTGCTTAAACTGGATCGTGATGTCGGTAAATCTTTTCGCAAGGCGCTTGCCGGCGCGCACGTAGAACGGAACACCCGCCCAACGCCAATTCTCAATCTGAAATTTCATTGCGGCAAAGGTCTCGGTGTTGGATTTCGGATCGACCCGGTCCTCCTGACGATATCCAATGACGGGCTTGCCGTCGATGGTTCCAGGGCCATACTGCCCGCGGACCGTATCTTCCATTTTGATGGGTTGGATCGCCTTCCAGACCTTCACCTTTTCCATGCGTATAGGGGCCGAGTAAAAGGTGACGGGCGGCTCCATGGCAACAAACGAGAGCAATTCCATCACGTGGTTCTGCACCACGTCGCGCAACGCTCCGGCCTTCTCATAAAATGGACCGCGGCCTTCAATCCCGATACTCTCCGCCGCGGTGATCCGAACGTGATCGATATAACGTCGGTTCCAGATCGGCTCGAAAATCCCGTTGGCAAAGCGAAACACCAAAATATTCTGGACCGTCTCCTTGCCGAGATAGTGGTCGATGCGAAAGATCTGATCCTCCGACAACACCTGATTGATGTCGTCGTTCAATTCCCTGGCAGATTTCAGGTCGTGACCGAAGGGCTTCTCAATAATGCAGCGGATGGTGCCTTTGTCTGACTTGGCCATGCCGTGCGCGCCCAGCTGATGCACAATCTCTGCGAAATAGTCGGGTGCCGTGGCTAAATAAAATAACCGATTGCCGTCGGTTCCGTACTTGTTATCGAGCGAGTCCAGCAGGGATTTCAGGCGGACATATCCATCTGGATCGTCAAAGTTCATCGCATGGTAGTTCACTCTTTGCAGAAAGTCGCGCAGTTTTGGATCGTCCGCTTCCACGCCGCCGCCTTTGATGATTCCGTCACGCATGTCGTTGACAAATTCATCCTTCAGCGGACGCCGCGCAACACCCACGACGGCAAACTTTGCCGGCAACAATCCCGCCTGTTCCAGGTGATACAGTGCAGGCAGCAATTTTCGTTTCGTCAGATCGCCGGAGGCGCCGAAGATCACTACGATACATGGATCGGGCACCCGCTCCGGAACGCGTGATGCCTGCAATTCCTCAGGAGAAACTGTTACTTCCGTCGTGACCATGGCTACTCTCCTTACCCCAGGGAAATGATTATCTTGCCGTTGATGATGAATTTCATGTTGCGGAAAGCGGCCTGTGCCGACCGGCTACGTCGATTTCTTCACCGCGTGACCGCCGAACTCATTCCGCATGATCGACAACATGCGATCGGAAAAATTGTTTTCTTCGCGCGAGCGAATTCTGCGAATCAGCGACTCCGTAATCACCGGCGCAGACACGTTCAGATCAATTGCCTCAAAAACTGTCCAGCGACCTTCGCCGGAGTCAGCAACATAGGCTTCCAAGCCCTCGAGCTTAGGATTCTTCTCCAGCGCATCCGCCGTCAAATCCAACAGCCATGAGCGAACTACGCTGCCGTACTGCCATATCTTGGCAACCTGGGTAAGGTCCAGGTTGAGTGGCTCTTTGTGCTTCATAATCGAGAAGCCCTCGGCATAAGCCTCCATCAAGCCATATTCGATGCCGTTATGCACCATCTTCACAAAATGTCCCGCACCCGTCGGGCCCACGTGTCCCCAGCCCTTATCGGCCGCTGGCGCCAGCGTCTCGAAGATCGGCCGCAGATGTTCGACCGGCCCCTTATCGCCGCCGATCATCATGCTGTAGCCTTCCTTCAATCCCCAGACTCCACCGGAAGTTCCGACGTCGACAAAGTTGAATCCCTTCGCAGTCAATTGCGCGTAGCGCCGCTGAGAATCTTTGTAATTTGAATTGCCGCCATCGATAAAAATGTCGCCTTTTTGCATCGAGGTTTCCAGCTTAGCGATCGTCTGATCGACTGGATCTCCGGAGGGCACCATAATCCAGACGGCTCTCGGCGCTTTCAGGTTCTTGACCAGGTCATCGAGCGATGACACCCCCAGCGAACCAGAGGCGGTGAGGTTCTTCACGGCTTCAGCATTGAAATCGAAGCCGACAACTTTGTGCCCGCCCAGGCGCAGCCGCTCCGCCATGTTGAAGCCCATTTTTCCCAGACCGATCAGACCAATTTCCATTCACTCTCCGTTGTCAAACATTCGTTTCCGTCATGCGGCTTGATCGGCGGTAATTCCCAGCCGGCGAAGCTCCGCGATTACTTGCTCCGGGGACCTCATGCGAATGCCCTGAATCCCCAGTTTGCGCGCTCCATCCAGGTTCTCTTCGCGATCGTCGATAAAGACACATTCATCGGGCCGGCGTTGAGAAATATCGAGGGCGCATTGAAAAAATGCAGGCTCTGGCTTGCGCAATGCGATGTAGGCGGAAACCAGGTAAGCGTCAAATAATCCAGTCAATCCAAATGTCGGGATTCGATATTCCATCAACTCCCGCGATTCGTTACTCAACATGTATGTGCTGTTGTCTCGCGAACCTTGCACGCGCAGCGCTCGAAGAAATTCAATCATTCCGGGATACAAAACCTGGCTCACATCGCGCATTTTCGCGAAAACTTCATCTTCAGAAAATGGCCGTGGAACATAAAAAACAGTCTCCCGGAGATATTCATGAACATCAATTTTGCCCCGCTCCCACAGGTCGTTGGCGGGGATATGGCGCTGCTCAAACTCATCGAAGTTCAGACCAAAATGTTTAGCCAAACGCTCGCGAGCATGCTCATCCCACCCATTGGTCAGCAGAACGCCGCCGCAATCCCAGAACGTTGCGCGAATCTTCGCCATCCAAGCTTCCCCGCACTCCCTTGGGCACCTTTCCTGCTAGGTGTCCCACTTGTTGCTCATAAAGTGTGCTTCGATGGCGTTCACTTTATTCAGGCGCCGCACAAAGCGCGGTTCATTGGATTGAAAACGCGCATTCAGATACGCGGACACCAAATCATATGCCAGTGCGGACCCGATAATGCGCGCTCCGAAAACGATCACATTCATGTTGTCGTGTTCCACTCCCTGGTGTGCGGAATAGGTGTCATGGCACATCGCAGCGCGAATTCCAGGCATCTTGTTCGCCGCTACAGAAACGCCAACACCAGATCCGCAGATCAGCACGCCCCGCTCCGCGTCCTTCGCGTGCAGCGCGTTTCCCACCAACTCGGCGAAATCAGGGTAGTCGTCCGATGGGTCTTCTTTGAACGCGCCTACGTCAAGCACCTCATGCCCCAGGCCGGCAATGTATTTGCGAACTTCTTCTTTCAACTCAAATCCGGCGTGGTCGCATCCAATCGCGATTTTCATTTCTCTCTCACTTTCCTAACGCCACGGAAGTCTTTCCCGCCCGCGCAACAATTGCGGTCGCTTTGCGGACCACATTCTCCACGCTAAATCCCAGCTTCTCCATGGCGATCTCTCCCGGCGCCGAGGAACCAAATCGATCCAGCCCCAAAACATCTCCGCTATCGCCGGCAATCTTCCACCAGCAGATCGGGCTGGCCGCTTCAACCACCAACCTGGGAACTCCACTCAGCAGGATTTGCTTCTGATATTCCTCCGGCTGCCCATGAAACAATCGCCAGCTCGGCATGGAGACAACACGCACTTGCAGTCCCTGCGACTCCAGCTCGGTCGCAGCCTTCAGGATCAAGCTCACTTCGCTCCCGGTCGCAATCAGCACCACATCAGCCGAGCTACCCCCGTCGCGCAGCACGTAGGCACCGCGCCGCACACCGTTCAGAATGTCGTATTTTGTCGGATCAATAATCGGCAGGTCCTGCCGCGAGAGCGCAAGAAACGAAGGTTTGCGGCGCTCCAGAATCACCTGCCAGGCCGCCGCGGTTTCATTCGCATCCGCAGGTCGAAAATCTGTAAATTCCGGAATTGCCCGCAGCGATGCGATCTGTTCGATCGGCTGGTGCGTCGGGCCATCCTGTCCAAGTCCGATGGAGTCATGCGTAAATACGAAGGTCGACGGCACCTGCATCAGTGCCGCTAATCGCAGCGCCGGTCGTGCGTAATCGCTGAATACGAAGAAGGTCGATCCATAAGGAATCAGTCCACCGTGCGCCGCCATACCATTCACGAAGGCGCACATCCCAAACTCGCGCACTCCAAAGAAAATATTCCGGCCGTTCGGGTCCACATGGAAGCTGGGGCTGTCTTTGATCGTGGTCTTGGTCGAAGTGGAAAGGTCCGCCGCTCCTCCAATCAATTCCGGCACCTTCAGTGCGATGGCGTTCATCACCGTGTTGCCTGCGACCCGGGTCGCGACCGGTTTCGAATCCGCAGCAAACTTCGGAACGCCGGCTTCCCATCCCGCCGGCAGTTTTCCGGCGAACACGCGCTCGTATTCCGCAGCCAGTTCAGGAAATTGCTGCTTGTACTTCGCGAACAATGCATTCCATTCGGCCTCAAACTTTGCGCCCCGATCTTTTGCCTTCGCCCAGTTTTTCGCGGCCTCCTCCGGAACATAAAAGTTCTTGTCCGCCGGCCAGCTGAGTTGTTCCTTGGTGAGTTTCGTGTCCTCCGCGCCCAGCGGCTCTCCGTGCGCCTTCGACGTGCCGGCCTTGGGGCTGGCGTAGCCAATAATCGTCCGCACCGCGATGATCGAAGGCTTATCCTTCACAGCTTTCGCCGCCTCAATCGCCTTGGAAATCGCTTCCAGATCATTTCCGTCGGCGACGCGCTGCACATGCCAGTGATAGGCCCTAAATCTCTCTTCGACATTTTCGGTGAACGACAAATCCGTGGGCCCATCCAGCGAAACGAGATTGTCGTCATACAGCAGAATCAGCTTTCCCAATCCCAGTGTGCCGGCAAAGGATGCCGCCTCGTGCGAAACGCCCTCCATCAGATCACCATCGCCGCACATCACGTAAGTGTAGTGATCGACAATCTCCATCCCAGGCTTGTTGTAATGCGCCGCCAGGTGCCGTTCCGCAGCGGCCATTCCAATCGACATAGCAAGACCTTGGCCCAGCGGGCCCGTCGTGACTTCCACTCCATCCGTCAAACCGCGCTCCGGATGGCCCGGAGTAATGGAATCGTACTCGCGAAATTGCTTCAGGTCTTCCAGCGTGATCTTGTACCCGGCCAGATGCAGCGCGGAGTAAAGCATCGCCGACGCATGCCCGTTCGACAGCACAAAGCGATCGCGATTCGACCACTTCGAGTTCGCCGGATTGTGCCGCATGAACTTGTGAAACAGCAGATATGTCATCGGAGAATCGCCCAGCGGCGCACCCGGATGTCCGCTATTCGCCTTCTCTACGGCATCGACAGCCAGGAAACGCAATGCATTGATCGACAGCTGATCCAGTTCTGTCATACTTGCTCTCCAACTTCAGGCCCAGTGGGCAGGTTTAGTCTCTCGTCAATAATTGTATAGATGCGCGGCGCTGGAAATGGCCGCAGGCGGATTTAGCAGCTTTTTAACATCAGCAGATTGGTACCTCATAATTGCGGCACTCCCAGCGATCCTCCGCCGGCCAGTACAGCGTAAAAACCAGATCTGCCGGCGTCTGCTCACCGATCGGAATATCCGCGTAACAGACACACTCGCTCATATGTTTTGAGTCGGTGGTCTGCTGCGTTTTCCAGTCATCCTGGGTCCAGAGCACCTGGAAAGGACTGCATTCGACAATCCGCATCGTTTTTCCTGCGCCGATCTTGGTCATCAAATGGCTGCGTTTGCATATCTCGATGGGCAGGTCGCGCCGGCCTCCGCCATAGCGACTCCAAACCGGCCCCACGCGGTCAAATACTTCTCCATCCTCGCGGGAACGCAGCAGCTTGATGTACTCCGCATGTGCCCACGCCAGCGGCATGGCCGCGCCGGAAGGTCGACCCAAATACATCCCCTTCTCCGGCAGGTCAGGCGCGTCCCAAATTTGCTCTGGAAGCATCCCGCCCTCGGAGCTGAATTGCTCGATGGCCCGCACCAGGCCCTGAATATCCTTTCCGGCGGCCAGCTCATAATGCGCCCGTTCGCCGGTCAATAGCGGCCACGCTCGCCCCTGTCCCCAACCTTCATAGGGTCCGCCATCATGCTTCTGGCCATAACCGTCGTGGTTATAGCGACGCCAACATGGACCGAACGGCGTATTCACCTGCAATACCGCATCCACCACCTTCAGCGAATCCACAATCAAAGGATCGTGCGGGGAACGAATTCCGTAGCGCACCAACTCCAGAAATCCCGCATCAATCACTTCCCTCGCATCGAAATTGGATTTCTCTCCAGGTCCGCGATTGGAAAGTTGTATTCTTCCGTCGCCTACCCAGGGATTGTAATAACGATCGCAGGGAGATGGCGGGCGAATGCGCATGTAATGGCGACGCACGTCCGACAACAGTACGCCATCGTCGGTCACAGTCCATTTCTCCAGGTTCGATTCGATCCAATCCGCGAAGACGGCATAAAAATCCGCCAGCTCAGGCGCGCCGTGCGCACGGACCAATTCACTGGCGCAAATCAGGCCCGTTATCACCACCGCCAGCGTCGAAGGCGAGTACCCGGAATTTTCCTCCCAGCGCTCCTGCTGCGTCACAGGTGCAAACTTCATCAGACAACCGGCAGCACGCTCCACAAATGGAAAGATATCGACGATGTCCAACGCATCCTGCTTCCACAAGCGCCATGCCAGGATGATAGGGAAAGCAACCTCGTCCAATTGCATCCCAGACCAGTACGGAGTACCGTTCACCCAGAAATTTTGCGCGAAACTGCCATCCGGCCGCTGGGCGCAGATCAGGTACACCAGGGCGCGCAACGCCGTTTCATTTCGACCCACTGCCATCAGCGCTGTCGCCGTCTGCACCATGTCCCGCGTCCACACCAGGTGGTAGCCACCCAGGTCATCGTCGCCTTTCGTTTGTCCCCATGGAATCGATGCCGAAGCGATAAATGCTCCCTGAAAGGTCTTGTCTTCATGGGCCAGCAGAATACTCTGGCTGATATGCGCCAGATGCCCCTGATCCCCGGACGAAGAGATCAACTGTAACGGGCAACGGACGCGATGCCACTGCGCGTGGAATCGTTCCCGATGCGACGCAAAACCGGTGGCCAGCGACTGTATGGTGCAGGCCAGGGCCGCATGCCGGCCTTCGCCAAACCCAACCCCAACGGTGAACTCCGGGAAACGGGCGACATCAATCTCCCCGATAACGGCAATGTTTCCGTCCAGCGCCTGATCAAACTCCCAGTTCATTTGGAAATTCTGGTTCAAGTCCGTCCAGCCGTCGCTGGAGCCCACATAGCCGCAGGAAGTTCGACTGAATCCGCAATCCGTGGCCATTGCTAGAGAGGTGTGATCTTTCCACGCCAGCAAGACGCGCTTGCCGCCCACATCAATCGCTCGTGCGGAATTGCCTGCGCCGCCTACTTCCAGGTGCGGCGCCAACAAGGCATACACCTTCAGGCGGCTCAGAAAATCGCGATCGCCTTCCATGCGCACATGGATCAAAACAGTTGGCTGATGCGGATCGGAGATGACTTCTTTGATCAGCGCGTACCGGCCCTGGGGATCGCGACCCGTCATGCGAACGCCCAGCGCTTCATGATCGATGTACTCAAAGCTGCGGATTAGATCTCGCTTCTCGTCGTGAAAAAATGATTCGCCATCACTGATCAAAAAGCCCAGATCGCGAACCTGCGGCCGATCGATGGTGGGATAGTAGATCTCGTTCAGGATACCGTGTGAAATCGTGTACCAGACTCGGCTGGATGCGGAATAGGCCGTTCCCACCGCCTGCTTCTTGCTCGAAGTCCAACGCGGCGGCATGCCAGGAGCGCCGAATGCAGGCCCTCCCGCCGTGATCCAGGAATACTCAGGTGCATCAAAAACCATTACGCCTCCAAGCCAAATAGACGCATTGTGACCCCAGGTGGTTACATCTTTCTGGGTGAGGAAGAAACACAGCTTGAACCGCGACCTGGTCCAGCTTGCCTGCATCCAATTGAATGAATTGACTACGGGGTACGATCGTCGAGCGTAAAATGACCGTGCGTTTGCATTGTATCGACTGAACCCGCAAGGTTGTTCGTTCGGCCCTCGTTTCCGCTTGCCGGACACATCCGTGAAGTGCTGCGGGAACCAAACCTTCACCGACAATGTCCTACGAACGCGCACCACAAAGCAGAGAAAACCTGCGACAAACACAGGAGGATTCCATTGGCACACGAAGTTCCACCACTTCCATACGACTACGCCGCTCTTGAACCCTACATCGACGAAACCACTATGCACTTGCACCACGACAAGCATCATCAGGCCTACGTCAACAATCTGAACGCAGCCATCGAGAAGCATCCGGAGCTGGGCAAGCGTTCTGCCGAAGACTTATTGCGCCACATCGAAAGCGTTCCGGAAGATGTTCGCACCACCGTCCGCAACAACGGCGGCGGCCACGTGAACCACTCCATGTTTTGGCAGATCATGAAACCCAAGGGCGGCGGAGAGCCCAGCGGAAAGATCGCCGATCAGATCAAGAAGGATTTTGGCAGCTTCGAGGATTTCAAGAAGCAGTTCAACGAGGCTACCGCCAAGCAGTTCGGCTCCGGTTGGGGATGGCTGATCTACGACGGCGGCAAGTTGAAGATCATCACCAGCGCCAATCAGGATAGCCCCTTCATGCAGGGCCATTTTCCCATCCTGGGCAATGATGTTTGGGAACACGCCTACTACCTGAAGTATCAAAACAAGCGTCCGGAATACTTGGCCGCCTGGTGGAACACGGTAAATTGGGAAGAAATTAACAAACG
>JBARFA010000150.1:0-7490 GCA_049796755.1 Acidobacteriaceae bacterium
GGTCTGATGCGCCACCACCGTGGCATCCACCTGCTCGCGGAATTCGCGCCGCATTTTCGCGAGCCCCCGCTCCGCCTGCTTTGCCACTTTTTGCTGCGCGCTGCGGTCTTCAATCCCACGTAAAACCTCTCGCACCTGGGCCTCAAACGCTTTCAACAAGGAAGCCAACTTCCCTTCCATCTCCTGCACCTTGCGCTGCTGTTCCTGCCGTCCCTCGCGCTCCAGCCGCTGTCGTTCTTTGGCAAGCTCTTGCTCGCGCCGTTGCAGTTGCGCTCGCTCTGTATTCACCGTCAACAGGTCCGCATGCAGTCGATCGAGAAAACGTCCAATTTCCACTGCCTGGCTTCCCAGCCGGTGTTTCGCATTTGCCAGAATGTCGGCATCCATTCCGAGGCGTTCTGCAATGTGGATGCCCGCGGATACCCCTGGAACGCCGACTCGAATGTGATACGTCGGTGCGAACGTTTCCTCTACAAATCCGGCGGCGGCATTCTGCACTCCCGGAGTGTTAGCCGCATACACTTTCAGCGAAGTGTGATGCGTCGAGATTAAACACCAGGCGTGCCGCGCGGAAAAGTGCGTCGCAATTGCAGCTGCCAGGGCCGCGCCTTCCTCCGGATCGGTTGCGGAACCCAGCTCATCCAGCAACACCAGGGAATTCGCCGTCGCCAGCTTTGATATTTCGTTCAATCGCGTAATATGGGCCGAGAAACTTGAAAGATCCTGCTCGATCGATTGCGCGTCGCCAATGTCCGCCAGCACCGCGTCGAACACTGGCAGCTCGACCGCCTCCGCCGGCACGGGAATTCCGGCCTGCGCCATCAAGGCCAGCAATCCCACAGTTTTTAGCGCCACAGTTTTGCCGCCAGTGTTCGGTCCACTGATGATCAACTGCGGCGTGTCGGCCGGCAGCTCCAGGTCCAGCGGCACAATTGATTTCGCCGCCGCGGATGCTGTGTCGTTGCCTGACGATCGTCGCGACAGCGCTTCTCCGCGCAGACGTTTTTCCAGCAGCGGATGCCTTGCTGCTTTCAGATAGATTCGCTCCGAACCCTTTGGCGAAAACACTGGCGCAATGCACTGGAAATCCGTGGCAAATCGCGCTCGCGCAAACAGCGACTCTACTTCCGCCAGAATCGCGGCGCAGGCTCGAATCGCCTCCGCGTGTTCGCCCACCTGCCGTGTCATGGCCGCCAGGATGCGACGTTCTTCCTCCTGCTCCTCTTCCAGCAGTCGTTGCAGCTCATTGTTTTGCTCAATCGTTTCGATCGGCTCAATGAAATAGGTTTGCCCGCTGGAGCTGGCCCCATGCATCACGCCAGGAACGCGCCGCTTCCACTCAGCTTTTACCGGCAGCACAAACCGCTCGCCACGCACCGTAATCAAATCTTCTTGCAAGGAACCTTCCGGGCCCAGCCGCCGCAGCATCGACCTCAGACTCTCTTCAATCGCGCGCTGTTGCCGCTCCATCTGGCGGCGAATTCGCGCCAGCTCTGGCGAAGCATGATCCGCAATCGATCCATCCGCTTCAAACTTTCCGTCGAGCGCCTGGATTAACCCAGCAAATCGGCTCTCGATCAGCGGCATCGCCAGTTCTCGGAGGGATGGTATTTGCTCGCGCAATTCTTCCCGCGACGTTTGTTGCCATTCCTGGAACGCAGGAAAGCGGCCGACCAGCGCGGATAGGGCCCGCAGCTCGTCCACTTCCAGTACCGTTCCGTGGATGCGTGCGCGATCCAGCCAATCACCTGGGTCGATCAGTCCGTGAAAATCGAAGCTTGGACCGGCGCGCAATAATCGTAGCGCTTCGCTGACTCGCTGTTGCTCGGTGCTTGCCCAGCCAGTATCGCCGGAAGGATCGAGCGCCAGCGTCCATGCTCGGCCGGGAGCAGTCGTGGCGTAGCCTGCCACCATTTGTCGCAGCCGGGCAAACTCCAGCATCTCAGCGCTGATATGCGCCAGCGGCGAAGGCACATTGGGGAACATAGGCACGATCCCATGGTAGCTGCTTTCAACAGTGCGAAGGCGCCATTACGTTGTCTTAGTTGACAGAGAGCAGCTTCCCGGGTTGCAATCTCATTGCACTCTGCAGCAAGAGGAAACAACGATGAATGTGAATCCAATCGTGAAAAATCTCGGATTGAAGCTGGGAATGCGCGCCCTGGTGTTTGGAGCGCCGGATGGCTATTTGGAAACATTGACCCCATTGCCCGAAGGCGTCGAGATTGCCACGAAGCCGCGTGGCACCTTCGAGTTCATCCAGTTTTTTGCCACACGCATGGCGGAGGTTAAGAAATCTGCGCCTGCCCTATTGCAGCGCGCCGCCCCAGGAGCTGTGTTTTGGATTACGTATCCGAAGAAAACGTCGGCTGTCGACAGCGATCTGAGTCGGGACATCCTTGCCGCAGCAATGACGAACCAAGGATGGGGTCCGGTCTCTATCGTTGCGTTGGATGAGGTCTGGTCGGCGCTCCGTTTCCGGCCGATTGCGGATGTGAAGAGCAAGAAGAAAGAGAAGTGACGCGGGCAAACTTCGGTGCCATTTTCTCTAGGCATAGTTTCTTCGTCCGAAGAAATGGAAGAGGCGAGCCGTACCCGCCGGACTCGCCCCCGTTTACTTTAGCTCTGGATGAACGCTAGCAGGTCCGCATTAATTGTGTCCGCGTGCGTGGTCGGCATGCCATGTGGGAAGTCCTTATAGGTTTTGAGCGTCCCGTTCCGCAACAGTTTTGCCGTCAAGGGCCCAGCATCGGCGTAGGGTACGATCTGGTCATCCTCGCTATGCATCACCAGCACGGGCACAGTGATCTTCTTAAGGTCTTCGGTGAAATCCGTCTGTGAAAATGCGACGATGCCGTCATAATGCGCCTTCGCGCCTCCCATCATGCCTTGGCGCCACCAATTCTCGATGATTGCCTCCGAGGACTTCGCGCCGGGCCGATTGAAGCCATAGAAGGGACCCGACGGGAGAGCACGATAAAATTCTGAGCGATTGGCTGCGAGCTGCGCCTGAAGTCCATCGAAAACCTCCTTGGGAAGGCCACCCGGATTGGCCGCCGTTTTGACCATCAGCGGCGGCACCGCGCTGATCAGCGCTGCCTTCGCTACACGACTTTCTCCATGACGCGCAAGGTAATGCGCCACTTCGCCGCCGCCGGTTGAATGGCCAACGTGAATGGCGTTCTTGAGATTGAGATGTTCGGTCACTGCGGCGAGATCATCGGCGTAATGATCCATATCATGGCCATCGCCAGTTTGGGTGGAGCGCCCGTGGCCGCGGCGATCATGGGCGATGACGCGATAACCGTGATTGAGGAAAAACATCATCTGCCCATCCCAGTCATCCGCCGAAAGCGGCCAGCCATGGCTGAACACGATAGGCTGACCTTTGCCCCAGTCCTTGTAGTAAATCGTTGTTCCGTCCTTCACGGTAATGGTGTTCATCTCAAGTTCCCCCTGGTGTGTATATTTGGTCGCTTCGTCACCAGCTGCAATCACTGGCTGGATGTCGAACTCGGCGAAATCGAAAGCCGGGGTGAGACGCCTCGCCGCCGGGCTACGATTCCGCAGGCCTACCAGTGTAAGCCCACTCGGTTACAGATGCCCGAGTGAGGGAGACAACTGCAATTTTGCTCAAAGACGCCGAATGGCTACTCTTAACACCCTGGGGGGTTAGGTAAGAGTAGCCACTGGTTTGTTGCCGGCCCGCCTGGTCTTGAACCGTTATACAAGAGCAGAGGCGCCAGCAAACCTTGGGTATGCTTTCATATGCGTTAGGAGCGAGACGCCTTCGCGGGATCGTCGCTTCCGATGCGCATGCCGTAAAACGAACGGTGCACGAAATAGAACGAGATGAGGAAGAAAATCGCAGCCAACACGTGGGTTAACGTCGGGTTGGTAGACGAAAGCTGAACCGCCAACTCAACTGCCAGCAAGCCAAACAGCGTGGTGAACTTGATGACCGGATTGAGAGCCACGGAGGCCGTGTCTTTGAACGGGTCACCCACCAGGTCGCCGACCACCGTTGCTTCGTGCAGCGGTGTTCCTTTTTCATGCAACTCCACTTCGACGATCTTCTTGGCGTTATCCCAGGCTCCTCCGGCGTTCGCCATAAAGATGGCCTGGTAAAGCCCAAACATGGCGATGGAGATCAGGTAGCCGATGAAGAAGAATGGATCCAGGAAGGCAAACGCCAACGCCGCGAAAAACAGCGAGATGAAGATCGTGAGCATCCCCTTTTGTGCGTAACGGGTGCAAATGGCGACCACCATCTTGCTGTCTTCAGTGGAGGCTTTTTCAGCTCCCTCAATCTTCATATTTCGCTTGATGTACTCAACAGCACGGTAGGCACCCGTGGTCACGGCCTGGGTAGAAGCGCCGCTGAACCAGTAAATCACCGCGCCTCCGGTGATCAGGCCGAGGAGAAACGGAGCGTGCAGTAGCGAAAGCTTGTCCACGTTCTGGGTGAGCGAGTTGGTCAGCGCCATAATGGTGGCGAAGATCAGGGTGGTAGCGCCCACCACGGCCGTGCCAATCAGCACCGGTTTGGAGCTGGCTTTGAAGGTATTGCCGGCGCCGTCGCCAGCTTCCAGCATCCGCTTTGCGTGCTCGAAATCGACCGTCACGCCGTAGTCTTTTTTCACTTTCTCAGCCACATCCGGCTCGTTCTCGATGAGCGACAACTCATAGATGGATTGAGCGTTATCTGTCACCGGCCCAAACGAGTCGACTGCAATCGTCACCGGTCCCATACCCAGGAAGCCGAACGCGACCAGGCCAAAGGCGAACATCGGCGCCGCCAGAACCACATTCTGGAATCCCAGCGTGCTGACCCCGTAGCCGATGGCCATGAGAGAGGTTACCGCCAGTCCCAGGTAGTAGGCAGAATAATTGCCAGAGACAAACCCCGACAGCAGACCCAGAGCAGCTCCGCCTTCCCTTGCAGACGCAACCACTTCCTTTACATGGCGAGCTGTGGTAGACGTGAAGACCTTGACAAGCTCAGGAATCAGAGCTCCCGCCACTGTTCCGCAGGAGGTGATGGTCGCGAGTTTCCACCAGAGGGTGGGATCTCCGCCCAGGTCCGGAAGCAGGATATAAGTGACCGGGTAGGTGACGGCAATCGTCACGATGGAAGTAATCCACACCAGTGAGGTGAGCGGAGATTCGAAATTGAATTCTTTCGCCTTACCGAACCGCGCTTTGGAGATCACTTCGTTGATGTAATAGCCCGCGACTGCCGCTACCAGCATGGCAACGCGAACTGCAAACAGCCAGACTAGTATTTCCACTCCGACGGTAGCGCTCTTCGCGCCGAGAATGAGGAATGCGATCAGGGCGACCTGGACCACGCCGTAGGTTTCAAATCCGTCGGCAGTCGGACCCACCGAATCACCGGCATTGTCTCCCGTGCAGTCGGCGATCACGCCCGGATTGCGGGCATCGTCCTCTTTGACATGGAAAACAATTTTCATCAGATCGGCGCCGATGTCGGCGATCTTAGTGAAAATACCGCCGGCAAGACGGAGCACGGCAGCGCCGAGCGATTCGCCAATCGCAAAGCCGATGAAACACGGCCCTGCATAGCTGCCCGGCACGAAGAGGATGATGCTGAACATCAGCAGCAGCTCGATCGAGATCAGCATCATGCCAATGCTCATGCCTGACTTGAGCGGAACGCCGAACGCGCGATACGGGTTACCGCCCAGCGAGGCATAGGCGGCGCGCGAATTCGCCAGCGTATTTACCCGGATGCCAAACCACGCCACAAAGTAGCTGCCCGCCATTCCCAGGATGCTGAACCCAAGAATGATGATCACTTTCAGGGCGCTGAAGTGAAGCAGCACAGCGAAATACGCGAGAATGACGACCGCAATAAAGGACCAGAGAAGCAGCAGGAACTTACCCTGGTGGATCAGATATGTTTTGCAGGTCTCCCAGATCAGCTCCGAGACTTCTAACATCGACTTATGCGCCGGCATGCCCTTCAGCTGGACGTACATGACCAGGCCGAAGATCATTCCCAGGACGCAAAACGCAGGTCCCCACATTAGTAGGCTGTGGCCGTTCATTCCAAGAAATTGCACCTGCGTCAGATCCGGCAGCTGCAGATTGGCTTCGCCGCCAACTTGCGCTGCAGGCTGGGCAAAAGCTGCGCCTTGTCCGAGCAGGATGAGTGTCGTGATCACGCTCGAGAATCTTCCCCAGCGCGAGCAAAGGAAACTGCTCCTCACGCGTTTTCCCGTGTTCGCTGACCGGATCTGGACGGCGATGGGCCGCATCGCCGGTGTGCCGGCACCGGTAAACAGACGCTGCCGCTCCAACAGCCACGCCGCGAGAAGCGACAGCACGCTCACCACTAAGACAAACCACACCCATGCAATTACAGTCACGAAATCCTCCTATAGGACGGTCGAACTGAATCCTGCTGCAAGCATTTAGCTTGATACATCCGATGTTTCTGAAGGAACCACGAAGTGTACCATTGCGTTTCGTAGGGCAGATGTGACGTATCGCACATGCACTCCGGAGGATATTCTCCGCTCTGACGTACAAGTGTCAACAGAAAAAAAGCCGTCAATACTGGGGTTTGTGGTCTCCCGGTGGTCGAAGGCCGCCGAAAGCTGCTTCGACTGCAACCGCTCTTCGCCTATACCTGGCTGAATTTGGTGCGTACCTGGGTGAAATCCACAGTGCCCAGTCCGTGTTGTTCCGCCAGCTTCAGGTAGGGCAGCGAATCGCTCTCCAGATTCCAATAGGCCTTGGCGACATAGGCATCCATGGCGACCGGATCGGTTCCTGCGACCAGGGTCTTCTTGATCGCGACATCTTCCAGGTTGCCGCCAGTCGGGCCGTTACGCAGCAGCACACGATAGCAGTCGAGCAGAGTGAGAGTTGGCATCATGAATGCCGCCAGGTCCACCAGGCTGGGATGAATCTGCTGGTGCAGGCGATTGCGCTGACCTCCCAGAATGCCGAACCAGTTCTTAAAGCTGAGCGTCGCGCCAGTCAGAGCATGATGCTTCGCAATGGGAAGGTTAATCACCTTATCGGCCTGCAGAAACGGCTCAAATACATGCCAGTCTTGCAGCACTACACCGCCGAGGTTGACCTGGCGGAATCGCGCCGGGTCCGGCAGGATCACTTCCGCGCCCTCGGCCTGGGCCGCCGTCTGGATACCAGAACGGCGGAAGCACCGCTCCGCCTCATTGCAGCTGACATCGGTGACGATTACCCGCTTGGCCCCCGCGTTCCAGCACTGTCGAACCGTCTCCGCCACTACCTCTGGATTGGTATTCGCCGCCTGCTCTGGAGTTCTGTCCCAGGCAATATTCGGCTTCAGCACCACCACGTCATTGCGAGCGATAAATCGCCCAATGCCACCCAAATCGAGCAAGGCCTGCCGCACCAACGCCCGCGGATCGTCTCCCCGCACCACAACCATGGCCGGCAATGCGGTGTTTGGCTTCACGGAGTGATCTCGCTTGGCG
>JBARFA010000151.1:0-1970 GCA_049796755.1 Acidobacteriaceae bacterium
CAAGCCAGCGTATTTCCCTCGATCGCACCGAGTTTTCGGCCGCTGATTTTTCGTTTTTTTGTAAAATAACCACGAAAAAGATGAAAAATTTGGGGTTTCCGCCCGGATACTACTGCAGTCAAAGCACTTGCCGCAAAAGCAGCGCTGCATGAACCTTCAATCAGCCTGCATAATCCTTCAATTAGACTGCATAATCCTTCAACTAGCCCGCACAATCCTTCAATTAGCCAGCCCAATTCGCCCACAAATCGCCCGATGCTGCCGCAACCTCAGTGCGACGAGGCGTGCCCCCGGCCGATCGCCCCATCCCCCCGACAGAAACTCGCCGCCGCAGCCGAAGTTCCCGCCTGTTCGCAGAGCAGCTCCCGCAGCTTCTGATTCTTGATCAATAGCTCCGCCACCAGCCGCTGCAGTCGGAGATGTTCCGCCTCCACTTCAATCAACCGGGCACGCAGCGACAGATTCCCCGGCTCGCTTGTGTGTCGGTCGATAGGCTCAACGTTTGGTCGAGCTACACTTTCCCAGGGCTGCGTAGATTCGATCGTTCCCAACGTCTGATTCATCGCTTATATCCCTTGCGTGGTTGCAGGTCCTTCTTTCGCCGCCTGTTCGAAATCTCCGCGGCGCCCAAAGCCGCAGCGCCCCCGCATGCCGGCGCGAAACTTCTCCCGTTCTTCCTCGCTCATGCCGGCCCAGCGCTCATCCATATGCTGCCGCCAGTGGCGTCGTCCACCACCGCCGCGATGAAATCCGCCAAACAAAATCTTGGCGAGAATCAACAGCCCCAGCCCCTGCCAGTAGGTGATGGTGTGCAATCCAAAAATCCCCGGCATCAGCCAGTTCCACAGGTACATGATGATGAAGCCGAAGATGGTCGCGCCAATAACAACAAAAGCGACGATCTTCAAAACTCTTCCGATACGATGGTTCATTTGTTCTCCCTCATAATTTTCCAAAATTTTCATCGACTGCCAGCAGCCGTTTGCGCAGATGCAGCACCGCATAGCGTTTCTGCGACAGCAATGTATTCACGCTCAGCCCGGTCTCCTCGGCCAGCTCCTTAAAGCTGCGGCCCATCCATTCGTGCGCAAGAAAGACCTCTCGCTGATTCGCCGGCAGCTCGTCGAGCGCATCATCCAGCACCTCCAGCAGCACATTCCTCGCGTACATCGCGTCCGGCCCCGCATCCGGCGAAGGCAACAGATCTTCCAGCGATAACGATGCATCCTCGCCGATCGGCTCGCTGAGTGACGTCGGCTTCTGTCGACGAAAGCGAACCGTAATTCGATTGCGAGCCACGCGGTAGAGCCACGCCGTCACCTGTTCGATGGGCTGCAACAGGCGATAGGCCTCGATCAACTCATAAAAAACATCCTGCAGAATGTCCTCGGCGTCGCCGGAATCCAGAACCCGCTTGCGAATAAAATTGCGCAGCCGCGGCTGGTCTCGTTCGAACGCCTTCGCGATGAACTGGTCCTGCTCGTCGATCGTCCAATCCTGGCTGGGCATTCTGTTCCTCAAAATCGCGACCCCTCTGCGCGCTTACGAGCAGGTCTACCAGTGTTAACGGATGAGGAGAGCAAATATTGTAGGAAAAATAAAAAAAGATGGAATGAGTTGGATTGCGTCTTCGATAGTTAGTCCGGAAGTTAGACCCAGGCTTCCGGGGTGACAAATTCGCAGACTTCACCGCGCAGCGCAAATTCATCTTTCCAGCGTTGAATCAGCCGGTCGACTGCAATGACAGTATGACGGCGATCCTGGCCCAGCGCGGCCTGTCCGCCATCGTGCAGCAGGGCATTGGTCGCGTTTCCGGCGCGTACGTTTCGCCGAAAGCTGCGCAAAACATTCTGCTCGACCGCATCGGCGGTGGTCGGCTTCCAGTCGTATCCCATCGCATTCCACAACACCGGCGTCAGCCCCAGTTCGCGGGCCGCGCGCAAAACATCCGGTCGACGTCCACCATGGGG
>JBARFA010000152.1:0-17498 GCA_049796755.1 Acidobacteriaceae bacterium
CGGCGAATGTCATACCACTCAGAAGGGAATTTCCGAATCAAACGGAACTGAGATGAAGCCTAACCTTTTAAGAACTGCACTTGCCTTGTGCGTCGGCGTAGCCATTTCCCATTCCTTGTGGGCCCAAAGCCAGACTGTTGAAACCACGCCCGTGCTGGACCAGGGCTTCCACGAGATGTATAACCTCCACTTTCAGGAGGCGCACGCCATCTTCGCCAAGTACATGGTGGAGCATCCGGAAGATCCCATGGGTCCGGTCTCCGATGCCGCGGCCTATCTTTTTTCAGAGTTCCATCGGACCGGTGTTCTCGACATGCAGTTGTTCACCAACGATAGCAATTACCTGCAGCACAAAACCGTCCCCGATCCGGACGTAAAGAAGGCCTTCGACGCCGCTCTCGATAAAGCGAACGGCTTGGCCGACTCAGTTCTGGCCACGCATCCAAACGACGCTACCGCCTTGTTCGCCAAGACTCTCGCCTTTGGCATGCGAGCGGATTATGCCTCTTTGATTGAACGCCGCGACCTGGCCGGATTCCAATTCACCAAGCAGGGCAGCGCCTTTGCCCATCGCCTGCTGGCCGTCGATCCCCACGCTTACGACGCCTACCTGGCCGTCGGCATGGAAAATTACATTTTAGGATTGAAGCCGGCGCCGGTGCGCTGGTTGCTGCAAATGGCAGGCGGAGAAACCAACCGCGTCCTGGGCGAGCAGGATCTGGAATTGACCGCGGCCCAGGGCCACTACCTCAAGCCCCTGGCCAAGCTGCTGCTCTCTGTCGCTGCCGTGCGCGATAAGGACACCGCCAAAGCCCGCGAATTGCTGGGCTCTCTCGCTCAGGAATTTCCCAACAACCCTCTCTACGCCGCGCAGTTGGCCAAGCTCAAATAGCCGCGTGATGTTTCAGGTAGGCCCCGGACTTTAGTCCGGGGAACCAAGTTCCAGCGCCACGCGCCTTCAGGCGCTTAGGTCCGTCCACCCCGACCCGACCGAACGCCTCCAATGTTTCGCCGCGTCCACCCAAAAAAGTAAGGACGTGGAATTTTCCACGCCCTCTCTTTCGGTTGCGCTGCCGCGTTTACGGCAGGTAGTAACGGAATGACGTGAACACCATGTTGTCGGTACCGTGTGCACCGCCGCCTGGGTTCAAAGTGCCACCCGCGCCAGACCACAAGTCACGACGAATGTTGCTGTACTGGATGCCCTGCTTCAGAGCGCCCTTGGGCCCGTTGTGAATATAGAACCAGTAACCGGCTGTGAACTCCGCTACGTCCTTGTTGTTGTTCTTGCAACCGTTGGTTGCGTTGCCTGGGGTAGACGGGTCGGAAGACGGGAACGAGGCGGTGGAGGCCGGCTCAATCTTGCAGCCTGACATATCGGCGGTGTAGATGCCGTAGCCAACCTGCTTGCCGCCGCTGATCGCATAGTCGCGGCCAAGATAGTCGCCACCGTAGTTGAAGTAAACGTTCAGGCGCTTGTTGGGATTGAACTCCACCGTGCTCAATGCGGAGAAGCCATGGATCGGTGAGAGCGTACCGTTTGGCCGAATGGTTACGTCGCCGAGTTGGGCGTTACCGTAACGTCCAACTCCTTCACCGTAGAGCCCTTTCAACCCGAGTACCAGCTTCTTATCCAGCACGGCAGCCCGAGCGCTTGCGCCGCCGCCGCCGCCCACCACTGTACTGTTGTACGGCGAGGCTCCCGTCGGATAAATGCGGTCGCGGTAGAAGCTGGCAATGCCGAACAGTTCATAATGCTGTCCCGGTGCAGGCTCGAAAACAGCCTTGGCGATCATATCCGGGGCAAGGTTGAAGGAGTAGTTTGCTGTTGAGTTGTAGAGTCCGCCGCCCGTTCCGCCCGAACCGATCAGGATGTTGGTGGGTAGATTGCTGCCACCCGGATTCAGCGTCTCGGGATTCTCCGCCGATGCGCCCAGCCACATTTTATTGTTGAAATCCTTGCTCACGCGGAAGCTGTACTGCCGCGTCCAGACGAAGCCGGCGGTGTACTGAGGATCGATGGTTCCCGGCAGGATCTCTGTTCCGCGGGTCTCGCCCTGCGTGGTTTCCGCCGCCAGCGACCAACCCTGGCCGCCGGAAAAGTCCCAGCCATTCGCCATTTTGGCATCCGCCCACAATTGCCGCGTGCGAAGAACGTAGCTGTTCGATTGGTTGTTGTTGGAGGTGATGCCAGTTCCCAACCAGTCCATTTCGTAGTAGCCGGTCATGGTGAAGTCCGCCAACTTGCCGGTGGCCTTGATGGCGATACGCGACTGCCGACCGGTACCATCGAATTCACTCATCTGGGCGGACGGCGAGTACTGCAGCGGCACAGACGTAAATGCGGTGTTCAAGCCGCCGCCGGTCGCCCCGCTGCGCCAATCAGTTTCAGCCGCCAGGAAGCTGCCGTGAGGAGAGATCGTGATCCCCTTGTAATAAATGTCATCCGGGTGCATGACCTTCTTCTTCAGAGCCTGCTGATCCTGCTCGGTCATGCTTGCCGTCTGCTGCGCCTGCGCGGCCTGTTGCTGAGCATTTTGTACCGCCTGATGCAGGCTGTCATAGGCCGCATTGTTCTGGCTGTTACTGTTCTGCTGCGACTGCAGCTCGGACTGTGCCTGCTGAGCCGCCTGCTGCGCCTGTGTCGCTGTTTGCTGCGCCTGCTGCAGTTGCTGGTCGCGGCTTAGCAGCTGCTGCCTCAGCTGGTTGATCTCTTCCTGCTGCTGCTGGAATTGTTGCTGCATATCCCGCATCTGCTGTTCGATGCTGGTTGCCTTTCTGGCTCTCTTGTGACCGGTTGTGGTCGTGGCTGTACTCGATTGCGCGAATACAGTCAGACCCGCCTGTGGCGCAATCGCCATGCAGGATGCAAGAATCAGGATTTTTACCTTGTTCGGTCCGCGTTTCATTCGGCCTCTCACTCGTGTTGTTGTTTTGAAGATCCAAGATGGTGAACACCCCGCCGGTCTACCATGGGAGCGCGATGTTACTCGGGGGGTGCGAGTGCATGTCGCTGGCGAAGTTGTTTGTTGACACCGGGAATAGTCTTACAGCGCCCCGTGAATATCCTGAAAACAGAAGATGAATGGGAGATGAATTCCTGCGCCGGGTGCCGAATTGGCGTTTCGGCGCGGACGGGCCATCCGGGCGGACAGCCCATGTCTTCTCAGCTCAGTCGACCGGCAGGGAAGCCAGACTTCTACGGCAGATTTCCCAGTTGATAATTCAGTGCCGCCAGCGACAGTTGATACTCATAACGAGCGTTCACGTTCTCAATCGATGCCTGCGTCTGTTCCAGCTGCGATTCGCTTAATTCCACGATGGAGCTCAACCCCAGCTTGTAGCGCGCCTGCGCCAGTTGCAGGCCCATGTTGGATGCCTTCAGCAGTTTCTCCGTAACGGCGATTTTCTGGTAGGACGTGTTCGTCTGCAGCCACGCATCGCGAACATCCCGAACCACCCGGTCGCGCAGATCGCGCAGGTTTTCCTGCGCCGCCTGTGCCCGGTCCACCGCCTCATGCGCCTGGGCCGTATAGCGGAATCCACTGAAGATCGGTACCTCCAGATCCACCCCAATCGCTCCGAACCAATTGCTGATGAAATACTGGTCGTCCCGGATGGGCGTGCCTCCCACGACTGCCATTGTGTCTAACGTCGGCATCAATTGTTCCCACTGCGCGCGCGCATACTTTTTCGCCGCCTGTTGGTCATAGTCCAGCGCCATCAAGTCGGGCCTCTGCTTCAGCGCCATGTCGACCAGCTGGTCCTGGTCCGGCGGTGGTGAAGTCACCGCACCGCCAGTGTCGACCGGCGTATACGTCATCGGCCGGTCAAATCCCAGTACGGCTGTCAACGCGTTAATCGCGTTCTCGTATTCCGTCTGTGCATCCAGCAAGAGCAGTTGCGCCCGCGCCAGGTTTTCGTCGGCAAATGCAAGATCAATCGTCGAACGCAGCTTGTTGTTGGTTAGTTCGGTAATCTGCTGGTCCGTCGTCTTGCGCGTAGCCACCGTTTGCTGCGCCACCTTGACCAATGCCTGCGCCTCCAGCGCGTTGTAAAACGCCTGGTCGGTAATCAGTACGATGTCCAGCGTGCTGGCCTGCGCCTGCGCATCCTGCGCCTTCTCGTACAGCTTGGAAGACGCCATCAGATTGCTCGTGCGACCAAAATCTGTCAGCAATTGGTGAAAATCCAAGCCCCCGCCCGCGTGCGTAATCAACCGCGTCGAGCGCAATCCGTCGAAGGTGAATCGGCTGCCGCTATTGGCCTGCGCGGCCACCGCTCCACCATCCAGTTGCGGCAAATATCCGGCGCGCGTCTGGCGATAGACCTGGTGCTGCGCCCGCGCCAGCAGCTGCGCGACACGGATTCGCGGATTGTTGCGGATTGCGATCTGCTCCGCCTCGTGCAGGGTCAATTGCGCTGGAATCGTTGTGACACGTTCCCCCGTCATCGTCTTGTCCGATCCCATGTCCGGAGCCGTCTCGCTCAGCGTGTCACCGGGCATTGCCGCAGCGTGCTGTGCTACTGGCGAATCCTCCGCGTTCTGTTGCTGGATGTTTTTCGCCAGCATCACCGTCGAAGGAGCGTCGGCCAGTTTCTGCGCCCGCAATGCCGGCGAACCTGCAGTCAACATCCATGCAAGCACTCCAGCGGCCGGCCCAATCGTCATCGCTTTCCTCATGGCTGTCCCTCCACAGTGGCCGATAGCGGATTCGGTTCCGTTCCCGCGTTCTTGTCGTTGCGGTGGATCAGGTAATAGACCGTGGGCACCAGGTACACGCTCACCACTGCCGACACCAGCACACCACCCAACAAGGCTCGCGCCAGCGGCGCATACTGTTCGCTGCCCGCCTCCAGCCCCAGCGACATGGGAATAATTCCCAGCACCGTCGCCAGCGTAGTCATCATGATTGGCCGCAGACGGAATCGGCACGCCTCCGCCAGAGCTAGCTTGAGCGGCTTGCCTTCTTCGCGCTGCTTGCCCACAAACTCCACGATCAGAATGCTGTTTGACACTGCCATTCCGGTCATCATCAGCAGGCCCATCAGCGACATGATGTTCAGCGACGATCCTGTGATCAACAATGTCAGCACCACTCCGGCGATTCCCGGCGGTACCGCCAGCAAGATCACGAACGGATCGGAGAAGGAGGCGAACTGCGCCATCAACACCAGGTAGATCAGCACCACCGCCAGCGTCAGGCCCACGGCGAAACTACGAAACGCCGCATGCATATCTGTCACCGAGCCGCCAATCGTGATCAGCGTGCCCTTTGGCGGGTGAATACCGTGCACAATGTTCTGAATCTGCTTGCCCACCCGGCCCAGGTCTTCCGTCCTCGGCATGATGTACACATCGAACACGCGCCGCAGCTGGTAATGGTCCACCACCGTTGGCGTATTGATGTACTTGATGCTTGCCACCGCTTCCAGCGGAACCACACTGTCGTGCGGCGGAACTGTCTGACTTGGCTTTTCGGCGCTCCCCGGCGGTACATACGCAACCGAATGATCCGCCCGCAGCGGGATCTGTTTAAAGTCCTGCAGGCTCTGGATCTGGCTTTTGTAATACTGCACCGTCAGCATGTAGTTGTTTCCCGTTTTCGGATCGACCCAGTAGCTGGGCGCAATCATGCCGTTGGAGGTCAGCGCCGTGATCACCCCATCCACCACATCTTTTTCCGTCAGCCCCAGAAACGCTGCCTTCTCGCGATTCACGTTTAACTGCAGGCCGGGATAATCCACGTCCTGCGGAATCAATACGTCGCTCACCCGATGCAATCCTCGCATCTTGCTGGCAACCTGCTGCGCAACCGCGTATCCAGTTTTCAGGTTCATGGTGCTGATCCGAATATCGAACGGCGCCGGCTTGCCCTGGTTCACGACCGCATCCACCAGGCCGCCGGTCTGGAAGTATGTCTCAATATCGGGAATCTCTTTGTGCAGAAGCTTCCGCACCCGCGCCATGTACACATAGCTGCCGACCTTGTGATCCTTTTTCAGACTGACCTGGATGAAGGCGTTGTCCATCGCCGTGTTGGTGGTGTAGATCGCCGAAAGATCCGGATACACGCCAATATTCGACACGATCATATTTAGATCGGACGGCGGCACCACCTGGCGGATAATGTTCTCCACCCGCGCGCAATATAAGTCTGTCAGCTCCAGTCGAGTTCCTGGCGGCGCCTTCATGTCGATCACAAACTGCCCCGGATCGGTCCGCGGAAAAAACGCCAGATTCAAGAACGGATACAGCGCCAGGCTCAGGACCACGAGAAGTGCAACCATGAGAGTTACAAATACCGGACGACGCAGGCAATAATCCACGCCCTGGTCGTATTGTTTTTCCAGGCGGCGGTAATAGTGGTTAAATCCCCCCACAATCTGCTCGAAGATCGAGGGACGCTTGTTCTCGCGCAGCTGCTTGCTTTCACTTTGTTCAATCAAAAGTTCCGACGGTTCCCATCCATCCGATTCCGCCGCCGCTTCCGGCTGGTCGTGTCCTTCCAGACGGATGAATTTTGCGCAGAACAACGGGATCACCGTCATCGCAACCACGTACGAAGCGAACATGGCCAGCACCACGCCCAGCGCCAGCGCTGTGAACAGGTATTTGCTGACGCCGGTCAGCAGCACGACCGGAAAGAACACGATGGAAGTTGACACCGTGGCCGCCAGCACCGCCAGATCCACCTCCTTGCCGCCCTGTTCTGCGGCAACGATCGGCTGCTCGCCCATCTCCATATGGCGGAAGATGTTTTCCAGCACGATCACGGAGTTGTCGATCAGGCGCGACAAGGCCAGCGCCAGCCCCCCCAGCACCATCGTGTTGATGGTATTGCCCGTGGCATTCAGCAGCAGAAAACCCGCCAGCGTCGACAGCGGAATCGACAGCATCACCGCCACCGTGGCGCGCATATTGCCCAGGAACAGCAGGATCATCAGCGCCGTCAGCAGCAACCCGATGCCGCCCTCGCGGATCACATTGTCCACCGCCATCTTCACAAAGATCGACTGGTCGAACACCACACGCGCCTTCAACTGCGGCGGCACATCCAGCAGGTGCTTCACCCGCTCCCGCACCCCTTCTACAATCTTGATGGTGTTGCTGCCCCCGCCCTGCTTGAAGATCGGCAGATAGACTGACCGCTCGCCGTTCACCCGCACAATGTTGTACTGCAGCTGCCCGCCGTCCTCGGCATGGCCCACATCGCCCACCAGCACCGAGGAATTTCCCACCGTCTTCAGCGGAATGTTATTGGCATCCGACGGTTTCAACACCTGGCTGTTGGCGTAGATGTTGTAATCCTTCGGGCCAATCCGCACATCGCCGGCCGGCAAAATCAGGTTGGACTGATTGACCGCCTTGTACACGTCGTTGATGCTCAGTCCGTTGGCTTGCAGCTTCATCGGATCGACGTACACCATCACCTGGCGATAGGTTCCGCCATAGGGCTGCGGCACGGAGGCGCCCTTCACGCTGGCCACCTGGTCGCGAATCTCAAACTGCGCGTAATCCTTCAGCTGGGTTTCATTCAGCCCTTTGCCTTCCACCGTAATCAGGCAAACGGGTAGATTCGAGGCATCGAAGCTCAACACCACAGGCGGCAAGGTTCCCGGTGGCAATCGCCGCAAGTCCGCCATGGCCAGGTTGGAAATGTTGCTGACATCGGCATTCGGATCCGTGCCCGCGTGAAAGTACACCTTGATCAGGCTGACGCCGGTCATGGAGCGCGATTCGATGTGATCGACGCCGCTGCCCAGCGTGAAGAAGCGCTCGAACGTATCCGTAATGTCGGCTTCAATCTGCTGCGGCGGCATACCGGAATAAAACGTCGCCACCACCACTACCGGAATCTTCACGGCGGGAAACAAATCCACCGGCATGCTCAGCAGATTCACCGTTCCAATCACCACAATGGCCAGACATGCCATCAAAATAAAAAACGGATAGCGAATTGCAAACGACGACATTTATCTCCGACCTCGCGGTGGTGTGGTGCTGGTTGAAGATGGACTGCCTCCGCGGCTCGGGCCCGCTGTCTGGCTAAACGACGTTAAGTCCATGTCGACCGGACTCGGCGCCACCAGTTGTCCCGGCTGATAATCGGACTGGTTGCCCACGATCACCCGGTCACCCACCTTCACTCCGCTATCAATCTGGTAAAAATTCGGCCCCTGGATTCCCAGCACCACTGGAGTTTTCACCACGTGATTGGTGGCGTCCACAGCCAGAACATACGGTTGGTCGCCTTCCACAATCGCATCGATCGGTACCATCATGGCTTGGCCGACGCTTTGCAGCGGGAAGGTCGTATCTGCGTACATTCCTGGAGCCAGATGCAGATCCGGGTTGGGTATATCCACCTCGGTCAGCATGGTGCGCGTACTTCGGTCCATCGATCGAGTGAAGCGCACGATCTTGGTGTTGATCGTCTCTCCTGTGGCCTGCACTCGAACCACCGCCGGACCGCCGATCTTCATATAGTCCGCATCGGACTCCGGTACCGGCATACGAAGTCGCAACAGCCCACTCTGCGCCAGCCGCACAATCGGCATCGCATTACTGCTCTCGTCTGTGCCCGCAGCGATCAAGGCTCCTGTATCCGCATATCGATACGTAATCACGCCATCGAACGGCGCCCGCACGAACGAGTAGGCCTGCAGTGCCTTGTAATGTTCCAGCGTGGCCAGGTCCTCGGTCATCTTCGCCTGCGCTGCTGCGAACGCTGACTTGGCTGCATCCACCTGCGCTTCCGATGACAAATCCTGCGCCTGCTTATCGTCCAGCTCCTGCTGTGCCACCAAACCCGGCAGCTTCGACGCAGCCGTCCCCAGGCGCGCATATTCCGCGTGCTGCGCTGCGTGAATCGCGACCGCCCGAGACACATCGTGGCGCGTCCGCTGGATTTCCGACTTGTCGCGCATCACCGCCGCCTGCGCCGCGTCCACCTGCGCATTCAGCTCTGGAACTTCCAGAATCGCCAGCACCTGCCCGGTGTGGACCCGGTCGCCGATGTCGACAAAAATCTGCTTGATGTAGCCGGAAACTTTGGCGTGAATCAACACATCCTGATACGCCTGAAATACTCCCGGCACCGTAATGGAAGAGACCGCTGGCCGCAGCTCTACGGTCGCTACCGCAGCCGCGGAAGCATCGTTGCGGGAAGTGGCCGCGTCCGCGGGTTCACTTCCGCGCCGGCTCAATGCAAACCAGATTGCGGCGACGGCAACAAGAACAACGACTACCAGGACAGCAGTGCGTTTCGAAATATACATGGGAGACGTTCCTGCCTATGCCATGGGCATAGCTGTGAACAGCGGAAACGGATCCTGCAACGCAGTCGCGCCGGATTGAAACCGGCGGCAACATAACTGCAATGACAGGGGCTTCTACAGCACAGAAAGGTGCGAAGGAGGGGGTAGAACGAAGAAGTGATTCAGCCCGGGACGAATCTCCACGTCGGCACGCTGGTTCGATCGTTCGCGTTGCACGCGGAAGGCAAGGGAAGCCTGGGAATTACCCGGAGAATTCAGGGTCGGGGTGAAGGCGTGTGCCAGCAGAAATACCGCGAACGCGTCAGTTCCGCGCATCGACGGCACGGTGATCGGATTGCGCTTGGTCACACATACCTTCAGCGATTCCGATTGATGAATCGCCTGCTGCGGCGCATCGTACTGCGACAGCCGCCGGTGCATCACCCAGCCGCACACCGACAACACCACGATAAAAAAGCACACGCTGAACCCGCCGCGAAACGAGCCTCGGCCCCCGTAGTACCAGGGACACACGTGCCGCTCCGATGTCAGGTTGTCGTGCATGGGCTCTTTCAAAATCATCCTTTGCTCAGATGCGGATTCGTAGGTGGTTGTTGCGCTGCTTTCCCCTGAATCCATGGGCGCCACCGTCAGATTGTAACCTGTGGCTGTCAATCGCTGATGCAATCATACGTCGTCGAACCGCTCGAAGGGAAATGGATCGGATCGTTTCGTAACCTGCAATCTCCGGCATCTAAGCAGATTGACTCCGCTCCTGTTCGACGAGCCGGAAACGAAAAAGTTATGGGCAAAATCACTTTGATTCGTCTCCACAGCTCGAATCTGCCCAAACTTTAGAGATAATAAACATGTCGACGTTCGAACACTATGGCAGCTAGAACCGCAGAGAGCAAACTTCACCTCACCCCCGCCGAGCGAATCCAGCGCCGCCGACTCATTGTTCAGGATAGTTTGTCCCTCCTCAGCTTGACCCTGATTACCATTGCCATCGGGGTGCTTACCTACTTCTTCTTCCACTCCTTCGCGGAACATCGCCGCGTCCTTGAAAAGCGCTGGTATGATCGTGGCCAGATCGCGATGAAAGAGGGTCATCCCGCCGAAGCGGTCGAAGATTTCCGCTCCGCCCTCTCTTTTTCCGCCGCCAATACCAACTATCAAATGTCGTTAGCCGAAGCACTCGCGGCTTCTGGCCGCACTGACGAGGCCGATGCTTACTTTGCTACGCTGCACGATGCCGAACCTGGCGATGGATTTCTCAATCTGCAGTTGGCGCGCCTGGCGGTGCGCCGCGGCAATGCCGCCCAGGCCATCGAATATTATCAGGCTGCCTTGAACGGTTTTTGGAGCGGGCAGGGAACCGAGCGGCGTCTGCAGATCCGCCTCGAACTGGCGCAATATCTCATCTCCCTCGCGCGTCCCATTGAGGCCCAGGGGCAGCTCCTCGCTGCGGAAGGAAATTCACTCGATAATCCCGGCGCTCTCTTCAATATTGCCAACCTGCTGCGCCAGGCCGATGATCCCACCGACGCATTGACGACCTATCAGCGCGTCGAGCGCCATCGCAATGCTGCTCCCGCCCAGGTGCTTGCTTCTCTCGATGCCGAATCTCAAATTCTCGCTTCTATGGGCCAATACAAACGAGCTGCCCAGGCACTTACTCGCTACATGACGCGGTTGCGTCAGCACCCGTCTGCGGGAACGCCGCAACAAAACCAGGCGGTCGAACAGCAGTTGGAAAAATATCAGCGCATGTTGCAGTTGATTCCCTTCGACAGCCTGCCCCCGCGGCAGCATGACGCGCGACTCTTGCAGGACGCCGAAATTGCCCATCAGCGCTATCAGACTTGTCTGCAAAGCCTGCAATCGAGTAACGATGCCAGCGCCACCAATCCCAATCTGCTTGCCCTGGGAACTCAGTGGACTGCATTAGGCTCGCCCAACGTGCACGCCCTGGAAGGCAATGCGCCGCTGCAGGCTCGGATCACCACCTGGATCAGCCAGGCAGAGACCGTCACAGCAAAAGCATGCGGGCCGCCCAAGGGCGATGATGCGCTGCTGCTGCAAATTGCGCAGACCCCGGACAAAACAGAATGAGTGATCTGACCGCCAGCCCCGCTTCCACTTCCGTCACCACCCCGCGGCTGCCGCTTGCCGCCACTCCCTCGACGGCTGCCTTCCAGCTGACCGATGCGGAGATTCAGCACATCGCGCCCACGCGCGGCGATCGCCTCTTTCTTGTTCTCTCCATCTTCATCGGCATCCTCTCCGGACTGCTGGTGGTTTGCTTCCGCATGTCGATTGAATGGCTGCGCGTGCTGCTGCTTGGCTCCGTGCCGCACCCCGGCCAATATCGCCTGCTCCTGGCTCCCATGTTCATCGGCCTGATTCTTGGCCTGATGGTCAAGTACCTGTTTCCTCAGGCTCGCGGCAGCGGCATCAACCAGACAAAAGCCGCGCTCTACATTTACAACGGCTACATTTCCGTTCGCACCATGATCGGAAAATTCATCACCTCGGCGCTCGCCATCGGTTCCGGCCACTCGCTCGGGCCGGAAGACCCATCGCTGCAGATCGGTGCCGGGATCGCCTCATTGATCGGCCGTCGACTGCATCTCAGCCGCGAACGCCTCCGTCTGTTCGCTCCTGTCGGTGCCGCTGCCGGCCTGGCGGCTGCTTTTAACGCGCCCATTTCCGCCATTCTGTTTGTTATTGAAGAGGTCATCGGCTCGTGGAGCGCCGCCGTCCTCGGCTCCATCGTGCTCGCCGCCGTTTCCAGCGTCGTTGTCGCCCGCCATTTCTGGGGCTCGCAGCCCATGTTCACGGTCCCCGCCTTCAAAGCTCCTGACAACCGTGAACTGCTGGCTTACGCCGTCCTGGGTATCGTCGGCGGATTTGCCGCCATCCTGTTTTCCCGCCTGCTCGCCACCTTGCGCCCCTGGCTGCGCTCGCTCCCTAACTGGAGCCAGGTGCTGCAACCCGGCGTGGCCGGCCTGCTTGTTGGTTGCGTCGGCTTCTTCGGTTTCCCCCAGGTCATGGGCTCCGGTTATAGCACCATCGATCACGCCATGCATGGCGAGTATCTCTGGCACGTGCTGCTCGCCCTGGCCATCCTTAAAATTCTCGCCACCACGGTGTCTTTTTCCAGCGGCACCCCCGGCGGCATGTTTGCTCCAACGCTATTTATCGGAGCCATGCTCGGAGCATCGGTCGGCAGTTTCGAAAAACATTTTTTCCCCCACCTGCCGGTTTCTGTCGGCGCTTACGCCCTCGTCGGTATGGGTGTGTTATTCGCCGGCTTCCTCCGCGTCCCTCTCACCAGCGTCTTCATGGTGTTTGAACTCAGCGGAAATTACACCATCGTTCTGCCCGTCATTCTGGCCAACACGCTCGCGTACCTCATCGCCCGCAGCATGCAGCCGGTTCCTATCTTCGAAACCTTCACCCTGCAGGATGGTCTGAACCTGCCCTCCATGGAAGAGGTCCGGGAAGAAACCGCCTTGCGTATTGAGGACGCACTGCGCCCATTTGACGGCCAGGTCTTCGTCGGCACCGATCCCGCGGCCGTCATCGCCGCCAAGGTTCAAGAGGAAAAGGAAGAGGTCGCCCTCATCCGCTGCGCCCGCAATCGCTGGTATGTTCTCCCCGCCGCCGATCTGCCCAAGCTGGTGCAGGCCTCCATGCCCGTCGATCAACCCATTGAAGAGCTGCTCCCCGACGATCGCGCGCCCTTCCTCTATCCCGACCTGCCGCTCAACGAAACCCTGGCCCACTTCAATCGCTGGCCCATTCTGCCCATCGTCAACCGCGCCGTCTCCGGCCTGCTCGAAGGCGTCGTCTCCCAGGCCGACGTCCTCAAGTGCTACCAGGAACACGCCCACGTCCACGGCTAGCGCCGTCTTCGCCCGCGAATTAAAAATCGACCTCAAATTTGAATTGTCATCCCGACCGAAGCGCGCCCTCCGGGCGGGCGCAGCGGAGGGACCTGCTGTTTCCACACCGGCGAAGACATGGCCTGGAATGAAAAATCAGGGTGCCCCACATCTCGCTTTTGAGATGTGGGATTACACTGGCAGTGGCATGTGCAGGCGCCTAGAAAGGGTTCGTTGATGACAAAGTATAGGCTGCGTCTTTTTCTAATCCTGTCGGCGGCTATTCTTGTGTTCTTGATTTTCATTTGGCTGGCTTTCAATCCGTCGCTGCTGAATCGGATCGGGCAAAATCGGACTGTCGGCCTTCTTTTCGCTTCTGCCGGAATAGCATCGATTTGCTTCTTCTATTTCATGGCAAAGAAGTTTCCGCATTTTGCGATCGGGTTGGCCGTCCTTGCAGTAGGGAGTCTGCTGAATGTGACATGCGCAATTGGATACTTCGTGCTCGACCTCAATAGTTCATGGCTGGATGGGCTATTAAGGCTGGGGCAAGTATTGATCTTCTTGGCCTCGCTTATACTCATCTGGCAGGCACGCAGGAAGTCAAAGGCCGAGAAAAACACCCCTGCATAGGCTATCTCCTCCCTCTCTGCACCGCCACGATGAGGGTGCCCCATCCTTCGCGTAGTCGCCTGGTCGCCTTGGCGACCCGCGGCGACCGAAGGGTGGGATGAAAAAATCCGTGCCCCATTCAAACCTTCAGAAAGCAGCACGAGCTACCCAACTTCTGTCCACAAAGTTTCGCGGAACTGAGCAACCACGCCAGACGAGCTCTGCGCCGCGTGCGTCGCCGACCCACTCTGGCCATGGCGTTCTCGGAGCAAGCGGAAATGTTTCCCTTGTAAGTGTGCTGATACGAACCTCAATAATCGTTTGCAATCAGTCCCCGGCTCGTGTAAAGTTCTGCCAATTGTGGGGGGTGGTGTATGGCAACCCGCCGAAGCTTCCTTGAAAAATCGACGCAATTGGCCGCCGGCGTACTCGCCGGGGCAATTACGGTTTCCACTAGCGAGGCACAGACTCAGCAACCTCAGGCCCCCAAGAAGAAACTGCACATTTTGATGAGGAGCTCCTGGGGAACCGATGAGCCGACCCGCGCATCCTTCGTCTTCGACCACGGGCTCGCACTGGCCGATGCCGGGCATGACGTGCAGATATTTCTCACTCACGATGCCACGTACCTCATGCGTAAGGCGACGCTTGAGACGATCCAACCCATCGGATGGCCTCCCCTGAGTGAGACCATGGCGAAGGTTGTAGCCAAACGCATCCCGGTATTTTCTTGCGGAGCCTGCTCCCGCGCCCGTGGGATCACGGAGGCGGACTTGAGTAGTTGGAATGCGAAATGGGGCTCGCCTCCGATCTACGTTTCACTGGTGGAATGGGCCGACCACGTCATTAGTGAATGAACCGGCGGGTGACCCATCCTCAGCACCACCTCACCGAGGGTGCCCCATTCAAGCCTTCCGTCGGCTTGAGTGGGATTTGAGATTGGCGGGTGGCCTACCCTCCGCACCAACGCGATGAGGGTGCCCCATCCTTCGCGCTTTTGCGAAGGGTGGGATGAAGAAAATCCGGCTGCGCCATGCCTTTCGCCGCAATACCCGGGTCTCCCATGCAAGCCCTCAGTTGGTCTGAGAGGCTTGCCCTACTGCAGCTGAAGACTTCTCGTTCGCGTGTGGGCTCGAATCCATGCTATTTTTCCAACCACCACCAGGGCGGGCACCAAATCGAGGATCCACGGTAGGAACACGCGCCGAACGGCGCCGCTGGAGTGCAGCCATAGCTCGCAAAAGGTTAGCGATAAGTAAAGAACGCCAGCGACCACGGGCGCACGCAAAATCGTCGCCAGACAAGCACATCCGACCAGATCACCGAACAGAACGATTCCGATTGCGGGAACTGCCCAGCGTACCGCGGCTACCTCAACTACAGTTGGGAAAGCATAAAGAAGTAAGAAAATCGCGAGGAAGAACAGCGGCGTGTACGGCATTTGCAGGCGCACAGCCGACCTGAGAAAACTGCTCGAAACGTCACCACGCGATGCCCTGAATCCACTCAGGATTCCCATCGAAGCTTGTTTCTGGTCGGCGGTAGGGTGACGCGAACACTCGTGTACGTTTTCAAGCGTCAAAGCTGCGGACGCGTTCCCTGCGGTCCCGACGGTCGCAAAGCATCGCAGACAAATGACCACGCAACTTCCATCCGGATTATAGCGGCGAAAGTATTCCATCCCCGTTCCTCATTCTCAGCCTTGTTGGCGATGGCATTTCTTCGTGAGCCAGCGTGCATCCCAGCACCAGACGAAGACATACATCCCGAGTGCCGGAACTATGCGGCGAAAGCCGGCACAGGTTCCGCAGTTGGATCGGAGATCGTTCGCTGTCTGCATCTGGTTCAAAATCGTACGGCAGAGATCTTGGCCCGTTCATCATATCGCAGCTTTACGCAGCCTCGGCTCCTCCTCTTATCTTCAAGCAGACCTTCACACGTACCAAAGTCCTTCTTGCCATGAACATAGAAAGTCAACTAGCTCTTCCGGTGGGGCAAATCAAATTTGCACGGGCGGCCACCGTTCGCGCAGTTGCCGTGGCGACCGAAGGGTGGGATGAAGAAGATCTGACTTCCCCTTGCCCTCCGCCACAGCGACAAGGGGTTAGGACACCGCCGAATCTACTTGCCCGCAGACGAATGAATTTCCGCAACGTAACCGCCCGGAAATTCAACCATCGCCGCCGTTCGACCGTCGGCCGCATACGGCCCAGCCAGCACCGTCGCTCCGAACGATTTCGCTTTCGTAATCGTGTCGGCGACGTTCGCCACTTGATATCCCGTGGTCTCGCGCCCGTAGGGATAGGGAAGTTGCCCATCGGTGACCAGCACCGTCAGCTTGCCAAAGTTCGAGCGGATTCGAATCCTGCGGTACGTTTCACCGGCGCGTCCAATTTCGATGCCCGGAGCATGTGCGTCATCTGAAACAATCTCTCCGTGCGAAAACGCGAGAAAACTGCGGGTGAATGCATCGACTGCATCCTCCGGAAGGTACACCCTGTTCTCCGGGATCGTCTGCAGCGCCGGAGACGACGGTGCCGACGTATGCCAATACAACTGCGTTTCAATCCCGCCCAGCCATTCGATGATCGCGTCCCTGCCGATCGCATCGTGAAACGGCGTCACCAGAATCAAAGCGCCGCTGGTCTTCGCCGCCGCAACCGCAACATCCATATCCCGCACCAGGTAGCCCGTGCGCTCGTCGCCGAAGGGATATGGAATTGGTGTCTGGTATCCGAATACAGATAGCGCCCCCACCGGCGTCTGCAAAAATTGCCACATCGTGCGACTCGGCTTCGGCGTCACCGTCACCACCACAGCCTTCGAGCTGTGTCCGCCAAACGTCCCGAGGAAACTCTGCACGAAGCGGTTGAAATCCTGCGGCGCCACATATACGTGGATAGAGTCATACTGCGGCGCAACCGCCACCGCTGGCGTTGCTTTCGCTGCAGCGTGAGACGCCGCCCCCGCGAAGCAGATCGCATGCAGCCCGCAGAACGCCCCAATCCCCACGACCGCCAACCATGAGCGTGTCCGCACCAATCGTCTCCCCCGCAAGTCGCCTCCGCTTCTTCCTCTAAGCGTAAAATCCGCGCTGGCGAATTACTCCCGCCACGCGATCCATGGCCAGCATATACGCCGCAATCCTGTTGTTCACCCCATGCGTATGCCGGTAATGCACCACATGCTCAAAGCTCTTGATCAGGATCTCGTCCAGCCGCTCATTCACCACTTCTTCCCGCCAGAAATATCCCTGCCGGTCCTGCACCCACTCAAAGTACGACGCCGTCACGCCCCCAGCATTCGCCAGAATGTCCGGGATAATGAACACGCCCTTCTCTCCCAGAATCTCATCCGCAAACGCTGTCGTCGGTCCGTTCGCACCCTCGCACACAATCCGCGCCTGGATTTTCGCGGCATTATGGCTGGTGATCACGTTCTCCGTCGCCGCCGGAATTAAAATTTCGCACGGCATCGTCAGCAGCTCCGCCGAATCCATCGCCTCCGCACCCTGGAACCCCACAATCGTCCCATGATGTTCCCGGTGCCGGAGCAACGCGCGAATATCCATGCCGTTGGCGTTGTAGAGTCCGCCATCGTACTCCGCAATTCCGAGGATCTTGCAGCCCACCTCCTGCAGCAGCTCGGCTGCGTTCGACCCCACATTGCCAAATCCCTGAATGATGATCCGGCATCCTTCCACCGGCATCTTCAGGTGTCGCAGCGCCTCCAGGC
>JBARFA010000153.1:0-2852 GCA_049796755.1 Acidobacteriaceae bacterium
CGCTCTAACTGAGTTACCGCATCGGGAACCGCAACCTTCTGTAAGGCCATCGTCAGCCGCCTTCACCGGCTAACTCAACCTACCAGCCCTTCCGCCCTCAAATCATGCATGCCTGCCGAAAGCTCACGACCGATATATGGGTGCCGCTGCAAGACCGCCCTGAACTCACTCCGTGGGGTGAATCCGCTGCTGGCCATACGCTCTATGGAAATCCCAACTGGTGGTGCTTGATGTTGATGGCGCGGCTGCGACCGGGCGTTTCGCAGCAACAGGCACTCGCCAGGATGAATCCCTTATTCGCTCGCGCGGCGTGGGAAACAGCCGGAAAAGAGGTAAAGCAGGGCGGGCCGTGGCTGAGCATGAAGATGATCCCTGCTCGTGGACTTGGGCTATCGGCAAGTGATCTTGAAGAACCCATGAAGATACTCATGGGCATGGTTGCGCTCGTCCTCATCATTGCGTGCGTAAACCTGTTGATGCTTCTTGCGGCGAGGAACACGGCGCGTGAGGGCGAGTTCTCTGTACGATTGGCCCTCGGTGCCGGACGATGGGCACTCCTGCGGCAGCTATTATCCGAAAGCGTGTTGCTGGTGGGAGCAGGTGCGCTGCTGGCATGGATGTTCGCGTTGGAAGCGACAAAATTGCTGGCAGCATGGTCAGGTTTGGAGGTAAGCCTCGCACCGGACGCAATGGTGTTGGCATTCACGTTGGCGGTTTCGGCGGCCATGGCTCTCTTGTTCGGATTGGCACCGTTGCGCGCGGCTATGAGCGCTCCAGTCACGGCAGCACTGAAGTCTGGCCGGATGCAGACGACGCTGAGTAGGAGGCACATGCTGGCTGGAAAGGCTCTGATCGCGGGACAGATGGCTATTTGTGTAACGCTGCTATTCGGAGCAGGCTTGCTGATCCGTACGCTCTCCAACTACAACGATATTGATTTGGGAATGCAGGCAGATAAAGTCCTTGCATTCGGCGCGCATCCCATAGGCACCGATAGCGATTTGCAGATACGGACTTTCTATTCGGCATTGATGGAGCGCCTGCGCGAGTTGCCCGGTGTCCGCTCAGTCACCGTGGCCGCGCACCGCCCAGGTTCCGGTTGGGTGAGTGCGAATCTGCTTGTGATGGATGGCCGGCATTACGAATATGACAATGGCCGGGGCATGCTGTTCACAAACGCTGTAGGTCCGAATTTCTTTGAGACGTTGGGGATTCCGATCTTGGCAGGACGCGGAATCGAAACCGCGGATAACGGCACCGGCCTGCATGTTGCGGTCGTCAATAAGACGTTCGCGGACAGATTCTTAAAAGGCGAGTCACCAATCGGACATGCACTCGGCGACGGGATGGAACGCTCGACCATTGTTGGTATGGTCCGGGACAACAAGTATCAGTCCGCTGATGAAGGCGCAAGAGCAATGGCTTGGTACTCCTTTGAGCAAAGTTCAGCAATTGGGCCGATGGATGTGGAAGTGCGTGTGGCGGGGAATCCTATGGCGCTGCTGCCTGCAATCCGCGATGTCGTCCGTGAAATTGACCCTAATGCACCCGTGGAAAATCCTGTGCTGCTCAAGACCGAGTTCGAGCAGAGCTATCGTATGCCGCGATTGTTTGCTCGGCTGGGTGCATTTTTTGGCGGATTGGCAGTACTGCTCGTGACAGTGGGGCTATACGGAATGTTGGCGTATGGCGTGAATCGCCGCAAAGCCGAAATAGGTGTACGCCTCGCAGTCGGAGCAAGTCGCACACAGGTGCTCTGGATGATTTTCAAAGACAGCATCCAGATCCTCGTTATCGGCCTCGCCATCGGATTGCCCCTCGCGTGGCTGACATCCCACTGGATGGCCTCCATGCTCTACCGTCTATCACCACATGACCCGCTCAGTTTTGCGGCTGCTTCGGCAGCAATTCTGATCGTTTCGATAGCCGCGGCTTTCATCCCTGCGCGACGAGCTGCTTCCGTCGATCCGATGCAGGTTCTTCGCAATGAATAGGACGAAATCTATGATGAATCGGCTAAAGCAACTATTTGTTCACCCGTCGTCGCCACTGCGATGGTCTGTCTCCGAGAGGTTAGTATCCATCGCATATTGAGGCGTAATTCGCATTCATCTTAAATGTGGAGAACCGACATGGTGCCCACCGATTCCGAAAAGCCGATTTATCCCCTGCTCCACGTTCACGTATGCGTGCATTGCGGCAACGCAATCCGGAGAGAAGAACTCGAAGGGCGAGGGCATACGACAGGAATCTTTCCTTGCCCCAAGTGCGGTATCGAGGAACCGCTGAATCTCGAAATCCGTGACGTGAATGGTTCTGGACCAACTACATCGACAGTCAAGTGAATCATTCCGCCAACGGAAGTCTTCTTTGTCCCCTCTGGCTGATGCCACCGAATTTCGTGCCTGCTGCTTTCACAAATTCATTCACAAGACGCGATTTGCTGTCTGTATGAACCGCAAGGCTGGTGACAAGGCGGAGGCGTTCTTCCACCAATGGCCGCATCGTCAATCCATCGCGGGCAACTCTCCATGCCGCTGCGCGCGGCAAGAAAGCAAGACCCTGATGCTCACGAACCAGCTCTGCTGCCTCTTCGGCGCTTGTGAAATGGTAGAGGTCTAAAGGATGCGCGCCTCTATCTGCCGCGACGGTTTGAATTGTGTCGTACAGGTAGGCATTGGCGTGCTGACCGAGAAGTGCCCAATTACGCCCATCCATTTGCGACAAGCGGACCTCTCGATATACAGCCAGTTCATCATCCATCAAGATGACGACATAGAAAGGATTGTCCACAATGTTCAACAGACTGAGCTTTGGCTTGTGCGGCACGCCGGTTATCAATGCCAGATCGA
>JBARFA010000154.1:0-4259 GCA_049796755.1 Acidobacteriaceae bacterium
GTCATCTACAGCCTGCCCTTCGCCGTGCAGCCGCTCGTCACCGGTTTTGCCGCCGTCGATCGCTCTATGCTCGACGCCGCCACAACGCTCGGCAGCGGACGTTGGGACAGAATCCGGCGCGTCGTCCTCCCCCTCTCGCGCGGCTCGCTTCTCACCGCCTCTGTGCTCAGCTTCGCCCACACCGTTGGCGAGTTCGGCGTCGTCCTGATGATTGGCGGCAATCTTCCCGGAGCCACGCGCACCCTCTCCATCGCGCTTTACGATCAGGTACAGGATTTTCAATATGCCCAGGCCAATCGAACCGCGCTGTTTCTGCTCGCAGTTTGTCTGGTGGCGCTGATGCTGCTCTACAGCCTGCGCCCTGAATCACGTCCCAGGAGCGGCGACCTTGTCTGACGCGTTGATTCCCGACCCCGAACTGGCCGATCCGGTGCGCCCCGCCAACAACACGCCCTGGCTTACCGTTCACATGGAACATCGCTTTCACCATAACGGCGCCGGCTTTCATCTGCACCTCGCGTTCTCCGCCTACGCGCAACGCACCGTCGTCTTTGGTCCGTCAGGATCGGGCAAGTCTTCCCTGCTGCGCGCCATTGCCGGTCTTCTCAAGCCTGACGTCGCCACCATCGAATTTCACGGCACCACCGTCTGCAAGACACGTGCCGTCGCCGGTCAACCCAGCATCTACATTCCTGCGGAAAAACGGCGCGTCGGCCTGGTGATGCAGAACCCTGCCGTCTTCCCCCATCTCACGGCCTCCGCCAATGTCGCCTTCGCAATGCGCGCAAAAGACCGCGTCGCACAAAAAGAAAAAATCACGCGGCTGCTTCAAATCGTCGAGGCGGAATCGCTGGCCTCACGCTGGCCGCGTGAGCTCTCTGGAGGACAATTGCAGCGCATCGCCATTGCCCGCACACTGGCCGCAGACCCGTCGATCCTGCTGCTGGATGAACCCTTCGCCGCCCTCGACGCGCCAAGCCGCGAACGCATTTCCAACAACCTGCATCAGTGGGCGCGCGGACGCGGCATTCCCGTCCTGACGGTCACGCACAATTTGGAAGAAGTCTTTGCATCCGGAGATGAAGTGCTAATCATGGAAGAGGGCCGCGTCATGGCGCAGGGCACGCCAGAAGGAGTATTAGCGATTCAGCGTGAACGACTGTTGCAGATACTTCACGCCGTCCCCGCGCCGATCGCGGAGAAGACAACTCTGCCGCCAGAAAACGAACGCGCCGGTTAGGCATACGCAATTCTCACATTGCGATAGAAGGAAATGTCGTCGTTTGGGCCTCCGCTATTGTTTGTTTTTTTGAAAAATGGCGCTCCACATAAACAACAGGCAACTCCCTATGCCCAGACCGAAACTAAGGTGACCTGCTGTGTATACCCAGCCAGGGTCTCGCTGGAAAACTAAGGTCCCTGTGAGCCCCACAAAAGCGCATGCGCCGGAGGCAATCACGAGTAGTATCCCCAAAGCAGACGATAGTGGCCGCTTCGTCAAGCCCTTAGAGAGAGGATAGATCGGTGCGATGAACAGAATGGAAATGACGAAAAAAACCAGATATGCAGTGGGGCCTCGCCGAGAGTTGAATGAAATCAGAAACCAAGCAAGAAGCGAATCAAATATAACTGCGGCGGCCGCTAGAATTAGGACGAACCGCGTCTTAGCTGACATAGGTCTTCCTCTTGGAAGAGAGTCGTAGCGGCCCGGTGCCCAATTTAAGGCTTGCTAGAGTCGGGAGAGCTTTCCATTCCGATCCCTACGACCCCGCGACGTAGACCGGCTCTTGTTCCAGGCAGATTCCAAACTGCGCCAGCACGCGTTTGCGAATCTCATCCCGCAGCGCCAGAATTTCCTTCGCGGTCGCATCCCCGCGATTGACAATGGCGAGTGTATGACGGCTCGACACTGCCGCAGACCCCAGCGCAAATCCCTTGGGAAATCCGGCCTGCTCAATCAACCATCCTGCCAGCAATTTCACCGATCCAGGATCGGCGGCGAAATGCGGAATCGGCTCAGTCACCATCAATCCCGCGCGATGCGCTTCTTTCACCACCCGCGCGGAAATATCCGCCAGGTGCGATTCCGACACCACAGGATTTTTGAAGAACGATCCTGCGCTGCGGCAATCCGGATCGCCATCCACCAGCAACATTCCCTTCTGCTGTCGAATGCTACGCACCGTGTCGCTCACCTGCTTCAACGTTGGCCCCTCGGTCCAATCGGAGAATGCATGCGCCAGATCCTGGTATTTCATATTGGGCGCGCCATGCAGCTTCAGCCGATATCCCACTTCCGTCACAATGTAGCGATCGCGTCCGGTGCTGTTGAAGATGCTCCTGCGATAGCCAAACTGGCATTGCGCGCCAGTAAAATCCACCATCTTCAGCGTCGTGCGGTCCAGCGCCCGCACCGCCACAATGGTCGACGCCACTTCCTGCCCATACGCGCCCACGTTCTGCACCGGCGTTCCGCCCACCGTGCCCGGAATGCCTGCCATGCACTCCACTCCAGCAAAATCCTGTTCCACGACAGTCGAGACAAAATCGTCCCAGTCTTCCCCTGCGGCCGCTGTAAATACACTGTACGACCCATCCAGGTCCTGCCGGATTCCGCGATTCGCCACTCGGACCACAACCCCGGGAAAGCCTTTGTCGGAGACCAGCAGATTGCTGCCGCCGCCCAAAACAAACAGCGGCGCACCCTTGGTGCGAGCGAACGACACCGCCTCCGCTAGCTCGGGTTCGCTGGTTGCTTCCAAAAACCAACGCGCCGGGCCACCGATGCGAAAGGTGGTGTACGGGGCTAAAACGATATTTTCTTGAATCTCCACAGGGATGAGCCTACATCATAGCGGTTTGGCTGCGAATTGTGAGAAAACATAGAGGTAACGAATCAGTATCGAGGCAGCGCGCATCGCCCCGGCCTGCGTTTTCGTTGCTCGCATCAAATCCGCTCAATCTGGCATTAGCAGCAGCTTCGCCGATTACGGAAACGTCTGTCAATCAAGAATTCATTCCGCCCGCAGAGGATCCCAGCCTCCGCCTTCGCGCGCTTAAACCTTCAGCCCGATTGATCGCATCAGCTCCAGCCCATTGCTCTTCGTAATCACGCCCGTGCGTAGATGGAAATCGAATCGCATTCGGCCATTCTCCAGGTCATCCTGAAAATGCATGTTTTCGATCGCGCCCTCCGGCAGACCCTCCAACTCGGTCAGCGCCAGGTCGTGCGTGGTCACAATCCCAATCGCTCCGCGCTCCAGCAGCCCACGCAGCACTCCCTCCGCGCCGATGCGGCGGTCTTTGGAGTTGGTTCCCTGCAGCAACTCATCCAGCAGAAACAGCAGCGGCGGCATTGCTGCTGCCATGTCGTATATCGTGCGCAGCCGAGTAATTTCCGCATAAAACCTGGAGCTACCTTCCTGCAGCGAATCATTCATTTGGATGCTGGCGCCAATCGTCAGCGGCGTTAGCCGCAGCCGCCGCGCCCGCACCGGAGCTCCTGCCATCGCCAGCACCGTGTTCACGCCTACTGTCCGCAGATACGTGCTCTTGCCAGACATGTTCGATCCGCTCACCAGGATGGCTCGTGTCTCAGCGTCCAACTTCAAGTCATTGCGAACGCACTTCGCCGCCGCAAGCAGCGGATGTCCCAGCGCTTCGCCCTCAAGACACGCCGCGCCTTCCACGAACTCGGGAAATGGATCGGCCGGATGTTCATAGTGGTACGCGGACAGCGACAGCAGTGCCTCCATCTCCCCGGTCGCATCCAGCCATCCCCGCACAGCCACGCCGTGTTGCGCGCGCCAAGCCTCAGCCTTCATCGCCACCTGCACCGAATACATCAGGGGCAGGTCGAAAATCATCACAATAAAGTTGCCCCTCGAATTGATCAGATCGACCACTGTGCCTAGCCGCGCGATCGCGTCGGAACCCTTCAGGGCGTGACTGGTTAGCGCAGCTTGTAACGCCTGCAATCGCGCCGAGCGGAATTCCTCCCGTTCCAGGCGAGCCAGCAGTGCTGACAGCAAATCAACATTTTCGAATGTGCTTTCTGCCGATGAAAAAATCCCCAGCAGCCGCTTCTTCAGCCACCGTGCCAGGCTCGCTTCCACGATGATTACCACCAGCAGCGGTAAAAATGTTCCCCACTCGGCCCAGACAGTCGTCGCGCCCACTGCCAATACCATGAGCAGCGGAGCCACCCAGCGCAACCAGACTTGGCGCAGCTTCGCCGGCGCCTCTGCCCACTGCAGCAG
>JBARFA010000155.1:0-17978 GCA_049796755.1 Acidobacteriaceae bacterium
CAATTAAAGCCGCGCACATCTTCGGGTTCTTCCTGGCCGCATCGAACTTCGCCGGCATACCGCGCAAGAAGCGATCGATCACCTGTTCCACCTCGACGCCAATCACGCTATCGTATGGGCCGCTCATGCCAACGTCGGTTTGAAATGCCGTGCCGCCGGGAAGTACGCGTGCGTCCGCCGTGGGTACATGGGTGTGGGTTCCGAGAACGGCGGTCACCCGGCCATCGAGGTACCAGCCCATCGCAACTTTCTCTGACGTAGCTTCGGCGTGAAAATCCACCACGATCACTTTGGCAGTCAGCTTTTCAAGGATGGCGTCGGCAGCGCGAAATGGATCGTCGCTGGCTGCCATAAAAGTGCGGCCCTGCAGGTTGATGACGGCATATGCAGTGCCATCCGCCAACTTGCCTTCATAAACGCCATAGCCCGGCACTCCAGGGACATAGTTGGCGGGCCGTAACAGGCGGCGTGGCCGTTCGTGGCTCTCTGCAGGAACCGACTGCATCCAGTCGATGATCTCGCGCTTGTCCCAGATGTGGTTACCCGTGGTCAGGACGTGCGCGCCCCAGTTGAACAACTCATCCGCGATGTTGGGCGTGATTCCAAATCCACCCGCGGAATTCTCCGCGTTGATCACCACCAGGTCGACCGCATGAGTCTCGAGGAGATGGCCCAGATGCGCATGGACAATCCTGCGCCCGGCACCACCAAAAATATCTCCGACAAAAAGTATTCGCAAAGGAAGCTGGCTCCGAAAGAACGCTGAGGGCTGAAACCTCGATGGTAGCATTTCGAGCGTCGCCTCCCCGACCGACGTAGAACGCCCTGGGTGCCGAAGTCTTCCGGATGAATGATTGACTCTGGAGAAGGCCCATCCCACACCGTTCTCGCGCGGGACGGAGTCGGCAGAGGAGGAAATGCCCGCGGAGTCCAATACTGCAGTATGCGACAATAAAAGCTCCCTCACCCATGGCAAGACAGTGACGCTGGACCGAAGCTCACAGGAGATTTCCGCGTGAAAAGACCTTCGTCGGGATCGCTCTGCCTAGGGCTGATTCCATTTCTGGCGATGTGCTTCTCTGTCCCCGCATGGGACCGCGTTCACCCAATGATCCTGGGCCTGCCTTTCAATCTGTTCTGGCTGCTGGCCTGGACAGTACTCACCACCGTGTGCCTGGGAGCAGCCTATCGTCTGGAGACAACCAGGAGATCCAAAGACTCCAGGAACCTTGATAGCGAGCGACAATCTCGATGAGTCCGAGCGCCGTCGCCTTGACCATCATCCTCGCCATCGTCCTGCTGGGCACGGCGATCGGTCTGTTCGCCGGCAGACACCGCAAGATGAATCTGGAACAGTGGACCGTGGGTGGAAGGGCATTCGGCACTCTGCTTATCTGGCTGCTGATGGCAGGAGAAATCTACACCGCCTTCTCATTTCTCGGGCTCAGCGGCTGGGCTTACTCGCGAGGCGGGCCAGTTCTGTACGACCTTGCCTATATGGTGCTGGCAAATGTGGTGGCATTCTTCATTCTTCCTCCAATCTGGGAATTGGGCCGGAAATACAAGCTGCAGACGCTGCCGGATTTTTTTCTGATGCAATACGGGAGCAAGTACCTGGCTGCCTTCACCGCTTCAGTCGGAGTAGCGTTCTTAATCCCGTACATCGAAATTCAGCTTGTGGGACTCGGCATTATCGTCAAGGTTGCGAGTTTTGATGGAATTGGGCGCACACCTGCGATGATTGCCGCCTCACTATTGCTAACAGGATTTGTATTCACCAGCGGCATACGGGCCGTCGCCTGGGTCAGCGTCCTGAAGGACATTCTGATGATCCTTGCCGTTGTGTCGATCGGTATTTGGGTGCCGCACATCTACTTCGGTGGAATCGGCAGGATGTTTGCCACTCTGGCTCACGCCAAACCGGCACACTTGACAATGCCAGGCGCCACTCGCCACCTGGGCCATTCCTGGTTCATTTCCACCGTCCTGGTGACGTCCCTGGGAGGCTGTATGTGGCCTCACCTCTTCGGGGCGAGCTTCGCCGCAAAAGACGCTCAAACGCTGCGTCGCAATGCTATCGCGATGCCGTTTTATGCACTCTCGCTTGGATTCCTGTTCATCGCTGGCTACACCGCGTTGCTGGTGCTGCCGCCTCTCGCCAACGGAGATCTCTCTTTGCTGACGGTAGTCCGCCAGACCTTCCCGCCGTGGGCACTTGGCGTGATCGGGGGCGCTGGCGCTCTCACCGCGATGGTGCCCGCCGCAATTCTTCTGCTGACGGCCTCCACGTTGTTCGCCAAGAATCTCTACCGGCCCCTGTTTGCGCCAACGATGACGGACGAGCAAGTGGGGACGCTGGCGAGGAGGACGATGGTGGCGCTCAGCATCATCAGCCTTTATTTCGCGATCAATAGCTCAACCTCTTTAGTCGGTCTCCTTCTTGTCGGAGCCGCTGGCGTGGCGCAGTTCTTTCCCGGTGTTGTGCTTGGTCTGTTTTGGAAGCGGGTGACCGGGGCGGGCGTGTCCAGCGGGCTGATCGTCGGCGTTTCGGCGACCGCATGTTTGATCCTCACCGACCGAGACCCTTTCCGTGGTTTAAGCGCAGGTTTCATCGCATTGTGCGTCAACTTTGCCGTCACCGCCGTGGTCAGCGTGCTCAAGCCTGTCCAGGCCGATAGGTTTGCCGAAGAATTTTCGGCAAATGCGTCCGTCAATTTGTAACGGAATATACGGATTCGGGTGAAAGCGGACCTACTAGATAAAACTGTGATATTTTTGGGCACATGGCAGCCAATCTGCGATTTTCGACAGCTATCGAAGCGCTCGCGTTGATGGCCACAGAGCCCGAGAAATTTCACACCTCACAAGCCCTCGCAAATGCGCTGGCAACGAATGCGGTTGTCATTCGGCGACTGCTCTCAGCCCTCAGCCGTGCAGGCCTGGTCACAAGCGCCAAAGGCCCTTCTGGCGGCACGCATCTGGCGAAGAGTGCCAAGCAGATTACGCTACGGGATATTTATCGTGCGCTCGATGCCGGAGATCTGCTGCATCAGACGGCACACGATTCCGCCGACACCAAAGAATTGAAAAAGACCATGCGCAGCGTCTTTCGCAAGGCACAAAAATGTCTTGAAGAAGAATTGGATTCAACCACACTGAATCAGCTGTTGAAGAAGGCTGGCAAGAAAGCCGCCAAGCATGCGGCGGACTCGAGCCCCGAGCAGCCTGAGCCCGCAACTCCCGAGTTAGTGAACGCCAGCTAGTTCTTTCGACTTTGCCGTTCCATACCGGTTGACCACGTATTCATCCAGAATCTTCGTGAACTCCTGCACGATGTGATCGCCGCGCAGCGTCAGCAGCAGGCGTCCATCCACATACACCGGAGCGACTGGGTCTTCAAATGTACCCGGCAGAGAAATGCCGATATTGGCGTGCTTCGATTCCCCCGGGCCGTTGACGACGCAACCCATCACGGCCAGCTTCAATTCCTCGACACCAGGATATTTCTGGCGCCACACTGGCATCGACTCGCGCAGGTGACCCTGGATCTGCAGCGCTAGCTCTTGAAAGTAGGTGCTGGTCGTTCGTCCGCAGCCAGGGCATGCCGTCACTTGCGGAGTAAAGCTGCGGATGCCGAGCGATTGTAGAATCTGTTGCCCGGTCAATACTTCTTCCGTACGGTCGCCATTCGGTTTCGGCGTCAAGCTCACGCGAATGGTATCTCCAATACCGGCCAGCAACAGCGGAGTTAGGCCTGCGGTCGAGGCGACAATGCCTTTCATCCCCATGCCGGCCTCTGTCAGTCCCAGGTGCAGCGCGTAATCGCAGCGACTTGCCAGCATGCGATAGACATCGATCAGATCGTGCACGCCGCTAACCTTGGCGCTCAAAATAATCTGGTCGTGCCGCAGTCCGTAGCGTTCCGCCATCTCCGCGGAATCCAGCGCGCTGCGCACCATGGCTTCCATGGTCACATCGCGAGCATCTTTCGGAGTTGCAGACTTCGCATTTTCATCCATCATGCGCGTCAGCAGTGCCTGGTCGAGCGAGCCCCAATTGACTCCAATGCGCACTGGCTTTTGATTCTCCACGGCGCATTCAATCATGGTGCGGAAATTATCATCATCCTTGCGCCCGATGGAGCAGTTTCCCGGGTTGATGCGATACTTCGCCAGAGCGCGTGCACAGTCCGGATACTTCTTCAGCAGCAGATGTCCGTTGTAGTGAAAATCGCCCACCATTGGCACATGCACATTCTGCTGCGCCAGCTCCTCGACAATGGCGGGAACCGATTTGGCAGCCGCGTCGTTGTTGACCGTGACCCGAACAATCTCTGACCCGGCGCGATGCAGCGCGGCAACTTGTTTTACCGTGGAAGCGACATCGGCGGTGTCGGTGTTGGTCATCGACTGCACCACAACCGGTGCATCCGACCCGACCCGAACTTTGCCGATCAGGACTGTAGGTGTCTTTCTGCGAATGATTTCTGGCATAGGGCGTACCAAGGCTATTTTATCATTCAGGCTGTGAGGTTTGACTGCCCTAAGGCCGGCCGCTTCGTAACTCGCCAGAGTCCCGAACGTGCTTGTTTGCCATGGAGAAGAAGTTGTCGCGGACCGCAGCACCGGGCTCCGCTGTGTCGCCCGGCATTGCAGACGGGGTCGTTTCCTGTTAGGTTTACGAGGGTCAGGGACATTTGGTACATATGCCCTCTAGAACACATGAATCGAGTGTGTCTGCAATGAATCCATCGCCCATGAAAAAGAAAACGACCACGATGCCTCGCATACTTGCCGGAAAATCCGACGCCATTGCCGACCCGGCGCGGAAGCAGCGAATTCAACATTACGAAACTGCAGTCCGTCTGATGCGCGAAGGGAAATACGAGAAGGCCAAAGCCGCGCTCGAGACCCTGCTTTCCTCCGATGCCGGCGACCTGGTGGATCGCGCCCGCGTTCACTTGACTGCGTGCGAGCGCCAGATGAAGAAGGACTCCGTGTCCTTTCATAGTCCGGAAGAGCAATATGACTACGCCATCTCGCTGCTCAATACCGGCTTTTATGAAGATGCGCGCGAACAATTTGAAGACATCCTGAAGAAGCATCCGACGGCGGATTATGCCCACTACGGACTGGCGGTAATGCATTGCCTGACCGGCCGCGCCGAGGATTGCCTGGAGCAGTTGGCTCTGGCGATCGAATTGAATCCGCAGAATCGCATTCAGGCTCGACTCGACTCGGACTTTCAGGAGATGACGGACGATCCCCGATTTACTGAGCTTCTTTACCCAGAAATTCTTTGAGCGCCGCTGCCTCGCGGCCTGAAGTATGGAATCCGCGGGCGCTTGAATGATCAAGTTGACGAACATGCATTCTGTCAGTTCTCCTCAACCGCGCCTCTCCGATTCAAAAAAGCCTGCTCCCTCCAACTCGTCTGCTGGGGCTCTGCTGCGTGTGGCGGCCATCGGCGGCGGCACGGGTTTGTCGACGCTGCTACGCGGCTTGAAGCGACATACGCAATCGCCATCGCACGCTGCCCTTACAACAGAACATTCGTCCGAAACCCCAGCAGTCATTTCCGATCTTGCGGCGATTGTTACCGTCACCGACGACGGCGGATCCAGCGGTCGCCTGCGTCGGGATATGAATATGTTGCCGCCCGGCGATCTGCGCAACTGCATGGTAGCGTTATCGGAGGATGAGCACCTGTTGTCGCGGCTGTTTCAGTATCGCTTCGACAGCGGAGAAGGCCTGGAAGGACACAGCTTCGGCAATCTCTTTCTGGCGGGGCTGACAGCGGTAACCGGCGACTTTGCGCTGGCCGTCAAAACATCGTCACAGATTCTCGCTACCCGCGGGCACCTGTATCCCGCAACAAATTCTAACGTCACCCTGGCAGCGTTGATGGACGATGGATCAACGGTCCTCGGCGAGACCAGGATTACCGCCAGCAAGAGGCGTATCGTTCGGTTGATGTTGAAGCCGGAACGCGTGGCGGCGCTGCCGGAAGCGATTGAGGCGATTTTAGGCGCGGACCTGATCACGCTCGGCCCGGGGTCGCTCTATACCAGCCTGATCACGAATCTTCTGGTGGAAGGCATTGCCGAGTCGTTGGTGGCGGCGCATGGACTGCGCGTTTTCATCTGCAACCTGATGACGCAATCGAATGAAAGTCTGCACCTGACGGCCTCGCAACACATTGAGCGCATCTACGAGCACTCGGGCGGAGCCATCTTCGACTACGCTTTGGTCAATGTTGCGCCGGTACCGGAGGAAGCGCGGAAACGTTATGCCGCTGAAGGCGCTGAGCCAATCGTTGCCGATATCGAACAAATTGAGCGCCTGGGTGTTCGCTGCATTACCGCCGATTTCCTTCGCGCTGAAGACGTCCTGCGTCATGATTATGAGCGCGTTGCCGACGCACTGCTGGAGCTTGGCCTGAAACATCGATAGTGCTTCGAGTTCGTCCGACCGCCTTCCCGTTTCTTCCTTCTCTGAAACTCAAAAATTATTTTCATTTTTTCTCGCTTTTTGCGTTCTCCCGCGCCCCGATCTGCGTATACGCAGGTACAGAGAAGTCCGGGAAAGGGCGCATCCGTTGCAATCCGCGATCACAAACTCATCCGTGGCATCGATCTCGCCGTCGAGAGATGGATTTCGTGACATTGTGGAGCGGCATCAGTCCCGGGTCTTCAGCATCGCGTTTCGCATTCTCGGCGATTGCGGCACGGCAGAAGAAGTCGCGCAAGATGTCTTCCTTGCGCTCTATCGGAACCTAGACCGAGTGCAATCGCAGGAGCATTTGCTGGCCTGGCTGCGGCGGGTCACGGTGCATCGCGCGACGGATGCCTATCGTCGCCGTGCCAGCCGGGTGGAATTTGCCGCGGACGAGTTTTGCGAGGAGCACATGTGTTTGAACGGGACAGGTTCGGCCGTTTCACAGCGGGCATTCGAATCGGGTTGCATGGCAACGGGAATTGAGCAGATGGTTGCGTCTCTTCCGCCTGCGCAGCGGGCAGTGCTCCTTCTGCGCTATCAGGAGGATTTAATGCCGAGCGAAATCTCCGCGCTGCTTTCGATGCCCTTGGGAACCGTCAAGAGTCATCTGCAACGCGCGTTGAAGCTGCTGCGCGGCAAAGCCTCGCGGCAACGAAAGGAGGTCGCCCATGGTTGAGTTAGACAGAGAACCGCACGATTCAGACGACGATGGCTTTGACCCGGAATTGGAAGCAAGGTTCGAGCAGGAATTGCGCGCCAGCCTGCAAGTCAGGCCTGCGCCCGCAGGTTTTGCGGATCGCGTGTTAGCGCGGGTGGATGCACTGCCGCATCAGCACCCTGTGCCGTGGCCGATTCGGACCATTCGCAACCCAGTATTGCGTGGCGCCATCGCGGCGGCGCTGCTGTTATCGGTCGGCGTGGGCGGCTACTTAGAACACCAGAAAGAACGCCAGATTGCAGGCGAACACGCTAGGCAACAGGTATTGCTCGCACTCAGAATCACCGGCTCTACATTGCAGGATGTTCGCAACAAGGTAGACAGCGACAACACGACCCATCAGAACGCAAATTAAGGAGATCGCTATGACTCGAATGCAACGATTCACCGCCGCCTGCCGCACCGGCGTACTGCTTGGCTGCGGCTTGCTGCTCACACTGCCCGCGGTTGCCCAGGATGTTCAGCCTAATTTTCCCGTCGAGCTCGACAAAAAATTGGCAGCGCGCGCCTCGGACGTAAATGAAGTCACGATGAACAAGACCATGCTCAAGTTCGCGAGTCAGTTCCTCGACTCAAAAAACAAGGATGATGCTCAGGCGCAACGGCTGATTCAGAACCTGAATGCAATCTATGTCCGCAGTTACGAATTCTCTCAGCCGGGTCAGTACACTCCAGAGGACCTGACAATCATTCGCCGGCAATTCCTCGGGCCCGATTGGAACCCGATGGTAAAAGTGCGTTCGAAAAAGGGCGAGGGCGACACCGATGTCTACGTCAAAATGGTCGGCAATGAGGTGAAGGGAATGTTTGTCCTCGACGCCGAGCCCAAGGAACTGGACATGGTCTACATTTCTGGATCGATTCGTCCGGAGGATTTGAAGGACCTGAGCGGCAATTTCGGCGTACCCAATCTCAATCTGCAGAAAAGCCCGACCAAGGAGTCGAAATGAAGATCCAGATAAGACATTTCGTTTTCCTCTTGCTGGGTTCGGCACTGCTGGCCTCAACCGGATGTTCCGCCGCCGATCATGACTTCAACTCCGTCGTGTCCGCCGTGGAGCAAAAGTACTCGGTCCATGCGCAGCGGGTTCCCATGATGAGCCTTGTCAGCATCTGTGCCAGCCTGAAAACGCATGGCGGTGTGCGCAGCTTGCAGGTGGCGGAGTTCGACAATTTGCGCGGCATGGATGGAAAGGATCTTTATCCGCTGCTGCGGTCCAGACTTGGCGATGATTGGCAGCCCTTTGTGACCGAAGTGAGCGGAGGACAAAATCGCGGTGGCGATCAGTCCGTAATTCTAGTCCGTCCTAACGGCTCGTCCATGGGCATGATGATCGCGGATTACGATCACGGAGAACTGGACCTGGTCGGAATGGAGATGAACGGCGCCGCGCTGTCCAAATGGCTGCATGATCCGGAACAGCAGCACCATTCTTCTCATCCCGGAAACGCTTCGGGGGACTAACCGCGCCGATGGCGGATGGAATCAGGACAGGCTCGGCGCGGCGTCACAAACTCATACCGAGTCGCTCGCGATTACGACTTTACTTTGTCCGCGTGCTGCTTTTCCGATGTTGCGCTCAGCTTCTGCACCAGGCCTGTGGTGCTGAAGCCCGCGACCGTCGGCACAATCGCGACACGACCGCCCCAACCGCGCACAAGGTCCGCGCCGACCACAGTCGCTTCGCTGTAATCGCCGCCCTTCACCAGCACATTGGGTCGCAAGGCCTCGATCGTTGCCAGCGGAGTATCTTCATCGAAGATCACAATCGCATCGGTCGACGCCAAAGCCGCCAAAATGCGTGCTCGCTCCTTCTCGCCGACGATTGGCCGCGTCGGGCCTTTCAGGCGGCGTGCTGAAGCATCGCTGTTGATCCCCAGCACCAGGTGATCGCCCATGCGGTGTGCATTTTCCAGCAGCGTAATGTGTCCGATGTGCAGCAGATCGAAGCACCCGTTGGTGAACACAATCGTTTCGCCACGGTCTCGCCACTGCGCAGCGCGCGCCATCAAACCGGCGCGGTCGACAACTTTTTCCTGGGTGCTGCTCGCAAGTTCCACCGACAAGGTTGCCAGCAGGTTCGCGCGATCAATCGGGACTGTTCCTACACGGCTCACCACAATTCCTGCGGCGACATTCGCCAGCTGAATCGCGCTTTCGGTGTCGAGTTTTGCCGCGGCAGCGGCGGCCAGGGTCGCAATCACCGTATCGCCCGCGCCGGAAACGTCGTAGACTTCTCGCGCCACGGCAGCTGCGTGCAAATCCTGCTGCGCCTCCGGATACAGGACGCGAATCCCGCGCTCGCTCATTGTGACCGTCAGGTATTCCAGATGCAGCGAGGGAATCAGCGCGCGACCCGCAGCGACTAGTTTCTCCGGTTGATGTACAGGCACGCCGGTGCAGTTCGACAGTTCCTGCAGGTTGGGGCAGATTGTTGTAGCGTCCCGATATTTTGAGAACTCGCTGCCTTTTGGGTCCACCAGCACGGGGATATTGAGTCTGCGCGCTTCTGTGATCACATGCTGACAAACCTGTTCTGGCAGCGCACCTTTCGCGTAATCAGAAAGGATGATACTGTCTGCGGTCGCGATCTGTGCGGTCAACGATTGCAGCAGGGAATCGATCTCCGCCTCGTATGGCAACTCGGCTGTCTCCACGTCGAGCCGCATCAGCTGCTGTCGCCCTGCCATAATGCGCGTTTTCGAAATGGTCGGGCGCTTCCAAACACATACCGCATCGGTAGCGATACCGGCTGTTGTCAGCAGCCCTCGTAGTGTCTCCGCCGATTCGTCTCTACCCAGAAATCCGGCCAGCGAAACATGTGCTCCCAACCCCACCAAGTTCATCGCGACATTCGCAGCACCGCCGGCGACATGCGTGCGCCGCGCAGAGCGCAACACTGGCACGGGCGCCTCTGGAGAGATGCGGCTGACATCCCCCCACAAATACTGGTCCAGCATCAAGTCGCCGACGACCAGCACGCGATAGCGCTGAAACCCGGACTCAACCAGACCAAGGACACGATGAAGATCACGAATCATGCTGTGCTCCAATCTATCCTAACTGGCCGCGCAACGGAGCGATTCATCTGGGGCTGGGTACCAAGGTGTGGGCTGACGAGAGACGGGCTAACACGCGATGCACCACTCCAAGCACTTCCGCTGGAAGAATCGATGTGAGGCATTTTTTCTTTTGCTCAATGCATGTCTCCAAGTCACAGCCCCAGCAATCGGTGCGGTGATACACCACCTCATGCTGGCTGCCCCACGGAAACCATGTGCGCGGCTTATTCCGAGCAGCGAACACAGCGACGCAGGGCGTGCCCACCGTCGCCGCCAAGTGCATGGGTCCGCTGTCATGTCCCACAAAAATTTTTGCTCGCGCCAAAACGGCCGCCGACTGACGAGGCAGAAGTTTTCCGCACAAATTGACGCTTCGTCCAGCCCAGGCTTCTGCGACCCGGTCGCTGACCACGGTCTCTTCTGCGGCTCCGACCATCACCAACCCGTATTGCGGAAGCTCCGTAGCCAGCGTATTCAGGACGCTGCGCCAATTGTCCCGGCCCCAATCCTTTGCCTGCACTTTGGTGCCTACGCAACACGCCAGCAACGGCCGCCCTTGCACCGGCTCCAGCGCCTCTGCCGCGCGTTTATGCTCGTCGAGTGTCAGACCCAGGTCCCAATATGTCGGATCCTGCAGGTCCATCTTTCCCAGGCTTCGCATCAATCGCGCCAGCCGCACCGCTTCCGGCTCATACCATCCCGTGACAGGATCCAGCCGGTTGGTGCGAGAATCACGCGCCAAGGGCAGTCCGATCATGGTCGGAATGCCGCAGAGCCGAAAAAATGCAGCGTCGCGCACCACTTCGCTCGCCAGTCGCCGCGGCGTCAAGTACACCAGCACCTGGGCGCGGTACGCGCGGATATCCCGTTGCAGAGCCAGCAAGTCTGCGATGCTTCGCGTCGCGATCGGGTAGCGCATATAGCTGTGTACCAGCCCCGAGCCCTCCAGCACCGCAAACGCGGCAGGAGCTTTGCTATGCACCGGAATATTGGTCAGCAGACGACGTTCGGCATCGGGATAGGCACGCGCTACCTGGTGGAAGCAGGGCAACGCGACCACCGTATCACCCAGGCTCCCCAGCCGATAAATCAAAACGCGTTCCACTTCAGTCTGCATGTGCGTGAAAGTCCAATGCTACTGCGTGATCGCCATCTTCACGACAGGAATATCTTTATCCCGATCGAACCGCATATCAATTAGATGCCTCCGATACCGTCCGCTTCTACTCGTTTATAATCGACGTATGTCGATTGTGCGCGATCTCGCAGCCGTTGCCAAAGGAATGAGTGTCACCTTCGGAGAAATCTTTCAGCCGACCGAGGTGGAGAACTATCCGGATGGCCCGGGACCGATGCGCGGAGCGAAGTTTGAGGAGCGCTACCGCGGCCGGCACGTGCTGCAGCGGGATGAAAACGGCCTGGAAAAATGTGTGGCATGTTTCCTTTGCGCCGCCGCGTGCCCGTCGAACTGCATTCACATCGAGGCTGCTGAAAACACCGCCGAGCAGCGCATCTCCAGCGCCGAGCGCTATGCCAAGGTCTACAACATCGACTACAACCGCTGCATCTTTTGTGGTTATTGCGTCGAAGCCTGCCCCACGGACGCCATCACGCATGGCCACGGCTTTGAATCCTCTTCGTTCAACACCACCACGTTGGTGATGCGCAAAGAAGACCTTCTGGCGCCGATGCCGGGCTCCCCGGCACCGTTAGAACCTTCCACTCCATAATTGAAAGCAACGCAATCGCTAAGATAAGAACCAAGGGTCTCTTCGCCCGCCGATTCTCCATGCTAAGGCTTCGGTTTGCGAAGGAGCACTTATATCTACCGATCAATGGAATGCAATTCCAGATGGAGAGATCGAGATGAAGTTTCCAAGAATTTTGTATTTCGCTGGCGGCGCTATCGTCGCGGGCGCATTTCTCTTTGCGCCTTGCGCGCGTGCGGCGAGCAGGGGTTCTGCGCCGCAGAGTACCACTAGCGATGCCATGCCCGCCATGGGAAGCGCGCCCTTGATGAAATTCAAGGTCTTGAACCAGAGTCCGCAGGAAACAACGTACGCCGTTATCTTCGGCGCTGGAGATGAGATCCTGGGCGGCCTGACCAAGTTTGCGGAAGAAAATCACATTACCGCCGCCAGAATCACTGGCATCGGGTCAATCCACAACGGAACCCTGGCGTGGCTCAATCCGGACACGAAAAAATTCCGGATGATTCATATCGATCAGCAGGCCGAGGTCCTATCGCTGTTGGGCGATATCGCGATATATCAGGGCAAGCCGGTGGTGCATGTGCACATGGTCGTCGGATTTGGCGACGGCACGGCGCATGGCGGACATCTGCTGCAGGCTCATGTCTGGCCGACTTTGGAAGTGATCGTCACGTCGTACCCGCGACCGCTCTATAAGAAATTTGATCCGAAGAAGGGCATCGCCGTGATTGATCCGTCGATCGAAAAATGATGCTCGCCAGACGCAGGTTTTATGCCTGAAAACATTGGTTGCTAGGGCAACCAAGTTTGCGCATATGGTTGCTAAGGCAACTAAAGTTGCTGCCCCGAAAATGGTGCGGTGTATTGATCGTTACAACGGACATTGGCACATTGATTCATCGCTGCCACGGATACTGGAATCAGAGTCCTCTCCAAAGGAGTGTCCGTGTCCACACAAACTATTTTTCTGTCTCGCGCCTATCGGGCCGCCCAGGCCGCACATCACATTTTTCCAGCTTTTGCTGCCTGCGAGGCGGCGCTGGAGTCCGGCTGGGGCCGCTCGCAGCTGGCCGTCGAGGCCAATAATCTGTTCGGCCAGAAGCAAAGCCATCCGCCGCTTGCGGGAACGGAGACGATCGCCATGCCGACGCGGGAATTTCTGCATGGCCACTGGCTGACGGTCTCGGCGAACTGGGCGAAGTTTGCCGACTGGAGCGAGTGTTTCAGGGCGCGCATGGAAGTGCTGGAGCGACTCAGCCGAGCCTACCCGCACTACGCAGCGGCGCTAAAGGCGGCGAACGGCGAGCAATACGTCACCGCGGTATCGCAGAGTTGGTCGACCGATCCGGAGCGTGCGGGCAAGGTGCTGGAGGTGTATGACGCTCATACCGAGGTCTTCACACAGGCGCAGCGAGCGGCATAAAAGGGAATTACTAAGTCGGGGAATCTTACCCGAGCAACAATCCAGACGCATCCTACATTCGGTATTCTTGTTTCAAAGAAAGTAGAGAGAAGATGCCGACGCAGATTCATTTTGGGACCTCGGGGTGGCGTGCGATTGTTGCCGACGAGTTCACGTTGCCGAACATCCGGCGCGCGATTGTTGGAATTGCCAGGTATGTGTCGAAGCAGCCGGGAACGCATCGCATTCTGGTCGGCCGCGATCCGCGATTTATGGGAGAGATGTTCGTTGCCGAGGCGGCGCGACTGCTGGCCGAGGGCGGCGTTGTTCCGGAAGTGATTAGAGAGGCCGCGCCGACACCGGCGATTGCGTATGCGGTGCGCCAACGCAAAACCAGCGGGGCAATCAACTTTACGGCGTCGCACAATCCCCCGGAATATAACGGGATCAAATTTTCCACTCCCGATGGCGCGCCTGCATTGCCGGACGTGACCCGGCAAATTGAGGTGGAGATTGCAGGCCTGGGCGATGCCGAGATTCCCGCAGGCACTGCCAAAGAGAAATTCGAAAATGTTGACGTAAAGCCGGACTACCTGAAGCGGCTGGCAGAACTGATCGACATCCAGGCAATCGCGAAGGCAAAGTTGCGCATTGTGGTGGATCCATTTTGGGGAGCCGGGCGCGGGTATGCGCAGCAGTTGCTGACGGAGAACGGCGTTTCCGCTGTGAGTGCTCACGATACCCGCGATGTGTTGTTTGGCGGCCATGCGCCGGAACCGGATGATCCTTTGCTGGGCGACTGCAAGGCCAAGATGCGCGAAACCGACGCGCACCTGGGAATTGCCACCGACGGCGATGCGGATCGGTTCGGCATCGTCGATCGAGACGGCACGTTCATCCAGCCAAATTACATTATCGCGTTGCTGTTCGATTACCTGGTGGAGACGCGAGGATGGCGCAACGGTGTGGCGAAGAGCGTGGCCACGACAAATTGCATTAACGCGCTGGCGGAGCACTACAAGATTCAGCTGTACGAGACGCCGGTGGGATTCAAGTACATTGGCGAACTGATCGACCAGGACAAGATTGCGATTGGCGGGGAAGAGAGCGCGGGCCTGACGATTCGCGGGCATGTTCCCGAGAAGGATGGCATTCTCGCTGGCTTGCTTGTGGCGGAGATGGTAGCGGTCCGCGGCAAAACGATTGGCGAGCAGTTGCAGACCCTTTTTGGCAAAGTGGGTTCCTATTATCCAGTGCGAGAGAATTTCCACTTGACGCAACAGGCCAAAGACAAATTCACTAAGAAGTTGAAGACCGAGCCGCGAGAACTTGCCGGCCGCAAAGTTTCAGCCATCGTCCGAACGGACGGGCTGAAGCTGGTCTTCGACGATGGATCGTGGGTTTGCTATCGTCTGTCTGGTACGGAACCTGTGGTGCGCTCCTACACGGAGGCTCGATCCAGGGAAGATTCCGCGAAGCTGATGGCAGCGGCGAAACAGTGGGTGCTGGAATAAGCTACGATGGCGAATGAGGCGTGGATCGTGAGAATGTGCAGATGAATCTTGGCTCGCGGAAGAAACTGCAGCGGCAGTTGATCTCTCACGATGTACCCGCGTCCGTGTCTGCCCCGGCGCCGCAGGGCAGCCGCATCGCCCGCTTCTCCGCGAGTGTGCTGGGAATGCGCCGCAAGGCCGCGACGGTGATGTTTATCGCGTTGTCTATGTCTCTAGGTTTCTACGCGATCTTCGGCCATGATGGTCTGGTGGCCTACCAGCAAAAGCAGCATGAAGCGCAACAACTGCACCAGCAGATTCTCGATCTGCAACAGCAGAATGATCGGTTGGCGCTGCACGACCAGCGATTGAAGACGGATCGCGACACGATTGAATATGAAGCCCGCGAGCAGATGCACTATACCCGCCCGGGAGAAGTGATCTACACGCTGCCGCAGGCGCCAGCAGCGGCCACACCTAAAAAATAATCAAATTCTTCTACAACGCGGCTTCGTCCCAACCCACTCAAGCCAGTTGAAGGCTTGAATGGGCCACCGTCGGGGCGAGTTTTTATTTACAGTAATCTTGCGATTGCTTTAGAAGTCGATGTGGAGGCGAAAGCTTTCGACGTTGACGGGGCCGCGATCCTGGTTATAGCCGGGATGCTGAATGTTCTGGTAGTCCACCGCGTAATACAGGCCACGCCAGGCGTGGATGTTGTAATACCCTTCCAAAATATCTTCCCGCGCGTAATTCAAATTCCCATCTCCAAGCAAAAATCCCAGGCCGCCGTAGCGAAGATAGTTCTGATGATCTTTTTTGATGGCATTGGTCACGAAGGCAAGCCCGAGCTTATCGAATTTTCGATGCCAGCGGCTCATCGCATAATCGGCACCGAAGAGAAACGTCTGATCATCTTCTGTGTAGGCAAAGGATTCGTGCTGGCCTTCATTCCAGCCGAAGCGACCGGCCACCCGGAGGTTCGATGTGACATCCTGCTCGACGTTAATGCCGAAGCCATACTTCAACGTGTCGTACTTTTCGACGGAAGTGATTTCAGGTGTAGGCGTCAGGCCTGCAAAATAGTCCTCGACTGCTTCGCGGTAGTCGCCCATGTGGGCATTGTTGCCATAGGCGAGCAAGCGGATGGCGCCGTCACGACCGGGCACAAGGCTCTTGCGAATTTCCAATTCCATGTTTTGCGCGCGAGCCTGTCGCAGGTCCCAATCGAGCGTGATGCCGTTGGCAACGGTGGGCATCAGCGCCAGTCCGTAGCGCAAGGCCCAGACGCGGTCTTGATATTCGATGACTACGCCGCGGGTATAGCCGCGCGTATCGGCGGCGTAGTCCCAGGCACCGTTGTTGTCGACGGTCCAGTTCATAAATTGCAAGTGGCTGTCGCTCAAGACGGCATTCACGTCGAATGTATCCGGCAGGCCGAAGGTGCCGATGCGCAGATCGAGCCGCGGCACTGGGACCTGGGTTGCCAAAGCAAACGGACCACGCTCCTGTGCCACCATCTCATTGGAAAAGCCAATCGTCTGGTAAAGCTCCACACGCGCAGTGTAGGGAGTCGGACCCAGGTTCGGGTTGCGAACCACATCCAGGTTGGTGAAGCCTGCCAATCCAAATGCCTGACTGAGACCGCGGCCGCCGGCATTTTCCTCGTCATAGATGGCATCTGTTTCGTAGCGCGGATTTTTATTGAGCTGATACGCCAAATACAGTGTGGCTACCTCGGAGGCTTTGTATTGAAAGGGTGCGGTGAAACTATTCGTGCCTTGATAGGGAGAATGAAAGTTTCCGTGCAGCTGGAAGATGCTGTTGGCCTGGCCGCTGATCCAGTATCGGGCGGTATCGGAGTGCGGGAAAAAAGTCAGTTGGGTTTCATCCGGCGGCGGAGTGTTTAACGGCAGAGCTGGGGAGGTGGTCATGACAGGCGCTTGCTGCGGATTCGGCGGCCATGCTTTGGCGGCGAGTTCAGAGGCCTCGGTGAGCGAGATCTGGTTGGCGGCGAGAAAGTATGGAATGTCTCGCGTGGCGACTGAATGCGGTGCTGCTTGATCCGCTGGAGCGGATGTTGTCGGGCTGACTTGCAACAAGCAAATCGTAATTAATAGGTTGCAAGTCAGCATGAATCTCCGGGTGCAGCTTTCCTGGGGCTTCGCCCGCGTTGAGACTGTTAACTACAGTTAATGATGGCTGATCAATGTGTTTTAACTTATTTTCATACACGATTGAAGCGGTCAAGGCAGGATAGCAGGGTCTTTGAGTCTTAAGAAGACGCGTTCTCGATTGAAACGAGTTGAGGATTGCAGATCGTGATGCTGTACGAAAATCTCGTGAATTTTTACAGCTAAAAGTGGCGGACGACGTCTTCTTCTGTTGAAGTTTTGTGGCGATCGCGTTCCAGGGATCGGCTGACAAGGTCGCGCGAACCCAGGCCAACCGCCAGTGCCAGCGCGAGCACAATGCCTCCGAATAAAATGCCGAAGCCAAGATCGACAATGACGCGCGCAATGCCAAGATGATCGAAGATCATGGCGGCGGTGAAGACCAGGACTAGCCATTTCGCTCCCAAACTGAGCAGGCGGGCATGCTCCAGATTCATGTTGACTCCGTTGATGAGGACGCTGCGAGAAAGGAAGCGGGCAATGATGATGCCGACAATCAGCAGCACCACGGCGGCGACGATCTTGGAGATATAGGCGACGACGTTGGCGGACAGGCCGGAGGCAAGCGACGCATCAAACGCGGCGACGCCGACAAACAAACCGGCAACCACGGTGAGCCAGAAGACAATGCGCGTGACCAGGAAGGTGGGCGTTTTGGCGGACGACCAGTCAGAAATATTGGCGAGACCGGATTGTTCCACACGGGTATCAAAGTGCAGCGCAAGCAGGATGCGACGCAGAATGGCCGCCAAAAGCCATCCAATAAAAATGGAGATAACCAGAGCGACGATGAGCGCGAGCACGCCGGGCAGCAGCGTTGCGACTTTGAATACGGCACGATGAAGCGATTCCAGCAGCGCCTGATGTACTTGTCCCCACATGACTGGCTCCTGTTCTAGTGCGGGCTTCTACGGATGAA
>JBARFA010000156.1:0-5069 GCA_049796755.1 Acidobacteriaceae bacterium
CCGCACGAGAGCTTGCCCTGCCGGAAGAAGAAATTGCGCGCCTGCATCATGCCATTGCCGCGGAAATTACCCAGGACGGCCGACAGTGGATCTCCACCACCCGTGTTCGCGGACGCAGCGTGCTGCGCATGATGGTGATCAGCTATCTGACGGAGGAGCGGCACATCGACGCCCTCGCTGCGAGCCTGCAGCGCGCCACGAAAACCGTGCTCGACCGCTCGTTCGGCGCGGTGCGACCCTCCTGAAACTGCTCGTTCCGACGCGCCCGCGCTTTCCAGTGGCAACCCAGGCGCGATGGGATCATAATCGTATCAACAACGCTTCTTACAATTGAACGGAAAGACATTCCCCTATGCGTGCGCCGATCTTGCTGAGTGTGCCCATTGTTTTTCTGCTGTTTTCATCTGCCGCCGTGGCAAAACGTGCCTGCATCGCGCCCGAGCAGGTGCTGCAGCACCTTCACAAAGATGTTTGCGTGGAAGCCCGCGTCTATCGCGTGGTGGACGGCAGCGACGGCATCCGCTTTCTCGATGTGTGCAGCCCGGAGACTTCCGACGCCGATTGCCATTTCTTCATCCTTAGTTCCACGGAGGATAAGAAATCTGTCGGCAATCTCGATAGCCTGGTCGGCCAAACCATTCAGATTCGCGGCAAGCTTTTGCCCATCCAGGGCCGTGCTGACATGATCTTCAGCTCGAAAGAACAGCTCCACGGAGGGAAGCCGAAATTTCATCCGAATCCGCAACTGGTAAAAAGCTTTTCGGCTGAAAACGGCGGTGAAGGATTCAGCACGCACAATGGCGTCGGCGGCCAGCATGGCGTTCACTTCCATCATCGCGGCAACTGAACAGGATTACCAAAGCGGTCCGGCCTGTCGGCGAAGTTCCTTCAGCGGATAGAGTGTTCCGCGCCACAGGACGCCGCCACGCCATAAAACCAGAATCATCGAGCGCAGCAGCGTCCCAATGAACAGTAGTGTCGCCACGGGAAACAATGCCAGATAGACCGGCGGAATATCCGTCAGCTTCCAGTAATGAAGATTCAGCAACAGCAGCGCGAACAGCGTGACGATACCGGCCCATTGTGCCGGCCCAGGAAAGAACAGCGCGACAAACGGAGTCAGGCACATGACAAACATGCCGACGCAGGCCGCAAGCAATAGAGACGTGCGAAAGCGAAACGTGGAGTAAAGATTTTTGGTCAGGTTATTCAGAATGCCCCAGGCACTTTCTGCCCAGCGAATGCGAACCAGATCTTTGCCGAACGCAACGCGCTGCGCATATCCCGCCCGCTTGGCGCGAAACCCGAGGCGCATGTCCTCCAGCACCTCCATGCGCAACTCCGCATATCCGCCCAGGGCCTCATACACAGGCCGTCGGATCAAATTAAACGCGCCCACGCCAATGTAATCCTTGGTCGCCTTGGGATCGGCAATCTTCCAAGGCCGCCCTGCCAACGCAGAAACGCTCTGAAAAAATCCGATCAGCATCTTCTCCGCAACGCCACGCAAAATCAGGGTGGGATACAAGACCATGTGATCGCCACGGCTCTGCTCCGCATATTGAACGGCGAGACGAATCGCGCGCGGATCGAAGATGACATCGGCATCGGTAAACAGCAGCCAGTCGCTGGTCGCTCCCTCGGCAGCAAGCGCCATGGCATGAGGCTTGCCCAGCCAACCGTCGGGCAGCTCGGTGACATGCAGCACGCGTAAGCGTTCATGCGACTCGGGCGACGACGCAATTTCATCCATCAATCTGCCCGTCGCATCGGTCGAGCGATCATCGACGGCAACGACCTGCAAGTTTATGTAATCGCAATCGACCAAACTGCGTAGGGAGCGCTCGATCGCGACTGCTTCATCCTTTGCCGGAACAATCACTGTTACAGATGGCCACGTCAACGGATCGTCAAAAATATTGGTGGATTTGAGGGCATCGTTCAGGAGATTCGGAACGCGGGGCAGCATCCACAGCGCCGGAATCACGCGCGACAGCCACGCCGCCGCGATCACCCACGCGAAAACGGCGAACAAAAATCGTCCATGAAGAAATAATGCGAGCACAGATGACATGTCCCTCTAGTATGCCGATTCTCCGCTCCAGCGTCGCGCCGAAAGAATCTAGACTTCAGCCGCGTCGATATCCGGAGCGTACTTCGCCCCCGCGAAAATTAAAATCGCCGAGAGTACAAGCGTAATCAGCGTAATCGCGAGACCGGCTCGCAACGAAGAATGATCGGACACCCAGCCAATGATGCGCGGTGAAGGCGCGTCCCCCAGCGCGTGGATAACGAACAGCTCAATCGCGATTGCCGTCGAGCGAATCGGCGCATCCACTGCGTTCACAATGGCGGCGTTCAGGGGCCCCGTATTCAGAAACAGCAGAAACTCCGCCACGGCGAGGCTTGGCACCATGGTCGCGCGTGGCCCATAAAAAACCAGCACAGCAAACGGCGCGGTCAGCAGCATGCTCCATGCAGAGAGCAGATAGAGTGCGGCCTTGTTGCGCCGCAACCATCGTTGCGCCAACCATCCGCCCAGCCAGGTTCCAAGAATGCCGTCGACCACCGTGATGGCGCCGAGAATCTGGCTGGCTCCGGCGAGCGAAACGTGTGCATAGCGATAGAGAAATGTGGGCATCCACACCGAGATTCCGCCCAGCGTGAATACCATCATCGCCATGCCGAGTGTGGCCGTCCAGTACGCCGCGTTGTGAGTTAGCCCGGCAAGCGTCGCACGGTCGGGCCGAATGGACAGCGGCTCGGAAGCGCCGCGTGCCGGTTCGCGCAGAAAAATCCAGACCAGCAAGACCACCACAAGACCTGGAGCTGCGGCCGCATAAAATGGCATCTTCCATCCGTAGGCCTGTCCCAGCGTTCCGCCCAGAATGTACCCCAGCGCCGCGCCGATCGGCAGCGCCAGATAGAACAGCGTCAGAATGCGATTGCGTTGTTCCGCGGGCCAATAATCCGACAAGAGTGCCGGGGCAAAGATGCCGAAGCTGGCCTCTCCAATACCGACAAGCGCGTGGCGCAGATACAGCTCGTCAAAAGTGTGCACCAGTGCGGTCGAAAGCGTCAGGACGGACCAGAGTAGAGCGCCGGCAAGGATCAGCGGCTTGCGCGGAAAGTGATCGCCGAGCCAACCGGTCAGCGGCGCCGCAAACATATACGTGATGAAAAAAGCGAACGTCAGGCTGCCGACGCGCTCATCGTTCACATGGAAAGCTCGCTGCACCAGCGGCTGCACACCCGCCAGCACATAGCGGTCGGTATAGTTCAGCAGGTTTAATGCCGTCAGCAGGGCGAGCGCGGTCCATGCCGCGGACGCTGGGAGTCGAGTTGAAGATTGGACTTTGTCTTCCGGCATGCGCCGACAGCATATCAGGCGCAGCTGCAGAAAGGATCAATTGATTGCGAGCGAAGTTGTCGCGCGAGGAACAGTCGGCGTAAATGCACGCAGTGCTTCGGCGGTGACACGCGAAGAACCTGCAAGATTTTTCGGCGACCAGATTTCCCCGATTCAAGGTACAACTTGAACCAAGGAGTTTCCCCCGTGGCTACCTGCATTCGCCTGGCGCTGAGCAATTTTCCCCTGACGTTTCTGATCCTCGGCCTGATCGTCGCCTTGCTGTCTCTGGTTCTCAGCAAACAACCGAAGACTTCCGACCGCATTCGCGAGAAAATCTTTGCGAACTTTCTGCTGTTCGCTCTGGGTATTTCCTTTTTCTATAACTTCATCATGCATGTCTTCTTTGGCGCCATGGCGGCCCGATTTATTGGCTGGCAGAACAGCCCATTCCAGGCGGAAGTTGGATTCGCAAGTTTAGGATTTGCGGTGGTCGCATTTCTTGCCGTCCGCGGCTGCCATGGATTGCGCGTCGGAGCCGTGGTTGGACCGTCGTTTTTTCTGCTGGGCGCCGCTGCGGGTCATATCCGGGAGATTGTGGTCTCGCACAATTTTGCTCCCGGAAATGCCGGCGTCATGTTGTACATGGATGTCCTGATCCCGGTGATCGGACTCGCGCTGCTGGGGATGGAACGCCGAAGAATCCCGTCGTGTCCGCGTCCGGCGTCCCGGTAAAGCCGCAAACGCTCTCGCTATCTGAAAGCGTCCGCTTCTCTACTTCGATTTCTTTCGCGGCCAGCGTGCCTCAACAACGGTCGAGATGCCGCCGCGTGGACGGAACTCGCCGCGAACCGTAGCCCACACAGGATCACAGGCTTTCACCACATCCTTCAACACCTGGTTGACGACGTTCTCCTGAAAGATTCCAAGGTTGCGATAGGAGAACAAATACTCCTTGTACGACTTCAATTCCAGGCATTCTTTCCGCGGCTGGTACCGCAAAAGAATGATGCCGAAGTCCGGCAGGCCGGTCTTGGGACAGACAGAGGTGAACTCCGGATCGTCGATGACAATTTCATAGCCGGGAAACTGGTTCGGCCACGTCTCGATCTCTGGAAAATCGTGATCAAGGCCGGCCTTTGCGTGATCTTCGGTATATCGTGGTGCGCTTCGCTTCGTGCTGGATGCCATATAGCTTGATTGTACGAAAACCTAACGCCGAATCGATGGGCATCACGGATGCGCTCCCACCCTTGGCCTTCAAAAGCAGCGGCGTTCTTGCGCAGCTCACTGTACTAGCGGGATAACTGTTATGTCTTTGAATCCCAAGACTCGCCGCCAGCGTCTTATATACTGATTCTTCTAAGAGATACGAAGATCTCACTATGGCAGCTCCGTCACCACAAGATGCGTCGCAGAAAAAGCGTAATTTCTGGGTTATGGTTGCGTTACTTCTATTGGCCGCAGCCATCCTGATACATTACTCCAGCCGCGATGTCACTCAGGTGAGAATGGGCACAGCCGAGATGGGCGAGCTTGTCAACACGGTGGCGACCAACGGCGTTGTCCAACCCACTCACAACTTTGCAGCCTACAGCCCCCTTCCCGGAATTGTGAAGGCGGTGTATGTCCATGAGGGGGAAAAGGTCAAAAAGGGCCAGCTTCTGATTTCGCTGGACGACTCGACCGCGCGCACCCAGGTTGCCGCGGCCCTGGCAGC
>JBARFA010000157.1:0-19440 GCA_049796755.1 Acidobacteriaceae bacterium
GGAAGTAAATCTCCACATTGACATGGCTCCGGCCAGCACCATGCAGAACGTCGTCACCTGCGCCAACAAGGCCGGCATTGAAGTCTCCGACACAATTTTCGAAGCCATCGCCGCCGCAGAAGCTGTGCTCACCTCCGACGAACGCGAGCTGGGTGTTTGCGTGCTCGATATCGGCGCCGCATCGACAGAAGTCGCCGTGCTTTTTGAAGGCGCCGTGGTGCATACGGACTCCTTGCCGATTGGTGGCGCACATTTCACCAACGATCTGGCGGTGGTGTTGCGCGTGCCACTGCCGGAAGCTGAACGCCTGAAGATTCAATACGGCCACACTGTTGTCACGGCAATTCCACAGACGAATGAGATCATGATCCAGGCGCCGGAAGCGGGCAGCGGTCAATATCGCCAAGTCCCGCAGCGCCATTTGAGCGAAATTCTTGAGCCCCGCGCGCGCGAATTATTTCAGATGCTGCGCAATAGTCTGCGCCAGGGCGGCGTGTTGGAAGCCGCGGGATCTGGCTGTGTTCTGACCGGCGGCGGCGCCAAATTGCCAGGGATGGCCGAACACGTCGAAAATATGTTGCGTACCTCTGCCAGGATTGGATTGCCGGTTCCGCTATCGCGCATGCCGGAAGATTTAATCGATCCCGAGTACTCAACCTTGATTGGACTTTTGTTGTATACCCATCGCGTTCGGGAGCAGCGATCCGCGGATGAAGTTGGAATGGGAGCCAAATTGCGGGCCATTTTTGCCGGCAGTATTTAACAACGGGATCGCAGCGTAGAAATGCGACGAGACAGAATTGCGGCGGCAGCGAACTGGAATCGATAACGGAACTAGGACCGAGCAAACCAAAGAGGGATTTTTAGATATGAGCGATATCAGAGTGCAAGAGAATGGGCACATCGCCATCGACGATGGCCTGCGGATTCAATACCAGGATGAAGTGCCGCGCGGCGCGAAAATCAAAGTTATCGGCGTCGGCGGCGGCGGCGGCAACGCAGTCAACCGCATGATTGAAGCCCACGTCGAGGGCGTGGAGTTCATCGTCGCCAACACGGATGCGCAGGCGCTGCGTTCGTCGAAGGCGCCAGTGAAATTGCAGCTGGGAATGAAGCTGACCAGCGGCCTGGGTGCGGGCGCCAATCCCGATGTGGGCCGGCGTGCCGCGATTGAAGATTCAGAAAAAATTATCGAAGCGCTGGAAGGCGCCGATATGGTCTTCGTAACCGCAGGCCTGGGCGGCGGCACTGGAACCGGAGCGGCTCCTGTGATTGCGTCTCTGGCCAGCGAGATGGGTGCGCTTACGGTTGCTGTGGTCACGCGTCCGTTTGCGTTTGAAGGTAAGCGCCGTTTGCTGCAGGCGGATCATGGCGTGGCAGAGCTATTGGATAGCGTGGACACGATGATCGTGATTCCGAATGAACGCCTCCTCGCCGTTGCCAAGGATGCGGGCTTTTTTGAGTCATTCCGCATTGCCGACGATGTGTTGCGCCAGGGAGTGCAGGGGATTTCTGACATTATTACGATTCCCGGCATCATCAATCGCGATTTCGCCGATGTAAAAACCACGATGTCCGGAATGGGGTACGCAGTGATGGGGACGGCGATGCGCGGCGGAGCGAATCGAGCCAATGAAGCGGCCAACGCCGCCATGTCTTCGCCGTTGCTGGAAGAAGGCGCGATTGACGGCGCACGCGGGATCCTCATCAACATCAGCGGTTCCAGTTCATTAAAGCTGAGTGAAGTCAATGAAGCCTCGACCATCATTCAAAGTTCCGCGCATGAGGATGCAAACATCATCTTTGGCGCGGTGCTCGATGAATCGCTCGGCGATGAAATCAAAATTACCGTGATCGCAACCGGCTTTCGCCCCGATCTGCCCTCGCGCGGAGCGCACCTGACGCAAGCGCAAAATGCGACGGCCCGCACAGGTGCGCAGCTGCCCAACGGAGTTCCGGCAGGCGCGTACAGCAATCGTCCGGTGGCCTCGCCGAAGTTTGCCAGCGAAATTGCCGAAGAGCAGGCACAACTGGCAGTCGCTTCCAGTCGTCCAACAACAGGGGCGACCACGACTGCACATGCGGCGAAACCGGCGGAAGCAACTGCGCGAACGGCACAGCCGCGTGAAGATGCAAGCCCGGCAACTCCGGCGAGCTCGCAGCAAGCTCATGCGGCAGAGCGGCCGACAGCACCCGTCCCTCCTGCGCGTTTGGCAGAGATGGAAGATCAGCAGTTGGATGTACCCGCCTATCTCCGTCGCAACGATCTGTAAGGTGTGACGGACAGCACCGGGAGGGCCGGATCGATATGGCAGGATAGAGTTCTGGAACGATCGCCATGGTCGAGACGGGCCTCACAAGTTTCGCGTAGTTTCGCACGATCCAAACTGCGTAGGCATAAGGAATGAGGCACTTGCCCCGCATGTATCCAGCGGGGTACTCGGCAAAAGAAATTGGCCGCATTTTGACCATTTCTGCAATGATTGAAGTCTCAATACCATTACGAAGGTGCAGTCCAAATGAAGTTGCGTCTCCTCCTCTCCCGACTTCTCTTTCTGTCCTTGTTGGTTGCGTTCGTGGCCACGAGCACGGCGCCGGTCGCGCTGGCGGCAACGATTGACACACCTCATGTGAACGTTCACAAGAAAGCGCGCCACCTTCGCACTACCCATAGCACCCATCACAGGACGGCGTATCGCCGTACTGTGCATTCGTCGGCGACGGTCCGGCGTGCCTCGTATTCTTACCACCGGCGGCATCACTATCGCCATCGTTACTATGAGCGGTTCACGGCGAGTTCCTACGCCCAGGACCAGACTGCGGGCGATATCACGGCCGGTGAAGATCCCGTCGTGCGTCAGGCTGCCATTTCCGCGCTGGGCGATATGAACGGTACGGTCGTTGTGATTGATCCCAACAATGGCCGCATCCTTGCGATGGTGAATCACCGCCTTGCGCTTTCCAGCGGCGCGGAGCCCTGCTCGACCATCAAGCTGTCCGTCGCGCTGGCGGCGTTGGAAGAAGGCATCATCACCGCCGATACTCCTGTCGATCTGGGCGGGCACTATCACATGACGTTGACGGATGCGCTGGCGCACTCGAATAATCTCTACTTTGAAACCGTCGGTCGGCGTCTTGGATTTGCGCGCGTCAAGTACTACGCCAATATGTTTGGCCTGGGAGAACCGGCCGGTTACAACATTCCGGGCGAGCAGCTTGGCGTCTATCCCTCCCATGTGCTGCCCGAAAGCGAAGGTGGGGTGGGCCGCATGTGTTCCTTCGGAGAAAGCGTTTCGGTGACGCCGTTACAACTGGGCGCGCTGATTTCCGCCATCGCGAATGGAGGCACGCTGTATTATTTGCAGCATCCCGAAACTCCCGCAGAAGTGGCAAATTTTCATCCCATGGTGAAGCGCGAACTCAACATTGGACCGCTGCTTCCAGCGATGAGTACCGGCATGACGGATGTGGTGAAGTTTGGGACCGGGCGCACGGTGCTCGCTAACTTTAAGGAATTTCCAGTGCTGGGAAAGACCGGTACGTGCTCTGACAATGGAACGCGGTTCGGCTGGTTCGGTTCGTACGCCGATACACCCTACGGAAAACTAGTAGCGGTGTTTTTCCTTGAGGGTGGCCGGCCTACGTATGGCCCCAAGGCCGCGGAATTGGCGGGCATCTTCTACCACAATCTGGAAGAGCAGAATTATTACGCCACCATGGCTCCCGCGCAGCCGAAGACCGAAGAGTCGTCGCTCACCACGCAGCGTTAAGCTCGAACAAGGTAGACCCCGGACTTTAGTCCGGGGATGAGAAGTCGCCGAAATCCGCCTTCAGGCGCTGAGGCTTGTCGCAACGATTGACCTTAGTGCGTCCGCTCAACCAGGTAGAGAGCGACGGCCTTCAGCGGGTCCGCCGCCGCGCCAAAATCCTCCAGCTCCTTGAACGCCGCATCGATCAGGCCGCGCGCATCTTGCAGCGATCGATCCACTCCATAAACAGCCGGCCACGTGGCCTTGACCGTCGCGGTATCTTTCCCAGCGGTTTTACCTAGATGCTCTGAGCTTTCGGTCACGTCCAGCACATCATCGATGATCTGGAATGCCAATCCAGCATGTTGGCCGAAGACCCGCAGATGCTCGACCGCTTTGGCATCGCCGCCAGCGTAAATGCCTCCAGTCACGACGCTGGTGGTAATCAGCGCGCCCGTCTTCGCCTTGTGAATGGACGATACCAATTCCGCGGTCGGTGTCAGATGTTCGCTTTCGAGGTCCATCACCTGGCCGCCGATCATGCCTCCCACAGTGCCGGTGGCGCGAGAAATTTCTCCCAGAATGGCAACCGTCGCCGCCGCCGGACAACGCAATACCGCCAGCGTTTGATAGGCCTGCGTCTGCAGCGCGTCGCCGCACAAAATCGCAATCGCTTCGCCGAACACCACATGACAGGTCGGCTTTCCCCGGCGCAAATCGTCATTATCGAGTGCCGGCAGATCGTCATGCACCAGCGAATAGGTGTGCAGCATTTCGAGCGCCGCCGCCAGATCCTCAATGCCATGTGGAAGTTTGCCGTGCGCGGAAAAAATTCGCGCCGACTCCATGCACAACACCGGACGCAGCCGCTTTCCGCCCGCGAACGTGCTATGACGCATCGCTCGGTGGATGGAAGAGGGAAGTGTATCAGCGGGGGGAAGCAGGCGCTCCAGGGCGTGATCCGTCAACTCCGCACCGGAGTGCAATATTGCTTGAACATCGGGAGACATGGCTTCCATTCTAGCTCCTAGCTCTTAGCTTTTAGCTGCTAGCTAAACGCTAGCGGCTAACGGCTAGGAGCCAGGATGAGCGTGTGCGCCGTCGCGGCCTGGACGGCTGCGTCGCCAAACGGGAACGCGAAGGTTTTACCGGCATACCAGTACGGCCACTGGTCCATATAATTCGGGCTCAGCGGATTTCCAGATTGCCCGATCACCAGGTTCAACGTGGATTTGTCGAGGTCGGACAGGTCGACCGTCAGCCGCTCCGAAGGTCCAAAGCTGCGCGAGACCTGCTTCACTGTTGTCCCGTCGCCCGACTGCGGCTGCACCCCCGTGCCCGTCCATCCGCGCATCCACGGAATGCCGCCATACAGCGGATGTTCCACTTCCACCGGATGTGCCTTCCCATAATGCCAATGCTTCAGATCCAACGGCGCATGCAGCGCGGTCATTCCACTGTCCACCGCGGCCGCAAGAAATTCATTCCAGTTGCTGTACTGTTTCGGAAGCCAGCGTCGCGACTGTCCGGTGACAATCTGTTCCTGCACGAAGGACGACGATGCCCATTCATACAGCTTCCAATCGTCACCCAGGCGCGGCTTCAATATCATCGGCCATAACGCGTCGCGTGTCGCGTCCACGATCGTCGCCGCCACCGATGGAATCGTCACATTGCCGTCCCAGGTGCGCATCAGGTTCGCTGCCTCGCGCAACCTGTGGCTTGGGTGCGCCGCATGATCGATCGCGTAGGTAAATCGCTGCGCCAGTTCCTGGTCGAGCGCGGAATAGACATCGTTCTGCAGTGCCAGCATGTCGGATGCGGACAATTTTGGTTTGCTGGCCAGCACTTTCCAGATGCGTTCATTGCGATACGGCGGTCCCCAGTCAAGCGTCACCGGATATGCGTATCCGTCCGGTGTCACGCGAGAATTTGCCGTCGCCAGAATTCCACCGGGCGGGTTGTAGACCGACGGCAACGCATCGAATGGAATGTATCCCTGCCATTCGTGATTCGCGTCCGTGATGGGAACTCCGGTCAACCCATGCGGCCGCATGGGAATTTTTCCTGCCGCTTGATATCCAATGTCGCCTTGCGTGTCGGCGTAGACCACATTCTCCGGCGGTCCGCCAAGGTTCGCGAGCGCGGCGCGAAACTGGTCCCAGTTCTGCGCGCTGTCCAACTGATAAAACGGCAGCGTCACTGCGGCAGGATCGTACGCGGTCCACCGCAGCGCCAACGTCCGTGTTTCATGCGGCAGCAGCGGCGTGATGACTGGCCCATGATCCGTTCGCAGCACGTCCAGCGTCACATCGCGACCGCCGCGCACATGGATCACTTCATGATCCTGTTGAAACGGCTGCCAACCCTGCGCGGTTTTATACACCTTGCCGTTCGTCTGCTCGACATACACATCCTGCAAATCCGCATACATCAGCGTGAAGCCCCAGGCGATGCTGGCATTGTGGCCGGCGACGACGAACGGAACTCCCGGCAGCGTCAGCCCGGCAACGTTGAAGTCGCCCGCCGTCAGCTGCGCCTCATACCAAGTGTCGGGAATCGTGTGGTCCAGATGCATATCGTTTGACAGCAGCGGCTCGCCGGTGACGCTGTGCGCTCCCGAGACCACCCAGTTGTTGGAGCCCGGTGCGCAGTCGCGGCAATCCGGAATTTGTATGGACGGCAGCAGCCGCTGCAAGCGCAGCAAATCTTCGACGTCGTGTCGCACGCTTGTCTGGGAGGAATCCAGCGGAATCTGCGGAATTACCTGCGGCGCGGTAATGTCCGGGGCGGTGGAAATAGGCGGATGATCCCGCCAGGAGCCGACCGGATACAAATCATCGATCAGGACCGGCGAATGCAGGCGCGCTTCAATTTTTTCCCGCGCCAGCTTGGTTGGGAAATCTATGCTCAAGGTCTGGATCAGGTTCATCGCCACCAGCATGGAGTCACGCGGCGTCCACGGGGCCGGACGATAATCCAGCAGGCGAAACTCCGCGGGAAGATGATCCTGGGTCTGCGCGATGTACGCATTTACCCCGCGAGCATAATCTTCAAGATAGTGCTTGTCAGTCGGATCCATGGCGGCCAGCGCGGCGTCTGCCGCGTGCCCGATCTCAAGAATTCGCTGGACGCGATCATGCTCGAGCGCTCGCGGCCCCAGAATCTCCGCAAGATTTCCTGAAGCGAAACGCCGCAGCATATCCAGCTGCCACAGGCGATCCTGCGCGGTCACGTATCCCTGTGCCACCACCAGATCGTCCATGTTCGCCGCCGTAATGTGCGGCACCCCGTGCACATCCCGCCGAACGGTTACCGGCTGCGACAAGCCTGCCACGCGCAACGTGCCATCCACCTGGGGCAGGGAAGTTCGCATGGCGTGTCGCAGCCACAGCGTGCCGCCCCAGCACACCACAACTACGGCAGCCGCGACGATCAGCACGGCAGTGAATAGCCATCGGGCGCGTATCACGGGGGAATTGAGTTTTTGGATGGACCGCGGGCGGAAGAGTGACATTCGTGTTCAGTCTAGTGCAATTGCGTTGCGGATGTATCTCAGGCGCATCGACCTACGCCGTGGCGGCGGTGTCGAACTCTGCGTAGTTGTCCAGGTGATTCTTGATAATCAGATAGCACTCGCAACTGGCTTGCTCCAGGCCGGCAACATCGAGAATGTGAATTTCTCCGCGCGTGTATTCAATCAGGCCTTTATGCTTCAACGCGCCCGCCGCCATTGAAAGCGTAGGACGCGTGCCGCCCAGCATGTCCGCGAGGAACTCCTGCGACATTTTGAAGCGACGGCTGTGCGCCCGGTCGGCGCAGATCAGCAGCCAGCGGGCCAGTCGTTGTTCCACGTTGTGCTTGGCATGGCAACCTGCGGACTGAATGGACTGCACCAGTTGTGTCTGCACATAGCGCAGGGTGAGGCGCTGAAAGTCCTCCCCGCGGTCGAACTCTCGCCTTGCGATTTCGACGCCGCAGGCATATCCATGCCCGGCGATCTGGGTGTACACGCGATTGAGAGCTCGCTTCGTTCCCATCAGGGCCGAGATCCCGATCACCGACTCATATCCAAACATGCCGACTTCGACCTGGGAACCGTCCAGAAAAGTCGTTGTCATGGAGGCCATGCCCTCTTCAACAAAGTAGAGGTGCTCAATTGGCTTGCCGGGATATTCGATTTCATGCTTCAGCTCAAATCGAACCGGCTGGAGGCAAAGTCGATTTCGGCTTTCAGGTCCCAGGCATCGCAATACGGTGTTCTCAAACTGTTCCATACCGCCCTCGTTTCCTGGGTGACTTTCTTCAGTATCCGCTCAGCAATCTAAAAAAAAGCAATGAAAAAGGAAGTTTTGTCGGCTAGCAAACGGAAACCTCCTCCATGACCAAGGTAACATCCAGAAACGGCGCCTATGTTTGTCACCCGTTGGGGCGCTGAACATGGTCGGAACCTCCGAAAATGTGTCAACGGGATCAACTTGCGTGGGTTGGGAGTTACAGTGCAGAATCGCGAGAAGTCCCTTATTTTTGTTGTCGATGACGAAGAAATTATTGCCTCTACCATTGCTGCCATTCTGCGCCTGAAGGGTTATGACGCGAATGCCTTCACCTGCTCTTCCGAGGCGCTGGCACGATCTCGCTCGATGGTGCCGGATCTTCTGATAACTGACATCATGATGCCCGGGATTTCCGGAGCTGGGCTGGCACAGCACATCCAGTGGAGTCATCCTGAATGCAGGGTCCTGTTGTTTACCGGTCAATGGGATAGGGCAGATGCGGAGATTGCCGCGTATGAGGATGGACTGTTATATCAGCTGATCCCGAAGCCGGTTCATCCGAAAGACCTGCTGAGAAAAGTCCGCGAAATGTTGACCACCGTGCACGGCGAGCCGACAAGTGGGGAAGCACGCGCTCGTCTACGGACGGTCGAAAATATGAAAGAAACCATCGCAGCGGTGCAAGCCGACATCGCAATTACGACCGCGCGCAAGCGTTCGGCCCGGAGTCGCGCTGCACATCACAGCCAGGAATAAGTTCCCGGCTGTCAATGTGCGACGGTGATTTGAAGCGTGCCTTGATTTCCTCGACTACTTCGATGCCAGGATTTCCAATTTCTGGACTTCCGGGGTTTTCGAGAATAGTTCCGGAGCTTTGGCGAACAGCGCCTCCGCAACCTTGCCGGAAAGATGAGCCTGCCTTCCCGATTCATCCTGAAAGGTATCGAAAATACCGAACGTTCGCGTACCGGGCTGCCGGATGGCAAACCATGAAACCGTTCCCGCTTCCGCGTTGACCAGCGGCAACGCGCCCCGCAGAAATTTGTCGACTTCCTCTTCCTTGCCGGGCTTCGCCTCAAGGCTTGCATACAGTCCAAGCTTCTCCATGTGTCACCTCTGCCGGATTGGATGCGGCGACCGTCCACTAGTGTCCAAAATCTGTGTCGATTGTATTTTGGGCTGGACAGCGCCGGGGATGTCGCGTCCGAGCCCGAAATGTGTAGACTGTTCGCAGGAGACCGACATGGAATCCGTAGCCATTTCTGCAGGCATTTTCCTCGCGCTAACGTTGTCATTCCTTCCGCTCATTCTGTCGGGAAAGCAGTGTCGAGCAGCGCAGGAAAGGGCGCATGCGCGCCGTATCGCTGACGCCAGGATGAATGCAAGACTCCTGAGACTCAACATCTGATGCTTTCATAAGGTCTCTTCTTAAGGTCTCGCCGGAAGTTCAGGCGCTGTTGTCTTGATTTGGGCAATCGAAGGTTGCAAACCGATCAAGGCAGATTCAGGACACTACCAATAGTCGCGTTCGATTGACGCGCTTGCGGCGACTCTGCGAGACTCACCAGCATGCGATACAGCGGAAAGGTGGAATATGCCCACGCACGCAAAATGCGCGAGCGGAATACGCGTGTCTACCGCGCGGCTCATTGGCCGATTTGGATTTGGGTTTTCTTTCTGGCGCCGGGACCGCTGACGTTTACCTTGTTTGCGCATGGTTTTGGACTCGGCAATCTGGCATGGTTACTGGCAGTGTTGGTTGGCACGGGAATCGCCGCAGTGCGCGGAAAACTTCCCGGTTCAGAGCCGCGTCCGTACATTCTCCGCTTCGATGAAGACAAGCCCAATCCACTGTACCGCCGAGTCTGCTACACCTTCGCGTGGAATGCTGTGTTGAGTTTCGCGTTGCTGAACCTGGCTGGCTTGATGGTCGCAGCGGTGGCAGGGAAGTGGTATATGCAGCAGATCTACCACCATGCTTATTTTCCACTCTGCGCGCTCATTCTTCTGCTGGGTGCGATCGGCAAGCTGCCGAGGGTCGGTCCCTCCACTAAGGGCGAGGGGTCGGAGCGGCGATATTTTTACGGCTCCGTCTGGGCCGTGACCGTGGCACAAACTTTGCTGCTGGTGCTGTGGAAACTTCTTCCGCAGACACAAGGTACCAGCGTGTTGAAGCTGATCGTTTTTGTAGGCGCACTTTTCGTGATGGGCGGGGGAGCCTATCGCGGCGTGCTTCCCCGAACGCGCCCCATTCTCCCCGGCGAGTCCATGGTCGCGGACTGATACGACACGCGGGAAAAGTGGTTGCTAAGGCAACTATGTTGTTGGACTCTGAATACGCTCCTGATTCCTCTTTCAAAGCCGTCCGAAATTCATTTCTTCACTAGTTGGACTCCGCGCATTGGCTGCGTCGTCCACACCAGAATCGCAACCAGCAAAATGACGACCCCACACCAAACACTGCCTTCCGGCCCGGTTGCGCCTCCGCTTAGAAGCTTTGCACCATGGGCTTGCGCTTCCATCAGTCGGCCCACGGAAACGCCGCCGCTATCGGGTGTGCCGTAAAAATAAGATTCCGCCCAGTCCCACGACATATGAAATCCAATGGCCCACCACAGATGGCCGAGCCGCCACAGGCTCAGCGAAAATACCAATCCGATGAGCGCTGCAGCCACCAGGCCAAACGGGCTTTCGCCGGGATTGCCCTTATGCAGTGCGCCGAACAAAACGGCCAGCACAATTGCCGCCGGCCAGAAGCGGATGCCGCGCGCCAGGGTGTAGAGCAGGTATCCGCGCAGCATAAATTCTTCGGTCATGCCAATCAGGAAGCACGCCAGGGCCCAGGCGGCAGCGTATCTCAGCGACCAGCCCAACGTCATGTGCGACTGCGTGAGCGTCAGGTGATGGGTCGCTACGAGGATGCCGACCAGCAGCGAGAGGAACACGAAACCGAGGACCAGGCCGATCAGAAACTGGCGGACGCGATCGAACCCGGCCAGGCCGTAGTCCGCGGCGCGCCGATGTTCCAGCCGAGCCATGCCTGCGGTGGCGAGCAGCACGGCGATCAGTGCGCTGGCTTCTGACAAAATGGCGATCGTGGGATGAAGGCCCGAGCCTGGAATTTCGCGCATGCTCGCCGGTAGATGAGGTGTGATCCAGCGCAACTCCAATCCGACAAGAAATAGCAGAGAAATCAGAACTGCAACATAGATCACGATGCTCCATCCGGCGCGCAGACCGTTGGGTCCGTACAGGACTGTAGAGCGCGGCGGTGGAGCGGGCGAAAGTTTCGGCGCGGCGGGTTCAGGATTGTTGGCGGACGGATCTTGAGGGAGAACTTCCATGGATGGCCTCGTACGATGGGAAAGTGTTGCAGCAAGTTCGTGCTTCCATACTACCGGCGAATCCACGCGGACCGTACGCCGCTTCTGTTTTTCATATCCGCGCAATGCAGTATGTTGAAAGTATGCGCTCTCGACGCCTCGCAGCGGCGACTTCATACATTTTCGGCATCCGCTCAACACGATCAGTTTTGATTCTCACCTTGTTTTTGATTTCTTTTGTTTCCGTGCCGTCGGTTTTCGCCGCTACGCGCGCCATTCCCGTTGAGAGCTATCGAATCATCCACACCTATCCGCATGATGCGAACGCGTTCACCCAGGGGCTGGTGTTTGTGAACGGCATGTTGTACGAGTCGACAGGACTACGCGGCCGCTCCAGCTTACGGATGGTCGATCTCGCATCCGGTCGCGTGCTGCAAAGGCATGACCTGCCGGCCAAATATTTTGGCGAGGGCCTCACTGACTGGAAGAGCGACCTAATTCAACTCACATGGCAATCGCACCTGGGGTTTGTGTATGACACGTTCAGCTTTCGGACCCTGCGAACATTCGCTTATCCCTGGGAGGGCTGGGGATTGACGCATGACAGTCGACATTTGATTCTGAGCGATGGGACTTCCGTTCTTCATCTGCTCGACCCGGAGACGTTTAAGCCTGTGGGCGAAATTCGAGTGACGGCGGATGGCCGGCCGGTCATGAATCTGAACGAGCTGGAATATATTCACGGCGAAATCTATGCCAACATCTGGGAAACGAATCGAATCGCGCGGATTTCTCCAGCAACCGGCAAAGTGATCGAGTGGATCGATCTTTCAGGCCTGCGCCCTCCCTCCACGCAGCAAAATGACAATGCTGTGCTGAACGGAATTGCCTATGACAATCAGCATGATCGCCTGTATGTGACGGGAAAGCTGTGGCCCGACCTGTATGAGATCAGGTTGATTCCGGCGACCAACCACCCGCAGTAGTTGGAATCTCAGCCGAAATTCAACGAGCTCGCGGTGGTTCGAAACCGGCCTCGCGCTTGACATATCGCCGAATGCCAGCAATGCTAGTTGATTCAGCCTATTAAGATATCGTCGCCATCCAATGGTTGCGAATGGAGTGATCGTTCCCAAGTGAAAGTACGTGTCTTCTATCACGATAAATGTTTCGACGGAGCCTGTTCGGCCTCGCTGTTCGCGCGCTTCCATCGCGAATGCATCACTGCGGGGGCAGACTATGAATTTTGCGGACTGGTCCACCGCGCCGGCGCCTTGTTTGACGAGAAAGAATTTACCGGCGATGAGAATGCCATTGTCGACTTCAAATATTCCGCTTCTCCGGCGATCACCTGGTGGTTCGATCATCATCTGAGCGCATTCCTGACTCCGGAAGATCATCGGCACTTTCTCGAGGGACAGAAAGACCCGAAGATCCGCGAGCGCAAATTTTACGATCCTGACTATGTTTCCTGTACGGGGTTTATCGCGCATATTGCCGCAACACATTTTGGATTTGACGCCTCGCCCGTGGCAGAGCTAGTTCGATGGGCGGATATCGTGGACGGCGCGCAATATGAAAGCGCGGAGAGCGCTGTGGAAATGGCTGCCCCGGCGATGAAGCTGACCATGGCGATTGAGTCGGCGCAGGACCCTGGCTTCGTTCCCAAATTGATTCCATTGTTGACGCAGATGAGCCTGGCGGAAGTACTGGACCAGCCGTTTGTGCGCGAGCTAATTCCTGGGCTGCTGGAACGCCATCATCAGGCGCTGGAGTTGATTCGGAAGCGCTCCACATGTGAGCAGGGAACGATCTATTTTGACATCACGGATCATCCGCTGGAAGGCTACAACAAATTTATTCCCTACTATCTGCATCCCGAAGCGACCTATAGCATTGGCCTCAGCCGCTCCAGTTTCCGCACGAAAATTGCGGTGGGTTCCAATCCCTGGACGCGTGTTCCCGCAGAGCAGATGGTGAATTTGGCGGTGATTTGCGAGCGGTACGGCGGAGGCGGCCACGCACGGGTTGGTGCGATTTCGTTTCCACGCGAGAAAGATGATTTAGCACGTAAGGCGGCCGCGGAAATTGTGGCCGAACTGCGCGCTCACGATCCGACTCCGTTGCAGGAACTTTCAGCGCGATAGCAAACGTAAAATTCAGGTGGATCCCCGATGTTTCGCTATCAAACAACGTTTCTGCTGTCGGCCACAAGCGCCGCACAATTTCCTGCAACCTCGGCTCCGGAGATTGCTTTTCTTGGGCGATCCAACGTGGGCAAATCCAGCTTGATCAATGCGTTGTTGGGAGAACCGGCGGCGCGGGTTTCTTCTACTCCGGGCAGAACTCGAGCCATTAATTTCTTCGCGCTGCAAGCGGGGTCGCAGCCGCGGCCGGAGTTGATTTTGGCCGATTTACCAGGCTATGGATATGCAAAAATCTCGCGCTCTATCAGCGCTGAATGGCCGGCATTCATCAATCCCTACCTTGCCGAGCGGGAAACTCTGGCGGCCTGCGTTTGCCTGGTCGATATGAACGTGCCGCCGCAACCTGGCGACGTGATGCTGGCAGAATATCTGGACAGCATTCATCGCCCGCGAATCATTGTCGGCACCAAGGCGGATAAGTTGTCAGGAAATCAGCGCGTGGTTGCGATCAAGCGTTTGCGAGAAGCGCTGGAGACGGACGACATTCTCGTTTGTTCTGCCAAGGATGGTCGCGGCGTTTCGGCGCTGTGGCAAGCGATCCATGGAATTGCAGAGGCGGCGAAGAAGGCGAATGCTGAATCCTCCTGATGTTGCCGCTCGCCTTTGAGGGCCGCTATAGTGCGATCGATTGCTCGGAGGCTTCGGCGGTTTGCCAGTGGAGTGTCGCCGGCGATTGAATTTCTCCAGCAGAAATTGCGTTCTTGAACGCTTCCGCCAATCGCGTGATTTCTTCGGCGCGCATCCCGAGAACGCGCTGCAAGGGTCGCTGACGATGGAAGTATGCCGGGGCGTGCTGCAGCCATCGGCGACGGATGAGATCGTCAGCAGGGATTTGCTGCAGTGCAAGCTCGTCCATTCGCCGCAGGTCTGCCAGGCTGGTTGCGCTCCAGATCACTTCAAGAAATTCACTCTCGTGGGAACTCTTTGTCGTGTGCGCGTCTACACGGACCGCGCCGCGCTCGATGAACTTCAGCAGCGACGATTGGTTTTCATTGTCCGATGCGCGGCTGTCGGCGACTAAATCCGGCTGCACACCGCGCTCGATCATCGCGGGCAAGATTGTCGTTGCCTCGCCAAGCAGCCCAACAGAGAGAGCCTTCTTCTTGCGCAATTCATTCTTTAGGACGCGCAGCGACTCGTCGAGCGTGTTCACCATAAAATCGCAAGCGCCGTTGCGGACCGCTGCCTTCAGATTTTCAGAGGAGGAATCGATGCCAAGAAATGTTCCGCCAGCGATGGTGGCCGCGAGCGCCAACTCGGCGCCATCCCGTCCGAATCCCACGCATGTGAGCAGGCGCCCGGCTAAACCATCCACCGACGTGTCGGGAAATCGTTCGCCGCGAATCGACTGTAGCTGCAGGTAACGACGATAGACAGCGGCCTGGTTGGGTTGAGAAGCGGAAGAAATGTCTGCATCGGTCACGGTGTCAGTCTTTCAGATTCCGTCACCATTGCGAATAAGGTTCACCGTTGCTGCCGACCAGGTCTGAACCGCTGTGGACATCGTCGATGCCGGTCTGCGTCTGATCGACGCTGCTGTAGGAGTCCGACTGGTCCGGGACCCAGGTGGTGCTGCTGTGGGTCATGGGATCGATGGGAAGCGATTTCAGATAGCCGGCCTGCACCAGGTCGTCGAGGGATTGCGGAGCGGCCTCTTTATCTTCGGTATATTGCTCGATGGCATCGCGCATGGTATGCAGGTCCTCGCGCAGGGCTGCTTCTTTGGCGCTGCGGATCGCAGCGATGAAACTGGGAACGGCAACCGCCATTAGCACCGCAATGATGGCCATCACGACCATCAACTCCACCAGCGTGAAGCCGCGCTGGCCGCCAGACGGCTGTTGCGCCGGCGCAAACGGATTCAGGCGCCTGCGTTTGAAAAGCATGGTGCGGAATGGGTCTGACATTGATGGTCTCGCGGCTACCATGTGTTGTACTTTGTCCCGTTCAGGGCCGTCCCGTCGGAGGCGGAGTGTACGTCGAAGACATCCTGGCCGCCCCAGGAATCGCTATCCGGATCATCCTGCATGGAGCGCAGCACCCAATCTTTTTTCCCTGTCATCGGATCCACTGGAATTTGGCGCAAAAATCTTACCTTCTTCCCCTGAACGTCCACGCCGTTGACTAACGTATCCAGGTCTGGCGGATATCCATTGCTGTCGATCGAAGTTTGAAACGCGTGCCGGTCCGCGGCGTCTTTGTATTTATCGATGGCACGCCGCATGGTCCAGAGATCGTCTCGAAGCACCTGTTCCTTTTGCCGCTGAATCTGAAAGCGCGCGATCGGATAGGCTACAGACGCCAGAATCCCAAGAATTGCCACCGTCACGATCAGCTCGACCAGGGTCAATCCGTGCTCGCCCTGGTGGATTTTTCCTGGTGCTGGTCTTTGGCGAAGCCGTGGATCGAAAATCGCTGCCGCGCGAGAAAACCGGCGCGCGGATTTGTCCTCACGGTTTCCGCGATTCGCACCCATCATATTCAACTCCATTGCGAAGCGCTCCCTACTTCTCCAGCTTACTGCACATGGACGATAGCTGGGGAGCCCGCAAGCACGGGCAGGATCGCTTGCGCGCTGTTGCGTGCGGCTGCTTTGGTCACCTGCACGGTAGCATCGCCAGGGGCCTTGGCCAGGAAGGTCAAGGTGACCAGGTTGCCGTTGCCGGTGATGCCCTTTACGCCCGGCGGCCGCGAAGTGCTGATGGTCACATCGCCATTGCCTTCATCTCGATGCACTGTGGCCGTAGTCTGGCCGTCTTTCGCCAGCAGGTTGCCAGTGTCGACGTTGATCAGCTCAAGAACCTTGGGATCGTAGTGCAATTGCATGGGCACCGAGAAGACATCATGACCGCCGGTCAGGTCCATCTGCATCTGGAATGTACTGCCGACCTTGTGAACACTTTGCTGCGGCGCGAAAGACAGCGTCATTGGAGAGTCTGCAGCGGCAGGCACGGGATTTTCTCCCGCATTCTGCATGTTCTGCGCCATTTGCGTCACTGCCTGGTTCGCTGCTTCGGCAGCGCCGGCGGGCGGAGTGCTCGGCTCAAACGTCAGCGCGCTGTGGTTGGTGCGACTGATGACTGCCGACGAAACATCTGGCGTCTGCGGCACTTCGCGCAAACTGACATTCGTACCGGTCCCGGTGTCGATGGTGCGCAGGTTGAGCGGACTCAAATCAATACCGCGGACCAGGTGAGGAATCAGCACAAAGACGACTTCGTCATTCACCGTTTCCGTTTGCTGCGAACTGAACAGGTACTTCAGCAGCGGAATCTCTCCCAATCCCGGGGTGCCACCGACGGTGAGACTTTCGGAGTGCTGCAGAATTCCGCCCAACAGGTTAGCCTGGCCTTCCTTCATACGGATGACCTGTTGCAAGTCCTGCTGGCCGATGACGGGCTGTTCAATTCCACCCAGGTTGCTGTAGCTGGTGATGTTGGAGACAACAATGTGCAGCTTCATGGAAACGTCGCCGTCGTAGTGAATGGTTGGCTGCATTTCAATGGTCACACCGACGTCGACATAGGAAAACTGCGTGCTGACCAGTGGGCTGATACCGGCCGCTGCGATGCCGGCGCCCGGCGAGAACGAACCGGTGGCGATCGGAACTTTCGATCCGATCTTAAGCGTGGCCTTCTCGCCATCGACGGCGCGGATCTGCGGATTTTGCAGCACACGCGTGTCGGAATCCGTGAGCAGCATATTCAGCGTGGCCGCGCCAATCGTGATGCCAAAATTGGTAGCGTTGATGTTGCCCAGATCGTTCAGCGTAAGGCCGCTACTGGTTGAAGTTGTGCTGGTGGTGCTGGTTGTACTGGTGGTGCTGGTCGTGCCGGTGGTGGAGGCAGTCGAACTTTGCAGTTGCACGCCAATCGAACCGGGCAACTGCAGGCCGATATTGCGCAGCAGGTCCTTATTCACTTCCAGGACAGCAACATCGACCACCACTTCCGGTTTGGCCTTATCCAAATCGTCGATGATCTTTTGTGCCAGCAGCAGCTGGTCGGGAGTGCCGCGCATCACGATGGCATTCTGGCTGGGCACTGCCTGCATTTTTACAGTGGTATCCATCAAATTGCGGACGGCATTCAACACTTCATTCAAATCGTTGGCCTGGGTTATGTTTCCCAGATAAAAGGTCTGCACCGCCTGCGCTTCCAGTTCAGTGCGCTTGGTGCGGGTATCCGCAGCCACAAAGATGGTGTCCGATGTGATGGGGCGCCAGAATGTCTGGGATACGAAAGCGACGCTCCGAAGAGCGTCGGCTAGCGTCATCCGATCGAGATCGATCGGGATGCGCTTTGAAGTGTAGTCGGGGTCGAACAGAACATTAATGCCCGCCAGCTTCCCGATAGTCCGGTAGATCACTTTGGTGTCGGCGACCATGTGGATGGTGATCGGCACGTCGGAGAGCGGTTTCAACTGCAACGGACCGCCGAGGTCCTGCAGTTCTCGCTGGTCCCTGGCGGAGGTGACGTCGGAGTCCGATTCAGCGTGTGGAGCGGCGGTCCCGTTGATGCGAGCGCGCATGCGATCCGCCTGCTGCCGCGCCTCCTCGTAGGTGGGATCAATCTCAAGCGCTCGCAGATAGTCTGTCAGGGCATCGTTGAGTTGGCCTTGATCACGCAGCTTGTTCGCCATGTCGACGTATTGCGCGGCGGCCTGGAAGCGGAGCCGGGTATAGGACTCCTTGTATTCCATGTCCTTGGGTTTTGCCAGCCACGCCTGTCGATAGTCCTGATAGGCCGTGATGTAATCTTCGCGAAGTTCCGCCTGTTTGCCCTGTTTGAAAAGCTTCTTGGCGGCGTCTGCATGCAGTGGGGACAACGTTCCCTGGATCGCGAATGCGACCACGAAGAAACCAATCAAGCTGAAGAGTCGCAGGCAACGGGAAAGAGGCAGTCTGGGCTTTGCGCAGGACGACGGAACGTCATTTTGACATGCGAGCGGGTGCGAACTTGAGGCGATATCAAAATTCCGATCGCGAGAAAGATAAGAGGACAAATGCATGAATTCAGCGCATCCCGGCATTTTTAACGAACTCGAACGATCAGAGATGGTTTCGCCCGAGCCAATGCAGCGGTTCGTTACCATCACTATACCATTGGGGAGTTGGACTGGCCGGGCTCCATTCGGTTATCGAAGCGGCGAAACAATTGGCGTGATTTGCGTGCTAGCATGAGAAATTAGAGCGATTCCACGGTACCCGTACCCGGCCAAGATCACATAGTGCAGCCTTCCTTTAAGGAAAAGCTGCGCGGAGTTCCAATCCCGCTGGATGTACCTACCGTTGCACCGCTCTTGCGGCGACTGCTTCGGAGTCGAAGGGGCTGAGATCCGCTCCTGACGACCCTGGTTCGTGAGAGCCTGCAAAACAGCTAGCCTTCTTGGCAATCGCGACAAGCGGAAAATGTTCAATCATGCCACACCCAACGACCAATTTGGTTCCAAATCCGCCGAAGAAGCCGAAACCGCGCGACCCTGTCGCTTCCGGTGAGAGAGATGCGGCTCAGAACCGTCAGGCGGGCCACAATTATTTTTTATTGGAAAAGTTTGAGGCGGGCGTGGTGTTGCGCGGGACTGAGGTGAAGTCTATCCGCGAAGGCAAGGCGAACCTGCGCGATGCCTACGGCCTGGTCAAGGATGGCGAAGCATTTTTATTGAATCTGCATATCGGGCCCTACTCCCACAGCGGCTATACCAGCCACGATGCCGTGCGGACACGAAAGCTGCTTTTACACAGCGAGGAAGTGCGCAAGCTGCTGGGCAAGGTCCAGCAGAAGGGGCTCACCCTGATTCCGACCCGCCTATATTTTCGTAAAGGGCGTGTGAAATGTGAGATTGCCGTTGCCAAAGGAAAGCAAAACTGGGACAAGCGTGAGAC